>NZ_JALLJA010000024.1:0-108864 GCF_023242385.1 Pseudomonas sp. MWU12-2345 | reverse complement strand
TTTGCGTCGGCTTTTTTGCGTGTCGCCGCTGGATATGGCGGTGCCTGTGCGGCCGTCTTCGCGGGCAAGCCCTGCTCCTACAGTTCGCCGTCGAGCACAAAATCTGTGTACGACACAATACTGTAGGAGCAGGGCTTGCCCGCGAATAGGCCCTCAAAAACGCCGCAAACCTCGCAGGAACAGCACCAGGACCTACTTGATCGGCCGCCAGGTGAAGGGATAGCGGTAAGCCACGCCTTCATTGGCCTTGACCCCGGCAATGATGGTCAACACCACCGCCGCGATCACCAGCAAACCGAACAGCGGAATACCGATCAGCACGAACATCAGCGGGATGCAGACCATCGCCGCAATCGCCACGGTGATCTGGAAGTTCAGCGCTTCCTTGCCCTGGGCGTCGATAAACGGATCCTGCTCGCGCTTCATCTGCCACAGGATCAGCGGCC
Source organism: Pseudomonas sp. MWU12-2345 (assembly GCF_023242385.1). Taxonomy (NCBI): domain Bacteria; kingdom Pseudomonadati; phylum Pseudomonadota; class Gammaproteobacteria; order Pseudomonadales; family Pseudomonadaceae; genus Pseudomonas; species Pseudomonas sp. MWU12-2345. The sequence goes on along the minus strand of NZ_JALLJA010000024.1, from coordinate 108,418 downwards.
CGATCAGGCTGCCGAACGGAAACCAGTAGCCGAGAAACGCCGACAAATGACAGAACATCGCCCATTGCCTGACTTCCTGGCTCGGTGTCGGTACGGGTAGTTGCTCGTCACTCATGGCGCTCTCCTTATGCTGGTAACGGTTCGAATCCTCAGTCGGCCAAGGTGGCGTTCTGCAATTCGAAGATTTCGTTCATGCCTTTCTGTGCCAATGCCAGCATCGCGTTCAGGTCTTCAGGCTGGAACGGCGCGCCTTCGGCAGTGCCCTGGACTTCGATGAAACCACCGGTGCTGGTCATGACCACGTTCAGGTCGGTCTCGGCGGCCGAGTCTTCCAGGTAGTCCAGGTCGAGCACCGGCTCGCCCTGGTACATGCCCACCGATACCGCGGCGATCATCTGCTTGAGCGGGCTACCGCCCTTCAGGCCGCCACGCTTCTTGATCACTGCCAAAGCGTCGACCAGCGCGACCATGGCACCGGTGATGGACGCGGTGCGGGTGCCGCCGTCGGCCTGGATCACATCGCAGTCGACATACAGGGTCACATCGCCCAGCTTGGACATATCCAGCGCGGCGCGCAGCGAACGGCCGATCAGGCGCTGGATCTCCAGGGTCCGGCCGCCTTGCTTGCCGCGGCTGGCCTCACGCTGGTTACGCTCGCCGGTGGCGCGCGGCAGCATGCCGTACTCGGCGGTCAGCCAACCCTGGCCCTGGCCCTTGAGGAAACGCGGCACACCGTTCTCGACGCTGACCGTGCAGATCACTTTGGTATCACCAAACTCGACCAGTACAGACCCCTCGGCGTGTTTGGTGTAGTTGCGGGTGATGCGGATCGAGCGAAGCTGATCGGCAGCGCGACCACTTGGACGTTTCATTGGGAATACCTGTACGAGGACGGAAATCTACTGGGCATTATAGAGGCCAGGGACTGTGCTGGGCACCTCTAAATACCTCATGCCACCCGCCGACCCTGTAGGAGCGAGCTTGCTCGCGATGGACGTCAACGATAACGCGGGAAACCTGATACCCCGCGGTGCCTGGACTACCATCGCGAGCAAGCTCGCTCCTACGGGGGGTTTGGGGGCAGCGGCCGCACTGCGCTACAATCCTGCGCCTTTGCTGCCTGTCGGCTTTAATTCATTCATCGGTCCGGCCCGCCCAAACGGCGGCGAACCTGAATCGCGAGGTACTTCCATGGTCCACAGCATGACCGCCTTCGCCCGCGTCGAAAGCGCCGTCAGCCAGGGCACCCTGAGCTGGGAGCTGCGCTCGGTCAACAGCCGCTACCTGGAACCCCACCTGCGTTTGCCGGAATCCTTCCGCGACCTCGAAGGCGCGGTTCGCGAAGCCCTGCGCCAGGGCCTGTCCCGGGGCAAGCTGGAATGCACCCTGCGCTTTACCGAGGAAACCACCGGCAAGGCCCTGCAGATCGACCGCGAGCGCGCCACCCAACTGATCGCCGCCGCCGAAACCGTCGCCGGCCTGATCAAGCAGCCCGCCGCGCTGAACCCGCTGGAAGTGCTTGCCTGGCCCGGCGTGCTGGTGGCCGACGCCAGCGACCCGCAGGCCCTGAACAACGAAGCCCTGGCCCTGTTCACCCAAGGCCTCGAGGAACTCAAGAACGGCCGCCAGCGCGAAGGCGCGGAGCTGGCCCGCTTGATCGTCGAGCGCCTGGACGCCATCGAAGGCGATGTCGCGACCCTGCGCGAACAGGTTCCGCAGATGCTCGCCACCCAGCGCCAGAAAGTCCTCGACCGCTTCGCCGACATGAAAGCCGAGCTGGATCCGACCCGCCTGGAGCAGGAAATGGTCCTGCTGGCACAGAAAAGCGACGTGGCCGAAGAACTCGACCGCCTCGCCACCCATATCATCGAAGTCCGCCGGGTGCTCAAGTCCGGCGGCGCGGCCGGCCGACGCCTGGACTTCCTGATGCAGGAACTCAACCGCGAAGCCAACACCCTCGGCTCCAAGGCCTTCGACCCGCGCAGCACCCAGGCGGCGGTCAACCTCAAGGTGTTGATCGAGCAAATGCGCGAACAAGTACAGAACATCGAGTAAGGCTAACCCGACATGACCCACAGCACTGGCACCCTCTACATCATTTCCGCACCGTCGGGCGCAGGCAAGACCAGCCTGGTCAAGGCCCTGATCGATGCCGAGCCGCAGATCCGCGTCTCGGTCTCGCACACCACCCGCGCCATGCGCCCGGGCGAAGCCAACGGCGTGAACTACCACTTCGTCGACCGCGCCGAGTTCGTGCGGATGGTCGAGCACGGTGATTTCCTCGAGCAGGCGGAAGTTTTCGGCAACCTCTACGGCACCTCCCAGAGCCACCTGCAACAGACCCTGGACGAAGGCCACGACCTGATCCTGGAGATCGACTGGCAGGGCGCCGAACAAGTACGTCGGCAAATGCCCGCGGCCCGCTCGATCTTTATCCTGCCGCCGAGCCAGCAGGCCCTGCGCCAGCGCCTGACCAACCGTGGCCAGGACAGCGACGCGATCATCGAAGGGCGGATGCGCGAAGCGGTCAGCGAAATGAGCCACTACGTCGAATACGATTTCCTGATCATCAACGACGATTTTGCCCACGCACTGGACGATCTGAAGGCGATTTTCCGCGCCAATCGCTTGCAACAGCTGCCCCAACAGCAACATTTCACTCAGCTCTTGAGTGAATTACTGGCATAAGCAACACTTCCCAAAAGCGCCGCGAGGGCTTTACATTGGTACTCGTAGCGCGTTGGTGAAGCGACCGGGAAAATCAGCGCTTCCCTAAACGCTGGTGATTTTTTAAACTGTTCAGTCCGCTCGCCCATCCGGGTAGCGTGATTACCGCATTTGCTACGAGGAACACCATGGCCCGCGTAACCGTTGAAGACTGCCTAGAACATGTGGCTAACCGTTTTGAGCTGGTCATGCTCTCCACCAAGCGCGCTCGTCAACTGGCGACCGGCGGCAAAGAGCCGAAGCTGGCGTGGGAAAATGACAAACCAACCGTAATGGCCCTGCGGGAAATCGCCGAAGGCTACGTGACGGACGCGTTCATCGCTGAACAGGATATCGTCCATGAAGACCCGGTCTTCGCCGCCTTCGAGGACGAGTCCAACGAGGCCGTCTAAGCCTATGCCTGGTCGACGTAGCACGGCGCAGGGTACAAGGCTTCGGCCGGGGGAAACCTCATGCCGAGCATAGACGCCCTCGCCGATCGCTTATCGACCTACCTCGGCGCCGACCAGGTCAACCTGGTCCGCCGGGCGTACTTCTACGCCGAACAAGCCCATGACGGTCAACGCCGTCGCAGCGGCGAAGCCTACGTCACGCATCCGCTGGCGGTGGCCAATATTCTTGCCGACATGCACATGGACCATCAGAGCCTGATGGCGGCCATGCTCCATGACGTGATCGAAGACACCGGGATCGCCAAGGAAGCGCTGCAAGCGCAGTTCGGCGAAACCGTGGCCGAACTGGTCGACGGGGTCAGCAAACTGACCCAGATGAATTTCGAGACCAAGGCCGAAGCCCAGGCGGAAAACTTCCAGAAGATGGCCATGGCCATGGCCCGCGATATTCGCGTGATCCTGGTCAAGCTCGCCGACCGCCTGCACAACATGCGCACCCTTGAAGTGCTGTCCGGCGAAAAACGCCGGCGCATCGCCAAGGAAACCCTCGAGATCTATGCCCCCATCGCCAACCGCCTGGGCATGCATGCGATCCGCATCGAATTCGAAGACCTCGGCTTCAAGGCCATGCACCCGATGCGTTCCGCACGGATCTACCAGGCGGTCAAGCGCGCCCGGGGCAACCGCAAGGAAATCGTCAACAAGATCGAAGAGTCCCTGAGCCACTGCCTGGCCGTCGACGGTATCCAGGGCGAGGTCAGCGGACGGCAGAAGCACCTGTACGGTATCTACACCAAAATGCGCGGCAAGCGCCGGGCCTTCAACGAGATCATGGACGTCTATGCGTTCCGGATCATCGTCGACAAGGTCGACACCTGCTATCGGGTCCTCGGCGCTGTGCATAATTTGTACAAACCCCTGCCCGGCCGCTTCAAGGACTACATCGCGATTCCCAAGGCCAACGGCTACCAGTCGCTGCATACCACCCTGTTCGGCATGCACGGCGTCCCGATCGAGATCCAGATTCGCACCCGCGAGATGGAAGAGATGGCCAACAATGGCATCGCCGCCCACTGGCTGTACAAGTCCAGCGGCGACGAGCAGCCCAAGGGCACCCATGCCCGGGCCCGCCAGTGGGTCAAGGGCGTGCTGGAAATGCAGCAACGGGCCGGCAACTCCCTGGAATTCATCGAAAGCGTGAAGATCGACCTGTTCCCGGACGAGGTCTACGTGTTCACGCCCAAGGGCCGGATCATGGAGCTGCCAAAAGGCTCCACGGCGGTGGACTTTGCCTACGCGGTGCACACCGATGTCGGCAACAGCTGCATTGCCTGTCGGATCAATCGCCGTCTCGCACCGCTGTCCGAACCGCTGCAAAGCGGCTCCACGGTGGAGATCGTCAGCGCCCCCGGCGCGCGCCCGAACCCGGCCTGGCTCAACTTTGTCGTCACCGGCAAGGCCCGCACCCATATCCGCCATGCCCTGAAACTGCAACGCCGCTCCGAATCCATCAGCCTCGGAGAACGCCTGCTGAACAAGGTACTCAACGGTTTCGACAGCGCCCTGGACAAGATTTCCGGCGAGCGCGTGCAGGCCATGCTCCACGAATACCGCCTGGAACTGATCGAAGACCTGCTGGAAGACATCGGCCTGGGCAACCGCATGGCCTATGTGGTCGCCCGTCGCCTGCTCGGCGAAGGCGAACAATTGCCCAGCCCCGAAGGGCCGCTGGCCATCCGTGGCACCGAAGGCCTGGTACTCAGCTACGCCAAGTGCTGCACGCCGATCCCGGGCGACCCGATTGTCGGCCACCTGTCCGCCGGCAAAGGCATGGTGGTGCACCTGGACAACTGCCGCAATATCAGCGAAATCCGCCACAATCCGGAAAAATGCATCCAGCTCTCCTGGGCCAAGGATGTCACCGGCGAATTCAACGTCGAGCTGCGCGTCGAGCTGGAACACCAGCGCGGCCTGATAGCCCTGCTGGCCAGCAGCGTCAATGCCGCCGACGGCAATATCGAGAAAATCAGCATGGACGAACGCGATGGTCGCATCAGCGTGGTCCAACTGGTGGTCAGCGTGCACGACCGCGTGCACCTGGCCCGCGTGATCAAGAAACTGCGCGCCCTGACCGGGGTGATCCGCATCACTCGCATGCGCGCATAGCTCCCCAACGTAGCCGTCCATTACAAGGAACCCGTTCATGAGCAAGACCGTTATCAGCAGCGACAAGGCACCGGCCGCCATCGGCACCTACTCCCAGGCGATCAAGGCCGGGAACACCGTCTACATGTCCGGCCAGATTCCCCTGGACCCGAAAACCATGGAACTGGTGGAAGGCTTCGAAGCCCAGACCGTACAGGTCTTCGAAAACCTGAAGGCCGTGGCCGAAGCAGCTGGCGGCTCGTTCAAGGACATCGTCAAGCTGAACATCTTCCTCACCGACCTGAGCCACTTCGCCAAGGTCAACGAGATCATGGGCAAGTACTTCCAGCAGCCTTACCCGGCCCGCGCCGCCATCGGCGTTGCCGCCCTGCCACGCGGCTCGCAGGTCGAGATGGACGCGATCCTGGTCCTCGAGTAACTGCCAGCCACGCCGCCCTCGAACAACCCCGCACTGCCTGGTGCAGCCCTCCCGCTGCGCCAGCTTCGTCTGCAAAGGATTCCACCATGCGCAAAGCGCTTGCCTTCTCGGTGTTTGCCCTCCTGCTCGGCGGTTGCGCCAGCGACCCTGCCAAATACGACATCAGCGGCACCTGGATCAACCAGGCCGCCATCGATGCCGCCGTCAAAAAGGGCAGCTTGCGCGAAGCCCTGGAGACCTACGGGCCGAACCTGGAATGGAGCATCGACACCCGTAACGGCCAGGCCCGCTACAGCAACGGTTTCGAGCGCCCCGAGGGCCATGTGCGCGCGGACGGCAAGCAGTGGCATGTCGACTTCTATGGCAGCGCCGGGACTGCGCTGGCGCGTGACGGCAAGGAACTGATCCAGAGTGCCAGCGATTCGGAGCCTGAACAGCCATTCGTGCGGGCCCAGACCGAACTGCCGGCCAACGCGCCGGTGGGCGCCAGCTTCGAGCAGGCCTTGTACGCGGCCTACATGGGTGGCGACTGGAAGATCAGCAGTGGCCCGGGCGAAGGCGGCCAGGTGAAATTCCTGCCGGACGGACGCCTGGAAGGCTTGCCCGGTGCCGATCGCTACGCGCTGTGCCTGGCCGGCGATTGCGCCTCCATGAGCGGCGAGAACGACAGCATCTGGTTGCAGCAAGGCGGCAAGGGCGCCGCCTGGATCTTCGTGCGCAAGGGCAAGCAACTGGAAATCTTCCAGGCGTTGAACTCGGCCCAGGCCGATGAACAGCCGCAGCTCAACCCCGGTCCTCGCCAGTGGTTGCTGGAGAAGTAACCTCAGCAACGCCCCTCAAGAATCGCCGCATAACCCTCGCGGAAACTCGGATAACGCGGTGCCCAACCCAGGGCCCGCGCCCGGGCATTGCTACAGCGCTTGCTGCCGGTGCGGCGAACGCTGGCGCCCTCGGCCCACTCGGTCACCCCCAGGTATTCGCGCAACCAGCCCACCACCTCTGCCAAGGGCGCCGGCGCATCATCGACACCGATATAACAATCCTCCAACACCTTCCCGGCCCGATCAGCCTCCAGCAGAAACGCCAACAGTCCGGCCGCGTCGTCGGCATGAATCCGATTGCCATATAAAGGCGGCTCCACCGCCACCCGATAGCCGCGCCGGACCTGGGTCAACAACCACTCGCGACCCGGACCGTAGATACCGGTCAGGCGCACCCGTGTCGCCGGAATGCCGCTGTCCAGCGCCACCTGCTCGGCCTCCAGCATCAAGCGCCCGGAATAACCTTCGGCTTCGGTCGGCGCAGTCTCGTCGACCCACTCACCGCTCTGCTGCACATACACGCTGCTGCTGGAGACGAACAGCAGGCGCCGTGGCTGCTGGCCCGATTGCCTGAGCCAGCTCAATACATGCCGCAACCCATCGACGTAGGCTGCTCGATAACCCGCCTCGTCGTGATCGGTCGCCGCGGCGCAATACACCAGGTAATCCAGCGGGCCACTCGGCCAGCGGTCAGGCCGCTGCTCGGCGAACAGGTCGCCCGCCACCCCGACGACACCCTCCGGCAAACGCGCGATCGAGCGGCGCAGGCCATGGACGTGCCAACCCTGGGCGAGCAACTGCGTCGCCAGGCGACTACCGACATCGCCGCAACCGGCAATCAGAACAGAAGGAGCAGACATCACGGATCTCCAGGAAAAAAGCCACAAACGAGCGCTGCAAATTGACCAGCGGTTAACAATGGAAGAAAAAAAGAAAAGCCATCACTTCTGTTAACAAGAATTATTTGCAATAATTCACGTCCAAATGTTCTCGGCCCCACGAGGCCTGGAAGGACAAGACCCTCTTCATATCTTCTCTCAGGTCCGGCCAGCATGACACGCAATAAACGCCCCGCTTCGTCACCCCAGCCCCATAGCCCCTCTCGCACCTGGCGCTCGACGGCGGCTTTGCTGCTCAGCCTGTTGCTGGCGCCGACCCTGACCTTCGCCGACGAAGCCCCGCCCCACGCCCCTGCGGCGGCGGTCGCTCCGGCCCCGGCCGATCATGCCGTGCCTGTCGTCGCACCGACCGCCGCCGTTCCAGTCCAGACCGAGAATGCCGCACCCGCCGGCGATGCCGACGCGTTGCCCGCCGAGGACAACAGCCTGGGCATGGCCCACGACCTGTCACCCTGGGGCATGTACAAGAACGCCGATATCATCGTCAAGATCGTGATGATCGGCCTGGCCATCGCCTCGATCATCACCTGGACCATCTGGGTTGCCAAAGGCTTCGAACTGCTGGGCGCCAAGCGTCGCCTGCGCCGCGAGATGCTCGCCCTGAAAAAGGCCCGCACCCTCAAGGAAGCCAGCGAGACCGCCAACCAGGAGGGCAGCCTCGCCCACCTGCTGGTCCACGACGCCCTGGAAGAAATGCACCTGTCGGTCAACAGCCGCGAAAGAGAAGGCATCAAGGAGCGCGTGAGCTTCCGCCTCGAACGCCTGGTCGCCGCCTGCGGTCGCACTATGAGCAGCGGCACCGGCGTACTCGCCACCATCGGTTCCACCGCGCCCTTCGTCGGCCTGTTCGGCACCGTGTGGGGCATCATGAACAGCTTTATCGGCATCGCGAAAACCCAGACCACCAACCTTGCCGTGGTCGCGCCGGGTATCGCCGAAGCCCTGCTGGCCACTGCCTTCGGCCTGGTCGCAGCGATCCCGGCCGTGGTGATCTACAACGTCTTCGCCCGCTCCATCGCCGGCTACAAGGCCCAGGTCTCCGACGCCTCCGCCCAGGTCCTGCTGCTGGTCAGCCGTGACCTCGACCACCAGCCGCACGAGCGTTCCACGCAAGCGCCGCATATGGTGAAAGTGGGGTAATCAGCCATGGGCCTGCATTTGAACGAAGGCGGCGACGATCTCGCCGAAAACCACGAAATCAACGTCACGCCGTTTATCGACGTGATGCTGGTACTGCTGATCATCTTTATGGTGGCCGCCCCCCTGGCCACCGTGGATATCAAGGTCGACCTGCCCGCGTCCACCGCCAAACCGGCACCGCGACCGGAAAAGCCGGTGTTCCTCAGCGTCAAGTCCGACCAGCGCCTGTTCCTCGGTGAAGACGAAGTCAAGGTCGAGGCCCTGGGCCCGACCCTCGACGCCCGGACCCACGGCAAGAAGGACACGACCATTTTCTTCCAGGCCGATAAAGGCGTGGACTATGGCGACCTGATGCGCGTGATGGATGCCCTGCGCGCCGCCGGTTACCTGAAGGTCGGCCTGGTCGGACTCGAGACGGCAGCCAAGAAATGATCAATACGCGCCAAAAGCTGACGCGTTATGGCGCCAGCCTGGGCCTGGTGCTGGGCATTCATGCGGCGGCGATCATCGCCACCCTCAACTGGTCGGTGTCCAAGCCCATCGAGCTGCCGCCCCAGGCGATGATGGTCGAACTGGCGCCACTGCCCCCGGCTCCACCGCCACCGGCACCGCCCAAGGTCATCACGCCACCACAGCCCCCCGCGCCGGTGGAGGAGCTGCCGTTGCCCAAGCTGGCCGAAGCGCCGAAGCCGACGATCTCGGTGCCCAAGCCGGTCAAGCCGAAACCCAAGCCGCAGCCGCCCAAGCCCCAGGCGAAGCCGGAGCCGGTGAAGGAAAAGCCGACGGAAGAGAAACCTTCCGATACGCCGCCGACCAACACGCCAGCGGAGAAATCCGCGGCACCGGCGCCGGGCCCTTCGCCCCAGCAGATCGCGGCGAAAGCCAGTTGGGAAGGCACCTTGCTGGCTCACCTGAGCAAGTACAAGAAGTACCCGCCGGCTGCACAGTCACGGGGCAAGGAAGGTCTGAACCGCCTGCGCTTCGTGGTCGATGCCGAAGGCAAGGTGCTCTCGTATGAACTGGTGGGTCGTTCCGGCAACGCCGATCTGGACCGGGCCACCCTGGAAATGATCCGTCGCGCCCAACCGCTGCCCAAGCCGCCGGCCGATATGCTGACCAACGGCAGCATCGAGATCGTCGCGCCGTTCGTCTACTCCATCGACAAGCGCAACCGCTAGACACCGCAGGAGCTTGCCAGCGAAGAGGCCCTTGAGGCCGCCAAAAGCTTCGCGGGCAAGCCCTGCTCCTACAAGTCCGGCGCCGATCACAAATTGTGCGAACGACCCAGAACTGTAGGAGCCTGGCTTGCCCGCGAAGAGGCCCTCAAGGTCGCCAAAAGGTCGCCAAAAGCTTCGCTCCCACAAAATCTCCGCTACGCCCGCACACAAGTTCACGTCCTACCGCCCGAACAAAAACCCACTAAAACCGCCCTGAACGACAATCGTCGTTCTTCCTGCGTCTGATAACGTGCGTCTATCGATTGCAGCCGTTATGCTTGGCCCGGCAACCTCATGGACGCTCGCTATGACTCTTACAGAACTACGCTATATCGTCACTCTCGCCCAGGAACAACACTTCGGCCACGCGGCCGAGCGTTGTCATGTCAGCCAGCCGACCCTGTCGGTCGGCGTGAAAAAGCTCGAGGACGAACTCGGTGTGCTGATTTTCGAGCGCAGCAAGAGCGCCGTGCGCCTGACCCCCGTCGGCGAAACCATCGTTGCCCAGGCGCAGAAGGTCCTCGAGCAGGCCCAGGGCATCCGCGAGCTGGCCCAGGCCGGGAAGAACCAGTTGACCGCACCGCTGAAAGTCGGCGCGATCTACACCGTCGGTCCCTACCTGTTCCCGCACCTGATCCCGCAACTGCACCGGGTCGCCCCGCAGATGCCGTTGTATATCGAAGAAAACTTCACCCACGTGCTGCGCGACAAGCTGCGCAACGGCGAACTGGACGCGGTGATCATCGCCCTGCCGTTCAATGAAGCCGATGTGCTGACCCTGCCGCTCTACGACGAACCGTTCTACGTCCTGATGCCGGCCTCGCACCCCTGGACCAAGAAGGAAACCATCGACAGCGCCCTGCTCAACGACAAGAGCCTGTTGCTGCTGGGCGAAGGCCACTGCTTCCGCGACCAGGTCCTCGAAGCCTGCCCGACCCTGGCCAAGGGCGGCGACGCGGCCCGGCACACCACGGTCGAGTCCAGCTCGCTGGAAACCATCCGCCATATGGTCGCTTCCGGCCTGGGCATTTCGGTTCTGCCGCTGTCGGCCGTGGACAGCCATCACTACGCTCCCGGCGTGATCGAAGTGCGTCCGCTGACGCCGCCGGTGCCGTTCCGCACCGTGGCCATCGCCTGGCGCGCCAGCTTCCCGCGGCCCAAGGCGATTGAAATCCTCGCCGACTCGATCCGCCTGTGCTCGGTGGCCAAGCCTCCCGCAGCGAGCTGATCGACGTGGCTGAACTGTCGCAAGTGTCGGTCACGGCACTCAAGGGTGTCGGCGAGGCCATGGCCGAAAAGCTGGCCAAGGTCGGCCTGGAGAATCTCCAGGACGTGCTCTTCCACTTGCCCCTGCGCTACCAGGACCGCACCCGCGTGGTGCCCATCGGCGCCCTGCGTCCGGGCCAGGACGCGGTGATCGAAGGCGTGGTCAGCGGCGCCGATGTGGTCATGGGCAAGCGCCGCAGCCTGTTGGTGCGCCTCAACGACGGCACCGGTAGCCTGAGCCTGCGCTTCTACCATTTCAGCACCGCGCAAAAGGATGGCCTCAAGCGCGGCACCCATGTCCGCTGCTACGGCGAAGCCCGCCCCGGCGCCTCCGGCCTGGAAATCTACCACCCGGAATACCGCGCCATCAGCGGTGACGAACCGCCGCCGGTGGACACCACCCTGACGCCGATCTACCCGCTGACCGAGGGCCTGACCCAGCAACGCCTGCGCCAACTCTGCCAGCAAAGCCTGGCGATGCTCGGCCCGCGCAGCCTGCCGGACTGGCTGCCCCAGGAACTGGCCCGCGACTACCAGTTGGCACCGCTGGACGAAGCCATCCGCTATCTGCACCAACCACCCGCCGATGCCGATGTCGACGAACTCGCCCTCGGTCATCACTGGGCCCAACACCGCCTGGCCTTCGAGGAACTGCTGACGCATCAGCTGTCCCAGCAACGCCTGCGCGAAAGCCTGAAGGCCCTGCGCGCACCGGCCCTGCCGAAAGCGCAACGGCTGCCCGGGCAGTTCCTCGCCAACCTCGGCTTCCCACCGACCGGCGCCCAGCAACGGGTCGGCAACGAAGTGGCCTATGACCTCAGCCAGCCGGAGCCGATGCTGCGGCTGATCCAGGGCGACGTCGGCGCCGGCAAGACCGTGGTCGCCGCCCTCGCCGCCCTGCAGGCCCTGGAAGCCGGCTACCAGGTGGCATTGATGGCACCGACCGAGATCCTGGCCGAACAACACTTCATCAACTTCCAGCGCTGGCTGGCACCGCTGGGCATCGAAACCGCCTGGCTGGCCGGCAAGCTCAAGGGCAAGGCCCGGGTCGCCGCCCTGGAGCAGATCGCCGGCGGCACGCCGATGGTGGTCGGCACCCACGCGCTGTTCCAGGACGAAGTGCAGTTCAAGAACCTGGCCCTGGTGATCATCGACGAACAGCACCGCTTCGGCGTCCAGCAACGCCTGGCCCTGCGCCAGAAAGGCGTCGGCGGACGGATGTGCCCGCACCAGTTGATCATGACCGCCACGCCGATCCCGCGGACCTTGGCCATGAGCGCCTATGCCGACCTCGACACCTCGATCCTCGACGAACTGCCGCCAGGCCGCACGCCGGTGAACACCGTACTGGTGACCGACAGCCGGCGCTTCGAAGTGGTGGAACGGGTGCGTGCCGCCTGTGCCGAAGGCCGCCAGGCTTATTGGGTCTGCACACTGATCGAGGAATCCGAGGAACTCACCTGCCAGGCCGCCGAAACCACCTTCGAAGAGCTCACCGCAGCCCTCGGCGAACTGCGCGTCGGCTTGATCCACGGACGTATGAAACCGGCGGAAAAGGCGGCGGTGATGGCTGAATTCAAGGCCGGCGCCCTGCAACTGCTGGTGGCAACCACGGTGATCGAAGTCGGCGTCGACGTGCCCAATGCCAGCTTGATGATCATCGAGAACCCCGAGCGCCTGGGCCTGGCGCAACTGCACCAGCTGCGTGGCCGGGTCGGCCGGGGCAGCGCCGCCAGCCACTGCGTGCTGCTCTACCATCCGCCACTGTCACAGATCGGTCGCCAACGCCTGGGCATCATGCGCGAGACCAACGACGGCTTCATCATCGCCGAGAAGGATCTGGAGCTGCGCGGCCCCGGGGAAATGCTCGGTACCCGCCAGACCGGGCTCCTGCAATTCAAGGTCGCCGACCTGATGCGCGACGCCGATCTGTTGCCGGCGGTCCGCGATGCCGCGCAAGCCCTGATGGCACGCTGGCCGCAGCATGTCAGCCCGCTGCTCGACCGCTGGCTGCGCCATGGCCAGCAATACGGCCAAGTGTGATAGACCTCACAGTTTATAGACCATTAGGACGGCCAAGCTGGTTATACTGGGAAAATTGTAGGAACCCGGATACAGACCATGACAGAAGTTGCCCTCATCGATGCAACCCCGCACACCCCGTCTGTGGTCCGGCTGCTGCTCGACAAGCTCGCCATCCGCTATAGCGAAGTCCTGGACCACCCTGGTCTGCCGGCCGCGCGCAAAGTCCAGGCCGTGCTGCTCGACGATGCAGTCGGTGCACTGATGGTCCTGTTTCCCCAGGACCAACTGCTCGACCTCAACCGCCTGACCGAATTGACCGGCCGGCGCCTGACGGCGGTGCCCACCGAACGCATGGAACGCATGCTCGGCAAACACAGCCTGCACCTGCTGCCGGGCTTGCCCGGGCTGACCAGTTCGCCGTGCCTGTACGAAGAGCAACTGCTGCGTGTACCGAGCCTGCTGATCGACTCCGGTGAAGCCGGCCTGCTGCTGGAAATTTCCAGCGACGACTTCAAGGGCATGCTGAGCAAGGCCAGCGCCGCCAGTTTCGGCGAAGCCGTATCCAGTATCCGTCCCAACCTCGACCGCCCTCATGATGACCGCGAGGAAATCACCCAGGCCGTGCAAGCCTTCACCGCGCGGCGGATCCAGCAGCGCCTGGAAGCGACCATCGAGATTCCGCCCCTGGCGGAAACCGCACAAAAGATCATCAAGCTGCGGGTCGACCCCGACGCGACCATCGACGACATCACCGGCGTGGTCGAAACCGACCCGTCGCTGGCGGCCCAGGTCGTGAGTTGGGCGGCTTCGCCCTACTACGCCTCGCCGGGCAAGATCCGCTCGGTGGAAGATGCGATTGTCCGTGTGCTCGGTTTCGATCTGGTGATCAACCTGGCGCTGGGCCTGGCCCTGGGCAAGACCCTGAGCCTGCCCAAGGACCACCCGCAACACAGCACGCCTTACTGGCAGCAATCGATCTACACCGCCGCGGTGATCGAAGGCCTGACCCGCGCCATGCCCCGCGCCCAGCGCCCGGAAGCAGGCCTGACCTACCTGGCCGGCTTGCTGCACAACTTCGGCTACCTGCTGCTGGCCCACGTCTTCCCGCCGCATTTCTCGCTGATCTGCCGGCACCTGGAGGTCAACCCGCACCTGTGCCACAGCTATATCGAGCAGCATTTGCTGGGTATCAGCCGCGAGCAGATCGGTGCCTGGCTGATGCGCTACTGGGATATGCCGGAGGAGCTGTCCACCGCGCTGCGCTTCCAGCACGATCCGAGCTACGACGGCGACTATGCCGCCTATCCGAACCTGGTGTGCCTGGCGGTGCGCCTGTTGCGCAGCCGCAATATCGGCTCGGGCCCGGATGAAGAGATTCCGGATGCCTTGCTAGAACGCCTGGGGCTGTCCCGCGACAAGGCCGACGATGTGGTGAACAAGGTGCTGGAAGCCGAAGTGCTGTTGCGCGAACTGGCTTCGCAGTTCAGCCAGGGATAAAGCGGAGTCTGGAACACCGCTATCGCGAGCAAGCTTGCTCCTACAGGTTCAGCGCCGATCACAAATTGTGCGAACGACACGGAACTGTAGGAGCCTGGCTTGCCAGCGAAGAGGCCCTTGAGGCCGCCAAAAGCTTCGCGGCGGTGTAGCGTCCCGACAAGCCCTACCCCTACAATTCGGCGCCGATTTCCAGCCATGTGGTGAAAATCAGAGCCGACTCAGGCCTTCTTCTTCCGCGGCTTGAGGTACTTCATCAAGCCCTGGAACCACATCACCAGTGCCGGATTGCCCTTGATCTGGATCGACTTGTCCTGAATCCCCGTCATGAACGCCAGTTGCTTGTTCTTCGCCTGCAGCGTGGCGAAGCCATAGGCGGCATCCTTGAAGGCAATCGCAAACGCAGGCTCCGGATAAGTCCCGGAGCGGCTGCTGATGCGCTGATCCTTGACGATAAAGTGACGGGCAACCTTGCCGTCGAGCGTCTGCAGCTGGAACACCAGGGCCTTGTCGGCCAGTTGCTGCTGGAAGGCGGGGTTTTTACGGCTGGCCCGGGCCATCAACAGACCCAGTGCCCAGAGAAGAAAACGAAATTTCATGCACACAGCCTCGGCAGAAAAGATTAACGGCCGGCGCAGTGTAGCGCTTTACCTGAAGAACGCCACCGATCTCCCGTTTTACCCGGGAGATCGGCAGGCGTTTAACGCTTATACCGACAAATTGTCAGACGATCCGTCGCTTAGGCGTTCGGGCAAGGCACCGGTGCCCAGTCGCCCAGGTCCGGGTTCTTGCACATGCTGTTGACCTGGGACTGACCGCTGGTGGCCACGTCCTGGCTGACAGCTTTCTTGGCGTTGGCGTCCTGGAGGGTCTTCTCGGTGGCCACTGCTTCCTTAGGCACGACCGGCAGCGCCGCCTTCTTCGCCACTTTCACCTTCTTGCCCTTGGTGGTGGTCGGCACGACCGGGTTGCTGTCGGCGGTCGCCACGGTGACCACGTCGGTACGCTGCACGCCGACCTGACGCAGATCCTGCTCATAGGCCTGGGTGTAGTTGTTCAGGTCTTCGGCCGAACGCCCGTTCACGGCGACGATCAGGTCATTGGACTCTTTCAGGCCCGAAACGATTTCCGCCAGGCGCTTGCGACCTTCGGCGTCGCCGACGGTCTTGGCCTTGCGTGCCGACACCAGGTTGGCGAACTCACGCTGGTAGCAGCTCTGCGACGCCTTGGCATAGGCCGTGTTGCGGTCCATGTCGGCGGCACTTTTGTTGATGTCCTGGGCATAGGAGCCGATGCGCTGGTTGTCATCGGTGATCTGCTTCTGCTTCTCGGTGTAGTAACCCGCCGCGCCACCCGCGAGGGCACCGCCGGCCGCGCCGATGGCGGCATTGCGGCCACGCTTGGCCGAGTCGTCGCCGGTCAGCGCGCCGAGAGCGGCACCGCCCAACGCACCGATCACCGCGCCGGTGGCGATCGACTTGGTCATGTCCGAGTCAGTCGCACGCAGGTGCTGCACCGGCTCGTAGCAGGTCGGGTAGAACTCGACCTTGGTGGTCGCGCCGACTTTCGAGGTCGGTGAAGTGGCGCAACCGCCCATCAGCACGGTGCTGAATCCGGCGGCAACCCACAGCGCGGCACGGCACTTGGAGGTCGAAACAAGGGGTTTGCTGGAGAAGATCATGTTTATTTCCCTTTTTTGGTTTTGACTTGCCCGGTACGGCACCCTGCCGTCCGAGTCCCCTCTACACTCGCCGGATACCGACCGCTCATGGCTGCTGGGCGGTCGATGCGAGTAACGCTTTCAAGATCGCCGCCGGATCGGCCCGCTGTTGCTTGCGGTAATCCCCGACATGACGAACGAACAAGGTGGCCCGTGCGACCAGGCTATGGCCGAGCACGGGTTTGCGATTGAGTTCTTCCTTGACCCGCTGGAACTGCGCCTGGATCACCGCATCGGTGTAGCGCGTGGCCGTTGCCAGGTTGTCGATATAGATCGCCACCGCGCCGTCCAGGGCGCTGGTGCCGTTCTCGATGGCCCCGGCGAACAGCTTGGCGGCGGCCTCGTCCTTGGCATCGACGGCCTGCTGGCGGCTCTTCTTCAGGTTGGTCAGGCGAATGTTGTAGTTATTGACCGTCTCGGCCACCAGGGCCGCCGACTGGATCAGGTTGCCGGCCGCCTCTTCACGCTGGCGGGCGATCAACGAGACGTTGCGCTTGAGTTCTTCGTTGACCAGCCCCAGCTCGGCTTGCAGCTTCGGGTCGGTGCTGGCGGAAATGATCCCGTCCAGGCGTTTGGTCGGGTCCTGGGCGTCGTCGATGGCGTCGGTCAGGGACGCCAGCCGGCCTTCCTGCTGCCATTGGCTGAACAGCTCCTTGTAGCGCGAGCGCGGGGCCGAGAGCGCGCCGACGGCCACGCGGAAACCGGTGGTCTCGTTGCTCTGCTCGGTGCCGTCGGCGGCGAACAGCGGGTACTCGCGGCGCATGCCGGTAAACAACGTGCCCTCGCCTTCCAGGTAGTTACCGCCCTTGACCACAAAACCGCCGTAGGTGCCCTGGCGGCGTCCGGCATGCACCAGCTGGAAGGATTCCTGGACCATCTGCGCGGCGTTGCCGATCACGTCGAACATACCGATGGGATTGGGCAGCTTGGTGCCGATCGGCATCAGCCGCGCCGCCTGGCCGGTGCCGCCGGCCACCTGGTTGAACACCGCGTAGTCGGACAGCGGCCCGTCGCTGTCGCTCCCCGGCGCCCGCCGTGGAAACAGGCGGCCTTCCAGGTCCTGGCGACTGACCGCCTGGGCGCCACGGGCAGCGAACTCCCACTCGACTTCGGTGGGCAGGCGGACAAAGCCCAGGCCACCGTCGTCAGCCGACGAGCCACGGCCGCTGACCGGCAGCAGGTCGCGGTGATACTTCATCAACCAGGCGCTGTAGACCGCCGAGAAACGCTCGGCGTCAAAACGCGAGACCTTGACCTTGGGCAGGCGCCCGGCCACGCCGCTCGGCGCATCGCAGGCCGGTGCCGGCTCGCCGCTGGCCAGGGCTTGTGCCTGGGCCATCACCAGGGCGTACTGGCGCGCCGTGACCGGGTACTTGCCGATGAAATAGAACATCGGCTTGAGCGGCGAGTCGGCGTCGGTCTTCGGCAGGGTCGGGGCAATGGATTTCTGCCAGGCGCCGGGCAGGTCCTTGAGGGTGAACTGACCGTTGATAAAGTC
Source organism: Pseudomonas sp. MWU12-2345 (assembly GCF_023242385.1). Lineage (NCBI taxonomy): Bacteria > Pseudomonadati > Pseudomonadota > Gammaproteobacteria > Pseudomonadales > Pseudomonadaceae > Pseudomonas > Pseudomonas sp. MWU12-2345. The sequence goes on along the minus strand of NZ_JALLJA010000024.1, from coordinate 90,635 downwards.
GCGGCGATAGCCGGAAATAAACGACTGCTTGTAGCCCGGTTCATCCTCGCTGAAGGGATAGCCGAGGCTGATCTCGCGGTCATCGAGGGTGCCGCGCGCCAATACATAGACCGCGCGAAACACCATCTCGCCCTCGCAGGGCAGCGGCAGGCTGATGTCATCGGCCAGGGGCTTGGGGTTGTCGAGTTTTTCGCTGTCCTCATCGGCCCACGCCCAGGACCCCAGGCACAGGGAAGCGATGAGAACCGCCAGGGCCGCGCCGCGCAACTTATACATCTCTGATTCCTTCCGAAGCTTCTATCCGCGCCACGCGCCAGCCCCCCAGGGCGGCAGCCAGAGCACAGACCGCCAACACGCTGAAAAGTGCCAGCAGGTAGTGCGGCAACAACAGGCGGCTGGCGTACTCGCCGGCCGCCTGTACGAACAAAAGGTTCAGGCCCCACTCCGCCACGCCGTAGAGCACGTCACTGAGCAGTACCGCAAACAGGCCGCTGTACAGCGCTTGCAGCACCACGAACAGCAGCAGTGCGCGGGTGCCGAGCCCGAGCAGACGCAACACCGACAGCTCGCGGCGCTTGCGCTCGACCGCCGCCAGGGCGCCGGCGAAGAGCGCCGCGAACGCGCCGGCCAGGGCCAATGCAGCGATGACCCAGAACACGATGCCGAGGTTGCGGCTCAGGGATTGCACCTGGGCGATGGTCTGGGCCTGGGTCGAGACCAGCAGGTTGCGCTCGGCGAAATAACGCCGCAGCGGCTCGACATCGGTCAGCCCGCGGGCATACAGGCGAAACCCCGGATAGACCCGCTGCGCGGCGGTGCCCGCCGGCTCGCCGGCCCAGCCAAGCACCGGCACGCCAAGGCCGTCGCGATAGTCCTCGGCGGCCTCCAGCAGACCCAGCGGGGCGAACAACGCATCACGCTCGAAGGCCTCCAGCGGCAACACCGCCTGCACCTGGATCTGCGTGTGGCGGCTTTCCAGGCGACCGGCCACCTGCCGGCCGAAAGACACCTGCAACCAGTCGCCGGCCTTCACCCCGAGCTTCTCCGCCGCCGTCTGGCTGAGCAGCATCGCCGCCAGGCCGACCGGCGCGGGCAAGGCGCCGAGCAAGGGATCGCCCTCGGCGGTGGGCAGCATTTCCACATTGACCACCGGCCCCTGGCCGCTGGTCGAAAGATCGGCGGTCGCGGCGATCTGCCGGGTTCGCGGCAAGGCAAAGGCGACGTCTTCACGCTGCCCCAGCCCGGCGATAAACGCCGCACTGAAACGCCCGCCGCCGAGGGGAATGATCTCGCGCACCGTCGGGTCGCGCTCCAGGCGTTCGGTGAGGCTGCTGACCAGGCCGAACTTGAGACCGAACAGCACCAGCAACGGCGCGATCACCGCCACCAGGGCCAGCACCGCACAGGCCGACAGCCGCCAGTCGGTGCGATAGTCCTGCCAGGCCAGGCCGGCGATCAGGGCGGCGCGGGTCATGGCGTCTGCTCCAGGATCGCCGTCACACCACCGTCGCCATCGCGCTGGCAGGCAATCCGCAATACCGGCACGCCAAGGTCGCGCACCAGGGCTTCGTCATGGGTCGCGATAACGCAACAGGCGCCCTGCTCCCGAGCCTGGTTCAGCAACAACTGCATGACCCGTCCGGCATTCAGCGGATCGAGGGCTGCCGTCGGCTCATCGGCCAACAGCAGCCGTGGGCCATGGGCCAAGGCCCGGGCACAACTGACCCGCTGGCGCTGGCCGACTGAAAGCGCCTGGGGCTTCTTGTCCAGTTGATCGGCGATTTCCAGTTGCTCGGCGAGCCGCTGGACGCTGCCATCCTCCTTCATCCCCAGAAGCCGACGCGACAAGGCGATATTCCCGCGCACATCGAGAAACCCCAGCAGGCCGCCGGTCTGCAGCACATAGCCGAGCTTTCGGCTGCGCAGGTCCGCCAGGCGATCGTGCTGGCCCTGACGCCAGAGCGCGGCAATATCCTGCGCACCCGCCGAATCGTCGAAGGCAAACAACCCCGCCCGGTCCGGCGCCAACACCAGCGCCAGCAGGTCGAGCAAGGTGCTCTTGCCGCAACCGCTGGGCCCGACCACCGCCCACTGCGCGCCGGGCGCCAGGCTCAGGCGCGGCACCTCCAGGCTGTAACGCTGGGCGCCTTCGCCCCGCGTCTTGCGCACTTCTCGCAGACTGATCATCACGGCAACGTCGACAACGGTACGCGGTACAGCGCATCACCCGGCTCGGCATCGCCGAACCGGACCCAGTTGGCCACATCGTTGTGGAAGGTTTCGTAGAGACGGATCTTCGAGTCCAGTTCGTCGATAAAGTCTTCCTGTTCGGCCACGCTCAGCGACAGCCACAGGTCCTGGGTCATGTTCAGCGACTTGCTGCGGTACGGCAGGCCTTCCAGGTACTCGCCGAGCAGGCCGCCGTCGGCTAGGTTGCCGCCCTTGCGCAGGGCCTGCGGATCGCGGCTCATGTAAGCACTGGCGCTGGCGATTTCCTGGAAGAAATCCTTGGGCGAGGTCTGGGTCTTGCGCGCCGCGTCGACGATCAGTTTCAGCGACTGTTGCAGCTCGTTGAGTTGCAGTTTGGTCAGCATCACGCAGACCTGGAACGCCGGTAGCGCCGGATTGGTCAGGTCGCGGTCGGCGGTCCAGGCGCTGACCAGTTGCGGTGCCTGGCTGGCGGCCTTGTGGCCGAGGAAATCCATGTGCATGGCATAACCGATGGCCGCCGTCTTGTCCGCCAGGCTCGGCGAAGCGGCCAGCAGCGGCACGGCCTGGGTCTGGTTGCTGTGCACCTGGTGCACCAGGTTGGCGAACACCGAACCGATCTCGCCGACCCGCTCGCCCAGCTTGTGCACATCGCCGCCCTGGACCGGGATATACAAATCGCCGATCTGCGGGTTGGCGTCGGCGGTCAGGGTGCGGTACTGCTGCTCGGCGAAGGCATGGTTCTTTTTCCCGGCATCGCTGCGCAGATGCAGCGCGTAGATCTTGATCTGCTTGCCGAGCGCGGCCTGGCGGATCTCCGCTTCGTTCATTTTGGTGCTGCTGTAGGGATCGTTCTTGCGCAACGAACCGGCGTCGGTGACCAGCAGGATCAGCCGGCCGCCGTAGCCCGACCAGTCCATGCCATCGACCGCCTGCATGACCCCGGCAAAGGAGTCCTCGTTGAACGAGTGACTGGAGATGGTCGACGCTTTCACGTCCCGCGCCAACTCCAGGAAGCGCTCCGGGTCGCGGCCCTGGTCGAGGGTCACCAGGGTCTTGGTCAGGTACTGCAGGCCCGGGGTCTTCTGAATATTGTTGCGAAAGCCGATCAGGCCGAAGCTCACGCTGTCCAGCTCGCCACGCTGGGCAATCTGGCTTTGCAGCTCGTGGACCACGTCGCGGACCTGATCGATATAGGGTTGCATCGACTCCGTGGTGTCCACCACCAGCACGATGGCGGTGCGAAAGGTGTCGGCGGCGACTGCCGGGGCAGCGCCATTGCCGACGGCTTTCGGCGTGCTGCCGGGGTCGATGGAGGCGACATTGAGCAACTGCACCGGCTGGCCGTTTTCATCCAGGCTTTCGCGGGAATCGAAAATCGGCAGCAGGTAGAACTGGTTCTGCGGCACCGCGCTGGCGGCCGGCTCCAGGGCCAGCACGCGCTGGTCATCCTGGGGATTTTTCTGTGCGTTGAGCAACAGGTTCTTCGCCGCCGAAGGATTGGCCAGCAGCTTGTCGATATCGGCGGCGTCGCGCAGGAACATCACCGGCGAACGCCCGGAACGCTCGGTAAATTTCAGCACCAGGCTCTGCTTCCAGTCGCTGACCGCATCCTGGGGCAACCAGCCTTCGCTGCGACCGTCAGTGGCGGCACCGACCCGCAGCCAGGCGCTGCCGTCGACAGTCTTGCGCTGGTAGACATAGAGCACCGAGAACGCCGGCAGCGGCTTGTCCGGCTTGGCCCCCGGCTCGCTGGCAAAACTCGCCCCGGGCTTGCTCAGGACCCGCTGGAACAGGGTCTTCTTGCCGGCCATCAACAAGGGGCGCTGGCCGCCGTCGAGATCCGCCGCCACGGCTTGGGTCACGCCAGGTGGCTGGGTCGGCGGCGGGTTCGAAGCCGGTGGCGGATTCAGCACCGACGGTGTTTTTGCCGGTGGCTGCGCCGCTGTGCTTGGCGTCGCGGAATGGCTGTCACGCCCCAACCACCAGTAACCGGCGCCCGCCAAACCAAGGGCGGCGGCTACCGCCACGGCGACCAGCGTCAGCACCGGGCCACGCCGTTGTCCGGACTCGGCGGAACGGTCGAGCACCGGCGTAGCCGCGGGTCTTGGTGGCGGCGCAGGTGTCGGGGGCGCAGTGGGAATCTCGATCGACACCGGTGTCAGTCCGCCCAGGTCGCTGGCGGGTGGTGCAGTCGGAGTCGGCGGCACAATCGCCAACGGCTGGACCAGAGTGGCATCAAGATTTTCCGCCGGGAGGTTATCCAGCGCCCGCAGCAGGGCCGCCGCATCCGCGAAACGCGCCGCAGGGTCCTTGGCCAACAGCTGGCGCAGGACTTCCTGGTAGCGCCCATGCTGCAGCGGCAACTCCGGCAGCGGCTCGGTCAGGTGCGCCAAGGCCGTGGACAGTGCATCGGTGCCGATATAGGGCAACTTGCCGACCAGGATTTCATAGAGCACCACCCCCAGCGCATACAGGTCGGAACGCCCGTCGAGGTCCTGGCCCCGGGCCTGTTCCGGGCTCATATAGCTCGGCGTACCCACGGCAAACCCGGCCTGGGTGAACTGGGTCCGATCATCCAGCGACTTGGCGATGCCGAAGTCCGAGAGCACCGCGGTACCGTCGGCGCGAAAGAGGATGTTGGCCGGCTTCACATCGCGGTGCACCAGCCCCTGGGCATGGGCATACCCCAGGGCCGAGGCGATCTGGCGGACATATGCCAAACCCTGCTCAGGGCTCAGCCCCGCCGCGATCCGCTCCTTGAGCGTGCCGTTGGGCAGGTATTCCATGGCCATGTAATACAGCTCGCCGACATTGCCGATATCGTGGATGGTCACGGTGTTCGGATGCGACAGCCGCGCCAGGGTCCGACCTTCGCGCAGGAAACGCTCGCAGAAGGTCGGGTCGGCGGCCAGGGCGGCCGCCATCACTTTCAGCGCCACCTTGCGCTCCAGCGACCGTTGGGTCGCCAGATAGACGGTTGCCATGGCGCCTTCGCCAATCTCCTCGCCTATATCGAATCCGGGAATCAGAATGTCCATGGTGTCGGGGGTCTTCAGGTGGCTTTGACGACAATCGCCGTGATGTTGTCGGGGGCGCCCCGGGTCAGGCCCAGGTGCACCAGGCTGCGGACCACGTCATAGGGGTCGGCATGGGCCAGCACGTCGCGGATCTCGGCGTCTTCGGCGGTCTTGTTCAAGCCGTCGCTGCACAGCAGGTAGGTGTCGCCGGGCAGTACCTGGAACGGCACCATCGACAACTCCACTTGCGCCTCCACGCCAATCGCCCGGGTGACGATGTTTGCTCGTGGGTGCACCCGCGCCTCGGCCTCGCTGAGCAGGCCGCTGTCCTGCAGGTCCTGGACATAGCTGTGATCGCGGGAAATGCTCTCCAACTGGCCGTCACGCAGGCGATACAGGCGACTGTCGCCGGCCCACAGGCACACGCCTTCGGCCCCACGTACCGCCAACAACACCACGGTGCTGCCCATCATCGCCACGCCACGGTGGGCGGTTTCCTCGCGCACGGCGGCATTGACCTCGGCCAGGCGCGAACGCAAGGCCGAGGTGTAGAGCCCCAGGGCGTCCGAGGGCGGGATGCGCCGCAGGGTGTCGACGATCAGGCTGCTGACGTAGTCCCCCGCCGCGTGCCCGCCCATGCCGTCGGCCACTACCCAGAGCCCGGCGCCGGGCAGCTCCAGGAAGGCGTCTTCGTTGATCTGGCGGACCATGCCGACATGACTGTAGCTGGCCGACTGGTAAGTGATTGCAGGTGTCTGTGCCATTTAGATCGACGCCCCCCTGCCCAAAAGGAAACTGCCGAAATCGGCGGTCGCCGGCAGGCCCGCGCAGCGCATCAGGCCGGCCTCGATCCGCTGCGAACCACGTCCCCACCAGAGGCTGCTGCCGACACAGGCCTGTTCGGCCAGGGCGCTGGCGCGGCTCGCTGCGTCGAGCGCGGCAAAGCGTTGCAGGCCGGCGAACTCGCTGCTCGGTGCCTTGTTGGCGAACGGCAGGCCACCCAGGTCCTGGACACCCTGGTCGAAAGCCTCGAAACCGGCGTCTTCCTCCAGTGTCGCCAGCAACAGGGCTTCGGCCCGTTCGAACCAGGCATCCGCGCCGCCGACCACCGCCGCCAGGGCGTGCTCGGAATCGAGGGCCACGGCCACGGTCAGTGGAAAATAGCGGCCGACCCGGTCGATGCTCGGCATCAACACCCCGGCCACCGCGTCCGGCCCGCAGACGCCCGGCGCCAGCACAAAACGCCAGAGCGGGCTGACCAGGTACACACCCAGCCAGTCAGCACCGAGCTGCTGCTGGCTGGCGAGCAAGCCCGAGGCCAGCCAGGCATCCCAGGGCTGGATAAAGCTCTGCGGCAAACCGCGACTGACAAAATCGCCGCGACTGGCCAGCTTGCCGTAGAAACCCACCGTTGTCATAACCGCTCCGGCAGGCTGAAGCCATTGAGCACGCGGCTCTTGAAGGGATTGAAGGCACTGCTGGCGCGCAACTCGTAGGAGATGCTCGCGCCGTCCACCCGCAAGCGCAGGTTGAAACGATCCGGCGCGTTGCCGGCCACCAGGTCCGATTGCTCCAGCAGGCGGAACCAGGCCCAGGGCCCGTCGAGGGTGATCCCGGAGCGCCCGCTGGCCAACGGCGGCGTGATCGACAGGCGCACCACGCCGACGCTGCCAGGGTTCGGCCATTGCATCGCCACCGGCCGGCTCGGGCCATGGTCATAACCGACCTGCTGGCCGTCGAGTTCAAGCTGGAACTGGGTGATGGACGCATCCATCGCCACTGGCTTGAGTTCGAAACGTACGGTCGGCTGGGTACCGCCCGAGCGGAAAAACGCATCGCGAATCGCTGCCGCGCGTTGAAAGGTCTGCAACACACCAGGGGCAATCCCGAGTTTCTGCGCTGCCCCCGGCTGCCACCGCCAAGGGGTTGCCGAGGTGTCGACATAGGGCTGCAGATACTTGCGGAAGTAGTTGTCCATCACCCCACCAACGCCGAAGAACAGGCCGAAGTCCTCCAACGTCGCATCCCGGGCACTGCCGGGAGTCAGCGGATAACGGCCGCTGAGGGATTGTCGGTAGACGTTGACCACTTCGCTGGTCCAGGCCGCGTTCAGTTGATTGCGCACCCCGCCCATCATGCTGTTGGTGGTGGAAGTAACCACCGACTTGACCAGCCCCTGGACCAGCGGTGGCTGGCGTTCGGCATTCAGGCTGACCCGCGTGGCGGCGGCCGAGGCCTGGTTCTTCGCCTCACCGAGCAGGGCATCGCCACTGGCACCGGACATGGCGCTGACCTGCACGTAGAGCGCATTCAGGTCCGCCAGCAAGGCATCGATGGCCGCCGGCTCGCCTTCACCCTTGTTGACCAGGGCATTGAGTTCGGCGAAGTGCGCACTCACCGGGTCTTGCGTCTCCACCGGCGCAGCATTGCCCGTCGCCTGTTCCTGACCGAGCAGGGAACCGAGGCGCTGCTTGAGTTGATCGACATTGCCCGCGACCGGCTTGCCCTGGGCCGCCAGCAGACGCTCGTCCTGTTGCAGATCCGTTTCCTTGGCCACCGCCACCAGCAGCTTTTTCAGCGGCGAGGTCGGACCGGAAATCACCCGCAGCACATCCGAGGCCTGGGCCACGCTGGTGATGGGCACGAAGTCGATATCGGCGAGCAAGGCATCCCACTGGCGCAGATAGTCCTGGAAATACAGGCGCCGCACATCCGCCGCGAGGCTGGCGACATTCTGCTGTTCGGCCGGGTCGCGGCCCAGCACCCATTGCTCTTCGGCAACGGTATTGGCCTGGTTCAGGCTGGTCAGCAGAAAGGCCTGGCGATAACCCTTGGCAGTGAAGAAGCCGCTCAGGGGATCGCCCAGGGGCTTGCCGCTCTTGCGACTGAACACCAGCGCCGCATCCCGCCCGGCGGCCTCGTTCAGACGGAAATCCGGCACACCTTCCGGCAGCTTCTGGCGTTTGACCCGGTCATAGACCCGTTGCGCCACTGGCAGTTGTTGCAGTTGGCGGCGTAGGTCGTCGATCAGCCGTTCGTCCAGCCGGGCATTCGGTGGACGGCGTTCGAACAAGGCTTGCAGATGCTCACCGAGAGCGACGCGCTGCTCCGGCGGCAGATCCCGTGGCAGACTACGGTCCCAGTCGAGGGCGATCCAGGCCTTGATGAACTGCGGGTCGTAATGCTCGTTGTCGGCCAGCATCAGGTAGGCTTTCAGGCCTTCGTAGAGGAAGTCCGAATTGCCGCCGCCGTGCAGTTGTTCTTCGACCCGGGTCAGCAGGCGCGGTGCGAACACCGCGATCAGCAACTTGCGATAGACGCTGGCGGACTCGGCTTCGAGCATATCGCCCTGGTACAGGCCCAGGCCTTCGGCCCAGTTTGGCGCATCGCCGGCCAGGTGCTTGACCGCATTGAGCAGCGGCAGCACCGCCAGCACGTCGCGTTGCGCCGGGCTGAGCTCCTGCACGCTCTGGCCCAGGGGCGCGACCTTCTGGTCGACCTGGGCGATATAGGCCTCGTTGGCGCGGAAACTCACCCACCACAGCGTACCGACCACCAGCACCACAGCGACCGTGGTCGCCAGCACCCCACGGGCCAACCATTTGCGCCGCTGTTCGACCTTGGGGTTGACCCCCACCAGCCCGCGCTCGGCGAAGGCCACGGCGGTGAACAGCTTCTCGATAAAGTAGCTGCGCCCGCTGCCGCTCTGGCGCGCCAGCTGTTGGCGGTCGAGGCTCATGCTCTGGGCCATGGCGCCGATCAGGCGGTCGATGGGGCTGCCTTCCTGGGTGCCGCTGGTGAAGTACACCCCGCGCAGCAAGGCGCGATCTTCATAGGCATTGGGCTTGAACACGCCGTCGAGGAAATCCTGCAGACAGGTCTTCAACGCGCCGAACTGCTGCGGGAAACCGTAGATCAGGTCGCGCCGCGCCGGGTCGCGTTCCTGTTGCAGACGCTCCACCAGCCGCGCATTGAGGCGCTGCTCGAGCCCGGCAAACTCTTTTTGAAAACTCGCCAGCGGACCGGCGGCGTTCTTGCCGTCGTCCAGGTCGAAGGTCATGCCCCAGACCTGGGCCCGCTCTTCCTTGCTCAGGGCATCGAAGAACTCCATGAACCCTGGCACCAGGTCGAGCTTGGTCAGCATCAGGTAGATCGGGAAACGTACACCGAGCTGGGTGTACAACTCCTGGATACGGGCGCGGATCGCCGTGGCATGGGCAGCGCGCTCGGCGTCGGTGCTGAGCAGCAGGTCCGACAGGCTGATGGCGATAAAGGCGCCGTCGATGGGCCGCCGCGGACGCTGGGTTTTCAGCAGGCCGAGAAAACCCAGCCAGGCCGCCTTGTCCACCTGGGCATGGCTATCCTGGGTGGTGTAGCGGCCGGCGGTGTCCAGCAGCACGGCTTCGTCGGTGAACCACCAGTCGCAGTTGCGCGTACCGCCGACACCGCGAATGGCCCCGGCGCCGAACTGCGCGGCCAGGGGGAAATGCAGCCCGGAGTTGACCAGCGCGGTGGTCTTGCCCGAACCCGGCGGGCCGATGATCACGTACCACGGCAGCTCGTAGAGGTTGCGACGTTCGTCACCGCCGAGCTTGGCTTTCTTGAGAAGCGCCAGGGCCTCGGCCATGCGCTGGCGCAGGGTCGCCAGCTCTTCGGCGGTGGCAACACTGGCGGGGTCCGGCGGGGTCTCCGCGGCCAGGCTCTGCATGACCTTGGCGGCCTGGCGCCGGGCCTGGATCAGACGGAACACGCGGTAGGCGATCCACAGCGCGAAGATCAGGATGATCAGCGTCCAGCGCCGACCTTCCGGCACCAGCACTTCCAGCAGCGGACCGACAAACCAGATGATCAGGCTCAGGGCGATCAGCCCCAGCAGCGGAATCACCCAGCGAACGACAAAACTGAAAAACGCCTTCACTCGACGCCCTCCGCCAAGACTGTGATTTCCACCCGACGATTCTTCGCCCGGCCCTCGGCCGTGGCGTTCGAGGCCAGCGGCTCGGTGTCGCTACGCCCTTCGGCGCTGAAGCGTTCCGGTTGACCGGTCTTCGCCGCGAGGATCTGCAGCACCTGCTCGGCCCGGGCCTGGGACAGCGCCCAGTTGGACGGGAAGCGTAGGGTCGCGATGGGCCGGTTGTCGCTGTGCCCGGTGATCCGCACCTGGCCTTTCACTTTGCGAATGGCGTCGGCGATGCGCAGCATCAGCGGCTGGTAGTCGTCGACAATGCTGGAGCTGGCCGAAGCGAAGAGTTCGTCGCCGCGAATGGTCACCACCGAGCGGTCGACCTTGTCTTCCACGGCGACCTTGCCGGCCTTGATGTCATCGGCGAGGAAACCGGCCAGGCGTGGCCGTTCCACCACCTTGGGCTGGATCACCGGACGGTCGATGGTCTGTACCGGGATCTCGCCCAGGGCATGGATATTGCGAAACACCGGCTCGGCGTCGGCGGCCAGTTTCAGGCGCAGGCCGAACAGCAGGACCAGCAACAGCGCCAGGCCGACGGCGATGCCGACCCAGGGCGGCATGAACTGGCTCAGGCGATCCCGCACCACCGTCAGGCCGCGCCAGTGCGGCGACAGCTCGCGCTCATATTCGCAACGGGCACTGCGGATCGCCGCGCTGGTGCGCTCGCGCAGGGCATCGAGCTGGCTGCGACCGTCGATCATCACCCGGTAGCGACCTTCGAATCCCAGGCAGATGCACAGGTACAACAGCTCCAGCAGATACAGGCGTTCGCGCGGACTTTGCAGGCAATGGTCGAGCAACTGGAAGACCTTCTCGCCACCCCAGGCTTCGTTGTGCACGGTGATCAGCAGACTCTGCTTGCCCCAGTCGCCGGCACTGCCCCAAGGCGTGCTCAGCACCGCTTCGTCGAGGGCGGTGCACAGCGCGTAACGCGCCAGCAGCACCTCGTTGCGGGCCATACCGGCACCTTCGGCACGCTCTTCGAACTGGCGCAGATAAGCCAGCAATTGCGCCCGCAGGCTGGCCGGCGCCGGATGGGCGATGGTGTTGCGCAGGCGCGTGAGCAAGGCGAGCAAGGGGCCGGCGGCGCTCTCCAAGGGGTTCAGGCCTTGGGACTGGCCGATCGGCAGCGGCGCGGCCGGCACCGACAGCGGGGCCGCCGGTTCGGCACGGGCAGGCTCAGGCGCCCGACCACCGGGGCGCGGCATAAACTGGGTACGGTCGTTGGCAGGCAACGGTTGGCCCGACAGATCATCGTTGGCATTCATCACGGCTTATCCTCGGATTGCCCAGAAGGCCAGGTTCAAGCCGGGAAAATCGCCGGCGACATGGAAGGCGAAACCGCCGGAGTTCTGCAGCTGTTTCCAGTGCTCGCTGCCCCGGTCGAGTTCGTAGTAGGTGGAGCCGGCATGGAACGGAATCTGCCGTGGCGCCACCGGCAGCGGCAGCAGGCCGATGCCCGGCAGTTGCAGGTTGACCAGATCGCGGATGTGCTCCACCGAACCGACCTTGCTCTGCTGGGCGAAGCGCCCGCGCAGGGTTTCGCTAGGGATATCGGCGCGCACCACGAGGATGAAGCTGGCGTTGTCGATCAGGCCGCGGTCCGCCAGCATTGCGACGTGGATGCCATAGGCTTTCTCGACAATCGGAATCGGCGTCGCCTTGCTGTCGATCAACATAGACAGAGCTTCGCGCAGGGCCTGCATGACCGGCGCGAAGCTCAACGCCAGGTCATCGTGTTGATAGGCCGGGAAGGTGGCCGGGCGCCGACCGCTGCTGGAGAAGGTGGCAAACTCGCCGGCCAGGCTGACCAGCTCGCTGTACAGGCGCTCCGGGTGCAGGGGACTGATCTGGCTCAGGTGGCTGATCAGCGGCTGGGCGCGGTTGACCAGTTGCAGCAGCATGAAATCGGCAATTTCCGAGGCACCGCCGGCGCCCGAGGCCACCACGCGCCCGGCCAGGGCTTCGCCGCGCTGGTGCAGCAGGCCCAGCAGTTCACTGCGAAACGCCGTCAACGGTTTGCTCGCGGTCACATCAAGTACCGGCGGCACATAGCTGTCGTCGAGGACCAGGGCGCGGTCGGCGCGCTTTTCCTTGACCCGCACCAGACCGATGGCGGCGTAATCGCCCAGGCCATCTTCGGCGGTCAACAGACGCAAGGCCCGCGAACCCAAGGCCACCGGCGCGCGGTTCTCGAATGGCGCGTTATCGTCACGGACTTCGCGGACCTGGCTCAGGTAACGCGCACCACCCAGCGCCTCGCCTTCGTCGACGGTGTCCCGCGAGCCGGCGCGCTTGAGCGGCAAGGCCAGGTAGACCAGGCCGTCGCGCAGGCTTTCATCGATGGTCAGCGGGCTCGGTGCCAGGTCATCGTGAGGGATGTTGAACGGCGTGCCATCCGGCAGCAGGCCCCGGGCCGAGACGATGGCCAGCTTGCCCTGGGCCAGCAAACCCTGGTCGATCAGCAGCTCGGAAAAACCCCAGGCACCGACGGCCAAGGGTCGGCTGCGCGCGTCGATCAGGTTCTCCAGATAGCGGTCATGCTGCTGGAAGTGCTGCGTTCCGATGAACATGCCTTCCGACCAGACCACTCGATTGTTCCAGGACATGGCTTCTCCGTTTGCCTAGGGGGCGGTGCGGGTTGGGGTCACGACAATGGCGCTGCGTACGGCGCGCACATCGAGGCTGATCTGATAGTCGTTGAGCTGCTTGGGCGTGATGACCAGCAGCGTGCGCCAGAGCGCCTGGTCGACTTCGCGATAGCCCACCACCAGGCCGACCTGGCGGGTCGCGGGGTTGAGTGCTCGTTCGATATCCAGTTGCTCGCCGGGCTGGACCAGGACTTCATCCTGGTCGATCAGGTCGGCGCCGAGGGTCGCCTGGGCGCGGTCGGCCAGGGCGAAGTAGTCGGCGCGGTTGAAGTTGGCACTGTTCTTCAACTCGAAAATCCGCACGCGCACGGGTGCGGGCACGCCGTCGGCGCCGGGGTTGAGCCCGCCAATGGCGTGGAAATGCAGGGAAGCGGTAGCGCTGTCGGCCACGGGGGCGTCAGCAGGCGCTGGGGCAGCCGCCTCCTTGGCACATGCGCCGAGCAGCAGCGTAAGGGCTGCGGCCAGTAAAACTCGGTGAATCATCCTGCGTCCTCAATGACGTTATGAGCTTTCCGTTAAATCCTGTTTTGCAGACAACCGCGCGGCTACAAACGCCCCGATCCCTTGCGCAACCGCGCGCTGTGTTCCTCATACGCCCGACTGAACTCCCGCCCAAACAAATCCTGGAAATCCTCTTCGGCCTCACGGGAAATATTCGTGTAAAGCTCGGTGAACTGCTGCCAGTACTGGGCCTGGCGCGAACCGCTGAACAGGTTCGACAAACCGCCGGGCTTGCCCATGCGGGTCTCCAGCGCCGACGGTTCGAAACGCTTGAGCAGGTGTTTGATCGCCGCTTCCACCCCAGCCATCACCGCCATCTGGTGCGCCCGCAGATCGTCGAAACTGTCGCTGACCGCCTGGTCCGGCGCCATAAACGCCTGGTTGCCGTGACGCAGCAGCAGGAGCAGCGCTTCATCGGCGTTCGGGGCGAATTTCAGCGGGTTGTTTTCCACCGGGCGGATCAGCGTCTGCTGCATGCGGAACTCGCCCTTGAGACTGCTGCGGGCCCGCAGCACATCGATCAGGCCCTCGACCATCAGCCGGTAGCTGCGGCCGATGGCTTCCATCTGCGCCTCCACCTGGGCGGTGTCGATACGCAACTGGTCGAGGCCGGCGCCACGCAGGAAGGCTTGCAGCAAATCGGCTTGGGGCGCACCGCTCGACACCGCCACGGGTGCCGGCTGGCTGACCGGGGCCACTGTCGGCGTGGGCATGGGAATCGGTGTCGGCTCGGCGACAGCCTCGGCAATCGCCACAGGAACAGGCGCCGCAATCGGCGCGCTGGCCGGTGCCTTGGGCGTGTCGCCAAACAAGTCCCAGTCTTCGGGAATCACCCCGGCGCCCGGCGCTTTCGGCAGCACCACGGGTGCCGGGCTGATCACCGGCGTGGGAGGTCGAAAGTCATGCTGCTGCGCCGGCACATGGTCCGACTGGGTCGCGGGTGGAATGCTCGACGGCGCCAGGAAATCAAACAGGTCCGGCAGCGTATCCATCGCCGAACCGCCCTGGAAATGCGCGGCCGGGGTGCTCACCGGCGAGGCGGCCGGAACAGCGGCCGCGCGCCCCATCAACGCTTCGAAACTGTTGGACGAATCGCCCCCCGACAGGCTGTCCCGGGCCAGCTGCAGGTTGAAATCGATACGCGCACGGATCTCGTATTCACCGATGCGGATGATCTCGCCGTCCTGCAACGGTTCGCTGTTACCTCGACGCAAACGAATACCGGCCTGAACTAACTCCACGCCATTGGTACTGGTGTCCGTCAGATAGTAACGACCATCCTTGTATTGAATAACGCAATGTTTCGAGGAAACCAGCCGCTCCGGATCGGGAAGAACCCAGTCATTCTCGGAACTACGGCCAATTGCCATCACCCCGGTGTCCATGGATTTCTCCGGACATTGACCAGGGGTGATCTTGTGATAACTAGTGATAGTCAAACACAGCGACATTGCGCCTCCTTGCAGTACATCCACGCGCGAGCCACCCGGCACAAACACCTTGCGCCGAGCCCCGCCATGGCCACGAAAATCCGCTAAAAAACCTATCTTTTTCAGCCAGTTCGCCGAATCTAGCGAATTCTACCTACAAAATTATTAAAAACGCACACGCTCTGACTCAGCAGTCGACAGCCTTGACGAGTGTGTCACAACGGTAACAAAGGGCCGATAGCTTACCTTGACAAGCTATAACTACTACACCAAAAATGCACAACTTCTTGTTTACAAGTGATAGCTCAATGATATCACCCTGTATATACCCACGAGAAATATGAGAGTTTTCTGAAGGAACTTTCGGAACAAATGCCTGACTATCCAGCAGGCCGATAAGGAGATCGAATTTGGTGGATGTGCCGTTGTTGCTCGCCGCTGTTTCAGCGAACTCGCCTTGTGGCGAGGATCTGGAATATGACGCGCAATTCTTGCAATTGGAGCGTGATGCCCAAGGTAAACCCGAGCGCATCATGGGCGACTCGGTGCAAGCGGCCGAACCGCCGGCGTGGCGCGCCATCGAGCAGTCGAGCACGGCGCTCCTGCAACGCAGCAAGGACCTGCGCATCAGCCATTTTCTCGTGCAAAGCGCCCTGGCCCTCGACGGTTTTCCGGGACTCGCCAATGCCCTGGCCCTGGTCAGCCAGATGCTCCAGCAGTACTGGGCCGAACTCTATCCGCTGCTCGATGCCGATGACGACAACGACCCCACGGTGCGGATCAACGCGCTCTCGGGGCTGGCCTGCGAAACCAATATCCGCCTGTTGCGCGAAAGCGTGCTGACCCGCTCCCGGGCCTTCGGCACCGTGACCCTGCGCGCGGCGCTGAATGCCAGCGGCCTGCAAGGTTTCTCCGACGAAAGCCTGAACGCCGACGAACTGTCCGGCGCCCTGCGCGACAGCGACCCCGAGCAGCTTGCCGCCGTACGCACCGCGCTCAACGAAGCCCGTGGCGCCGTCGACGCCATCGAGCGTTTCGTCAGCGACCAGGTCGGTTCGGCCGAAGGCGTGGATCTCACCGCCCTGCGCCAGCCGCTCAAGCTGGCCTTGCAGATCCTCGCCGAATACGCGCCCGGCACTGACACCGGCGAATCGACCGCGAACGCATCCGAGCCGGCCCCCGCCGTGCATGGCGAAGACAGCGCCGCCCCGATCGCCCCGCGCGGCGCGCCACCGGGCGAGATCGGCAACCGCGACGATGTCCTGCGCAGCCTCGAGCGTCTGCTGAACTACTACGCCCGCCACGAGCCCTCCAGCCCGCTGCCGGTGCTGTTGAACCGGGCGAAAAACCTGGTGCACGCCGACTTCGCGACCATCGTGCGCAACCTGATTCCCGACGGCCTGTCCCAATTTGAAAACCTGCGGGGCCCCGAGGGCGACTAAGCCCGCCGAGACCGCGCCGCTTAGTTAACGGCAACCACCGATAACGCCAACACCGTCGCTTGAGCGACCAGGAGCAACAACGTGGCGAACACCAGCTCTCAGAAATTCATTGCGCGCAACCGCGCGCCACGGGTCCAGATCGAGTACGACGTAGAACTCTACGGCGCCGAGAAAAAGGTCCAGTTGCCCTTCGTCATGGGCGTGATGGCCGACCTCGCCGGCAAGCCCGCCGAGCCGCTGCCAGCGGTGGCCGACCGCAAGTTCCTGGAAATCGACGTCGACAATTTCGACTCGCGCCTCAAGGCCATGCAGCCACGGGTGGCGTTCCACGTGCCGAACGAATTGACCGGCGAAGGCAACCTGAGCCTGGACATCACCTTCGAAAGCCTGGAGGACTTCAGCCCGGCCAACGTCGCGCGCAAGGTCGATGCCCTGAACAAGCTGCTCGAAGCCCGTACCCAGCTGGCCAACCTGCTGACCTACATGGACGGCAAGACCGGCGCCGAAGAAATCATCATGAAGGCCATCAAGGATCCGGCGTTGCTCCAGGCCCTGGCGAGTGCGCCAAAGCCCCAGGACTCCGAGCCCAGCGCTTAATCAGGACGAACGATCATGACCCAGTTGCAGCAAGACAACCAAGCGTTGCCCGGCACCAGCACCGAGCCCAGCGAATTCGCCAACCTGCTGATGCAGGAATTCAAACCCAAGACCGAGCGCGCCCGCGAAGCCGTCGAGGGCGCCGTGCGCACCCTGGCCGAACAGGCCCTGGCGCAGACCGACCTGGTGTCCAACGACGCCATCAAGTCCATCGAATCGATCATCGCCGCCATTGACGCCAAGCTCACCGCGCAGGTCAACCAGGTGATCCATCACCCTGAGTTCCAGCAGCTGGAAAGCGCCTGGCGCGGCCTGCACTACCTGGTCAACAACACCGAAAGCGACGAACAGCTGAAGATCCGCGTGCTGAACATCGCCAAGCCGGAGCTGCACAAGACCCTGAAGAAATTCAAGGGCACGGCCTGGGACCAGAGCCCGATCTTCAAGAAAATGTACGAAGAGGAATACGGCCAGTTCGGCGGCGAGCCTTACGGCTGCCTGGTGGGCGACTACTACTTCGACCAGTCGCCACCGGATGTCGAGCTGCTCGGCGAGCTGTCCAAGGTCTGCGCGGCGATGCACGCGCCGTTCATTGCCGCCGCTTCGCCGACCGTGATGGGCATGGGCTCGTGGCAGGAACTGTCGAACCCCCGCGACCTGACCAAGATCTTCACCACCCCGGAATATGCCGGCTGGCGTTCGCTGCGTGAATCGGAAGACTCGCGCTACATCGGCCTGACCATGCCGCGCTTCCTGGCACGCCTGCCCTATGGCGCCAAGACCGATCCGGTGGAAGCCTTCGCCTTCGAAGAAGACACCGACGGCGCCGACAGCGCCAAGTACACCTGGGCCAACGCGGCCTACGCCATGGCGGCGAACATCAACCGTTCGTTCAAGCACTACGGCTGGTGCTCGCGGATTCGCGGCGTCGAATCCGGCGGCGAAGTGCAGAACCTGCCGGCCCACACCTTCCCCACCGACGACGGTGGCGTGGACATGAAGTGCCCGACCGAAATCGCGATCTCCGACCGTCGCGAAGCCGAGTTGGCGAAGAACGGCTTCATGCCGCTGTTGCACAAGAAGAACACCGACTTCGCCGCGTTCATCGGCGCCCAGTCGCTGCAGAAACCGGCCGAATACGACGACCCGGACGCCACCGCCAACGCCAACCTGGCCGCGCGCCTGCCGTACCTGTTCGCCACCTGCCGCTTCGCCCATTACCTCAAGTGCATCGTGCGCGACAAGATCGGCTCGTTCAAAGAGAAGGACGAGATGCAGCGCTGGTTGCAGGACTGGATCCTCAACTACGTGGACGGCGATCCGGCCCACTCCACCGAAACCACCAAGGCCCAGCACCCACTGGCGGCGGCGGAAGTGGTGGTCGAGGACGTCGAGGGCAACCCGGGTTACTACACCTCCAAGTTCTTCCTGCGCCCGCACTACCAGCTCGAAGGCCTGACCGTTTCGTTGCGCCTGGTCTCGAAACTGCCGTCGGCAAAAGGGGCGTAAGCCCAAACCCGCAACCACAGCGCACCCGCCCCCACGCGGCGGGTCCTGGCTAATCACATCGTGGTGAAGACCACACTGGAGAAAACATGGCTGTTGATATCTTCATCAAGATCGGCGACATCAAGGGCGAGTCCCAGGACAAGGCCCACAAAGAGGAAATCGACGTCCTCAACTGGAGCTGGGGCATGTCCCAGTCCGGCAACATGCATATGGGTGGTGGCGGCGGTGCCGGCAAGGTCAATATCCAGGACCTGTCGTTGACCAAGTACGTCGACAAGGCGTCGCCGAACCTGATGATGCATTGCGCCAGCGGCAAGCACATCGACAAGGTCACCCTGGTGGTGCGCAAGGCCGGCGGCGAAAGCCAGGTCGAGTACATGAAGATCGACCTGGAAGAAGTGCTGGTCACGTCCCTGAGCACCGGCGGTTCGGGCAGCGATGATCGCCTGACCGAAAACGTCACCCTGAACTTCGCCCAGGTCAAGGTCGAGTACCAGGAGCAGAAAGCCGACGGCTCCAAGCAAGGCGGCCCGGTCAAGTTCGGCTGGAACATCCGCTCGAACATCAAGCTCTGACCCCTACGCCCCTGGCGCTCAGCGTCGGGGGCATGCGGTGTTACCCCGAATTCGATTCACTCCCGGTGTCCGAGCATGGCCAAGCCTTCGTTTCCCGTTCAGTGGCGCTGCCGCCGCGCAGTGTCCAGCCCCTGTGACGTCGCGCGATGAGCAATGTGCCGAGCGACCTCACCCTGCGCGAACGCCTGCAACCGTCGCTGCTCGACCGCCTGACCGACGACGAACCGGGCACTCTCCAGGAAGGCAGCGACAAACGCGTGCTGTCCCTGAGCCAACTCAAGGCCTCGGTGCTGCGTGACCTGACCTGGCTGCTCAACAGCACCAGCCTGCTCGACGCCGACGCCACCCTGCACACCCCGGCCGGCACTTCGGTGATCAACTACGGCCTGCCGGCGCTGGCGGGCAACAGCGCGTCGAGCATCGATGTGGCCGCCCTCGAAGGCCTGATCCACACCGCCATCACCACCTTCGAACCGCGCATCCTCAGCCATACGCTGCGGGTCCGGGCCCAGGTCGCCCACGGCGAGATGAACCACAACGCCCTGAGCTTCGAGATCGAAGGCGATCTCTGGGCGCTGCCGGCTTCATTGCCGCTGCTGCTGCGCACCGACCTCGACCTGGAATCCGGCCATGTCCGCGTGGTCCCCGCCGAGCAACGGAGACGCTCATGAACCCGCGCCTGCTCGACCTGTACAACCAGGAGCTGCAACACGTGCGCGAAAGCGCCGCCGAGTTCGCCAAGGAATACCCGAAGATCGCCGGGCGCCTGACGCTGTCCGGGCTTGATTGCGCCGACCCCTACGTCGAACGCCTGCTGGAAGGTTTCGCCTACCTCACCGCGCGGGTGCAACTCAAGCTCAATGCCGAATACCCGACCTTCACCCACAACCTGCTGGAAATCGCCTACCCGCACTACCTGGCGCCAACACCGTCGATGACCGTGGTGCAGTTGCAGACCGATCCGGACGAAGGCTCCCTGGCCGGCGGTTTCACCCTGCCCCGGGACAGCGTGTTGCGCGCCACCTTGGGCAAGGACACCCAGACTTCCTGCGAGTACCGCAGCGCCCACGCGGTGACGCTGTGGCCGTTGCAGGTCAGCCATGCCGAGTACTTCGGCAACCCGTCGGCGGTGCTCGGGCGCCTGGCCGCCAGCGAGCCGAAGGCCAAGGCCGGCCTGCGCCTGACCCTGCGCACCGGCGCCGAACTGCCGTTCAACCAGCTCGACCTGGACAGCCTGCCGCTCTACCTCAACGGTGCCGACGAGCAGCCGTTTCGCCTCTACGAGCAACTGCTGGGCAATGCCTGCGCGGTGTTCGCCCGTGCCCCCGGTGGGGATTGGGTCGAACGCCTGCCCGCCGATGCCCTGCGCGCCTGCGGCTTCGACGACCGCGAAGCGGCGATGCCGGTGGTGGCCCAAGCCTTCCAGGGCTATCGGCTGCTGCAGGAATACTTCGCCCTGCCCCAGCGCTACCTGTTCGTCGAATTCGCCGAACTGGGCCGCGCGGTCAAGCGTTGCGCCGGCCAGGAGCTGGAACTGATCGTGCTCTTCGAGCGCTTTGACCCGAGCCTGGAAAGCAGCGTCGGCGCCGCGCAGTTCGTGCCCTTCTGCACCCCGGCGATCAACCTGTTCCCACGTCGGGTGGACCGTATCCACCTGTCCGAGCGGGTCAACGAACACCATGTGATCGCCGACCGCACCCGGCCCATGGACTTCGAGATCCACTCGCTGACCGGCGTCACCGGCCACGGCACCGGGCCCGACCAGCCGTTCCTGCCGTTCTATGCCGTGCGCGATCCATCTCGCTATGGCCGCGACCAGGCCTACTACACCCTGCGTCGCGAACCCCGGGTGCTGTCCAGCGAACAACGGCGCAAAGGCACCCGCTCGACCTACGTCGGCAGTGAAACCTTCATCAGCCTGGTGGACAACCGCCAGGCACCTTACGGCCACGACCTGCGCCAACTGGGCGTCAGCGCCCTGTGCACCAACCGCGACCTGCCGCTGTTCATGAACGTCGGCAGCGGCAAGAGCGACTTCACCCTGGCCGACAGCGCCCCGGTCTCGGCGATCCGCTGCCTGGCCGGGCCGAGTCGGCCACGGGCCAGCCATGCCCACGACAACCAGGCCTGGCGCCTGATCAGCCAGCTGTCGCTGAACTACCTGTCGCTGAGCGAAGCCGGCCAGGGTGCCGCCGCCCTGCGCGAATTGCTGCGCCTGTATGGCGAAAGCAACGACGCCGCCCTGCAATTGCAGATCGAGGGCCTGCGCGAGGTCAGCAGCAAACCCTGTACCCGGCGCCTGCCGATGCCCGGGCCGATCGTCTTCGGCCGTGGCCTGGAGATCACCCTGGAATTCGATGAAAACGCGTTTCGCGGCACCGGAGTGTTCCTCCTCGGCGCGGTGTTCGAACGCTTCCTGGCACGCTACGTGTCGATCAACAGTTTTACCGAGACGGTGATCCGTACCACCGAACGCGGCGAGATCATGCGATGGAAAGCCAAGCCCGGACGTCGTCCGACCCTGTGAGCACGCTCACGGCGATGCAGGCCGAACCCTGGGAATACGACTTCTTCCAGGCATTGCGGCGTATCGAGTGCGAATCGCCGCACCTGCCGCGCTTCGGCCACTCCCAGCGCCTGGCCGACGACCCGCTGCGCCTCGGCCAGCAGCTCGACTGCGCCTTCGCCCCGGCGACCCTGGCGTCCATGACACCGGCCAGCGAGACCACGCCGGCGCGACTCGAACAGTTCTTCTTCGGCCTCGGCGGCCCCAACGGCCCGTTGCCGCTGCACCTGACCGAGTACATGCGCGAGCGCCAGCGCAACAATGCCGACAGCACCAGCAAGCGCTTCCTCGATGTGTTCCACCATCGCCTGCTGAGCCTGTTCTACCGGGCCTGGGCCGAAGCGCGGCCGACCGTCAGCCATGACCGCCCGGACGACGACTACTGGTCCGCGCGCCTGGCCGCCCTGAGTGGCCGGGGCATGCCCAGCCTGCTGAAACAGGGACTGATCCCGGACACCGCCAAGCTGCACTTCAGCGGCCACCTCGCCGCCCAGACCCGCTACCCCGATGGACTGCGCGCCATCCTCCAGGAGTATTTCGGGCTGCCGGTGCAGATCGAGGAGTACGTCGGCCAATGGCTGCACCTGCCGGAGCGCAGCCGCGTCGGCGTCAGCGCGCACCAACTGGGCGTCGACTTCTGCCTGGGCCAGCATGTCTGGGACCGCCAGCACAAATTCCGCATCCGCGTCGGCCCGCTCAAGCTGGCCGACTACATGGGCCTGCTGCCCGACGGTGAACCCTTCCGCCACCTGGTGGCCTGGGTCGCCGAATACCTGGGGCACGAGCTGGACTGGGACCTGAACCTGGTCCTGGAACAGCCGCAAGTGCCCAAGCTGCAACTCAACGGCCAATTCCGCCTGGGTTTCAACACCTGGCTCGGCCAACCCCAAGAAGACGCCAAGGACCTGATCCTGGCCCGGCACTACGCCGATCAGGCCACCTCGGCCCACCATTCAAGGAGCCCGGACCATGGGTGAAATCAGCCGCGCCGCGTTATTCGGCAAACTCAACAGCGTCGCCTACAAGGCCATCGAAGCCGCCACGGTGTTCTGCAAACTGCGGGGCAATCCGTATGTGGAGCTGAGCCACTGGCTGCACCAGTTGCTGCAATTGCAGGACTCGGACCTGCACCGCCTGATCCGCCAGTTCAACATCGAACCGGCGCGCCTGGCCCGCGACCTGACCGACGCCCTGGACCGCCTGCCGCGCGGCTCGACCTCGATCACCGACCTATCGTCCCACGTCGAAGAAGCCGTGGAGCGCGGCTGGGTCTATGGCAGCCTGATGTTCGGCGAAAGCCAGGTACGCACCGGTTACCTGATACTCGGCATCCTCAAGACCCCGAGCCTGCGCCATGCCTTGCTGGCGCTGTCGTCGGAGTTCGACAAGATCAAGGTCGAGGCCCTGAGCGAACGCTTTGACGAATACGTCGGCGACTCGCCGGAAAATCACCTGGGCGCCAGCGACGGTTTCACGGCCGGGGCGGTGCCGGGCGAAGCCAGCGGCGCCATGGCCCCCAGCGCCATGGGCAAGCAGGAAGCCCTCAAGCGTTTCACCGTGGACCTGACCGAACAGGCCCGCAGCGGCAAGCTCGACCCTATCGTCGGTCGCGATGAAGAGATTCGCCAACTGGTGGATATCCTCATGCGCCGCCGCCAGAACAACCCGATCCTCACGGGCGAAGCCGGCGTCGGCAAGACCGCCGTGGTCGAAGGCTTCGCCCTGCGCATCGTCGCCGGTGACGTGCCGCCGGCCTTGAAAGATGTGGAGCTGCGCAGCCTCGATGTCGGCCTGCTGCAGGCCGGCGCAAGCATGAAAGGCGAGTTCGAACAGCGCCTGCGCCAGGTCATCGAAGACGTCCAGGCCTCGCCCAAGCCGATCATCCTGTTTATCGACGAAGCCCACACCCTGGTGGGTGCCGGTGGCGCCGCCGGCACCGGCGACGCGGCCAACCTGCTGAAACCGGCACTGGCCCGTGGCACCTTGCGCACCGTGGCCGCGACCACCTGGGCCGAGTACAAGAAACACATCGAGAAAGACCCGGCCCTGACCCGCCGTTTCCAGGTGGTGCAGGTCGCCGAGCCGTCGGAAGACAAGGCCCTGCTGATGATGCGCGGCGTTGCCTCGACCATGGAAAAACACCATCAGGTGCAGATCCTCGACGAAGCGCTGGAAGCTTCGGTGAAGCTGTCGCACCGCTATATCCCGGCGCGCCAGTTGCCGGACAAATCCGTCAGCCTGCTGGACACCGCCTGTGCCCGGGTCGCCATCAGCCTGCATGCGGTGCCCGCCGAAGTGGATGACAGCCGTCGACGTATCGAAGCGCTGGAAATCGAGTTGCAGATCATTGCCCGCGAACATGCCATCGGCGTCGATACCGCCGCCCGCCGCAGCAACAGCGAGAACCTGTTGAACGCCGAACGCGAGCGCCTGGCCGAACTGGAAGTGCGCTGGGCCGATGAGAAAGCCCTGGTGGACGAACTGCTTGCCACCCGCGCCGAGCTGCGCGCAAGCGCCGGCGTGGTGGACAGCGATATCGAGCTGGGCCACGCGCTGCGGGAAAAACTGGTCGACCTGCAACAGCGCCTCAGCGCCCTGCAAGGCGAAACCCCGCTGATCCTGCCGACCGTGGACTACCAGGCGGTGGCCTCGGTGGTCGCCGACTGGACCGGCATTCCGGTGGGCCGCATGGCCCGCAACGAACTGGAAACCGTGCTCAACCTCGACCAGCATCTGCAGAAGCGCATCATCGGCCAGGACCATGCCCTGCGAATGATCGCCAAGCGCATCCAGACCTCCCGCGCCGGCCTCGACAACCCGAGCAAGCCGATCGGCGTGTTCATGCTCGCCGGCACCTCGGGCGTCGGCAAGACCGAAACCGCCCTGGCCCTGGCCGAAGCCATGTACGGCGGCGAGCAGAACGTCATCACCATCAATATGAGCGAGTTCCAGGAAGCCCATACCGTCTCGACGCTCAAGGGCGCCCCGCCCGGCTATGTCGGTTACGGCGAAGGTGGCGTGCTGACTGAAGCCGTGCGGCGCAAGCCTTACAGCGTGGTGTTGCTGGATGAAGTGGAAAAGGCCCACCCGGACGTGCACGAGATCTTTTTCCAGGTTTTCGACAAGGGCGTGATGGAGGACGGCGAAGGCCGGGTGATCGACTTCAAGAACACCCTGATCCTGCTGACCACCAACGCCGGTACCGAGCTGATTTCGCACCTGTGCAAGGACGCCGACAACGTGCCGGACCCGGAGGAGATCGCCAAGGCGCTGCGCCAGCCGCTGCTGGAGATTTTCCCGCCGGCGTTGCTGGGGCGCTTGGTGACCATTCCGTACTATCCGCTGAGCGACACCATGCTCAAGGCGATCACCCGCTTGCAGTTGGGACGGATCAAGAAGCGCGTGGAAAGCACCCACAAGGTGGCCTTCGATTTCGACGACGGAGTGGTGGACCTGATCGTTTCGCGCTGCACCGAGACTGAGAGCGGCGGCCGGATGATCGACACCATCCTGACCAACAGTTTGCTGCCGGACATGAGCCGCGAATTCCTCACGCGCATGCTCGAAGGCAAGGCGCTGGCGGGGGTGCGGATCAGTGAGCGGGATAACGAATTGCATTACCAGTTCAGCGACGCGGGCGCCTGATCCGACGTCTTCGCGGGCAAGCTCCGCTCCCACAGTGTCTGTGTCGTTCCCGTATTTTGTGTACGACAGAAGACCTGTGGGAGCGGAGCTTGCCCGCGAAGAGGCCCGCCCGAACACCACAATACCCAGAGATAACCCATGCTATTCACCCAAGCCACCCGCCTGGCCCAGATCAACAGCCCCCTCGGGCCGGATGTCCTGTTGCTCAAGGATTTCGGCGGCGGCGAGGAGCTGGGGCGGCTGTTCGACTACGAATTGCACCTGACCTCCAACGACGGCGCCCTGGACCTCAACCAGTTGCTGGGCAAACCCATGAGCCTGTCGCTACAGGTCCAGGGCGGCCTGCGCTACTTCCACGGCATCGTCGCCCGCTGCAGCCAGAACGTCAGCCAAGGCCAGTTCGCCAGCTACTCGGTGACCCTGCGCCCCTGGCTCTGGCTGCTGACCCGCACCTCCGACTGCCGGATCTTCCAGCACCAGAGCATCCCGCAGATCATCAAGCAGGTGTTCCGCGACCTCGGTTTCTCCGACTTCGAAGACGCCCTCAGCCAGCCCTATCGCGAGTGGGAATACTGCGTCCAGTACCGCGAAAGCAGCTTCGACTTCGTCAGCCGGCTGATGGAACAGGAAGGTATCTACTACTACTTCCGCCATGAAAAGGACCGCCATGTGCTGGTCCTGGCCGACGCCTACGGCGCCCACCACAGCGCCCCGGGCTACGAATCCCTGCCCTACTACCCGCCGGACGGCCAGCATCGCGAGCGCGACCACCTCAACGGCTGGCACCTGGCCCAGGAAGTCCAGCCCGGCTCCCTGGAACTCAACGACTACGACTTCCAGCGCCCCAGCGCACGGATCGACGTGCGCTCGGCCATGCCGCGCCCGCACACCGCCGGCGACTATCCGCTCTACGACTACCCCGGCACCTACGTGCAGAGCCAGGACGGCGAGCATTACGCCCGCACCCGCATCGAAGCGATCCAGAGCCTGCATGAACGGGTCGAGCTCAACGGCAATGCCCGTGGGGTGGGCTCCGGGCACCTGTTCAGCCTTACCGGCTTCGGCCGCCAGGACCAGAACCGCGAATACCTGATCGTCGGCGCCCGTTACTACATCGCCCAGGAAAGCCTGGAGTCCGGCGCGACAGGGGCCGGCGCGCAGTTCGAAAGCAGCCTGAGCTGCATCGACGCGCAACAGAGCTTCCGCCCCCTGGCGAACACCGCGCGGCCCACCGTCAAGGGCCCGCAGACCGCCGTGGTGGTGGGCCCGGCCGGCGAGGAAATCTGGACCGACCAGTTCGGCCGGGTCAAGGTGCACTTCCACTGGGACCGTCACGACCAGTCCAACGAAAACAGCTCCTGCTGGATTCGCGTGTCCCAGGCCTGGGCCGGCAAGAACTGGGGCTCGATGCAGATTCCGCGGATCGGCCAGGAAGTCATCGTCAGCTTTCTCGAAGGCGATCCCGACCGGCCGATCATCACCGGCCGGGTCTACAACGCCGAACAGACGGTGCCCTACGACCTGCCCGCCAACGCCACCCAGAGCGGCATGAAAAGCCGTTCGAGCAAGGGCGGCAGCCCGGCCAACTTCAACGAAATCCGCATGGAAGACAAGAAAGGCGCCGAGCAGCTGTACATCCATGCCGAGCGCAACCAGGACATCGTGGTCGAGGTCGACGAGAGCCATGCGGTGGGCCACGACCGCAACAAGAGCGTGGGGCGCGACGAGACGGTGACTATCGGCTCGGTGCGCCTGCGCGCGGTCAAGGACGACGACATCCTGGTGGTCGGCCGCAAGAAGACCGACAGCATCAGCCAGAGCTATGTCATCGAGGTCGGCGAAAACCTGCGCCTGGTCTGCGGCGAAAGCGTGCTGGAGCTGAACGCCAGCGGACAGATCAACCTGAGCGGCGTGCAGATCAGCTTCCATGCCTCGGGCGATGCCGAGTTCAACACCGGCGGCACCCTGCACCTGAACAACGGCGGCGGCCCCGGTGCGTCGCCCGAAGGCCAAGGCGTCAAAGGCAGCATCGACGCCAGCGTCGAGGCGATGTTCCCCAAGCCCAAATAACGAGATTCGCGAGCCATGACCTACCGCCTCAATGAATTCCAGTTCGCCCTGCCCGAGAGCGAGCTGCTGGACGCCTCGATCAATATCCTCAAGTTTCCGGAGCTGGGGACTTCGCTGATCGTCAGTCGCAGCCAGCTGGCCGAGGGTGAAACCCTGCAAAGCAACTTCGACGCCCAGCTCAAGCGCCTGGAGCAACAGGTCCAGGAACTGCGCTACCAACCGGGCCAGGCCGTGCGCCTGGGCGCCGATCAGTCGGTGGACGGCATCGAGCTGCGCAGCCAGTTCAGCAAGGGCGCGGAGAAGGTCTTCCAGTACCAGCTCGCGCTGGTGTTGCCGGGCACCCGCAAGATGCTCGCCCTGAGTTACGTCAAGGCTGACAAGTTGGGGGATGCCGAAGCGGCGCATTGGGCGACGATCAAGCAGTCCCTGCAATTCGACCGGGTGGTGTGACGGAAGCCGTGCATGTCTGACGCACTGTGGGCCGCCCGGCTGGGCGATGGACTGTCCCATACCTCGATGATGGCCGATATTCTCGGCGGTGTGCTGGAGGTCGCAGCCAATGTGGCAATCACCGCACTGGCGACGGCAGCGGTGGTTGCCGCGACCGGGATCACCGTTGCGACCGGCGGGCTGGGCGCCTGTGTCCTCGGCGCGGTGGTCGGGGTCATTGTCGGCGTGGCGATGAGCAAGACCGGCGCCGACAAGGGCCTGAGCAAGATGTGCGAGGACATCGGCAACGGCCTCTTTCCGCCCACGGTGCAGGCGACGATTCTCAGCGGCTCCACCGACACCCTGATCAACTCGATTCCAGCCGCCCGCGCCGCCGGTGCGGTGCCGTCCCATGTGGCTCCGGCGGGCACGCCCGAGAGCGAAGACGCCGCTCCCGCCGAGAGTGACAAGGCCGAGGAACCGGGCTTCCTCGATATGGCCAAGGGCTTTTTCTCGCAGATGTGGCGGCCCACGGTGGCGACACCGGCACCCGGTGCGGTGCCCAAACCGCTGGACCTGGTGACCTGCATGAAGCATCCGCCGATGCCGCCGCAGTTTCTTGCCGAAGGTTCGGAAAAGGTCAGCATCAACGGGCAACCCGCCGTGCGCAGTGGCGATCGCAGCACCTGCGATGCCACCGTGGTTTCGGCTGGGCTGATCTCGCCCAATGTCACCATTGGCGGCGGTTCGGTGGTGGTGCGCGAGATTCGCAGCGGCAAGACACCCGGCGTGGGATTGGCGATTACCGCATTGATGATGCTCAAGGGCAGCAAAGGCAAGTTCCTCAGCAATCTGCCGTGCATGTTGCTGGCCGGGGTCAATTCCTTCGTTACCAGCCAGGCCATCGGTGCGCTGACCAATGCCATCGCCGGTTCGCCGAACCCGGTACATGCCGCGACGGGTGCCAAGGTGTTGGGCGGCGAGGACGAGCTGGACTTTGTTCTGCCCGGCATCCTGCCCATCGACTGGCAGCGTTTCTACAACAGTCGTGATGAACGTCGCGACACATTGCTCGGTACAGGCTGGAGCCTGCCCTATGAAGTCGGCGTGCGTATCGAGGTGCATCCCGAAGGCGGCGAGCGGCTGATCTATACCGATGAACAGGCGCGACGTATCGATATGGGCTCGATTCCGTTGGGCGGCGCGGTGTTCAGTCCGGGGGACGGCCTGGCGGTGCGGCGCAACGGCAATGGACAACTGCTGATCGAAAGCGATGACGGTTTGTATCGCCTGTTCGAACCGACCCTGGCCGATCCTTCGACCTTGCGCCTGAGCCAGTTGGGTGACCGCAACGACAACCGGATCTATCTCGACTACGACGAATCAGGACGGCTGGTTCGGCTGCGTGACACCTTCGACCTTGTGCGGGTGGAACTGATCTACAGCGCCCAGTGGCCTCGGCGTGTCAGCCAGGTCGAACGAATCTTCACTGATCAACAGCGTGAGGTGTTGGTCAGCTACGACTACGACAGCAGCGGCGACCTGGCCGAAGTGCGTGGCTCTACAGGCCAAGTGCAACGGCGCTTTGCCTACGATCACGAGCGGCGGATGGTCGAGCACCAATTGCCCAGCGGGCTGCGCTGTTTCTACCAGTGGGCGCAGGTCGAGAACCTTGAGTGGCGAGTGATTCGACACTGGACCGATGACGGCGACGAGTATCTATTCGACTACGACCTGAGTAACGGCATCACCCGTGTCACCGATGGCTTGAAGCGTGTGAGCATCCGTCGCTGGAACCCGCAGCACCAGATCACCGAATACAGCGACAACCTCGGCCATACCTGGCACTTCGAGTGGAACGACGAGCGCCAGTTGCTCGGCGCCACCGATCCCCAGGGCGGGCGGCATCAGTTCAGCTACGACGAAGCGGGCAATCTCAGCGCCAGCGTCGATCCGTTGGGGCGCAGCGAGTCGACCTTGTGGCTGGAACACTGGTCGCTGCCGCTGGTGGAGACCGACGCGGCGGGCAACAGCTGGCAATACCGCTACGACCCGCGCGGCAACTGCACCCACGAGACCGATCCACTGGGGCAAGTCACCCAATACCGTTTCGATGCCCAGGGTCAGGTGGTCGAGATCATCGACGCCACGGGTAAAAGCAAAACCTTGCAGTGGAACGACCTGGGGCAGTTGATTCGCCATGTCGACTGCTCGGGTTCGCCGACCACCTTCAGCTACGACCGGCGCGGTCATCTGCAGGTGGTCACCGATGCCCTCGGTGAACGCGTGACCTATCAGCACGATGCCCAGGGTCGTCTGTTGCAGAGCCAGTTGCCGGACGGTCGCGTCGAACAGTACCTGCGCGACGGCAGCGGCCAACTTACCGGTTATGTCAATCCGGCTGGGCACAGCACGGGTTATCAATACGACCGTCGCGGCCAGGTACGCCAACGCATCGATGCCCATGGCCGGCAGGTGCAGTTCGGCTATGACGCCTATGGGCGTTTACAGGCGCTGACCAATGAGAATGGCGAGAGCTATCGCTTTGCCTGGGATGCCGGCGACCGTCTCACCGAACAACGCGATCTCGACGGCAGCGCCCGCTGTTATGCCTATGACATGCTGGATAACGCGATCCGCGTGGAATACGTTCCGGCACCGTTTGGAAATGGGCTAGCGCTGGTACCGACGCAGCCGGTGGCCCCCATCGTCCACCAGTTGGAACGTGATGCGGTGGGTCGGCTGATCGCCAAGGTCACCGATGATGGGCGTACCGAGTACGCCTACAACCCGCAGGACCAACTCACCGCCATCACCTTTACCGACAACGACGGTAATGAACAAAAGCTCGGCTTTGCCTATGACGCCCTGGGCCAGTTGCTGGAAGAACAGGGCGCGGCGGGTAGCTTGCGGCATCACTACGATGAGCTGGGCAATCTGATCCAGACGCAGCTGCCGGATGGGCGTTGGCTCAACCGGCTGTATTACGGCAGCGGGCATCTGCACCAGATCAATCTGGACGGCCGGGTTATCAGCGATTTCGAGCGTGATCGCCTGCACCGCGAGGTGTTGCGCACCCAGGGCCAGCTCAGCACCCGCAGCGAATACGACCGTGTTGGACGCCTGCGCTCACGCTTGCGCCGCCCTTCCAGCCAGCCATCAGCATTGCCGGCGCCAGCGCAGAAGCATTTCGACTACGACCCCAGCGATAATCTGATCGGCCGCCTCGACCGCCAGCCACGGGGCGACCAACGCCAGTTGCTGCATTACGACGCGACGGGTCGGATCATCGCCAGCCAGGACAGCGTGCAGGGCCAAAGCGAAACCTTCGCCTACGACGCCGCCGCCAACCTGCTGGACGGCCCGTCCGCCAGTGCCGGGCTGGTGGTGCACAACAAGCTGCTGACCTATCAGGACAAGCGTTATCGCTACGACGCCTTCGGCCGGATGATCGAGAAGCGTAGCGGCAGTCAGCGAGTGCAACGCTTTGCCTATGACGCCGAACATCGGTTGATCGAGGTGCGCAACCAGGACGGTGCGCGGGAAACCGTTGTGCGCATGACCTACGATCCGCTGGGGCGGCGTATCGGCAAGACCGAGCACGACAACAACGGCTATCCGCTGGGCGAAACGCACTTTACCTGGGATGGCCTGCGCTTGTTGCAGGAACATCGCAATAGCCAGACCAGCCTGTATCTGTATGCCGATAACGGTTATGAACCGCTGGCCCGGGTCGATGGCAGCGGGGAATTGCAGAAGGTCCGCTATTACCACAACGACCTCAATGGCCTACCCGAGCAACTGACCGAAGCGGATGGAGCCACGGTGTGGCAGGCGCGGTATCGGGTCTGGGGCAACACCCTTGAAGAAATACGTGAGCCGTATTACATCGAGGACCAGAACCTGCGATTCCAGGGTCAGTACCTGGACCGGGAGACCGGGCTGCACTACAACACGTTCAGGTTTTATGATCCGGATGTGGGGCGGTTTACGACGCCGGATCCGATTGGGTTGGCTGGCGGGATCAATCTTTATCAGTACGCGCCCAACCCACTGACGTGGCTGGATCCGCTGGGCTTCAAGGGATGCAGCGTCAAAGCCGGAGACGGCAAAACTCACGACATCGTCCTTGAGCTGACCAAAAAGCAATACAGACAAACATTTGGCCATATCCAGAGTGTTATCAAGTCACGAGGTAAGGACATATTCACTATCAACAGGAAAAGCGCCGATCAGAACAGGAAGACTTCTCTGTCAGGGTTCCCCGCACGTAAAGGAAAGGACAGGGACGAGTTCCCCATGGCCATGCTCAAGGAAGGTGGTGCAGGCGCGAGTGTCAGGTACATCAACCCGAGTGATAACCGGGGGGCTGGGTCCTCCATTGCCCATGCACTCAGCCCTTACCCAGACGGCACCAAAGTAAAATTTATCGTTAAATAATTTTCGGGAGATTCCCTATGAAACTGACCGACGTTCTCGAGATTCTTTCCCAAGGCGACAGCCCCGTGGCGACGTACCTCGAGAAAATTCCTTCAAAATTCACCAAAAGCAGCAAATTGCGTCTGGAAGCGTTCTCCAAGCTGGCTTACGTTTTGTACGTCACCAAGGAGAAAGAGCAGGCAAAATTTATCGTCGACCGACTTGCCGAAGTCCCTTTTGAAAATAACTATGATTATTGGGAATGGGTTGAAAGTGCTTTAGTCCTCAAGGGATTACTGGCCAAGGAAAGTAACGAGACTTCTGCTTACGACAGCGCGCTGGCAAGCGTATTAGAAGCAATGAACAGCGGCAGCGAACTGCAAGTCAAGGTTAAGCTCAGCGTGCATAACCGCTTTTTGGAAGGCGAAACACTGGACGATGAGAAGATACGATTCTACGCGGATAAAGGTGATGCCATTGCAGAGTGCAATGAACGAATCATATTGCTGATAACACTGCTCAAGTTAAAATTTTTTGATACCGAGGCCTCCTATCCTGTTGAAAAAATAGAGCACGAAATCACAGAACAAACAGACCGGATAAACAGCCTCATTTCGACAGTCGGACTGTTCAAAATCACGCCATTCAAGTGAGTTTTCGCTCTTCTGCGCCAACGATCCAAAGCGTTGGCCAATAAGATATCTAAATCCAAACGTTGGAGCGCCCCATGAGCGGAGATTAACGATGATCGAAAACACATTCTCGAACGATGAGGCGGCCATTAGCCCGGCAGATCTCGACAATCTGGAGTCTGTAATCGGGAAGAAGCTGCCTGCCCCCTTTCGAGACCACTATCTCAGGTACAACGGCGGTGTTCCGGAGCGGACCTATTGGCTCGGTGAAACCTTTGACGAGCCCTTGGAGGTTGCTGCCTTCAAGCCCCTTGCCAATACATCCGCCACCCTGCTCTCCACTTATCAATCCATGCTGAAGAAGCAGGTTATTCCCGCGCATCTGCTTCCTTTTGCGAACGACTGGGGTGGCAACTTCTTTTGCCTGAATCTTGACTCAGGAGCGATCAGCTACTTCATGACCGATAGCTTTGATAGTGATCTTAACCCCGACGAAAATCAGGCCAGCGCTGAAAAGCAGGTCTGCTCAAATTTTACTCGTTTCATTCAAAGGCTGATCCACGAAGAAGATCTAGACGAAGAATAGGCCACTACATCAACTAACATTCAGCACGCCAATGTCCTGCCAAAGGGCGCCCCTCATTTCTACGTTCCTCAAGAAACGCCTTTTTCCAAATTTCTACTCCATCACTCACTGTATTTTGGGCAACCTGCTAGCCATAAATTTACGCCGCATACTTCGTTCTGAAAAATTCGCAAATTTCAGATTTTGGCATAATGACCTCGCAGCGCTCCTCCGGACTCAAACTACCTCGAGCTTTAACCCATGGCGCATCTTTGTGAGTCATGTCCTCAAGTGTTTTTGCAGGCAGGTCAGCGTAAGCCTCAAAAACCTGAATCACTATGTCTTCGGCCTCAGCGCAAACGGCTGGGATTTTTTCATCTTCGGGAACTGGCAGTGGGTTCCACCCATACTTCTTAAACTCCTGAAACACCTCAGGAACAACCGGTCCATGAGCCCAAGCCTGAATCTGCTCAGGGAAAAGCTCTTTACCAATCAGCGTCTGAGTCCAGGCTTCCGCATAATAAAGTAGCTTCTGAACTTTTAAATGAGTAATGAGATCGCCCGATTCAGCACACTTCGCTATAAACCAATTTGCTATATCCAGAGCTTTGTGAAACGCCATAATCACTCCTCCTATTCACCGCTGCATATTCTCACCCACCACATAACCCGTCAATCCATCGATCTTCATGCAAAGTCTTTCTATTTTCTGCTCTACATCCTCAGCACACTTATCCTACGAACCATGGTGCCATTTCCTCAATAAAGCCAAATGACCACAGCGCCTCCGCGGGACAGGCGGTGGCTCGCCCTGCGAATCGTATAACACTTCATTTTTTGAATAAAATAAGCAGAAATTACAGTGCGGCTTTATTAATCCGACACTCAGCTCACGCCTCCAACCACCAACAAAAGAAATATCCCGCCAAAAAATCTCGTATTTCCTACGCACTTCAGACGTGGGAGAATATTGTGTGCGCCCGCAGTGAGGGCTAGAGTTTGGTCGTCGCTGCAAATTCAGCGATACGGGTTTCGCAGCCCGCTAGTGAATAGGCGCACAGCGCCGCGAAAGCGGTATTTTTGTACTCGCGTTATGGCGAGCTGTGCGCAGGAGGCCTAGCCCTGCCGGTTCCTATTCACCGGTCTGCGAACCTGCGTGCAGTTCGCCACCCTTGTGTCGCAGCGAGAGTGGATGAATCCCTTATCTTGAATAGGAGAGTCTCCATGACTAGTAAGAAGATCACCCCCGATCCGCCGGCCGCTCGCAAAATCCCCAGTACCACAGATAAAGAGACATACCTGCGTAGAATACCGAATGGTCCTTTAGACAAGGGCATATCATCCTCTACAGACACACCTCGACTGCTCGACACCCTCGCTTTCACATCCACCAAACCCGTCATCCCTGAAGATCCCTGCAAGCCCACGCTGTTTGCCATCCAACCAGGCATCAATGCCCAGGATGCACTGACCTACGTGTCACGACTGCTCGAAACGGCTGAACTCAACGGCGACGAAATCAGCCTGCATACCAACCCCGTCGAGCGGGCGCTGTTCTGGGGTATGCTGCATTCGGTGGAAGTAGCCCGGGCGGTGGTGGATGCATTGCTGGAGGGATCGCGCTCAATTCATCCAGATTAACCCTCGCCGAACAGACTTATCTAATACCAGCTACGTCGCTGGCTGGCAGAGCCGACGACGAGCCGTATACTCGAAGTAAAATTCATATCAGCAGCTACCTCCGATAGTTGCTGATATCACTCGGGAAAGCAGGACTTATGCTTACAACAAGGAGCGAGTACTGCGCACTAAACTAGTATTAAACGTTTGAGCTAACTTCAATAGAAACATCAGTTTCAACACGCAACGATATTATGCTCGCGATTTCTGTGTACAGCTGAACATCCTCTCCGGCTGAAGAAATTGACACAATCAAGCTATAACGAGCCGTAGATCGAAACCTCTTCAGATGCTCACGATAACGCCACCACCCCGATACCGGGTAAATTGCAATTTTGTCTCTAGCGGCTAGATCAATTGCCGGCCCCACCCAGACATCACTATGTACCGATCCTGCAGCGACACTCTGTGAACCAAACGTCCAATTATCATCCGCTTCGGCAGGTGGCGGTTTCTCGCCCTGACGTTCGAGCTTATTTAGCCGATGCCTGAAGGTAATGTCCGTGTCTGATTTTCGCTTGAGCGCAAAGCGCAGGCCATAAGACTGGTATCTTGCGGGTATCACTTGTGCCATTTCGCCTGGACTTGGTTCAACAAAGTAAGAAAGCGTTATTTTTAGCTGAACCTCCTGGTTTTCCAAGCGCTCCAGCTCGCTTTTAGGCCAAGGCAAGTCGTAGTACTGGACCTCATTGAAACATGGCCCCTTGACTTCCTTTCCATATTCATTCAGCGCTTTTTTGAATGGCTGGATGTGTGCTTCTGAGATTAGAGCCAAATCATTTTGTGCAGAAGCAAGTGCCCGCTGTAGCTGCGGAACACCGTAACCAAAATGACGAGCGAGCGCGATACGTTCTTTCTTTGTCTTACCTTTAAGGCGACCTAGCATTGCAGGAGTCCACTGCGCACTGTGTATCATCAACCCCCTTATTGTTTCTGGCCAGAAGTTCGGAAATTTAGCCATGATCGCGGCTGCCAAACCTGCTGCTTGGGCTGTTGCTGAGCTAGTGGCCCAAAACTCTTCGAATGGATTTTTTATAAAATCACGAGATGTTGTCAGACTGGACAAGGCAGACAGCCCCGAAATTACCTGACGACCATCAGGGCTGAGTGCCTTGTTGCCAGCCTCAAAAACGATTTCTGGCTTCATCGGGCTACGTGAGTGCTCCCAATCTATGGACGGTCGGCTATAGGGACTGTGATCACCGACTTGGGCAAGAGCACTCCACCCCTCGTACCCAGGAGCATCGTGCAAATCGGTCTTGTCGGTAAATCCGCCGACGGCCAAAGCGTTCCATGCCTGCCCTGGATCTTCTATGGGGAACTCACCCAGCTCTGACTCATCCAGTGGTAAATCTGAGTCCGGGATATTGCCTGCTGAAAGAATGAATAGTCTTCTTGGGCCAGGAAGCCCCTTATCGTTGAAGTCTCCCAGCATTGAACCTGAACAAATCTGGTCAATTGCAGAGCTCCAGGTCGTAGGACGTTCGCCGGACACATCGTCATTGGACACAGCCATACAGAACACTCGATTACGCATCGGTGCGTTGGTTTCCGCCAGGCTCACAGCAGCTTGAGTGATAACACCATAGCTTGAGGGGTCGTTTCTATTCATGCCTGGAGGAGGAAGAAATTTTACTGACTCCAGTCTCGCAGCCAGCTCTACGGTTCTCTGGTCCGCCAGAACAAAGGCAAGGTCCCCAAAAAGGGCAGTCCCAGCCATATTGGTACCGTGCCCATCATGATCATCCGTGCCCCAGGCCGAGTTAATTGCGTGGCAATCTTCGTCAGAGATGGCGATGTTAAGGAATGGATGAGCATGGTTCACGCCGTTATCCAGTATGCATACGGCTGGACAGCCCAATGCCGGGGGAGTTATTCGGGAGACCAAATCTAAAACCCAGCCCGTTTTTTCGCTTGCCGTCAAACGAGTAAAAAAATAAGGGTTGTCAGTGGCTTTTCGTAGTTCTTCTATACCGTCCGAGTTCCCTACTAATATCGTGATTTCAAATGTACTGGCGTAAATCATTAAAACTTCAGTATCAGGAAATATCAGACTTTTTTCATTAACTCGCAACTTAAGTCTATGCGCAATCCGACGGACCCGCTCAGCTCTCGAGCGAATACACCAGCATTCCCACCATAAGTTTGTCGTCATACCTCGAGGGAATGCACGCGAATCTGTCCAGAGTGTTTCTACGTCACCCAAGCTGAAATTTTCTACAGGAGAGAATTTTTTCTCATTTTTTGACTTTCCTGACGCCGATTTCTGCTCGGCATACTCCTGTAATTTTGTATTCAGAAACTCAATGGAGTCCTGAGGAACATAAAGTGCTCCGATTACCTCCCCGTTCTCAGCTGCCCTTAGTGCCGACAAACGAATATTTTTCGTCTTCCAGTTCAAATCTGGTACAGACGTATCTACAGCAAGAGTAACTTCAAAATAAAGGGCTTCTGCTGTCTCACTAATATCCGTATCAAAATATCTGTTCTGACCCGCTGCAGATTGAAATGCCAGATTAAATTTTTCGCGCAAACGACTGCCATGCGTTGCATCCCTCCCGGAAGACACCCCACTCAAGTCTTTTTGGGGGCGCTGATAGGGGTGCTCACTTCGAAAGCCTTCGAAGCGTAGATGGGGCAGGCTGTACGTTGAAGTCATATGGAATTATCCTTAAATCCTGTGGCTCCTGCCTGACTCGAATAACTAGGCTGGAGTTAACCCCGACATAGCATTTCTCAGCGCATGACGCTCTTTCAGTGCAGAAACTATTGTTTCGACTGATGCCTGTTTTACGCTCCCAAGAATCATTTCCTTAACAACCTCGCTGGCAGCTCGGCTTAGTTCTGCTTGGCTAAGACCACTCCCAGCCTCGATAACTTTTACCCACGAAGATCTTTTAGGAATATAAGCATGCAAGTATCTATTAAGGACTGCTTTAATACCATCGGCATCCGGTAAGGAATACTCAAGGATGTCATCGAATCTGCGAAACAGTGCTCGATCCAATAGTTCCGGATGATTCGTCGTTGCTACAACTAAGCTATCAGTGCTATTCGACTCTTCCAAAAACTGAAGAAAAGAGTTAAGGACTCTCCGCATTTCCCCTACATCATTGTCAGCATTCCGTCGTCCGCCGATCGCGTCAAACTCGTCGAACAAGTAGATAGCACGAACAGAAGCAATCTGGTCAAAAATCAGTCGAAGCTTGGAGGCCGTCTCACCCATAAAGCGAGTTATAACTGCTTCAAGTCGAATAGTGAAAAGTGGTAGCTGCAGCTCGCCAGCAAGTACCGATGCGGTTAAGGTTTTACCTGACCCAGGTGGCCCAACAAGCAATAAACGCGAACTTGGAAACAGGCCATGACTGCGTAGCTTGTCACGTTGCCTTTGCTGATGGATTAGACGATTTAGCCTATCCCGCTTGGGCTCGTTCAGGATTAAATCCTGGATTTGAGTTTTCGGGTACGTCACAGAAAGGAGGTTTTCAAGATCTCCTCGTGGCTTAGAAATTGGAATAGCTACTTGGCCGCTTACCCGGGAAGTAACGCCTTTGAGAGGCGTTCTTACCTTGCGAGCAGTGTCTACGAGCATTTTGAGTTCGTTGGCAACCTCTAAACGCCCCCGACGTGCTTCCGCCGCCGCCACTTGAAGTGCGATAGATAGGAATTGCTCCTCGTCGCCTTGATTGTGACTGCTTAACAGAGCAATGATTTGTCGGGCCGTAGCCATTGGAGCGTCTTCCCTGTCTGATCTGTGGGCTGTAGCTTCGATTCCGCTAGTCTAGTCGATTGGGTATGTGAGGCCTACACACGATCGTCAGAAAGCTTCTGCACACGGCCAGCAGCGGCCGCGTAACCACGGTCTCAGCAGCCGGCGATTGCTCAAAATCGCGGAGCTCAATGATGACGAAATCAGTCTGCATACCAACCCCATTATGCTGCATTCGGCTTGAAGTGGCTCGTGCAGTGGTGAATGCCCTGCTGGAGGCTTCATTCTCGGACTCATCCCGCATTACCCGCATAGGGTTCCCGGGCTGTCCGCAAAGCCTCATCGGCCGGCATAAAAAACTCAACCGGGCCCCTGAAAATTTCGGACAACCTTTTTAGCTGCATACCTGTCATTTTTCTTTTATCGTTTAAAATTTCGGACACCACACTTTGAGTCGTAATAGCAGAGAGATCTTTTTGCTTAACCCCCCTCTCATCCATCAGAAATGCCAACGCTTGCGACTGAGAAGAATAAGGAATAAAAACTGTTTCGGCCTCATATTCATACACACGATCAGCCACCAACTCGGCAAAGCGTGCAGCCGCATGGCCCTCACTGTTCGCATGTGAGTAAAGCTCATCAATTAACGCCATTCGATCTTTAAGATCTCTGTCATCTTTGATCTTTTCATGGCATGCAGACAACAACCGAGCCGAGGTCACTACTTGATCGTTCTGTTTTTCAAACATGGGGGAAATATCCTTTATGAGAATCAAATACTTTTCAAAATCCAAGCCATCATCCTAAGTGATCTACACCCCATGCGGCCCCAACGGAAAAACAATGAAACGCTCTGGTGCAGAGTGCTACCACCAGACCAGTCGTCGCTCACCCGCCCCTTCAAAAGCACCATCCCCAGCGTGGTCTATCCTTGAGTCGTCACTAGAGCCGGACCTCGACACAGGAGACAGCGAATGGATGCACGAGAAAGAGCGTTGATGCGGGCCAGCGTGGCCTTGGGGTTGCTGATCAGCACCCTGAAGAAGCACGATCTGGAAGCCCCCCTTTCCCTGGACGATCCACATTTCAAGGAGCTGATCACTCACCTGCGGGACAACTTGCTGGAGGCGCAGGCGGACGAGAGCGTTTCCAGTGTCATGGTCTCGATCAACAAGGCCTTCACCGATGGCGTGCGGCTCAATGCCCGCAGCGTGGGTAGCTTGTTGACGGCGCTGAAGAAGGTCGATGGGCTGCTCATCGAGGCCGGCGAGAGGCACGCTCCGTTGCAGCTGCTTCAGGTGAACGCGGGCTGAAATAAATACAGGCCCCCCTGTAGCGGCCGGCTTGCTGGCGATGGCGGTCGGACAGACGATGCAAGGCTTGCTGGCCTCTTCGCGGGCAAGCCCTGCTCCTACAAGGGGCGCGATGTTCTTGGAGGCGTGCGCCCGCTATTTGCTCGACAACTGTGATCCACCCCCGCAATCGCAGTAGGAATAATTTCCCACCAACATCAGATCATTCATACTCCGCACCGCTCTTGACCTGATGATGGACCACCTGTCTTGATGACCTTTCATGTCTGACCCGCTCTGGGCTGCCCGCCTGGGCGACGCGTTGTCCCATACCTCGATGATGGCCGATATTCTCGGCGGCGTGCTCGAGGTCGCGGCCAACGTCGCCATCGGCGCACTGGCCACCGCAGCCGTGGTTGCCGCCACCGGGATCACCGTCGCCACCGGCGGCCTCGGGGCCTGTGTCCTGGGCGCCGTGGTCGGGGTCATTGTCGGCGTGGCGATGAGCAAGACCGGCGCCGACAAGGGCCTGAGCAAGATGTGCGAGGGCATCGGCAACAGCCTCTTTCCGCCCACGGTGCAGGCCACCATCCTCACCGGCTCGACCAATACCCTGATCAACTCGATTCCCGCCGCCCGCGCCGCCGGTGCGGTGCCGTCCCACGTCGAAGCGGCCGGCACGCCAGACAGCGATGAGCCGGCCCCGGAAGCCAGCTACCTGGATATCGCCAAGGGCTTCTTTGCCCAGATGTGGCGACCCACGGTGGCAACGCCCGCTCCCGGCGCCGTGCCCAAGCCGCTGGATCTGGTGACCTGCATGAAGCATCCGCCGATGCCGCCGCAGTTTCTCGCCGAAGGGTCGGAAAAGGTCAGCATCAACGGGCAGCCCGCCGTGCGCAGTGGCGACCGCAGTACCTGTGACGCTACCGTCGTTTCGTCCGGCTTGATCTCACCCAACGTCACCATCGGCGGCGGCTCGGTGGTGGTGCGTGAGATCCGTAGCGGCAAGACTCCGGGCGTCGGCCTGGCCATCACCGCGCTGATGATGCTCAAGGGCAGCAAGGGCAAATTTCTCAGCAACCTGCCGTGCATGCTGTTGGCCGGGGTCAATTCCTTTGTCACCAGCCAGGCCATCGGCGCACTGACCAATGCCATCGCCGGCTCGCCGAACCCGGTACACGCCGCCACCGGCGCCAAGGTACTGGGTGGCCTGGACGATCTGGATTTCGCCCTGCCGGGGCTGCTGCGCCTCGACTGGCAACGCTTCTACAACAGCCGCGACGAGCGTCGCAACGGCCTGTTCGGCGCAGGTTGGAGCGTGCCTTATGAAGTCAGCGTGCAGGTCGAAGCACACCCCGAGGGTGGCGAACGACTGATCTACACCGACGAACAGGCTCGGCGTATCGACATGGGCTCGATCCCCCTGGGCAGCGCGGTGTTCAGTGCCGGTGAAGGCTTGAGCGTCCGCCGGCATGGCAATGGTCAATTATTGATCGAAAGCGACGACGGTCTCTATCGCCTCTTCGAAACCCAGCCCGGCGAGCCCACTCACTTGCGTCTGACCCAACTGGGCGACCGCAACGACAACCGCCTCTATCTCGACTACGACGAGTCAGGGCGACTGTTGCGTCTACGCGACACCTTCGATCTCGTCCAGGCCCAACTGATCTACAGCGACACATGGCCGAACCGGGTCAGCCGGATCGAGCGCCTGTACCCGGATCATTCGAACGAGCTTCTGGTCAGTTACACCTACGACCTGCGCGGCGACCTGGCGCAAGTACTGGATGCCACCGGCCATGCGCAACGGCGCTTCGCCTACGATGACGGCCAGCGGCTGGTGGAGCACCAACTGTCCGTCGGCCTGCGCTGCTTCTACCAATGGGCACAGATCGACGGCCGCGAATGGCGGGTGGTACGTCACTGGACCGACGAAGGCGATGAATATGCCTTCGACTACGACCTGGACGCCGGGACCACCCGCGTCACCGACAACCTCAAGCGCACCAGCACCCGGCGCTGGAACCCGCAACACCAGATCACCGAATACACCGACAACCTCGGCCAGACCTGGCAGTTCCAGTGGAGTGACGAACGCCAGTTGCTCGGCGCCATCGATCCCCAGGGCGGCCAATACCAATTCAGCTACGACGAAGCTGGCAACCTGTGCACCACCCAGGACCCACTGGGCCGCAGCGAATCGACCCTTTGGCTGGAGCACTGGGCCTTGCCGCTGGTGGAAACCGACGCGGCGGGTAACAGCTGGCAGTTCCGCTACGACAACCGTGGCAACTGCATCCAGGAAACCAATCCACTGGGTCACGTTACCCGCTATCGCGTCGACGCCCAGGGCCAGACCGTCGAGATCATCGACGCCAGCGGCAAAAGCAAAACCCTGCGCTGGAGCCCCCTCGGTCAACTGCTCGAACATATCGACTGCTCCGGCTACCCGACACGCCTGGGTTACGACGAGCGCGGTCTGCTGCGCACGATCACCGATGCCCTGGGCGAACGCACCCAGTACG
Source organism: Pseudomonas sp. MWU12-2345 (assembly GCF_023242385.1). NCBI lineage: Bacteria > Pseudomonadati > Pseudomonadota > Gammaproteobacteria > Pseudomonadales > Pseudomonadaceae > Pseudomonas > Pseudomonas sp. MWU12-2345. The sequence continues at coordinate 48,204 of NZ_JALLJA010000024.1, read as the reverse complement.
ACTACGACCCCCAGGGCCGCTTGCTGAACAGCCACTTGCCGGACGGCCGCACGCACCAGTACCAGCGCAATGCCGACGGCCAGTTGATCGGCTACACCGACCCCGCCGGACAGACCATCGCCTACCACTACGACCGTCGCGGCCAGGTGCGCCAGCGCATCGATGCCAGCGGTCGGCAGGTGCAGTTCAGCTACGACGCCTATGGACGCTTGCAGGCGCTGAGCAATGAGAACGGCGAAAGCTATCGCTTCGCCTGGGATGCCGGCGACCGCCTGGTGGAACAGCAGGACCTGGACGGTAGCGCCCGCCGCTACACCTACAACGCCCGGAACGATGTCACTCGCGTCGATACCCTGCCCGCGCCCCATGGCAGCGGCCTGGCGCTAGTCCCCGCAACGCCGGTCGCACCGATTGTCCATCACCTCGAACGCGACGCTGCCGGACGCCTGACAGCCAAAATCACCGACGACGGCCGCACCGAATACAGCTACGACATGCTGGATCAACTGACGGCGGTCACCTTTACCGATAATGACGGCCAGGCACAGAGCCTGGGCTTCGCCTACGACGCCCTTGGCCAGTTGCTGGAAGAACAAAGCACGGCGGGCAGCCTCCAGCATCACTACGACGAATTGGGCAATCTGATCCAGACGCAGTTGCCGGATGGTCGCTGGCTCAATCGGCTGTATTACGGCAGTGGTCATCTGCACCAGATCAATCTGGACAGCCGGGTCATCAGCGACTTCGAGCGTGACCGCCTGCACCGCGAGGTGCTGCGCACCCAAGGTCAACTCGATACCCGCAGCGAATACGATCGCGCCGGACGCCTGCGTTCGCGCCTGCGCCGCCCGATCAGCCAACCTTCGGCGTTGCCCGCGCCGGCGCAGCAACATTTCGACTACGATCCCGCCGATCACCTGGTCGGCCGCCTCGAACAACAGCCGGGCGGCACCCATCGACAGTTGATGCACCACGACGCCAGCGGTCGCATCGTCGCCAGCCAGGACAGCGTCCAGGGCCAGAACGAGACCTTCGCCTACGACGCCGCCGCCAATCTGCTGGACGGCCCCACAGGCGGCCGGGTGCTGCACAACAAGCTGCTGACCTACCAGGACAAGCGCTATCGCTACGACGCCTTCGGCCGGATGATCGAGAAGCGTAGCGGCAGCCATCGGGTCCAGCGCTTCGCCTACGATGCCGAGCACCGTCTGATCGAGGTGCGCAACCAGGACGGTGCGCGGGAAACCGTGGTGCGCATGAGCTACGATCCGCTGGGCCGGCGTATCGCCAAGAGCGAGCACGACAGCCACGGTTACCCCCTGGGCGAGACGCGCTTCACCTGGGACGGTCTGCGCCTGCTGCAGGAACACCGACACGGCCTGAGCAGCCTCTACCTCTACGCGGACGATGGCCACGAGCCGCTGGCCCGGGTCGACGGCAGCGGCGCCTTGCAGAAAGTCCGCTATTACCACAACGACCAGAGCGGCTTGCCCGAACAACTGACGGAAAGCGACGGCCATGTGGTCTGGCGGGCGCGCTACCGGATCTGGGGCAATACCGTCAGCGAAACACGCGAGCCCCATTACCTGGAGGAGCAGAACCTGCGCTTCCAGGGGCAGTACCTGGACCGCGAAACCGGCTTGCACTACAACACCTTCCGCTTCTACGACCCGGATATCGGGCGCTTTACCACACCCGACCCGATCGGCCTGGCCGGCGGCCTCAACCTGTATGCCTATGCGCCGAACCCTCTGACCTGGGTCGACCCCCTTGGACTAAGCTGTGGTCCTTCGGGCAAAGTGCCGATTACCCGTAACTCCGCGCGCAAGCTGCTGAAAAGCCGGGGGCTGAACCAAAAAATCCAGCGTGAAACCGTCGATAGCTTCCAGGGGCAGATCTACGCCACTCGAGGAAAGAAAGGTGATGTGTTCACCATCACCGAGCACAAACCCGGCACTGCTTCGCAAATCTACGTCACCCGTGGCTCGGCGGGCGCGACCGCAGCGGACAGACGCGCGAACCTGGCGCTGCCCAACAGCAACAGCGCGGTACACGAAGGCCAGGTCGCCCTGACCCGCGACCAGGTCCTGCTGGAAGGCCGAGTGGCTCCCCAACCACAATGGGGCGCGGACAAGGTCGGCGGCGGATGGCAAGTCGTTACGGCCGGCGGACGATATTCAGGAGCAACGGAACGACTATGAACCTCAAAGAATGCAACGACACCCTCTGCGACCTGCTGAGACGCTCGGGCTATGAAGACGAAGCCGATGAGATCCAGGCACTGGTAGACATCGTGCTGGACCCGGCTAGCAACGACAGTCAGCGCAACGAAGCGATCAAGAACCTGACAATGCGTTGTCATCCCAAATGGCTGGGAGACTTTTTCATCGACGGCATGACCTATCCACAATGGACCGATCTCATTACTCACTTCGAAAAACTGCTCATGCGCCAGAAACGCCCATGATGGTCGCCCTCTACGAGGAGGATGACCTCGACGACCAGGTACGACAGTTGTCCACCGCCCTAGGCACGCTGATCGCGCAATTGCAGAAAAGCCGCAACGAGTCCGCTCAGTTTTTCATCGACAAGACGGCTGAACTCAGAGCCGCCGGCGATGTTCGCGAAGCCCTGGAACAGCTCTCGACCTGCCGGGCCATGGCCCAATACGGCAACTTCTCCTACACCGAGGAGAGTCAGTTGGAAGGGGTGGTCGATGCGGCCGCCGCTTGCCTGGCAGCCCTGCCGAAACCCTGAAACCGCCATCGCCGTAATGCGGCATCCCGACAAGCCAGCACACAAAGGCTGGGCACGACGATATTCTGATGGCGGAACACGTACCTGAAGTGGGAGCGGAGCTTGCCCGCGAAGCTTTTAGCGTTCTCACCGGCCTCTTCGCGGGCAAGCTCCGCTCCCACATGGCTATCCGGTCGTCTGCAGATTGTTGATTCGACACTGAACAGTGGGGGCCTTGCGACAGCACCGCCAGAATGAAAAATGGGCACCCGATCCGATCGGCGTGCCCATTTTTCCTACAGCCCTCCCGTTGCTCCGGGAGTGGTACCTGACGCTTACGGGTTGACGCTATCTTTGAGCGACTTGCCCGGTTTGAATGCGACGGTATTGCTGGCCTTGATCTTCACCGGCTCGCCGGTTTGCGGGTTCTTGCCGGTACGGGCACCGCGATGGCGCTGCAGAAAGGTGCCGAAACCTACCAGGGTGACGCTGTCTTTGCGGTGCAGCGCGCCGGTGATTTCTTCGAGGACGGCGTTGAGCACGCGGCTGGCCTGTTCTTTCGTGAGGTCCGCTTTTTCAGCAATTGCAGCGGCGAGTTCTGGTTTACGCATAATGAAGCCTCTTTGACGGTTTTTTGTTGTTATGTCCGTGCTGTTCTTCCGGAACAGCGCCCAAGGCGCCGCAGGCTCTACTCTGCGGCAGACGGGAGTGAGGATGGCACGAGGCAAGGTCCCGCGCCAGTCTCGTTACGACCTTTGTAGGGGCAAGAAGCGGGTGTTTACGACAGAAGGACCGGTATTTACGCCAGCAACGGCGGAAGTTCCTTGTTCAGGGCCAGTTTTTCCATCACCGCGCCACCGGTCAGGGCATAACCCAGCAGCCGACCGCCGGTGTCGCGGCACAGGGCCTTGATGTCGGCGCCCTGCCCTTCGACCGTCCACACGCCTTCGCTGCCACGGGGCGGCGGCGACACCACCAGCGGGCACACCGGCGTCTTCACGGTGATCGGCATGGCGCCGTAGCTCACCGCGGTGGCATTGCCGGCCAGGGTCTGGGCCAGCGCCCGGGCGCAGCTCATCAGCGGCATGACATACAGCAGGTTCAAGCCATCGACCTCGGCGCAATCGCCCAGGGCGTAGATATTGGCGTGGGAGGTTTTCAGGTGGCGATCAACCACCACCCCGCGATTGACCTGCAAGCCGGCGGCGGCGGCCAGGTCGATGCGCGGACGCAGGCCGATGGCCGAGACCACCACGTCGCAGGCCACGGTGGCGCCGTCCGACAGATGCGCCTCCAGGTGATCGCCGCTGCGTTGCAGGCGGGTCAGCACCGGGCCCAGGTGAAAACGCGCACCAAGGCTTTCCAGGCCCGCCTGCACAGCGGCGGCCGCCGCCGGGTGCAGCAACGTCGGCATGACCTGTTCGCACGGCGCGACCAGTTCCACCTGGTAACCGCCAAGGATCAGGTCATTGGCGAACTCACAGCCGATCAACCCGGCGCCCAGCAGCAGCACACGCTGCTTGCCCGCCGCCGCCGCACGGAAACGCGCGTAGTCTTCCAGGTCGTTGATCGGGAAGATCGCCTCGGGGGCATCGCCTTCCACCGGCACCCGCACGGTTTCCGCGCCCCAGGCCAGGATCAGGTCACGGTAGTTCACCGCTTCCTCGCCGATCCACAGGCGTTTGTGGCCCGGGTCGATGCCGCTGATGCGGGTGTGGGTGCGGATCTCGGCCTTGAGTTGTTCGGCCATGGCCCCGGGCTCGGCCATGCTCAGGCCATCGGCGTCCTTGTTCTTGCCGAAGCCGGTGGAGAGCATGGGCTTGGAGTAGGAACGCCCGTCGTCGGCGGTGATCAGCAGCAGCGGGGTTTCGCTGTCGAGCTTGCGAAACTCCCGGGCCAGGTTGTAACCGGCCAGCCCGGTACCGACGATCACGACAGGTGCGCTCATTCCTTTCTCCAAGTCCATAGACATCTGTTTAAAAATTGATCGATCAGGCGATTTCGATCATTTCGAAATCCGTCTTGCCGACGCCGCAGTCCGGACACAGCCAGTCAGCGGGGACATCTTCCCAGCGGGTCCCGGGGAGGATGCCATCATCCGGCCAACCGTCGGCTTCGTTATAGATCAGCCCGCAAACCACACATTGCCACTTCTTCATCTCGTTACTTCCTCGGTTCCCAGGCTTTTAACGGCACGGACAGTCGATAGGCACAGCGTTGCCGTCCGGCTCAGGGCGTTTTGTACTGATCGAAGGCCGCCGATGCAAGCACGATCGACAGCCTTGATCAGCCGGGTGCTCTAAACGGCCGAACCGCCTGTGATAAGCTCGGCGCCTCACTGGCTGCCAATCAACTGCCCATCGTGCCGCACAAAGCCCCCGTTCCAGCGTCTCCCGCCTGGCTCACCCAGAGCCGGCTGACCACCCCGCCAGACGCACCAACCCTCGACTGGTTATTTGACGAAGGGTCTCTTACTCGTCGTCTTACAGCACTTTCCGATAACGCTTTCAGTGTCACGCCACTGTTCGAAGGCTGGCAACCGCTGCGCGACGACGAGTGCGCCGCGCTGGAGTTGCCGGGTGAAAGCCTGGGTTGGGTGCGCGAGGTGTATTTGCGCGGTCACGGCCAGCCCTGGGTGTTCGCCCGCAGCGTCGCGGCGCAGAGTGCCTTGCGCGAAGGTGGCCTGAATATGGACGAGCTGGGTAGCCGTTCACTGGGTGAACTGCTGTTCTGCGACCAGGCGTTCGAGCGCCAGGCCATCGAAGTCTGCTATTACCCGGCGCCCTGGCTGCCGCCGGAGCATCGCGCCGATCATCTCTGGGGCCGCCGCTCACGTTTCAATCGCGGGCCGCTGAGCCTGCTGGTGGCGGAGATTTTCCTGCCGAGCCTGTGGCACGCCGTCAGTACCTGTGGGGAGAACTGCTGATGTACCTGAACCTGCTCAAATCCATGAACCGCCTGCACCCACGGGCCTGGGACTTTCTCCAGCTGACCCGCATGGACAAGCCCATCGGCATTTACCTGCTGCTGTGGCCGACCCTCAGCGCCCTGTGGATCGCGGCCAAGGGTGTACCGTCGCTGGGCAACCTGCTGATCTTCACCCTCGGCGTGATCCTGACCCGCGCCGGCGGCTGCGCCATCAATGACTTCGCCGACCGCAAGGTCGACGGCCACGTCAAACGCACCGAGCAGCGGCCCATCGCGGCAGGGCGGATCAGCGGCAAGGAAGCCCTGGCGGTGTTCGCCCTGCTGATGGGAATCAGTTTCCTGCTGGTGCTGTGCACCAATGCGACCACGGTGTGGTTGTCCTTCGGTGCCCTGGCGGTAGCGGCCTGCTACCCGTTCATGAAACGCTACACCTATTACCCGCAAGTGGTGCTGGGGGCGGCGTATTCCTGGGGCATCCTGATGGCCTTCACCGCCGAGACCGGCAGCCTGCCCGCCACGGCCTGGTTGCTGTATATCGCCAATGTGCTGTGGACGGTGGCATTCGACACTTATTACGCCATGACCGACCGTGAGGACGACCTGAAGATCGGCGTGAAATCCACTGCCATTCTGTTCGGCGAGGCCGATCGGGTGATCATCCTGACCTTGCAGGGCCTGATGCTCGGCTGTCTGCTGCTGGCCGGGGCGCGGTTCGAGCTGGGGGGTTGGTTCCATATCGGGCTTTTGGCTGCGGCGCTGTGTTTTGTCTGGGAATTCTGGGTCACCCGAGGCAAGGACCCGCAGCTCTGCTTCAAGATGTTCCTGCACAACCACTGGGCGGGGTTGGCGATTTTCCTGGGTGTGGTGCTGGATTACGCGGCGCGCTGAGCAACCCCGCTCGCCAGCCAGGCACCCGTTCCAGAGGACACAACGGAACCTGTAGGAGCCTGGCTTGCCAGCGAAGCTTTTAGCGGTCTCAAGGGCCTCTTCGCGGGCAAGCCCTGCTCCTACAAGGTATTGCGGTGAATCAGTGCTTGGCCATGTGCCACATACCGCCTTTGCCATCACCCATGGCGTCTCCAGGCTTGGCGTCCATCTTGTAGGTGTACATCGGTTTGCCGTTATGCGCCCACTGCATCGTGCCGTCATCGCGCTTGATCATTGTCCAGCCAGCCTCAGCCTTGGCATCCGCAGGAGCCATCATCGGCGGCCAGTTCTTGGCGCAATCGCCATTGCACATGGATTTGCCGTTGGCATCCTTATCAAAGGTGTACAACGTCATCCCCTTGCTATCGACCATCATGCCGTTTTTCATCATGGCCGGCTCAGCCGCGAAAACCAGGGTCGGCAGCGTTAACGCCGCCGTTACCATCAGGGCTTTCAACGAAAACGAAGAGTAAGTCATAAGAACCTTCCTTTTGTGGTTGTAGGATTCGAACCCCCAGCGTAGCCCATGAATATGACCATTGCGGCGTGCGGAAAAAAGCTGTCACATGTCTGCAATAATTTCGTTATCTAATGCGGCGCAAGACAGTTAAATGACAAGAGGGTGAAGGGATATGGTTGGCAGGAGCATTCTGATCGTCGACGACGAAGCGCCCATCCGCGAGATGATCGCCGTTGCGTTGGAAATGGCCGGCTATGACTGCCTGGAAGCGGAAAACTCCCAGCAGGCCCACGCGATCATCGTCGACCGCAAACCCGACCTGATCCTGCTCGACTGGATGCTGCCCGGCACCTCGGGCATCGAGCTGGCCCGGCGCCTCAAGCGCGACGAGCTGACCGGTGACATCCCGATCATCATGCTCACCGCCAAGGGCGAAGAGGACAACAAGATCCAGGGTCTTGAAGTCGGCGCCGATGACTACATCACCAAGCCATTCTCCCCACGGGAGCTGGTGGCGCGCCTCAAGGCAGTGCTGCGCCGGGCCGGCCCGACCGACGGCGAAGCCCCCATCGAAGTCGGCGGCCTGCTGCTCGACCCCATCAGCCACCGGGTGACCATCGACGGCAAACCCGCGGAAATGGGGCCTACCGAATACCGCCTGTTGCAGTTCTTCATGACCCACCAGGAACGCGCCTACACCCGTGGCCAGTTGCTGGACCAGGTCTGGGGCGGCAATGTCTATGTCGAGGAGCGCACCGTCGACGTGCATATCCGCCGTCTGCGCAAAGCCTTGGGCGATGCCTACGAAAATCTGGTACAAACCGTGCGCGGCACCGGCTATCGTTTCTCGACCAAGGGTTGAGAACCGCTGCAAACAACCCGCAATACATCGGTAACCGAGCCGCTTCAAACTGGCAGCGTTGAAGCTTGTCGCTCGAACGGCTTCGCCTCCAAGGACGCATGTTGAAGTGAATCAAAACTGGCATGGCACCCTGATCCGCCATTTGTTGTTGCTGGTCACCGGCTGCCTGGTGGCAGGCCTGGCCAGCGGGTATTACGGCTGGAGCCTGGCCGTGGGCCTGGGGCTTTACCTGGGCTGGACCCTCAAGCAACTGCTGCGCCTGCATCAATGGCTGCGCCATCACAAACCCGAAGAATCACCGCCGGACGGCTATGGCCTGTGGGGCGACGTATTCGACAGCATCTATCACCTGCAACGTCGCGACCAGCGCGTGCGCGGGCGCCTGCAAGCAGTGATCGACCGGGTCCAGGAATCCACCGCCGCCCTCAAGGACGCGGTGATCATGCTCGACAGCGACGGCAACCTGGAATGGTGGAACCGCGCGGCGGAAACCCTGCTGGGCCTCAAGACGCCCCAGGACAGCGGCCAGCCGGTCACCAACCTGGTGCGGCATCCGCGCTTCAAGGAATACTTCGAACAGGAAAGCTACGCCGAGCCGCTGGAAATTCCCTCGCCGACCAATGACCGCCTGCGTATCCAGCTCTATATCACCCGCTACGGCAACAACGAGCACCTGATGCTGGTGCGCGACGTGACCCGCATCCATCAGCTGGAACAGATGCGCAAGGACTTCGTCGCCAACGTCTCCCATGAGCTGCGCACGCCACTGACGGTGATCTCCGGCTACCTGGAAACCCTGCTCGACAATGTCCAGGAGGTGAACCCACGCTGGGTTCGCGCCCTGCAGCAGATGCAGCAGCAAGGCAGCCGCATGCAGACCCTGCTCAACGACCTGCTGTTGCTGGCCAAGCTGGAAGCCACCGACTACCCGTCGGACAACCAGCCGGTGCGCATCGACACGCTGTTGCAGTCGATCAAGAACGATGCCCAGGCCCTGTCCGGGCAACGCAACCAGACCATCACCCTGGAAGCCGACGGCGCCATCCGCCTCAAGGGCAGCGAGGCGGAACTGCGCAGCGCGTTCTCCAACCTGGTGTTCAACGCCGTCAAATACACCCCGGCCGAAGGCAATATCCGCATTCGCTGGTGGGGCGACGAACACGGCGCGCACCTGAGCGTGCAGGACTCGGGCATCGGTATCGACAACAAACACCTGCCACGCCTGACCGAACGCTTCTACCGGGTCGACTCCAGCCGCAACTCCAACACCGGCGGCACCGGCCTGGGCCTGGCGATCGTCAAACACGTGTTGCTGCGTCACCGCGCCCGCCTGGAAATCAGCAGCGTATTGGGCCATGGCAGCACCTTCACCTGCCATTTCGCCCCGGTCCAGGTGACGCGCAACAGCACCCACAACCTGCCCGCCTGAGGCCTTGCCGGGACACCGGCCGGGCCTGGCCACTAGGCAACGGGCGCATCTGCCGCTACATTGGTTGACTTGTGCCTGCCTTTCAGGCCTCAGCCCACCTACTTCAAATTGAAATACGGAACCCGTAAAACCCCATCATGGACCCTTCCCCTAGTAGCTTGACCCTCGCTTCGCTCTTCGCCGACTTCGGCATGATTCTTTTCGCTCTGATCCTGGTATTGCTCAACGGTTTCTTCGTTGCGGCGGAATTCGCCATGGTCAAGCTGCGCTCGACCCGGGTCGAGGCCATTGCCCACAAGAACGGCTGGCGCGGGCAGATCCTGCGCACCGTGCACAGTCAGCTGGACGCCTATCTGTCCGCCTGCCAACTGGGTATCACCCTGGCTTCCCTGGGCCTGGGCTGGGTCGGCGAGCCGGCCTTCGCCCACTTGATGCAACCGCTGCTCAGCGCCGTCGGGGTGGACTCCGCCGAGGTGATCAAGGGCGTGTCGTTCTTTACCGCCTTTTTCATCATTTCCTACCTGCACATCGTAGTCGGTGAGCTGGCGCCCAAATCCTGGGCGATTCGCAAACCCGAGCTGCTGTCGCTGTGGACGGCGGTGCCGCTGTACCTGTTCTACTGGGCGATGTACCCGGCCATCTACCTGCTCAACGCCAGCGCCAACGCCATCCTGCGGATCGCTGGCCAAGGCGAGCCCGGCCCCCATCACGAACACCATTACAGCCGTGAAGAACTCAAGCTGATCCTGCACTCCAGCCGTGGCCAGGACCCCAGCGACCAGGGCATGCGCGTGCTGGCGTCGGCGGTGGAAATGGGTGAACTGGAGGTGGTCGACTGGGCCAACTCCCGTGAAGACCTGGTGACCCTGGACTGCAATGCGCCGCTCAAGGAAATCCTCGCGCTGTTCCGTCGCCACAAGTTCAGCCGTTATCCGGTGTACGACGCCGAGCGCAACGTGTTCGTCGGCCTGCTGCACATCAAGGACCTGCTGCTGGAACTGGCGGCCCTGGACCATATTCCCGAGTCGTTCAACCTTGCCGAGCTGACCCGGCCGCTGGAGCGGGTATCGCGGCATATGCCGCTGTCGCGCCTGCTGGAGCAGTTCCGCCAGGGCGGCTCGCACTTCGCCCTGGTGGAAGAAGCCGACGGCAAGGTGATCGGCTACCTGACCATGGAAGACGTGCTCGAAGTGCTGGTGGGCGATATCCAGGACGAACACCGCAAGACCGAGCGCGGCATCCTCGCCTATCAGCCGGGCAAGTTGCTGGTGCGTGGCGATACGCCGTTGTTCAAGGTCGAACGCCTGCTGGGCATCGACCTGGACCATATCGAGGCGGAAACCCTCGCCGGGCTGGTCTATGACTCCCTGAAGCGGGTGCCGGAAGAGGAAGAAGTGCTGGAAGTCGAAGGCCTGCGCATCATCATCAAGAAGATGAAAGGACCGAAGATCATCCTGGCCAAGGTCCTCAAGCTCGACTGATGGGGGTTATTTCCCTCTCAAGGCAAAATTCGGCAACGCCTCCAGCGGCTGGCTGAACTGATAGGGAATCGACACCAGCCCCATCCCGGTATTGCGCTGCACCACGAAGTGCAGGTGCGGCCCGGTGCTGTTGCCGGTGTTGCCCGACAGCGCCAGCGGGCTGCCCACTTCCACCCGCTGGCCTTCGCGCACGCTCACCGAGCCTTGCTTGAGGTGCAGGTACACGCCCATGGTGCCGTCGTCGTGCAGCACCCGCACGAAGTTGCCCGAAGGGTTCTTGCCGCCGCCGCTCTGGTCGTTCTCGGTCTTGATCACCACCCCGCCCCGCGCCGCGATGATCGGCGTGCCTACCGGCATGGCGATGTCCATCGCGTAACGGCTCTTGGCGCCGAAGTGGCTGTACTGCCCATTCGGCCCCTGGGTCAGGCGAAACGGCCCGCCGCGCCAGGGAAAGGGGTAACGGTAGCCCTGGGCCTGCCCGGAAGGGTCGCCCAGGAAGTATTGGAACCTGGGGACGTAGCGCATCGGCTCGCCGGCCTGAATCGCCGTGAGCAGCGCCAGGCGCTGGTTGCTGCGGGCCGGCAGGACCTTGCGGATCGACTGCGGCGCACCGCTGACGTTCTTCAGGGCACCGAAACCCAGCTCGATCTCCACCGGGGCATAGAGGTCGTTGCGCACGTAGACCTCATCACCGCCCTTCTGCTTGCGGATATCCAGACGTACCTGACGCTCCAGGTGCTCGACCATCCGATCACGAAACACGAATACCTGGGCACCCGGCGCCGGGCGGTCACTGTAGGAGACCACCCCATTGGCATCGGTGTACTTGTAGATGGTCATGGCCGCAGCCGAGGTGGCGGCCATCAACAGACCACAGGAAAGCAGCAGGCGCAGGAGCATAAGCGAGAGTCGCCGAATAAAACATGGCGACCAGACTAGCAGGTGGCCAGGGCATTTGTGTGAATCACGCCAGCTGGATGGCCCTGGGGCCAAAACACAGGTCGACGTTCAATTGAGCCGGCTCGGACAGGTTCACCAGCGCATCCAGGGAGAACTTGTCGATCTTGCCGTTCAGCAGGTCATTCAACCTCGGCTGGGTGATCCCCAGGCGCTTGGCTGCGTCCTTTTGCGACAGCTCCCAGGCGTTGACCCGGCTGATCAGCTCCATCATCAGCTTGGAGCGCAGGCGCATGTTGGCGGCCTCCCGAGGAGTGTCCTCAAGGGCATCCCAGACAGAGGCGAAACGTTCAGTCTTGATGGCGTTGGTCATAGCGTTGCTCCTATCTCCTTGTGCCTAGATATAGGCTTTTCCCGTCGACGGCAGAAAAAGCCTAATCAATGAACGGGATATCCGTGGTGCGAGGTTGTTTCAAAGCTTGGCGCAAAGGCGACCACCCACATGACTCTTAAACAGCTTATATCGAAACAGATATAAAACAACCTGAACGGAAGGATTCGGACGAAAGGCTTCCGAAGGCGGCAAGGACGGAGGGCGCACTGCCGGGCGCCACCCGCCTCGCCGCCCTATCGTAGAACCTGCACCACGGCACTTTATCGGGCGCTCGTTTTAATCCGTATCCAAATGCAGACTCAGGAGAAGCTCGGGAGAACCGATAGCTCCGCCCACCAGGCGGTCAACCAAACTCCAGACCTTGACAGCCCACCCTAATGATAGAAACGAAGCCGGTACTCCATACGCTATATGACCAGCGGTGATGTCCGATGCCTTCACCGTATGGCGAAACACAAATTCGCTGCCGAGGAGGCCACCGACAAAAATCAGTATCGCCACATCGCCCGCAACCATCCCTTGGGTCTTGAGCCGCATCGGAATTCCACCGTCCTCCTGGATAAGCTCAAGGTCAACCCCGGTGCGGATGTCTTGTCCAACTCCATAGACCGCCTCGGGCACAGCCAAATCACCCGCGACTCCAAGCTCAAGAAGGGGAGATGTCCGAGTCCCCTCTGCTGATAGCACGGTGTAGATAACCTTGACGTTTCCGTACTTGATCGGCGTCAGATAGCCAGGTTCGACGGCCACGACAAGGTCCTCAGCCGGCTCCGTCCCGATAACGAGGTGTTTGACGAAACAGGCATCCGCGTTGGAACCCCACCAATAGATAGAAACCAGGGCGCCCTGGGTCATTGACGACGAAGCTCTGATTCGTAGGTTTACCCCTTGCGAAAGCGCTGACAACGGGATGACACCATCAACCGCTTCTTCCACCACCGGTTTGTATATCAGCCCCTCCACTGACAGCACTACGGTCGGCGATTTCCACTCTTCAGGCGGGTATTCCAAATAGAAGTAATACAACGCGACCTGCTGTCCTCGAAAGGCCAGCGCCCGATCAGGCGGCACGGGCACTATTGTGTCCTGGTTTTCCAACGGGATCATTCCACCGACACCAAAGACGCCATCACCATCCCACGACGTAAGGAACACGTGGTAGCGCCCCCCCACACTCATCCCCTCGACAAAGGGAATACGAATGGTCAGTCCCTTCTCCAGATCCGCAAATGAGATCTTTCCATCCACGGCTTGATCGATCGTAGCGGCCCGCAACGGCTCCAGCTTCACGCGCAATTTATCGGCGACTCGGTCTCTTTCCTTCAAGCTGAGAAACTTGGTCATCACCTATCTCCTGTTTCGCAAGGCAACTGCAAAAGGCAGTTGACTGCATCGAATCTAGGGAAAGTGCCTGAAGACGTAACCTGTCAGAAATGACAGTTGCGACGAGTGGTGCATGCGCGCGAAAGCCGGTACGGGGATGGAAGGCGGGGATTGTGCCGAAGGAGAGACCCGGAGCAGGCCCGCCACCACAGACAGCGTCTGAACGATGTGGGGACGAACCTTTGCTCGCGAGAAGAAGCCGGTCCGCGGGGCTTACGCGCCGGGAACGAAGTGCTTCAGGGCGGTACCACGGGCGATCAGGCGGGAGATGTAGTCCAGCTTCTGGGCGTCCTGGTCGACAAAACGGAAGGTCAGTTGCAGCCATTCGCTGTCCGGCTTCGGCTCATGGGCGACGATGGCATGCAGATAGCCGTTCAAACGGGCGATCTCGGCGTTATCGCCCTGCTCCAGGTCCAGCACGGCGTTTTCCAGCACCTGCGGGAGGATCTCGGTACGCCGTACCACCAACAAGGCTTCCTTGATGCTCAGTGCCTTGATCACGCACTGCTGGGTGCCACTGGACAGACGCAACTGGCCCTGGCCACGACCGCCCGAGGCTGCGGCGGCGCCCGCTGGCGATGCCGCAGTGGCCGGACGCACCGGCGGGCTGTTGAGCAGGCCTTTGGACGGGGCCGCCGCAGGGGCTTGCGCCGCCGCCGGGCTGACCACTTCGGCACGACCGCCGGTCAGGGCACTCAGGGAGTCATTGGCAAAAGCCGAGTTGGCCTTGGTCGGCGCGCTGTTCATCAAGGCGTCGAGCTTGCCGACCTTGTGCAACGCCTGCTTGACCTTGGTCAGCAGCTGTTCATTGGTAAACGGCTTGCTCACATAACCGGAAACACCGGCCTGGATCGCCTGAACCACGTTTTCCTTGTCGCCACGGCTGGTCACCATGACAAACGGCATCGTCTTGAGGTTGTCCTGCTGGCGGCACCAGGTCAGCAACTCCAGACCGGACATTTCCGGCATTTCCCAGTCGCACAACACCAGGTCGAACGCTTCGCGAGCCAGTACCGCCTGGGCCTTGCGCCCGTTGACAGCGTCTTCGATCCGGATGCCCGGGAAGTAGTTGCGCAGGCATTTCTTCACCAGATCGCGGATGAACGACGCGTCATCCACCACCAAAACACTGACTTTACTCATTGACCATTCCTCTGAAAATCCCGGCTAGCATACTGACTAATGGCTATTTGCCAACAGCGATTGGTCACACCGGGACTTTTCGTTCGCGGGTGCTCGTAAAAATTCGTACGCCACAAACAAAAACGCCCGACCTTAGGCCGGGCGTTTTTCTCAGGCAATCTTACTTATCGTCAGCTTCGCCGGGAACATTAGCAGTTTCGGACAAGGTGCCCTCAACTTCCTGGCGCATGCGCTTGAGGCCCATGTGCCGGACATCGGTGCCACGCACCAGGTAGATCACCAGTTCGGAGATGTTCCGTGCATGATCGCCGATGCGCTCCAGGGACCGCAGTACCCAGATGATGCTCAGTACCCGGCTGATCGAGCGCGGATCTTCCATCATGTAGGTCGCAAGCTCGCGCAGGGCGGTCTTGTACTCGCGATCGATGATCTTGTCGTATTGCGCCACCGACAACGCCAGCTCGGCGTCGAAGCGGGCAAAGGCGTCCAGCGAGTCACGGACCATGTTGCGCACCTGGTCGCCGATATGACGCACTTCGACATAACCACGCGGCGCCTCGCCCTCCTCGCACAGCTGGATGGCGCGACGGGCGATCTTGGTCGCTTCGTCACCGATGCGCTCCAGGTCGATTACCGACTTGGAGATGCTGATGATCAGGCGCAGGTCAGAGGCCGCCGGCTGGCGACGGGCGAGAATGCGCAGGCATTCCTCGTCGATATTGCGTTCCATCTGGTTGATCTGGTCGTCGATTTCGCGCACTTGCTGGGCCAGGCCCGAATCGGCTTCGATCAACGCGGTGACCGCGTCGTTGACCTGTTTCTCGACCAGACCGCCCATGGCCAGGAGGTGGCTGCGTACTTCTTCCAGTTCCGCGTTGAACTGCGCGGAAATGTGATGGGTAAGACCGTCTTTATCAATCATGTGTCGCTCCGCGAAAGCTGCAAGCTTCAAGCTGTAAGCTTCAAGCCGAATTATGAATATGCTCAGGCTGCCCGTGCTTGCCGCTTGTCGCTGACGACTTGCAGCTTCCTCACCTAGCCATAACGACCGGTGATGTAGTCTTCTGTCTGTTTCTTCGCCGGGTTGGTGAACAGGGTGTCGGTGTCACCGAACTCCACCAGCTTGCCCATGTACATGAACGCGGTGTAGTCGGAAACCCGAGCGGCCTGCTGCATGTTGTGGGTGACGATCACAATAGTGAATTTAGATTTCAACTCGTAGATCAGCTCTTCGACCTTGAGGGTCGAGATCGGATCGAGTGCCGAGCACGGTTCGTCGAGCAGCAACACTTCCGGTTCGACCGCGATGGTCCGGGCAATCACCAGACGCTGTTGCTGACCGCCGGACAGGCCCAGGGCCGAGTCGTGCAGACGATCCTTGACCTCTTCCCACAGCGCCGCGCCCTTGAGGGCCCATTCCACGGCCTCATCGAGAATACGCTTCTTGTTGATGCCTTGGATACGCAAGCCGTAGACCACGTTTTCGTAGATGGTCTTGGGGAATGGGTTGGGTTTCTGGAACACCATGCCGACCTTGCGGCGCAGCTCGGCGACGTCCTCGCCCTTGCGGTAGATGTTGTTGCCGTAGAGGTTGATTTCACCCTCTACGCGGCAACCGTCCACCAGGTCGTTCATGCGGTTGAAGGTGCGCAGCAGCGTCGACTTGCCGCAACCGGACGGGCCGATAAAGGCGGTCACGCGCTGCTTGGGGATATTCATGCTGACGTCGTACAACGCCTGCTTCTCGCCGTAGTACAGGCTCAGTTTCGGGACTTCGATGGCAACGGTTTCGCTCGCCAGGTCCAGGCTCTGCTTGCTACGGCCCAGGGCGGACATGTTGATGCCGTGGGTTTGGGGTTCATGCTGCATGGGGTAACTCCCTGCGCTAACAAATTCGGTTCAATGAGCCGTCGACACAACGCCTGGGTCAACGGTAACGCCGTTCTGTAGGAGCGTGGCTTGCCCGCGAAGCTTTTGGCGGTCTTGAGGCCCCCTTCGCGGGCAAGCCACGCTCCTACAGGGACGGCAATCAGCTATCCAGCGCCTTGTACTTCTCGCGCAGGTGGTTGCGAATCCATACGGCCGACAGGTTCAAGGTGGCGATCACCAGCACCAGCAACAACGCCGTAGCGTAGACCAACGGACGAGCGGCCTCGACGTTCGGGCTCTGGAAGCCGACGTCGTAGATGTGGAAGCCCAGATGCATGATCTTCTGGTCCAGGTGCAGGTACGGGTAGTTGCCGTCCACCGGCAGCGACGGCGCCAGTTTCACCACCCCCACCAGCATCAGCGGGGCCACTTCGCCGGCAGCGCGGGCCACGGCGAGGATCATCCCGGTCATCATGGCCGGACTGGCCATCGGCAGGACGATCTTCCACAAGGTCTCGGCCTTGGTCGCTCCCAGGGCCAGCGAACCTTCGCGCACGGTGCGGGGAATCCGCGCCAGGCCTTCCTCGGTCGCCACGATCACCACCGGCACCGCCAGCAGCGCCAGGGTCAGGGAGGCCCAGAGCAGGCCCGGGGTACCGAAGGTCGGTGCCGGCAGGGCTTCGGGGAAGAACAGCCGGTCCAGCGAGCCGCCCAGCACGTAGACGAAGAAGCCCAGGCCGAACACGCCGTAGACGATCGCCGGGACACCGGCCAGGTTGTTCACCGCGATGCGGATGATCCGGGTCAGCGCGTTCTGCTTGGCGTATTCACGCAGGTAGACCGCCGCCAGCACGCCGAACGGGGTCACGATCATCGCCATGATCAGGGTCATCATCACGGTGCCGAAGATCGCCGGGAAGATCCCGCCTTCGGTGTTGGCTTCACGCGGATCGTCGCTGAGGAACTCCCAGACCTTGCTGAAGTAGAAGCCCAGCTTGGTCAGCTTGCCCATGGCGTTCGGCTGATAGGCGTGGACCACTTTGCCGATGCTGATTTCCAGTTCCTTGCCGTTGGCATCGCGGGCCGTCAGGCTGTCGCGGTTGAACTGGGTGTGCAGATCGCTCAGGTGCGCTTCGATGTCCTGGTAACGGGCATTCAGTTCGGCACGTTCGGTCGCCATGTCGGCTTGCGCGGTGGCATCGAGCCGGCCTTCCAGTTCCAGCTTGCGGCCGTGCAGACGAATCCGCTCGAGGCCGGCGTTGATGGCGCCGATGTCGCTCTTCTCGAGTGTCTTGATCTGCGCCGCCAACCCGTTCACGCGCTGGACACGGGCCTGCAACTCGGGCCAGGCGGCTTCGCCTTCGGCGATCACCTTGCCGTTCTCCTTGACGTTGACCAGGGTGCCGTAGAAATTGCCCCACTCACGACGCTCGATGGTCATCAGTTCGGCCGGGTAGGTCTGGTCCTGCAACCACTCGCCGACGATCCAGGTGAAGTCGTTGCCGTTCAGGTCGCGGTTACCGACCTTGATCAGCTCCCGGGTCATGAACTCGGGGCCTTCGTCCGGTACCGGCAAGCCGGCCGTTTTCAGGCGCGCGCGCGGCACCTCTTCCTTCTGTACCACTTCGCCGACCACGAGCTGGTTGGCCTGGCCCGGCACGTTGTACTGGGCATGCACCAGGTCGGCCGGCCAGAAGTGGCCCAGGCCGCGCACAGCGATCACGGCCAGCAGGCCGATGGTCATGATGACCGCGATGGATACCGCACCACCGCTGATCCAGACGCCGGGGGCGCCGCTCTTGAACCAGCTGTTCAGGGAGTTCTGTTTCACAGACTTCTACCTTTCTTAAAGCGACGAGTATTTCTTGCGCAGACGCTGACGAATCAGTTCCGCGAGGGTGTTCATGATGAACGTGAACAGCAGCAGCACCAGCGCCGAGAGGAACAGCACGCGGTAGTGGCTACCGCCGACTTCCGACTCCGGCATCTCCACCGCGACGTTGGCCGCCAGGGTGCGCAGGCCCTCGAACAGGTTCATCTCCATGACCGGGGTGTTGCCGGTGGCCATCAGCACGATCATGGTCTCGCCGACGGCGCGGCCCATGCCGATCATCAGCGCCGAGAAGATCCCCGGGCTGGCGGTGAGGATCACCACCCGCGTCATGGTCTGCCACGGCGTGGCGCCCAGGGCCAGCGAGCCCAGGGTCAGGCCGCGCGGCACGCTGAACACGGCGTCTTCGGCGATGGAGTAGATGTTCGGGATCACCGCGAAGCCCATGGCCAGGCCGACCACCAGGGCGTTGCGCTGGTCGTAGGTGATGCCCAGGTCGTGGGAGATCCACATGCGCATGTCGCCGCCGAAGAACCAGTTCTCCAGGTGCGGGCTCATAAACAGCGAGAGCCAGCCGACGAACAGGATCACCGGAATCAGGATCGCGCTTTCCCAGCCGTCCGGCACCCGCAGGCGCAGCGAATCGGGCAGGCGGCTCCAGGCGAAGCCGGCCACCAGGATGCCGATCGGCAGGAGCATCAGCAGGCTGAAGATCCCCGGCAGATGCCCTTCTACATAAGGTGCCAGGAACAGGCCGGCGAAGAAGCCGAGGATCACCGTCGGCATCGCTTCCATCAATTCGATCACCGGCTTGACCTTGCGGCGCATGCCCGGGGCCATGAAGTAGGCGGTGTAGATCGCAGCGGCGACGGCCAGCGGTGCGGCCAGGAGCATGGCGTAGAACGCGGCCTTCAGGGTACCGAAGGTCAGCGGCGACAGGCTCAGCTTGGGTTCGAAGTCGGTGTTGGCGGCGGTCGATTGCCAGACGTACTTGGGTTCGTCGTAGTTCTCGTACCAGACCTTGCTCCACAGCGCGCTCCAGGAGACTTCCGGGTGCGGGTTATTGAGGACCAAAGGCTGGATCTTGCCACCTTGCTCGACGATCACCCGGTTGGCCCGCGGCGACAGACCGAACAGGCCCTGGCCGTCGACCACCTGGTTGACCAGCAGGGTCCGGTGCGCGGTGCTGTGGAAAATGCCGAGCTTGCCGGAGGCGTCCATGGCGACAAAGCCCTTGCGACGCTCTTCGGCGGTGATTTCGACGATCGGCGCGGTGCCCATCTGGAAACCGCGGATATTTTTCAGGCGCAGTTCACCATCCGGATCGCGGGCCATGAACCACTGGGCCAGGCCGCCGGTGGAGTCACCAATGATCAGCGAGATACCGCCCACCAGTTGGGTACTGGCGGTCACTTCGGCATTGGCGCTTTCCAGCAGTTTGTAACGACCGTTCAGGCTCTTGTCGCGCAGGCTGAACACATCGGCCTGGGCGCGCCCGTTGATCACATACAGCCACTGCTGGCGCGGATCGATATAGATCGCCTTCACCGGCTCGGTCATCTGCGGCAGCTCGATGCTCTTCTGCTCGCTGGTGACCTCGCCGGTCATCATGTTTTCTTCTTTGGTCAGCGCCAGCACGTGCAGTTGCGCACCGGTGGAGCCGGCCACGACCAACGTGGTGTCGGCGGCGTTCAGGTTCACATGCTCAAGGGCACGGCCCTGGTCATCAAGAATGATCGGTGCCTCGCCATAGGGGTACTCGACCGCGGGTGAAATGGTTTTCTTGCCGTCCGGGTAGGTCACTTTATAGGTATGACGGAACACCAGCGCCTGGCCATTGGACAAGCCGACAATCACCAGCGGGATACCCGGCTGGTCCTTACTGATAGAGGTGACCGTGGTGCCGGCCGGAATCGGCAGGTCGACCCGCGACAGTTCGCTGGCGTCCTGGACATTGAAGAACAGCACCTGGCCTTTGTCGGAAACCCGCATGCCGACCTGGTTCTGCTCTTCCAGGGAGATCATCAGGGGTTTGCCGGCGTCCTGGATCCAGGCGGGGGTAATGCTTTTCTCGGCGGTCAGCGAGGCGCCCTGGAACAGGGGCAGGACCACATAACCGAGAAAGAAGAAGATCAGGGTGATCGCCCCGAGGACGGCGAGGCCGCCAATGAACACATACCAACGGGTCAGGCGATCCTTCAGCGCGCGGATTCGGCGCTTGCGTTGCAGCTCAGGCGTATTGAAATCAATGCGCTTGGGGGGTGAAGTCGTAGTCATGGTGGAATTGGCCAGATCGTTCATGCGCACACCCTAGCGGTCCTGTATGACAGAAAGATGACAATGCGGTGACGCACTGAAGCCGCCGCCCAGCAAGGCTGGCAGCGGTTTCGGAATGAAGGGCGCGGTCGATTGGGATCAGACCGCGCCTTGGTGTTGCTGCCGGGACTGGCGTCCCGGCCGAAGGCTTACTGCTTGCCTTCGCTCAGGCCCAGGTCAGCCAGTGCCTTGGCGGCAACTTTGGCGGGCAGTGGGATGTAGCCGTCTTTCACAACCACTTCCTGACCCTGCTTGGACAGAACCAGTTTCACGAACTCGGCTTCCAGCGGTGCCAGAGGCTTGCCCGGTGCCTTGTTGACGTAGACGTAGAGGAAACGCGACAGCGGGTATTTGCCGTTCAGGGCGTTTTCTTCGCTGTCTTCGATGAACTCGGTGCTGCCTTTCTTCGACAGGGCAACGGTTTTCACGCTGGCGGTCTTGTAGCCGATACCCGAGTAGCCGATACCGTTCAGCGAGGAGCTGATGGACTGCACAACGGAAGCCGAACCCGGTTGTTCGTTCACGTTAGGCTTGTAGTCGCCTTTGCACAGGGCTTCTTCCTTGAAGTAGCCGTAGGTGCCGGATACCGAGTTACGGCCGAACAGTTGCACTGGCTTGTTGGCCAGGTCACCGGTCACACCCAGGTCAGCCCAGGTCTTGACTTCGGCTTTGGCGCCGCACAGACGAGTCGAGGAGAAGATCGCGTCGACTTGTTCCATGGTCAGGTGCTTGATCGGGTTGTCCTTGTGCACGAACACGGCCAGGGCATCCACGGCGACCGGGATAGCGGTCGGCTTGTAGCCGTACTTCTGCTCGAAGGCCGCCAGTTCGGTGTCCTTCATCTTGCGGCTCATCGGGCCCAGGTTCGAAGTGCCTTCAGTCAGGGCGGGCGGCGCGGTAGCGGAACCGGCGGCCTGAATCTGAATGTTCACGTTCGGGTATTCTTTCTTGTAGCCCTCGGCCCACAGGGTCATGAGGTTGGCCAAGGTGTCGGAACCAACACTGGACAGGTTACCCGATACGCCCGTGGCTTTTGTATAAGACGGAATGGCCGGGTCCACACCAGCGGCGACCGCGTGGGCAGTTGCAACGCCAGCAGCGACAAAAGTCATTGCCGCCATCAAACGCTTCAGTTTCATGCCTTGCTCCTAGCAGAGAGGGTTTATCAGATCGGGGCCAAGTATCAGTAGGCCGGATGAACACTCTATGACTGGTATATGACAGTTAGATGAATGGCCATCATGCGCAAAACGCTGGTTTTTTGAACGCAAAAGCGGGCAAACGCCCGCCTTTACTGGACTACGCCGCCGTCGCGCGGCACTGAATCATGTCAAGACTGAAACAATTTGAAACCCTCTTCCTTTATATAGAGGGACTCCCATTTCCACCGTCGCAGCTTAACGCCCCTTCGACCACAGATACCCGCCCACCAGCACACCGATGCCGCAAATGATCGCTACATAATAAGCAGGGCCCATCGGGCTTTCCTTGAGCAGCAGGGTGACGATCATCGGGGTCAGGCCGCCGAAGATCGCGTAGGCCAGGTTGTAGGAGAACGACAGGCCACTGAAGCGCACCACCGCCGGGAACGCCTTGACCATCACGTAAGGCGTCGCACCGATGGTGCCGACGAACAGACCGCTCAGGGCATACAGCGGGAACAGCCACTCGGGATGAGTCGGCACGGTGCTATAGAAGGTCCAGAACGTCACCATCAACCCCAGGCTGCCGAATACGAAGACCCGCCCGGCACCAAAACGGTCGGCCAGCGCACCGGAAAGGATGCAACCCAGGGTCAGGCAGATCGTCGCCAGGCTGTTGGCTTCCAGCGAAATGGTCGGGGAAAAGTGAAAGGCCGTTTGCAGCACGGTCGGGGTCATCAGGATCACCACCACCACGCCAGCGGACAGCACCCAGGTCAACAGCATCGAGATCAGGATCGCGCCGCGATGATCACGCAGCACCGCGCCCAGCGGGATGCCGTCGGACAGCGCCTTGCGTTTCTGCAGCTCGGCAAATACCGGGGTCTCGTGCAACCAGCGGCGCAGGTAGACCGAGAACAGGCCGAACACACCGCCCAGCAGGAACGGGATCCGCCAGGCGTAATCCGCCACTTCCAGCGGGGTATAAAGGCTGTTGATCAGGGTCGCCACCAACGAACCGAGCAGGATGCCAGCGGTCAGGCCCGAAGTCAGGGTGCCGCAGGCAAAGCCGATCTTGCGCTCCGGCACGTGTTCGGCGACGAACACCCAGGCCCCCGGTACTTCACCACCGATGGCCGCACCCTGGATCACCCGCATCAGCAACAGCAGGATCGGCGCCCAGATGCCGATCTGCCCATAGGTCGGCAGCAGGCCCATGATCAGGGTCGGCACCGCCATCAGGAAAATACTCAGGGTGAACATCTTCTTGCGCCCCAGCAGGTCGCCGAAGTGCGCCATCACGATGCCGCCCAGTGGCCGGGCCAGGTAGCCGGCGGCGAAAATCCCGAAGGTCTGCATCAGGCGCAGCCACTCGGGCATGTCCGCCGGGAAAAACAACTTGCCGACCACTGCGGCAAAAAACACGAAAATGATAAAGTCGTAGAACTCCAGCGCACCGCCCAGGGCAGACAGCGATAAAGTCTTGTAGTCGTTACGGGTCAGCGGGCGCGCGGGTTGCGCAATCGGGGTGGACGCGGTGGTCATGGGCTTCTCTTATTGGGCACGTCTATGAGCCACGCAAGGCTCGACTCAGGCTGGGAGCAGGTCTGGCACGATAGCAAATTGTTCGTAAAAGCACATGGATCGGCGCATTCGTCGGCAAAAATGAGAACCGGGAGGTCGTCTCGCGGTCTACCGACCGATATACTCGTGCCCTGCGCCGGGTAAAACCCGCAGGCTAGAGGGGTATTGTGCGAAAACGCCGTTGGGCCGAACCAGCCGCTTTCGCAGAGTTTCCCTTAGTGCGGCTTACGAGAAACGTAACGAACGTAGTATGTTCGGGCTGAATCGTTTTTCTTGAAGACGGCTATTCACCTGCAGTACCAACGTAGCGTTACGGGTCAGAGGCACCCCGGCATGATCGAACTCGAACAAGAAGATCCAATCCCGCAAGGCGATCTCGCCCTGCAAATCACCGCGCTCCCGCGTGAAGCCAACGGTTTCGGCGACATTTATGGCGGCTGGCTGGTCAGCCAGATGGACCTGGCCGGCACCGCCATGGCCAGTAAAGTGGCCGGCGGCCGGGTGGCCACGGTGTCCATCGACCGCATGGCGTTCCTGGTCCCGGTCGCCGTCGGCGCGCAATTGTCCTTTTATACCCATACCGAAGAAATCGGCCGCAGCTCAATGCGGATGATGGTCGAGGTGTGGAGCGACGATCCGCTGACCAGCGAATGGCGCAAGGTCACCGAAGCGGCGTTTGTGTTCGTGGCCATCGACGGCAGCGGGCGCACCCGCTCCGTGCCACGGCGTTAATCCGGCCGCCCGCCTGCGGCCCGTTACAACTCCCTGTCTTGCGAGAACACCATGACCACGCCCCATGTTGAAGCAGTAAAACTGGATGAGCTGAACGGCTGGCGGATCAGCCACGGCCAGGCCGAATTGCTGGTGGCGCAACAAGGCGCGCAGATCCTCAGTTACCAGTTGGCCGGGCAACCGCCGCTGATCTGGCTCAACAACGAGGCCGTGTTCAAGCAAGGCCAGGGCATTCGCGCTGGGGTGCCGGTGTGCTGGCCGTGGTTCGGCAATTTTTCGCGTAATCCGGACAGCGTGCAGGCCATGCGCCAGAGCAGCGAGGCCGCCACGGCCCACGGTTTTGTGCGGACGATGAACTGGACGCTGGAGGGCATCGAAGCGGAAGGCGAGGCGGTGAACGTGACGTTCAGCCTGCCGCTGCCCGAAGGCGGCCTGCCGGGTTGGCCGCACAAGGTTGGTCTGACCCTGCGTATTCGCCTGGGCGAGACCTTGCAGGTCGAGCTGACCAGCGAAAATCAGGACGATCATCCCGTCAGTATCAGCCAGGCGCTGCACACCTATTTCGCCGTCAGCGATGTACGTAATGTGCAGGTTGAAGGGGTTGATGGCCTGAGCTATATCGACACGCTGAAGGACTGGCAGTCGACGACGCAGATGGGCAGCTTGCACTTTAGCGGCGAGACCGACCGTATCTACCAGGATGCGCCAGCACAGTTGAGTATTGTCGACTCGGACTGGCAGCGGCGTATTCAGCTGACCAGCAGCGGCTCGCGCACGGCGGTGATCTGGAATCCGTGGATCGGCCGGGCCAGTCAGCTTACCGATATGGCCGATGATGGTTGGCAGAAGATGCTCTGCATCGAGACGGCGAACGTGATGGATGATGTGGTGACGCTGGCGCCGGGTGCCAGCCATACGTTGGGTGTGACTATCGGTAGTCAGCGCTTGGCTTGATACCGCGTCGCGGCCTTCGCGGGCAAGCTCCGCTCCCACAAGGGCGGAGTCGTACGCAAATTTTTTGCACGACTCAGGACTTAATGTGGGAGCGGAGCTTGCCCACGAAGGCGATCTGACAAGCGCCGAAGACCTCGCGCCTTACAGATCCGACTCCTTCACCACCCGCACCTTCCCCGCATCCAGCGCATACGCCGCGTCGGCCAGGTCATTGCTGACCTTCTCGATCTTCAGCGTGCCGGTCACCCACAGCGGCGTATAGATATCATCCAGCTTCAAACCCTTGGGATACCGCACCAGCACCAGTTGATTGGGCGGCGGTGGCGGCACGTGGATGCAGGCGCCCGGGTACGGCACCAGGAAAAACAGCGTGCTGCGGCCCTTGGCGTCGGTCTCCAGCGGCACCGGATACCCACCGATGCGGATGTCCTTGCCGTCCATCGCCGCCACGGTCTTGGTCGAATACATCACCGCCGGCAAACCCTTGCTCTGCTTCAACCCACCCTTGGCGGTAAAAGTACCGTCGCCCTCGGGCGTGTTGTGGGTGATTTCCGGCATTTGCTCAAGGGCTTTCTGGTCCGACTTGGGCATCAGTTCCAGCCAGTCGGTTTCCGGAAGTTCACCGGCATGGGCCAGGCCACTGCCCAGGAAAACAAGGGTCAAAAGAAGACGGCGCATGGGGAGACTCGAAAACAGAGAGGATGTCGCACATTCTAGCCCTCTCCGCCATGGCGGCAGAGAGGGTTTGATCGCCTGGATCAGTTTCTTCTGATCAGGTTGTAGATCACCAGCAAGACAATCGCGCCCACAACCGCACCGATAAAGCCGGCACTCTGACCCGCGTGATAGATCCCCAGCGCCTGACCACCATAGGTCGCCGCCAGCGAACCACCGATACCCAGCAGGATGGTCATGATCCAACCCATGCTGTCGTCGCCCGGCTTAAGGAAACGCGCTACCAGGCCAACGATGAGGCCGATAAAAATTGTCCAGATAATGTGCATGGCATTTCCCTCGGTGAGTGTGCACAGTCAAAGCCTAGTCAGCACTTTGACATCCTGCCATCAGAGGCCGGCGGCAACCGTAGGTTCCCGCCGGCACTGACTATCTTTACTCGGCGATCAACGCCTCGACCCGCAGGATCTGCTCCTGCAACGTCGCCTTGTCCGCGCAACGCAGCGTCGCGTGACCGACCTTGCGGCCGGCCTTGAACGCCTTGCCATAGTGATGCAGATGGCAATCGGCGATGGCAATCACCTGCTCCACCGGCGGCACGGCGCCGATAAAGTTGAGCATCGCGCTTTCGCCGACCTTGGCGGTCGAACCCAGCGGCAGCCCGGCAATCGCCCGCAGGTGGTTTTCGAACTGGCTGCACTCGGCGCCTTCGGTGGTCCAGTGCCCGGAGTTGTGCACCCGTGGCGCGATTTCGTTGGCCTTGAGGCCACCGTCGACTTCAAAGAACTCGAACGCCAGCACACCGACATAATTCAGCTGCTTGAGCACCCGGCCGGCATACTCTTCGGCCAGGGCTTGCAGCGGATGGTCGGTGCTGGCCACGGACAGGCGCAGGATGCCGTTGTCGTGGGTGTTGTGCACCAGCGGGTAGAAGCAGGTTTCGCCATCACGGCCGCGCACGGCGATCAGCGAGACTTCCCCGGTGAAGGGCACAAAGCCTTCCAGCAGGCAGGCGACGCTGCCCAGTTCGGCGAAGGTGCCGACCACATCGGCCGCGCTGCGCAGGACTTTCTGGCCCTTGCCGTCATAGCCCAGGGTGCGGGTTTTCAGCACGGCCGGCAGACCGATGCTGGCGACGGCGGCATCCAGGTCCGCCTGGGACTGGATATCGGCGAAGGCCGGGGTGGGAATCCCCAGGTCCTTGAACATGCTCTTTTCGAACCAGCGATCACGGGCGATGCGCAGGGCTTCGGCGCTCGGATAGACCGGCACGAACTGCGACAGGAAGGCCACGGTTTCCGCCGGGACGCTTTCGAACTCGAAGGTCACCACGTCCACTTCGTCGGCCAACTGGCGCAGGTGATCCTGATCGCCGTAATCGGCGCGCAGATGCTCGCCGAGGGCGGCGGCACAGGCATCCGGCGCCGGGTCCAGGAAAGCGAAGTTCATCCCCAGCGGCGTACCCGCCAGCGCCAACATGCGGCCCAACTGGCCGCCACCGATTACACCGATCTTCATCGTCATCAACCTCAGGCGACGCGTGGGTCTGGATTGTCCAGCACGCTGTCTGTCTGTTCTGCACGGAATTTCTTCAGCACGGTGTGGAAATGCGGGTGCTTGGCGCCCAGGATACTCGCCGAGAGCAGCGCGGCATTGATCGCGCCGGCCTTGCCGATGGCCAGGGTGGCGACCGGAATACCGGCCGGCATCTGCACGATCGACAGCAGCGAGTCGACGCCCGAGAGCATCGCCGACTGCACCGGCACGCCCAGCACCGGCAGGTGGGTCTTGGCCGCGCACATGCCGGGCAGGTGCGCCGCGCCGCCGGCACCGGCGATGATCACCTCGATCCCGCGGGACTCGGCCTCTTCGGCGTACTGGAAGAGCAGGTCCGGGGTGCGGTGGGCGGAGACCACTTTCACCTCGTAGGGGATGCCGAGCTTTTCCAGCATATCGGCGGTGTGGCTAAGGGTGGACCAATCGGACTTGGAGCCCATGATCACGCCAACCAGTGCACTCATCGTCGTGCCTCTTCTCTTGGGCGCCCGCGGGCGCGTCAAAAAACAACAAGCCACGCGGGAGACCGGCGTGGCTTGTCATACGAATCGGGGCCGGGCAAGCCGGCCGAAGGCCGCGCAGTATACCGAAAAAAGTGCGTTAAACGCACCTTTACCGACCATCTGTCGTTTGCTGGATTTTAGCCGCTGAAGGCCGGTTTACCTGACTTTCAGGTCAATTCGGACTCGGCGTCTGTGCCGCCGCGCCTTCGAGCTTGCGCCACAACAAACGCACATTGGCCTTGCGCACCAGCGCACAGCGATACAGGCGGATTTCCAGCGGCACATGCCATTGCGGGCCGCCACACACCACCAGTTCGCCCCGCGCCAACTCGGCCCGGACACTGAGATGCGGCACCCAGGCAATGCCCAGCCCTTCCAGCGCCATGCTCTTCAAACTGTCAGCCATCGCGGTTTCATAGATAGTGGTGAAACGCAGATTGCGCTGGCGCAGCAACAGGTTCACCGAGCGTCCGAGGAACGCCCCGGCGCTATACGCCAGCAACGGCACGCTCACCTCGCCCTCCAGGTCGAACAGCGGCTGGCCATCCGGCCCCGTCGCACAGACCGGCAACATCTCGGTCTGCCCCAGGTGCAGCGACGGAAAGATCTCCGCGTCCATCTGCAACGCCGCATCCGGGTCATAGAACGCCAGCATCAAGTCACAGCCACCCTCACGCAACGCATGCACCGCGTCGCCAACGTTGGTCGCCACCAGCCGCGTGGCGATATTCAACCCTTCATTGCGCAACTGCGCGATCCAGCGCGGAAAGAAGCCCAGCGCCAGGGAATGCGCCGCCGCCACCTGCATGACTTCGCCCTGCCCGCCTTCCAGGTGATGCAGATGGCGCACCACCTCGCCCAGTTGCTCGACCACCGTACGCGCCGTCACCAGGAACAACTGCCCCGCCGCCGTCAGCTCGATCGGCGTGCGCGAGCGATTGACCAAGGTCAGCCCCAGCGCCGACTCCAGGCTGCGGATCCGTCGGCTGAACGCCGGCTGCGTGACAAAGCGCCGCTCGGCCGCCTGGGAAAAGCTGCGGGTCGCCGCCAGGGCACTGAAATCTTCCAACCATTTGCTTTCGAGATTCATCGGCGCCTCCCACCATGCGCACCATTTTGGTTCACACGCTCGTCATACACAACGCGTCACATCCACATTATGCCGTTTGTGCATAGGCCAGTGCTGAACAGCATTGGCCCAAAAATTCCCTCAAGCCTAGCATTGCCAACGTTCCGGCACCGACCGGGTTCTTATCGAGATGATTTCTATCATGTCCTCCGCTGCATCTTTCCGCACAGAAAAAGACCTGCTTGGCGTACTCGAAGTACCCGCCGACGCGTATTACGGCATCCAGACCCTGCGAGCGGTGAACAACTTCCGTCTCTCCGGCGTCCCGATCTCGCACTACCCGAAGCTGGTCGTGGCCCTGGCCATGGTCAAACAAGCTGCCGCTGACGCCAACCGCGAGCTCGGTCACCTGACCGAAGCCAAACACGCGGCCATCAGCGAAGCCTGTGCCCGTCTGGTGCGCGGCGACTTCCACGAGCAGTTCGTGGTCGACATGATTCAAGGCGGCGCTGGCACTTCGACCAATATGAATGCCAACGAAGTCATCGCCAACATCGCGCTGGAGGCCATGGGCCACAGCAAGGGCGAATACCAGTACCTGCACCCGAACAACGACGTGAACATGGCGCAGTCGACCAACGACGCCTACCCGACGGCCATCCGCCTGGGTCTGCTGCTGGGCCACGACGCCCTGCTCGCCAGCCTCGACAGCCTGATCCAGGCCTTCGCCGCCAAGGGCCAGGAGTTCAGCCACGTCCTGAAAATGGGCCGTACCCAGCTGCAAGACGCCGTGCCAATGACCCTCGGCCAGGAATTCCGCGCCTTCGCCACCACCCTGAGCGAAGACCTGGCCCGCCTGAAGACCCTGGCCCCGGAACTGCTGACCGAAGTCAACCTGGGCGGCACCGCCATCGGCACCGGCATCAACGCCGACCCGCGCTACCAGCAACTGGCGGTCGACCGTCTGGCCCTGATCAGCGGCCAACCGCTGGTACCGGCCGCCGACCTGATCGAAGCCACCTCCGACATGGGCGCCTTCGTGCTGTTCTCCGGCATGCTCAAGCGCACCGCGGTCAAGCTGTCGAAGATCTGCAACGACCTGCGCCTGCTGTCCAGCGGCCCACGCACCGGCATCAACGAAATCAACCTGCCAGCGCGTCAGCCCGGCAGCTCGATCATGCCCGGCAAGGTCAACCCGGTGATCCCGGAAGCGGTCAACCAGGTGGCGTTCCAGATCATCGGCAACGACCTGGCCCTGACCATCGCGGCCGAAGGCGGCCAACTGCAACTGAACGTGATGGAACCGCTGATCGCCTTCAAGATCTTCGACTCGATCCGCCTGCTGCAACGCGCCATGGACATGCTGCGCGAGCACTGCATCGTCGGCATCACCGCCAACGAAGCCCGCTGCCGCGAACTGGTGGAACACTCCATCGGCCTGGTCACCGCGCTGAACCCCTACATCGGCTATGAAAACGCCACCCGGATCGCCCGCATCGCCCTGGAAAGTGGCCGTGGCGTACTGGAACTGGTGCGCGAAGAAGGCCTGCTCGACGACGCCATGCTCGCCGACATCCTGCGCCCGGAAAACATGATTGCTCCGCGTCTGGTGCCCCTGAAGGGCTGAACTTCACCGGACTGCAACACGCTCACCAGGTCGAGGGACTAGACACCTCTCACCTTTTGAGGGCCTGAAGGTCACTCTTCAGGCCCTTTTTTTTACAACCGAAAGTAGGACGAAGGCTCTATCCCGGCCCCTGCCTTCACCAGAAATACCCTGCGCTTCGTCGTTTGTACTACAAACGAGTACAGACGACTGCGGTGCTCATAGGTATAGTGCCGCCCCTCTTCGCGTAAGCGATCCGCGGTACAGCGGCACTGAAACACGCGAAACAACACTAAAAACAACCCGCGCAAGCTCGGGATGAAAGATCGCCAGCCCACACTGCCCAGTGACATCGGGTGTAACGCGATATTTCGAACGAGCCGCCTTTGCATCAAAAAACAGCGAGGAACCATTCCATGCTTGAGGTCATCAACGACTTCCTCTCAGGGAAATTACTGATCGTGCTCATTGTCGGGCTCGGTAGCTACTTCACGATTCGTTCGCGATTCGTCCAGTTCCGCCATTTCCGCCACATGTTCACCGTCTTCAAAGAGTCCCTTCGTGGTCAAGCTGGCCAACTGAGCTCGTTCCAGGCCCTGATGCTGAGCCTCGCCGGCCGCGTCGGCGCCGGTAACATCGCCGGTGTCGGCATCGCCGTGACCCTGGGTGGCCCAGGCGCCGTGTTCTGGATGTGGGTCACCGCACTGGTGGGCATGTCCAGCAGCTTCTTCGAATGCACCCTGGCCCAGGTCTACAAGCGCGCCGATGGCGACGGCCTGTACCGTGGCGGCCCGGCTTACTACATCCAGCACGGCCTGAAGCTCAAAGGCATGGCGGTGGTGTTCTCCATCCTGCTGCTGGTCACCTACGGCTTCGCCTTCAACGGCCTGCAGTCGTACACCGTGACCCACTCGCTGCAGAACGCCTTCGGCTTCTCGCCGAACCACACCGGCATCGCCCTGGCGGTCCTGCTGGCGATCGTCTTCGTCGGCGGCATCAAGCGCATCGCCTCGGTTTCCGACCTGCTGGTTCCGGTCAAGACCCTGGCCTACATCGGCGTCACCCTGTACGTGATCTTCAGCCAGATCGAACACGTGCCGGCCATGCTGGAAACCATCTTCAAGAGCGCCTTCGGCCTTGACCCTGCGTTCGGCGGCCTGCTCGGCAGCGCCATCGTCATGGGTGTGAAACGTGGCGTGTTCGCCAACGAAGCCGGTCTGGGCAGCGCGCCCAACGTCGCCGCCGTGGCCGCTGTGAAGCACCCGGGCGCCCAAGGCGTGGTCCAGGCGTTCAGCGTGTTCCTCGACACCTTCGTGATCTGCACCTGTACCGCCCTGCTGATCCTGCTGTCGGGCTTCTACACCCCGGGTTTCGAAGGTGACGGTATCGTCCTGACCCAGAACTCCCTGGCCGCCGTGGTCGGTGACTGGGGCCGCCTGTTCGTCAGCGTCGCCCTGTCGCTGTTCGTCTTCACCTGCATCCTCTACAACTACTACCTGGGCGAAACCAGCCTGCAGTTCCTGACCCGCAACCGCATCGTGCTGATGGTGTACCGCGCCCTGGTGCTGGCCCTGATCGTATGGGGTTCGGTGCAGAACCTGTCGACCGTGTTCGCCTTCGCCGACATCACCATGACCTGCCTGGCGTTCGTCAACCTGATCGCCCTGGCCATGCTGTTCAAGGTCGGCCTGCGGGTGATGCGCGACTACGACGCACAGCGCCGTGCCGGCGTCAGCCAGCCGGTGTTCGACTCGAGCAAGTTCGCCGATCTGGACCTGGACCTGGCAGCCTGGCCAACCCCGGGCCAAGCCGCGCCACGCGAGCAAGACGCTGTCCAGGGCGTGCCTGCCACGCAACGCTGATCGCTCCCACGGGCGGCGCCCTGCCGTCCGACGCGACAGACCTTACCAGGTGGCGTCCTGCCACCTGACGTGACACACCTTGCGCACGCAGGCATGCTGCGGCGCACGGTGCATTCGTCCAGGAGAACCCGCAATGACTTCCGTCTCTTATCCTGCCGCACAACGCGTCATGGTCCTCTATACCGGCGGCACCATCGGCATGCAGGCCAGCGCCAACGGCCTGGCCCCGGCGTCCGGTTTCGAAGCGCGGATGCGCGAACAGCTCGCCGGGCAGCCCGGCCTGAAGGTGCCGGACTGGCGTTTTCGCGAAATGGCCCCGCTGATCGACAGCGCCAATATGACCCCCGAGTATTGGCTGCGCCTGCGGGATGCGGTGGTCGATGCGGTGGAAGTGCAACAGTGCGACAGCGTGCTGATCCTGCATGGCACCGACACCCTGGCCTATAGCGCGGCGGCGATGAGCTTCCAGTTGCTGGGGCTGCCGGCGCCGGTGGTGTTTACCGGTTCCATGCTGCCGGCGGGCGTGCCGGACAGCGATGCCTGGGAGAACGTCAGCGGTGCGCTGGTTGCGTTGGGCCAGGGCTTGGCGCCTGGGGTACACCTGCACTTTCATGGCGAGATGCTTTCGCCGACCCGTTGCGCGAAGATTCGCAGCTTTGGGCGGCATCCGTTTGCGGCGCTGAAGCGTACGGGCGGCGTGGCCAAGGCGCAGACCTTGCCGGTGCAACTGGGCTACGGCCAGGCCCGACAACTGACGACGGTCGGTGTGTTGCCGCTGGTTCCGGGCATCGCTGCCGCGCAGTTGGATGGCCTGATCGACAGCGGTATCCAGGCACTGGTGCTGGAGTGCTTCGGCAGCGGTACCGGGCCGAGCGATAACCCGGCGTTCCTCGCCAGTCTCCAGCGCGCGCAGAAACTGGGGATCGTGGTGGTCGCGATCACCCAGTGCCATGAAGGCGGCGTCGAGCTGGATGTGTATGAGGCGGGTAGCCGTTTGCGTGGTGTCGGCGTGTTGTCTGGCGGCGGCATGACCCGTGAGGCGGTGTTCGGCAAGCTGCATGCGTTGTTGGGGGCGGGCCTGGAGCAGGCTGAAGTGCGGCGCTTGGTCGAGCTGGACCTGTGTGGCGAGTTGAGCTGAACCACCTCGCTGACTGGGGTCCTGCTTGATCTCAAGAACACAAGGAACCTGTAGGAGCAGGGCTTGCCCGCGAAGCTTTTGGCGTCCTCAAGGGCCCCTTCGCGGGCAAGCCCTGCTCCTACAAGGTCCGTGTTCGGCCTCAAGACGGCAGTGTTGAGGCCAACCCATTCACTCACCGGGATTGAAAAAACCTGGGCAGAACAACCTCAGCACCAGACAAATCGCTTTTTCTTGAGCGACATTTCCTAGAAAATCCCAACGCCTTGCGCCTGTCCAGCCACGTGACTAGTCTTCGTTCGTCACTGCCCCATTGCAGTGAACGGGTTTAGTCGCCCGAGCTCAATAGGCGCACAGCGCCCCCATACCTCATGGTCGGCGTTTTTTATGCCCCCCAGGTTTATGGTGGCTGTGCGTAGGGCACCCTCGGGTGCGCCGGTTTCCTATTGGCCGGTCGACTAACCTGCGTACAGCCGCCACCCCCTTCGTTTAGTCGCGAACAGTGTCGGCTCCATGACATCAATAGGAGTCATCGCATGGATAAAATCGTCCCCGATCCGCCCAGCAGGACCGCCCGCGCCCGGATCACCGCCATTCTCAAGAAAGCCAACGCCGACCTCTTGCAGGTGCTCAACAGCCAGCGCCACGAACCGCCGCTGCTGGCCGCCCTGAAAGAAACCGCCGCCCGCCCCGGCTGCGTCAACGACGGCCGTCACCTCTCGCTGTTCAACGTGCAGGAAGGCATCAGCGCCGAGCAGGCGCTGATCCATGTGTCATTGATGCTGCGCTGCGCCGAGGAGGTCTCCGATGAAATCACCGAATACGGCAGCGGCGTCGAACGCGGGCTGATCTGGTCGATGATCCATTCGGTGGAAATGGCTCGGGCGGTAGTCGATGCGTTGTTGGCGGGGTCGCAACCGACACCGACCTGAAACGCCCCCCTAGCTTTTGTGGGAGCGGAGCTTGCCCGCGAAGAAGACGCCGCGGTTTTTCATAGACACCGCGTTATCGTTCTTCGCGGGCAAGCTCCGCTCCCACATCAGATGGCACCACACCACAAAATCCGTGCTGTCCCCATCCGTCAGCCGTCGGCACACAACTTGCTCGATTCCCATACCTCCCAAGGATGGAATCGAGCATGCTCCACTCCCACCTCACCACCCTCAACGCCGTCTCCCTGGTGCTCAACGCCTTCCGCGACAAGGGCATTGCCAGCGATGCACTGCTGGCCGGCAGCGGCATCAGCGCCGCCGACCTGAGCCGCGCCGACACCCGCATCACCACCAACCAGGAGATGCAGGTGTGCGCCAATGCCGTGGCCCTGCGCCGGGAAATCGGCCTGGAACTGGGCCGGCGCATGCATGTGTCGGCCTACGGCATGCTCGGCTATGCCCTGCTCACCAGTGCCACCTTCGGTGACGCTTTGCGCCTGGCCCTGCGTTATCCGGCGCTATTGGGAACACTCTTCGAACTAAGCCTGGAAACCGACGGCGAGCGCATCTGGTTCACCGCCGCGGACTATCGGGAAAACCCGCAGTTGGCGGTGTTCAACACCGAGCTATGCCTGGTCTCGCTGAAAGTCATCTGCGACGACTTGCTGGGACACCCACTGCCCTTGCTGGCGGCGCGCTTCGAGCACGAAGCACCGGACTATCAGGCCAACTACAGCGACAGCTTCGACTGCCCGCGGCAATTCTCGGCCGACAGCAACGCGTTCGCCTTCGACCGGCGCTGGCTGGAACAACCCTTGCCCCTGGCGGACGCCATTACCCACCAGGCCATGGCCGAGCGTTGCCGCAAGCACAACCTCGAATTCACCGGCCGCCAGGCCTGGCTGGGGCGCATCCGCCAGTTGCTCGCCGCGCAACTGCACACCGCGCCGGGCCTGGAGGGCCTGGCCGAGCAGATGAAGTGTTCGGCCCGCACCCTGCGCCGCCACCTCAATGACCTGGGCTGCAGCTACCAGGAACTGCTCGACGAGCTGCGCTTCGAGCGTGCCAAACAACTGCTCGGGGAAGCCCGGCTACCGATTCACCGCATCGCCGATGAGCTGGGCTTCAGCGAAACCGCCAGCTTCCGCCACGCCTTCGTGCGCTGGAGCGGGGTCAGCCCGAGTCAGTTCCGCCCATAAGACGCGAACAGCGGCTCAGAAGCGCAAGGTCCATTCACCCTGAACACCGTGCAGTTGGCGATTGTCGGCGATTTCCCCGGTATAACCGACGCCCAGGGCATGGTTCTCGGAGAAGCGCCAATCCAGTCCCGCGTCCACCACCAGGCTGTCGCGATCCAGCGTGGCGCTGCGGATCTCGAACGCATCGCCGCCCAACGCGGACGACTGCATGACGGCGTGGGTGAGTTGACCATACCGGTGTTTCCAGCCGGCACTGAGGCGCGGCGCCAGGCTCATGCCACGATCCAGTTGGTGTTGCTGGGCAAACCGCGCGCCCAGGGTACTGCGCAGATTGCCTTGGGAGTGGGCCTTGACGCTCAAGGCCGCATCGCCGCCTTTTTCCGTGTAGCCGCGACGGTGATAACGCTGATAGTCGAGGCCGGCAAAGGGCTCCACACTCAAGTTGCCAAAGCCCAGGGCGTAGCCGATCTCACTGAACAGCTGCTGGCTGCTGGCCTGGTGCCTGCCCGATAGACGCTCACTGAACCCCGCGAAAGCCACATCACGCCGGGTGTTGCCATCATGGCGACTATGAACGGCACCGAGACGGGTCGCCCAGGGACCGCTCTGATGCAACGCATAAGCCCCCAGATGCCAGCTGTCGATCGTACCCTTGAAATGGCTGCCATCCAGGCGCGTCTGCGATTGACCGCCCACCACCCCGAAGCGCCAATCGGCGGCCCGTGCCCAGTCGCTGCCGATCAGCAAGCCTTGGGTCTTGCGCTGCATGGCCTGATCGTTCTGCTGGCTGCTCTCGAGTTTACCCGCGTTCCCCAGACCGTGAACCCACACCCGACCCTTTGCGCCACGGCTATCCGCATCGAAAGCCAGCGTGGCGGGTCTGCCGGAGGAGGTCTCGAAGCCAGGCAAACGGCGGTCATCGCTCCACTGGCGCATCGCCGAGAGCATGCCGCCACCGACCTGGCCGGCACCGCCCAGGGTCGCATTGCCCAGGTTGGCGTTGTGGCTGCCCGAGAGCTGACTCATGGCGATTTTCGCCGTCGCGGCGTTACTCGTGATCAGGCTGGAGACCAGGGCCGGGGGCTGCGAAGCCTGCCCGACCGCGACAGGCGTCGCAGCCGTGGTGTCATCGACATGCTGCCCGTCGGGCGCAGGGGCCGGGGCAAAATACGCGGTCTGCCCGAGGCTCGCCGCCAGGCGCTTGGCGTTCCCGGATTCGGCGATCTGCTCCAGAGGCACATAGTTGCGGCTATAAATCAGCCCGACATCCGTGGGGGTATAGGACAGCCGGTAGGTCATGAAGGCCAGATCGCTGACCACCTTGTGAAAAGCACCTTCAACCTGGCCGGCCCGCAGGACCGTATGCGCACTGGTCGACGGCACACTGTCGGCGGTGGGCCTCAGGACCAGCGTCGCCCCTTGCAGATAGGCCGTGCCACCAACGTCGATGGTCGAACTGCCGCCATCGCGGTCAATGCCATACACCAGCATCGAAGAAGGGCCCATCGTGAGATCACGCGTGACGATAGGTGCACCCGACTGGGAGTTGGCGAACATCGTCCCGTTGACCACCAGGCTGTCGGTACTGCCGCTGCCGGAATAGACACCAAACTGATCAACCCAGGTGGCGCCGGTGATCCCACCGTTATTGATCAACTCCGCGCCGTTGCCGACACGGGCCTGG
Source organism: Pseudomonas sp. MWU12-2345 (assembly GCF_023242385.1). NCBI lineage: Bacteria > Pseudomonadati > Pseudomonadota > Gammaproteobacteria > Pseudomonadales > Pseudomonadaceae > Pseudomonas > Pseudomonas sp. MWU12-2345. The sequence goes on along the minus strand of NZ_JALLJA010000024.1, from coordinate 10,914 downwards.
GCGCTGAAATCCGCCGGACCGGTCAAGGTCCAGGTGCCCTGGTTGACCGACAGCGATTCAAAGTTGCGGGTATTGCCCAACATGCCGCTGCCCCCTTCAAGGAGCAACAGGTCCGACCCGCTGCCACCGTCGATGGCCCCGAACACCTGGGAGCCGCTGTACAGCGCCAAGGTATCGTTGCCGCCCCCCAGATCTATCGCCGTGCCGGCACGGTAGGCACCTTTCATATAGGCGCTTGCGGTCGAGCCATGGGGGTCCTGGTTTTGTATGTAGGTGGTTTCGATCAAGCCGTGGTTGGTCACGCTGTCATCGTGATTGCCATTGAGCCTGATCCCCCGGTGCCCACGAATAATGCCGCGGTTCACCACGTTGATCGGACCTTTGCCCTGGCCCAGGATGCCGAAGCTGGGCCCCTGGATCAGCGCATCCTCGGCGTTGACCACCAGGCCGCGGCCGATCGAAAGCCCCGAAGAACTGCCGACACCCTTCGGCACATCGGCCTCGATAACGCCGTAGTTTTCTACCCGCGCCAGCCCGTCGATCCTGACCCCGTTGTACCCCGTGAGAAAAACACCCTCGGTACGATCGCCGGAGATACGCCCCCAGTTCAACACCGTGCCGTTACCGTAGGCACGGACACCCGAGCCACTCAGGCCTTTCACCACGCCATCGTTGCGCAGGGAGATATTGCGCCAGGTAAAAAGCCCATCGGCGCTCGACGCCATGATCGACGAGGCATCGCCCAGATGCTCCACATACAGTGTGTCGCCCCGGCTCACCCGGCTGGAAGCCAGCAGAGGTGGCGCGAAGGCAGTGCAAAGGGCTAGCGCAACGGCCCAGCCAAGGGGGTGTTGTATCGGCGGCATGTCATTCCCTACCTGGAGTTATCGGAGGCGAGAATGTATCCATCCTTATCAAGGACCACTGTCGGGCAAAGCGGATCGCGGCGGCAGGTTGCCTCTGTAAGGCTGTCCGAAAAAATCCGTAACAACTAACCCCCGGGCGTGCGCCTTTTCAGGCCACGGCGTCACCCTTCGCTCCGTTCAGGGGCGAAATCAGGACATATATTTTGGCCATATCGATCCCCTTTTGGCCGCTCCCACCGTTCTCCCAAAGGCGCCGGGCATCAAGAATGACGCCATGCCCACGCTATCGGAGAACAATAAATGCTGACGGTCTATTCCGACGATCACCACCTGCACCACGGCCGCTGCGAGCTGATCGACGGGCAATTGATGCCCTGCTTTGAAATGCCTTCGCGGGCCGACCATGTGCTGGCCCGCGTGCAGCATCAGGCCCTCGGCCCGGTGCGCGAGCCGGAGGATTTCGGCCTGGAGCCGATCCGCCGCGTGCACGACGAGGCCTACCTGAATTTCTTCCAGGGCGCCTGGGAGCGCTGGGCCGCACTAGGCCATGACGGTGATCTGCTGCCCTTCACCTGGCCGGCCCGCACCCTGCGCCGGGTGATCCCGAAGAACCTGCACGGCGAACTCGGCTACTACAGCTTCGACGGCGGCGCGCCGATCACCGCCGGCACCTGGCAGGCAGCCTATAGCGCGGCCCAGGTCGCCCTCACCGCCCAGGCCGAGATCCAGCGCGGCGCCCGCAGCGCCTTCGCCCTTTGCCGTCCGCCGGGACATCACGCCGCCAGCGACCTGATGGGCGGTTACTGCTACCTGAACAACGCCGCCATCGCCGCCCAGGCCTTCCTCGATCAAGGCCATCGGAAGGTCGCGATCCTCGACGTCGACTACCACCACGGCAACGGCACCCAATCGATTTTCTATGAGCGCAGCGATGTGATTTTCACCTCGCTCCACGGCCACCCGGAAGCCGAGTTCCCGTTCTTCCTCGGTTATGCCGACGAGCTCGGCGAAGGCCCCGGTGAAGGTTTCAACTTCAACTATCCGCTGGCTGCCGGCACGGCCTGGGACCAATGGAGCGCGGCGCTGGAACAGGCCTGCGGCGAGATCGAACGCTACGCACCCGATGTACTGGTGGTTTCCCTGGGCGTGGACACCTTCAAGGACGATCCGATTTCCCAGTTCAAGCTCGACAGCCCGGACTACCTGCGCATGGGTGAACGCATCGCCCGCCTGGGCAAGCCGACGCTGTTCGTGATGGAAGGCGGCTACGCGGTAGAAGAAATCGGCATCAATGCCGTGAACGTACTCGAAGGTTTCCAATACGCTCAATGAGGAATTAGAAGAATGAACAAGCTCAAGCGTCTTATTGCCCCAGCCCTTTGCGCCGCCGTGCTCAGCACCGCCGTCCACGCCGAGGAGCGCACCCTGCGGGTCTACAACTGGTTCGACTACATCACCCCCAAGGCCCTGGACGACTTCAAGGCCCAGAACACCCAGGTCAAGCTGGTCTACGACATCTTCGACACCAACGAAGCCCTGGAAGCCAAGCTGCTCACCGGTAACTCCGGTTATGACGTGGTGGTGCCGTCCAACGTGTTCCTCGCCAAGCAGATCGAAGCCGGGGTGTTCCAGCCCCTTGACCGCAGCAAGATCCCGAACTGGAACCACCTGGATCCCAAGCTGATGAAGCTGATCGAAGCCAACGACCCGGGCAACAAGTTCGCCGTGCCCTATATGTACGGCACCATCCTGATCGGCTTCAACCCGGCCAAGGTCAAGGCGGCGCTGGGCGACAACGCGCCGGTGGACAGCTGGGACCTGATCTTCAAGGAAGAGAACATCAGCAAGCTCAAGCAGTGCGGCGTCGCCCTGCTCGACTCGCCGTCGGAGATCCTGCCGCTGGCCTTGCAGCACCTGGGCCTGAACCCCAACAGCAACAACCCCAAGGACTATGAAAAAGCCGAGGCGCTGCTGCTGAAGATCCGTCCGTACATCACCTATTTCCACTCGTCCAAGTACATGGCGGACATTGCCAACGGTGACATCTGTGTGGCCGTCGGCTACTCCGGCAGCTTCTCCCAGGCCGCCAACCGCGCCAAGGACGCCAAGAACGGTGTGGTGGTGGACATGCGCCTGCCCAAGGAAGGCGCGCCAATCTGGTTCGATATGCTGGCTATCCCCAAAGGGGCGAAAGATACCCAGGACGCCTATACCTTTATCAACTACCTGCTGCAACCCCAGGTGATCGCGCCGATCAGCGACTTTGTCGGGTATCCGAACCCGAACAAGGACGCCACCGAAATGGTGGATCCGGCGATCCGCCACAACGCCAACCTGTACCCGACCGAAGCGGCGATGAAGACCCTCTACACCTTGCAGCCCCTGGACCAGAAGGCCGAACGGGCCCGCACGCGGGCCTGGACCAAGATCAAGTCCGGGATCTGAGTGTTGCCCCCGCCCCCTACAGGGGGTGGGGGCGATCTTCAGGTACTCGGTGGCAGGAACAACGCCGCTGCCAGCTTGGGTCCGATGTTTTCACGCCAGATAGCGTCGGGTTTGCTTCCGGCGCTCTCCTGGGCCCTCTGAAAACTGAGCCCTTTTAAACGTTGCTCGCGGGTCTTGAGGTGAGCCTTGGAAAAATGGGCCACCGGCGCGGCCGCCGTCCGGTAATGGAAATGCGCGTACCACAACGGCCTGCCCTGCCGGTCACGAATCTCGTACTCTTCGAGAAAGTCTTCGCCCTTGCCGCCGGAAATATCCCGGCGGCCACCCAGCTTGCGGATCGTGATCTGCTCTTCCTGCGCCAGGAACTCAACGGCGGCGGCGGTCGGCAAGCGCCTCTTGGTCAGGTTGATCCGTAGACTCAGCCCCTTTTTGTTCAAGGTGCTCGCGGCCTGCTCCAGGTCGGCAATCAAAAACCGGGGCGACTGTGAAAGCCCCTGGGTCAAATCCCGCAGTTCCCTGCCGAGCACTGAAAATGGCTGCGCCTTCATCCCGAGCATGTCCTCGATATCGCGCGGGACCTGCACCAGGCTCGCACTGCGTTCAGCGTCCGCCAGCAGCATCGGCACGCTCTCCAACAGATCACGGGCCTTCTTCTCCAGCGACTTGAGCTTCTTCGCGGCACGCACACTCAATTCGCCCACGCCGCCCAGCAGGCGCAGGCCGCGATCCAACTGCCAAAGCCCCGAGCTGTCGAGCCTCAACCAGGGACCCTGTCGCGCCGGGTGACTGTCATCAATGATCACCACCCCATCGAGTTTGCGCGACACCCGAAACCAGGCATCGTCGACCCGGGCATAGAAAAGCTTGTCGCGCCGATACAGACCTTTCCAGTCGCCCGACTCCAGCAAGGTGCCGGGCGCCTCGGACAGCGACAGCTTGAACTTCTCCAACCGGACCAGCTCGGAAGCCGTGAACTGACGCCCCGGACGGGTCCAGGCAAAGACCAGTTGATTCGCCGCGCTGACGGCAGGTTCCTTGATCACCGCGTTACTGAGGACCGGCCTCGGGCCCACGGCCCCGGCTTGCCCGATCAGTGGCCGACGGTGATACACCAGCACGACCGCCAGGTTCAGCAAGACGTCGGCGAACGCCACCCAGGGATGGGACGCATGGGAATCGGCCAAGGCCTTGAGGCTGGAGAGCAATTGCACGAGCCAGCCGAAACCCGCCAGGGGCCCAGGCAACAAGGGCTGTAGCAGGCCGAACAAGGCCCAACCCAGATCGACGAAACGGTTCCAGCGATCCTCGGCATTGGACACCGAGTCCGCCTCGGCCTGCGCGATCAACGCCTCGACGCTGGCGGCGAACAGTGCCGCGCAAAACGACCCGGACAGCGGCGTGGTGTCCAGCGCAGCCGGCTCAGGGGTGTCCGGGATATTCCAATCGGAGTTGGTCACCCGGGTCAGGTGCGGCTCCTTGAATCCGCCATCCTCATAGGTTGAACGCCTTGCGCTGTCCAGGCCGTCGAGGACCGACTGCTGCAAAGGTCCCTCCCGCTGGATGGCCGTCAACAAGCCGACCCAGGATGGAAACTCAAGCAAGAGCACCCTGGCGCCGGGGCGGCACAGCACCTGCGGGCCCTGGGCCGTCGCCTGCGGGCCAATCACAAACATATTGCGCACCCGGTCCGCCGTGGCACCGGGATGCGCCAGAAAAGCCATTGGCCTGACCACGATGGGCTGCCCCAGCACCTCACGGACGCCAACGTCCCGGGTCACCACCGCCTCGACATAAAGACGGGCGGTCTCCGTCAGTTTCCGCTCGAGCCGCAGCTCCAGCGCCCACATCGGCAGCAGGACCCGCAGGTAGTCGGTAAACAGCCCTTCTTGCCGGGCTCGTTCGGCCTGATCGCGCTGCAATGTCTGCCCGAGCAACTCGGGGTAGGTCCTGCCGATATCGGCGTCGCTCACCGCCGTGCGCAGCGCGTCATAGCTCATCCAGGGAGGCGCTGTCCGACCCTGGTAATGAACCTGCGCCAATGCGCCAAGAGGAAAGGCCTCAAGGTTCTTCAGCGCCATGGCGACATAATCCTGGGCCTGTGACTCATAGCGAGCGTCAAGCGCACTGTCGACCATTTCGGAGGGACTGTTGGCGATACGCGTCAGGGTCACGCTGATATCGCTGACCGACACGCTCGCGGCCGCTGGATATTTCGCCTGCAAACTCGCCCGCAACGACTGGCCGGCAAAGGTCCGGATATCGGGAATGCCATCGAGAAACGCCTTGCCGGCATGACCCCGATGCACCGTCGCGAGCGCCGCCACGTAACGACCATAACGCGTGCGATCCGCCGCCGACGCCTTGCGCAACGCCTCGGGGAGCAAGTCATCCAGGCTCGCCAATTTCGCCTCGTGACCGGAACGAAAGGCACCGAACAAGGCCTGCAAACCAGTCAACTCACGCAGGTGTTGCTCAAGGGCCTCCGGGTCGCGATAGTCACTTGGCTTGATCGCATCGATGGCCTCCAACTGGCGTACCAGCAGGCTCACGGTCAGGGCATCGAAGATATGATGGTCCGGCGAGTAACTCCTGAAACCCGAGTCCTCGCCGCTCAATGTCACGCTCAGGGACTCTTCAAGCGCTCGGGTGGAATCGAAGGTTTCTATCCCGCCGAACAGGCTGTAAAGCAAGACGATCTGGCGTTCGCCAACCCAATGGCTGATAACCAGTGCCTGGATGCGCAAGGGCTCGGGACCCTTGATGCGGCTATCGATGATAGGGATATAGGCCTGCGCGCAATCACTGCCGAACCTGGCTTGGCGCGCCCGCAGGTCGGGATAGTCGAGCACCGCTTCCACGGTGGCCAACTCGTCCCCCGACAGCGCCGCGCACGCCAGGCGCAATTGCGCCGCGAAGAATTCGGAAAGGCGCTGCCAGGGGGCGACATCCCCCGCCAGTGGCGAGTTCCAGAAGTCCACCAGACCCTGTTTGTACGCCTCCAGCAACAACGGAGCCCACTCGTCCAGCAGCGTATCGAGCATCTCAACGCTCAGGGACAACTGCTCTGGATGCTCCGCGCCCGGATAGAGCGTCACATAGCTGCCGGCCGGACATATCCGCTTTTCTTCGCCCAGCAAGCGCTCGATCAACAAGTGCGCCAGGGTCAGGACCCGGTATTCCACCTGATTGCCGCACGGTTCCGGCTCGATCAGCGCGGCATGGGTCAGCCGCTCGCCCTGCGCCGGGTAGTGATCTTCCAGCATGTCGCGGACCAGGCCGGGCGCCACGCTTTCCAGGGTCGGGCGCTGGGCAAAATAATCACTGAGGGTGTAGACCCTCTCAGCCTGTTCGCTTTCGCTCAAGACTGCGCGCGCAAGGGGGGACGTCATGTCGATTTATCCTGGTGGCGGGTTCCGGGAATAAATAAACATCGACCGCGCGAGGGTATGCGGTAGCCGGTTAATACCCTGCGCGGCTAGACCTTCCAGACCGTGCGCAAGCGCGCCAGCGCCGACTCGATATCCGCCTCCGGCACCGCCGCGAAGCCCAGGACCAAACCAGCACGCCGGTCTTCGGGCGGTTCGGGCCGGGTGATCCAGTAGCTGCTCAGGGGACTGATTTCGACACCGACGCTCTCGGCCTGCGCGATCAACTCCCGCTCCCGGGCCAGACTCTCCACCGGCACCGTCAGGTGCAGGCCCGCCGCAACCGCCGGCAAGTCGCCACAGCCCGGGATATTCGCCGGCCAATGGGCCAACAAGGCGTTGCGCCGGCTCAGCGCGGCCCGGCGCATGCGGCGGATATGCCGCTGGAAGTGCCCGGCGGCCATGAACTCGGCCATCACCGCCTGGGTGCTGACCTCCGAGTGCCGCATATCCAGGGCGCGGCGCTGGGCAAAGGCCTCGACCAGCGTCGACGGCAGCACCAGGTAGCCGAGGCGCAACGCCGGAAAGGCGATCTTGCCGAAGGTCCCGACATACAGCACCCGCCCCTGCCGATCCAGCGCCGCCAAGGGCGCCAGTGGTGCACCGCTGTAGCGGTACTCGCCATCGTAGTCGTCCTCGACGATCCAGCCGCCGGTGCGCTCGGCCCAGGCCAGCAGCTCCAGGCGCCGGGCCAGGCTCATGATCACGCCGGTGGGGTATTGATGGGAGGGGGTCACATAGGCCAGCCGACAGTCCGGCAATTGCGCGAGTTCGACGCAATTCAGCCCTTCATGGTCCACCGTCACGCCATGCAGCGTGGCCCCCGCCACCGCGAAGGCCAAACGGGCCGCGCGGTACCCGGGATTCTCCACCGCCACGCCATCGCCGGGGTCCACCAGCAACTGTGCACAAAGGCTGATGCCCTGCTGCGCGCCACTGGTGATCACAATTTGCTCAGGCGTGCAGGACAGGCCCCGAGAGCTGCGCAAGTACGCCGCGATCAGGCCGCGTAAGCGCGCCTCCCCCGCCGCCTCGCCGTAACACAGCAACTGCAAATCCGGTTTACGCCAGAAAGCCGCCTGCAGCTTGGCCCAGACGCCAAAGGGAAACAGGTCGAACGCCGGCACGCCGACCCGAAAAGCCCGCGGCGGACCGCTCGGTGGCTTGTGCATCGGGTTGCTCTCGATGCGCTCCATGGCCAGATTGTGGATAACTTTACTGGATGTAACCCCAGCGGTTTCGGGTGATTTTGTGGATAACCCTGTGGGTAAGCCTGTTGAAAACCCTGTGGATAGTTTTGTGGACAACTTTTTGATCGGCAGGGCTTTTTCCGGCAGTTGCGCGACGTAGGTGCCATCGCCGATCCGGCCCTCGATAAAGCCTTCGGCGTAGAGCTGGTCATAGGCCCGCACCACACTGTTGCGGGAAATCGCCAGGGCGCTGGCCAGATCGCGGCTGGCCGGCAGACGACTGCCACTGGCCAGGCGCCCGTCGAGCACCCGCAGGCGCAGGGCCTGATAGAGCTGGCGACTGAGGCCCTTGGCCGGATCGAGGTGGATCCCGGCAGGATCGAACGGCAGGGGCAACGATGGACTGGGCATGGCATTGGACCTATGAAAATCGCCGGTAATGGCTCTTACAACCAACCAATAGCCTGCCTAGGATGAGGGTATTCGCCAAGGAAAATTTCCATGTACACACCCAGCGCCTTTTCCGAGCAAGACCTGCTCACCCTGCAGCAACATATCCAGGGCACTCGCCTGGCGACACTGGTCACCCATGGCAAGCTCGGCCTGCAAGCCATCCATGTGCCGCTGTTGCTGCGACCCGAGCAAGGTCCCAATGGCACGCTCTATGGCCATCTGGCCCGGGCCAATCCGCAGTGGCAGGAACTGGCGGAGGGCGGTGAAGTGCTGGTGATCTTCCCGGGAGCCGATGCCTATGTCAGCCCGTCCTTCTATCCCGCCAAGGCCGAGCACGGCAAGGTCGTGCCGACCTGGAACTACGTGGCCGTGCATGCCTACGGCCAGGCCGAAGTATTCGATGACGCTGATCGCCTGCTCAACCTGGTCAGCGCCCTGACCGACCGCCATGAAGCGGGCCGGGACAAGCCGTGGAAAGTTGCCGACGCCCCCGCGCCGTACATCGAGAGCATGCTCAAGGCCATTGTCGGTTTTGCCATACCGATCCAGCGCCTGGAAGGCAAACGCAAGCTCAGCCAGAACCGCAGCGCCGCCGACCAAGCCGGCGTGCAACAAGGGCTGGCGGCCAGCGCCGACAGCCAGGACCAAGCCCTCGCCCAATTGATGCGCTAAGGAGTCACCATGAGTTCCATCGAGATCCGCCCGGTCAGCGCCGCCGACCAGGCCGTTTGGCGCCCGCTATGGCAGGCCTATCTGAAGTTCTATGAAACCGAGCTGCCGGACGCGATCTACCAGTCGACCTGGCAACGTTTTCTCGACCCGGCCGAAACCACCCACGCCGCCCTCGCCTGGCAGGACGGCAAGGCCGTGGGCCTGGTGCATTTCATCTACCATCGGTCGAACTGGAGCGAGCAGAATTCCTGCTACCTGCAGGACCTGTTCGTGGCGCCCGGCCAGCGCGGAACCGGGTTGGGACGGCTGCTGATCGAGCATGTCTATGCCACGGCGGCCGAGGCCGGGTGCAATAAAGTCCACTGGCTGACCCACGAGACCAACGCCACGGCCATCCAGCTGTATGAACGGATTGCCGAGCGCCCCGGTTTCATTCAATTTCGCCAAGCGTTGTAAGCCTCAAGGAAAGCCTCATGTCGATATCCCTAGCAAACTGGAAAGGCGCGCCGGCACCTTCGGCCCAGCGTCTGGAGGGGCGTTTTATCGTCCTGGAAAAACTCGATCCGGCCCGCCATGGCGACGATCTCTGGCAGGCCCTGACGGGCCCCGGCGCCGATCCCAAGCTCTGGGATTATCTGCCTTACGGTCCATTCCCGGAGCGCAGCGCCTTCAATGACTGGCTGAACAACCATGCGGCCAATAGCGATCCGTATTTCTTCAGCGTGGTCGACAAGGCCAGCGGTGAGGTCCAGGGCATTCTCAGCCTGATGTCAATCGTCCCGGCCCAGGGACGTATCGAAATCGGCCACGTCACCTTTGGCGCGCCGATGCAGCGTTCGCCCAAGAGCACCGAGGCGGTCTATCTGCTGGCCAAGGAAGCCTTCGCCATGGGTTACCGGCGCCTGGAATGGAAGTGCAACAACGACAACGCCCGCTCGCGTACGGCGGCCGAGCGTTTGGGCTTCAGCTTCGAAGGCGTGTTCCGCCAGCATATGGTGGTCAAGGGCAGGAACCGCGATACGGCGTGGTACAGCATTATCGATTCGGAATGGCCGACGGTGAATGCCGGGTTCGAGCGCTGGTTGTCGGAAGAGAACCTGACCGAGGTCGGGCAAATCAAGTCCCTGGTCGAGTGCCGGGGTTAACCGGACAGCCTGAAAGCGCAGCGCCCCTCGACCTGAAAATACGGTGGCTGACGCGTCGGCCACCGTAAGACCACAGGGTCATAAAACACACCTCGAATCGTCACCAAACCGGTGACATATCTTGCAAAAGACGGGTAAAAATCCCGACATTTATCGATTACATGGATAGATACATTTCGGCCTCAATTTTCCAGGAGGTCGAAATTCCATGCCAACGCCCCTTAATCGACTCGCCATATCGGTCGCACTGGCATCCAGTGTTATTGCCAGTCAGCAGGTACTAGCCTATCCGCAGACGCCAATACTCAGCCGACCTATCGACCCGAATGCTACCTATCTCGGAACGACCCCAGAGGGCGGCACTGTGTGGGAGGCTCCCATTGGTTCCGGTCAACAGCCACCAGTCCCTCAGTACCCACAAGGTCTAAGGCCCAATACCTATACGGTCGTCGACCCAAACCCCACCGCTCCCGGCGTTTTTTGGGTCAAACCTAACAACGGGAATACGGCCCCCGTTGAGGCATACATCCAGCCCGACGGCTCTGCTGTTGGGATATACGTGTCGCCCCTCCCGCCACTATGCCCGCAATGCGCTCCCGGTCAACAGCCACCGCTCCCTCAGGTGCCACCGCTACACCGGCCTACCACCACGAGCACCGGTATTGTCGAAACCAATCGGAACAATATCGCTGCCAACACGGCCGCTCACAAAACTAAC
>NZ_JALLJA010000023.1:0-110606 GCF_023242385.1 Pseudomonas sp. MWU12-2345 | reverse complement strand
AGTAGAAGTTCCCGATTTTGCTGACACGCCCTCCGGTGGCGGGTCTGGCCACAGAATTTCTTGACGACCATAGAGCATTGGAACCACCTGATCCCATCCCGAACTCAGCAGTGAAACGATGCATCGCCGATGGTAGTGTGGGGTTTCCCCATGTGAGAGTAGGTCATCGTCAAGATTGAATTCCGAAACCCCCGTCTGCTCACGCAGACGGGGGTTTTGTTTTGGGCGTGCAAAAAATCCTCCAGACATTTCCTGAAATGAGCTAAGTTTTCATCCCATGGTGCCGACAGTATGGTGAATGATGCGTGCACCAAAGTGGAGCAGTCATAGAACGCTGCCTGCGCCCCCCAACGAGTGTTGCACCCGCACGCATCCCCATTTTCGGCATAATAAGAAGTCCATGAAATGAATCTGAAATTCAGCCATAAAATCCTTTTGGCCGCCTCTGGTGTCGTGGTTCTCGCCTTTGCGCTGTTCACGTTCTACAACGACTATCTACAGCGCAGTACCATCCGGCAGAACCTCGAGTCCTCCGTCCAGCAAGCCGGTGACCTGACCGCCAGCAGCGTGCAGAACTGGTTGGGCGGTCGGATCCTGGTACTGGAGAACCTGGCGCAGAACCTGGCCCATCAGGGCAGCAAGGCCGATTACCCGGGCCTGGTCGATCAACCGGCATTGACCTCCAACTTCCAGTTCACCTATGTCGGTCAGACCGATGGCACCTTCACCCAGCGTCCTGACGCGAAGATGCCCGACGGCTACGATCCACGTCAGCGCCCCTGGTACAAATCCGCTGTCGTGGCGGACAAGACCATGCTCACTCCGCCCTATATGGCCTCGGTTGGCGGCCTGGTGGTGACCATCGCCCTGCCGGTGAAGAGCAACGGGCAACTGCTCGGTGTGGTGGGGGGGGACCTGAGCCTGGAGACCCTGGTGAAGATCATCAACTCGGTGGACTTCGGCGGTATTGGCCAGGCCTTCCTGGTCAGTGGCGACGGGCAGGTGATCGTCAGCCCGGACAAAGACCAGGTGATGAAGAACCTCAAGGACCTCTACCCGAACTCCGGGCTGCGGATTACCAAGGGCATCCAGGAAGTCACCCTGAACAACCAGGAACGGATTATCTCGTTCACACCGGTGGTGGGCCTGCCTTCGGCGGACTGGTATATCGGCCTGTCCATCGACCGGGACAAGGCCTACGCGCCACTGAGCAAGTTCCGGACTTCGGCGTTGATCGCGATGTTGATTGCCGTGGTGGCGATCGCAGTGCTGCTGACCCTGTTGATCCAGTTCCTGATGCGTCCGTTGACCACCATGGGTCGCGCGATGCAGGACATTGCCCAGGGCGAGGGCGACCTGACCCGCCGCCTGAGCATCGAGAACCGGGACGAGTTCGGCGAGCTCGCCGGTTCCTTCAACCAGTTCGTCGAGCGCATCCACGCCTCCATCAGTGAAGTGTCCTCGGCCACGCGCCAGGTGCACGACCTGTCCCAGCGGGTGATGAACTCCTCGAATGCCTCGATCATCGGTTCCGATGAGCAGAGCGCGCGGACCAACAGCGTGGCGGCGGCCATCAACGAGCTGGGGGCGGCCACCCAGGAGATCGCCCGCAACGCCGCCGATGCTTCGCAACACGCCAGTGGCGCCAGCGAGCAGGCGGACGACGGGCGTCAGGTGGTGGAAAAAACCATCCTGGCGATGACCGAGCTGTCGCAGAAGATCAGCCTGTCCTGCACCCAGATCGAAACGCTGAACGCCAGCACCGATAACATCGGGCACATTCTTGATGTGATCAAGGGCATCTCCCAGCAGACCAACCTGCTGGCCCTCAACGCGGCGATTGAAGCGGCGCGGGCGGGCGAAGCGGGACGCGGGTTTGCCGTGGTGGCCGATGAGGTGCGTAACCTGGCCCACCGGACCCAGGAATCGGCGGAGGAAATCCACAAGATGATCACCTCGCTGCAGGTCGGTTCGCGGGAAGCGGTGACGACCATGAACGCCAGCCAGGTGTCCAGCGAAGAGAGCGTTGAAGTCGCCAACCAGGCCGGTGCCCGTCTGGTCAGCGTGACCCAGCGGATTACCGAGATCGACGGGATGAACCAGTCGGTGGCGGCCGCGACCGAGGAGCAGACCGCGGTGGTGGAAACCCTCAACGTCGATATCAACCAGATCAATCTGCTGAACCAGCAGGGTGTGGCCAACCTGAATGAAACCTTGAAGGATTGCGATGCCTTGGCGCAGCAGGCCGGACGGTTGAAGCAGTTGGTGGACAGTTTCAGGATCTGATAGCCGGGCTTGTCTACGAGGCTTTTGGCGGTCTTGAGGCCGCCTTCGCGGGCAAGCCCTGCTCCTACAGGTTTATGTCGTACACGAAATCTGTGATTGACGCTGTACTGTAGGAGCAGGGCTTGTCCGCGAAGAGTCCCTCAAGGACACCTACGCGCTATCAGAACCTATCAGGCCAACAACGTCCGCACATTGTTCATCGCATCATCGGCAAACCCCTGAACAAAACTGCGGAACCCCGGCAGCGCCTCCTCGCCACCACTGGCCGGTTCGGCAATGATGGTCCAGGTTGCGCGGCTGCGGTCCGCATCCAGCGCCTCGACCGTCATCGACGCCCACAGCTGGCCAACCCCCAGGGTGTTGTAGATCGTCGTCCAGGTCATCCGCCGTGCCTGCTCGTCCCGCGAGTTGAGCTGCTCGACCACCAGGTTACCGTCCTTGAAGAACTTCTTGCGCAGCGAGCCGACGCCTTCGCCGGTGATCTCGATGCGCTCCAGCGCCGTGATAAACGCCGCAAAGCCACCGAAATCGCCGACCACGGCCCAGACCGTAGCGGCGTCGCGGGCCACTTCCACCGATGAAATCACCGGGCTGCCTTGTGGATTGCGGATCAGGCTATCGGGTTGCAGGTTATTCATGATGTAACTCCTTGTGGGTGGGGTGAATCAGATGAATTGAATCTGTTTGAGGTAGTCGCAGCCCTTGCGCAGCAGCGCCGGGGTCTTGGCCGGGTATTGCTCGCCCATCTCGCGCACGGCTGCGGCGGCATGGGCATGGCCGATGGCCGAGATATCGCCGATGTCCTCTTCGAAACCGTTGAGGTAGAAACCGAGGACTTCGAACAGCGCATTGTTGCTGTCGACCCGGTGTAACTGGCGCTGCCAGTCGGCGACACTGACCAGCTGGAAGTCATGGCCGGCTTCACGGAACGAGGCCATGTAGTCGGCCCAGCTCAGGGGTTGCGGGTTATGCAGGTTGAACACCCCGTGGGCGCTGGTACGTCGGCCGTGCACGGCGATGAAGCGGGCGAGGAAGTCCACCGGCATCAGGTCGAAATTGAGCTCCAGGGCGGGCACCTGGCCCAACTGCAGCGAGCCCTTGAGCATCAGCATCAATCGGTTCTTGTGGGGTTGGCTGACCCCGGTGCGGCTGTTGAAGCTGATATTGCCGGGCCGGTAGAGGTTGACCCAGGCGCCTTGCTCGCGGGCCCGTTGCAGGATCCGCTCGCCGACCCACTTGCTCAGGTTGTAGCCGTTGCGGATATAGATCGGCGGTGTCTGGGCCGCCGGTTGCTCGAGCACCCGACCCTCGGCATCGGTACTGCTGGAGGCCGACAGCGTCGAGATGAAGTTGAAGATCTTCTTGCTGCGCCCCTCGCACAGGCGCAGGCATTCGAACAGCGGATCGACGTTATCGGGTGCCAGCGACTCGTAGTCGAGTACGTGGTTGACGTTGGCCGCGTTGTGCACCAGGGCGCCGAACTCGCGATCGATCCGTTCATAGACCGCCGGGGCGAGTCCCAACAGAGGACGGGTCAGGTCGGCGGCATGGACCCGCACCCGGCTCAGATCCAGGTGCTCCAGGCGGTTTTCCCGCAGGGCCCGGGCAAAGCGCTCGGCCGCCGGTTCCGCGGCGCTGTCGCGGACCAGGCAGGCGACCTCGACGGCCCCGCCGGCCAGCAGCGCTTCGACCAGATGCACGCCGACAAAACTGTTGGCGCCGGTCACCACCACCTTGTTCACATCACCGGTGCGATCAGCGGGCAATACGTTGAGTCCCAGTTCCCGCTCGACATCGATCAGGATCTGCTCGCTCAGGGCCTGGCTGGTGGCGGCGCCACCGACCAGCATCGCCAGGCGGCACAGGGTCGGTTCCTCGATAAAGCGGTTGATGGAGATACCCCGGCCATACTGCTCGCGAATACCCAGCAGCATTTTCGACAACAGGATCGAGTGGCCGCCCAGGTTGAAGAAGCTCTCGTCGGTGGAGATATCTTCGACAGGCAGTTCCAGCAGCTCGGCCCAGAGTTCCAGCAGGCGACTTTCGTCCGCCGTGGCGGGTAACCGGCGGCGGCTGTTTTCGGGCGTCTCCACCGGCAGCTTGAGCAACGCCCCGCGGTCGATCTTGCCGTTGCTGGCCGAAGGCAGGCTGGCCAGCTCGGTGTAGACGGTCGGTTGCATATAGTCCGGCAAGTAGCGCTCGGCATGCTGCCTGAGGGCGTCCTGGCCGCCGGCAGACTGCGGCTGGCTCATAAAGGCCAGCACCCGCCGCCGAGGATCGATGACCACCGCGATCTGGCGGTACAGCCGGCTGTCGCGCAGGCACTGCTCGATCTCCTCCGGCTCGACCCGGAAGCCGCGAATCTTCACCTGGTTGTCCCGGCGCCCGCACAGCTCGATGCCTTCGCCGGTCCACTTGGCCATGTCGCCGGTGCGGTAGGCACGCAGGCTTTCGCCCTGGCCCAGCGCCAGCTGCAGGTAACTGTCCGCCGTCTTGTCGGGATTGTTCAGGTAACCGAGGCCGACCCCGGGGCCGGCGATATACAACTCGCCGACGGTCTGCTCGGCGACCGGCTGACGCTGTTCGTCGAGAATCAGCACCTGGCTGTTGGCGATGGCCTGGCCCAGGCTGCGATTGCCGGAGCCGGGCTGGAAGCGCCTGGCGGTGACCAGCACGGTGGTCTCGGTAGGGCCGTAGAGATTGTAGAAATGGCACTGGGTCGAGAGCTTCTCGATGACATCCGGTTCGCACACGTCACCGCCGGTCATCACATGGCTCAGGCCCAGGGGCGTGTCCAGCGGCAGGATACTCAGCAGTGCCGGCGGCAGGAAGGCATGGCTGAGCCGTTGCCCGCGAATCAGCGCCAGCAGTTGCAAGGGATCGCGACGCTGGTCTTCAGTCGGCACCACCAGCGCCGCGCCGCTGACCAGGGTCGGGAAGATGTCGATCAGCGACGAATCGAAACTCAAGGTGGAGAACTGCAGCACCCGACTGGTTTCGCTGAGCTGCACATAGTCGGCATACCAGGCGGTGAAGTGGCTGAGGTTGTGCTGGCTGAGCAGCACGCCCTTGGGCTGTCCGGTGGTGCCCGAGGTATAGAGCGCCAGGCAGGGTGCCTGGGGGGCGTGTGCCTGGCGCACCAGGGGCTGATCAGTCGGTTTTTGCGCCAGGCCACGGACATCCAGGGCCGGCAGCTGTTCGGCCAGGGAAGATTGTCCGTCATGCAGCAGCAGGCTGGCGCCGGCATCCTTGAGAACGAACAGTTGGCGTTGCAGCGGGTGGCCCGGGTCCAGCGGCAGATACACCGCGCCGGCCCCGAGAATCGCCAGGATGCTGGCATACAGCGCGGGGCTCTTGTGCTGGCAGAGCCCGATCACCGGCGGTTCGGTGAACGGTCCCAGGGCATCGAGCCGGGCCAGCAGACTTTGCTGGATCGTCCGGCTCAGGTCGTGCAGTTCCCGGTAGGTCAGCGACACCCCGTCCAGGGTCAGCGCGGGGCGTTCGGCGAAACGCAGCAGGCTGCTTTCGATATGCTCGATGACCGACACCTGGGCCAGGGCCAGCAACTCGGGGCGGGCGGTCTGGTTGAGACGGTGTTCGAAAGCCAGCGTCTCAAGCCTGCGCAGATCCTGTTCCGGGTGCTCCGACGCCGATGGCAACGTGGCGGCCTCGGCAAAGTAATCGGCGTCACGGGAATAGCGGCTGACCTGCAAGGCCACCCGCTCCACCAATGCCTGGACTGCGGCGAGGCGTAGCGCCTGGCCGTTTCCGGAGCCGTCCTGATCAACCCCCAGGCGCTGGATCAGGCGGCTCCCGTCCTCCTCGACCAGCCGGCAAAGCAGGCTGAGTGCGGGCAGGCCCTGGGGCGCCACGGGCCCTTGTTCCAGGCGCAGGGCCAGGTGAATGCAGGCGCCGAGGTCGCGCCGCCAACTGGTGGGCAGCACCAGGCTGCCATCTTCGATCAACAGATCCGCCGCGCCCGGCGGTTGTGCTTCGATGGCCTGTGCGTGACTCAGGCGTTGAATCGAATGACCGTGCTGTTCCAGCTCGCGGAGCAATTCATCCAGCGCCTGGCTGCTACCGACGAGCAAAAGGGTGAGACGTCTCATGATGATCTCCTTGGCTAGATCAGGTAGTCGCTCAAGGCGTCCTGGACACAGGGCGAATCGAGCAGCGAGCTGTTGCGCAGAAAGCGCACGATATTGATCACCAGCGGATGGTGGCGATTGATCGGATACGCCAGCCCCAATGCCTCGCGCCTGAGTTCCTGGCGAATCGCCTCGCTCACCGGCAGGTGCTCGATCACGCGGAAGTCGAAGGCTTTCTGGATGTCGTTGGTCAGGTAATGGACGATGAACACCGGCAGTATCTGCGCGATCAGGTCGCGGTCGTCCTCACTCGCGGTCTGCCAGTAGATCCGCACCAGGCGCGTCCAGAACCCGGCATGCCGGCCTTCGTCGAGCAGGTGGTCGGCCATCAGGCCCTTGATCGAGGGTTTGATCGTCTCGTCCTTGGCAAAGGCCGCGACATCGTTGGTCACGGTGTTTTCCGAGATCGCCACGCAGATCAGCTCCATGGCCGCTTGCAGGTGCTCGGGGGCCATCCCCATGGCCGCCGGGATCGCCCGGCTCAGTTCGATTTCCTCGGGCAGCTCAAGGGGTTCGATGCCGGTCATGGCCACGGTCTGCTGCATGAAGTCCATGGCCACCAGGGCGTGATAGTCCTCGTCCACCACCACGGTCATGGCGTCATAACGACAGGCGAACGGAAAGCGGATCGGGAAGCGCCCCTTGGCAATGCTGCGGGCGGTGCGGTCGACGATATCGGTCTCGAAAATCACCACGTCATTGATGAATTTGTAGAGGCTCTGCAGCAGCACGAAATCCCGCTGCTCCGGACACAGGGTGAGGAAACTCTCGCTGCTGACCAGGGGCTGGCGGCTCAGGGGATAGATCAGCCGATCGTCGTCCTCGAGCAGGCGCCGTGGGCGGGTGCGGATGCTGGCGCGGCTTTCCCAGGCATCGGCGAAGGAGGTGTAGTCGACGGCGTTCATGAGAGGGCCACCTCGACGGCGCGTTCGCTCAGGCTCAGTTGCAAGCCGTCCCACAGCGCCAGGCGGCTGTCCACGGCGGCCAGGGCGGCGCTGTAGATCTCCGCCTCGCGTTGCGGCTGACCGCCCACCAGGCGTTCGAGCAAGTGTTCGGCCGCCGGCCCGTGGTCCTCGGAGTCGACATCGATATGCCGTTGCAGGTAGTAGCGCAACGTCGGGGCCTGGGCGTGATCGATGCCCCACTCATCGAGAATCCGCTGGAACATCTGCGGGATGACACTTTCCCGGCCGTGCAGAAAGGCCGCGGCCACCTGATGCGCCGAGGCGTGGAGGGCGATATCGAGGGTGTTTCTGACAAAGCCGATCACCATCGGCGCGGCGTTCACCGTGCGCAGCGCGGTGTCGACCGTCACGCCTTCACGCAGCAGTTCGATGAAGTGCTCGATGGCGGCCGTGCTGGCGCCCACCTCGCGCATGGCTTCCAGATACAACTCGAAGTGGCTGCAATGGCCGGGGCCTTCGCGTTGGTCCGATTCCTCGCCAAGGACAATTTCATTGATCAGGCGTGCGGCCTGGGGGTCCCTGGGCGGCAGCCAGGGCAAAGTGGTACAGGTCAGTTCCTGTTGCAAGCGCTTGGTCAACGACATGAAGTCCCAGACCGCAAAGACATGGACTTCCATGAACCGTCGAAGGAGTGAAAGTGAATGAATCTCACTGAATACAGGGTGTTGGGTCAGTTGTTCTTTACGGGCGTCGAGAAGGTGCTTTAGTGCGCTCATTAATATTCACCACGTGTCTGCGAAGTTGAAAGGGCTGTGACAGGTTGCACGGTGTTTTCTATACGGTATGGCGGTGTCGCGGTGTTGCATTGGCTAACGGGCGGACGAACAGAGTCCTCAATAAGAAATTGAAAGTATCGAGAGGAATCACGGCGTATTTAACGTACGCCAAAGTGTCATCGTGCAAGCGTTTTGAGCGTATTTTGTTTGGTGTTGCCGGGCGCCTATGTCTAGGCTGGCTAAGGCCTTGGCGACAGGGGTTGCCCGAAAGCCATTAAAAATTAATACAAATAATCAGCGCGGATCAAGTTATTTTTAGAACAATTGTAAGTGGCACTTTTTAATAGATGAGTGTCCCCGATAACACTGGCGATGCCGTGTTTTTAGGGGTGAGAGTGCCCCTTCCGAATAATAACGATCAGAATTTAAATGAATGATGGAATGCCTCATTCAACTGGCTCTCAATGGGATGGATTAATAGTTTGATAGGCGTGGCCGAGACACGGCTGATCCGTACTTCCGGCGCGTGGAAGTCCTCCTTGGTTGAGTGATGTAATCCGAAAGTTGCATGCGCAGAGCCGTACGTCGCTCGTCAATTGATTATCGGTGAGCAAGCCTGTGCCCAAACGGACAGTTCTGCTATCGCCGGAAGAGGCGAAACCTGTCCGAAGCGGTGAATAGATAGGGTCATCCCGCGTGGCAGGGCGTGCGCCCACGACCTTTTTCACAAATCATGGAAAACAGCTGATGGCAGCTTGTCGGCGGTGTTGTTATCGCTCACCGACAACCCGTCTCATCAGCCTGTGGGCTGCCATGCACATCGATAGAACAGCAGACTCCGGGCCCAACAGGCGTATCGGCTCAGGGGGTCAAGACCGGGCCTGGGCCAGATAACGCAGAATCACTTCAATGCCGCGTTGCAGGTGGTGTCGCAGATTCTCCACGCACACCTCGATCTCGCCGGCCCGAGCAGCGCTGAGAAGGGCGCGATGGTCATCCTGGGAGAGTTTGCCCAGCCCCATGGCGGACAGGTTGAAACGCAGGAAGCGTTCTTCTTCCACCAGGCCCTGCTCGATCAGCTTCAACAGTTTGTGATTGGGGGCCTTGCTGTAGAGCCCCATGTGGAACAGGCGGTTGAGCCGTCCGACCTGGGTATAGTCCTGTTCGGTTTCCAGCAGATCGATATAGGCCTCGATCTGCTTGAAGTCGTTGTCATCGAGCAGGGGCACCGACAGGCGCAGGGCCTCGGTCTCCAGGAGGATCCGCAAGTCGTAGGCTTCGATGGAATTATCGACGATCAAAGGGGCAACCACGGCCCCCTTGTGATGCACCACATTCAGGAGTTCCTGGGCTTCGAGCTGGCGCAGGGCTTCACGCACGGGCATGCGGCTGACGCCGAACAGCGTCGCCAGTTCCTGTTGGCGCAAGGCCAGGCCACAGGGAAGACGTCCGTCCAGGATGGCGTTGCGCAAGGTCTCCTCAATCACCGCCCGGGCCAGATGGGCGGGTATGGGTCCATTGACGTGAACGCTGTTCAAGGGATTCGGTTTTTCCGCCACGCGACTACTCTGTTTTGAACAAGGTTGAAGGGTGATCCGATGGCACACTAGAAGCTGCCCGGGTGCTTGTCAAACCGTCCATTCTCTGCGCCTGAGGCACGCGATAACGGATGATTGCATGGTGCCATTCTCTTTCACCAGCCCTCACTGAAACTATCAATCGATTCCCAAGTGGCTGTAGGGACTCGCCCTCTTGGCGATGCGTATTGCTTCCCGCGGCTCCAGTGTTTTGCACAAGGTTCCAGAACCCGGGTTTTCAAGGTATCCGGATGTGTCGGAGAGGTCCTCGGGGCACGTGAAAAAATCATCGCCTCTCACCGGCTCGGCGCCGGGGCGCTTATGAAAAAGGCCCTATTGATATTCCTTAATAGTATTTAAGTTATCTCTCTTATATCTATATCGTCATATTTCTGCGTGCTCACCGACCCTTGGGTGGGCCGTATGAACTGAACCCACACGCGACCCGCGTGAGTGTCTGATCACCAAGTGCACCTCTGAGCGTGCCCTGCGCAGGAGTCCTTCCATGTCCCTGGCTTCTTCCGTTTCGACCACCGCTGATGCCCCGGCACAGCACTTCGACGTCCGCCCCTTTGATGGATCGGTGGGCGCTGAAATCGTCGGCCTCGACTTGAGCCAGGCGCTCAATGCCGAGGACTTTGCGCGCATTCACCGTGCGCACCTGGATCACCCTGTGGTGGTGTTCCGCGACCAGCGCATCAGTCCCGAACAGCAGATCGCCTTCAGCCGCCGGTTTGGCGTGTTGCAGATTCATGTGCTCAAGCAATTCCTGCTGGCGGGGCACCCGGAGATCCTGATCGTTTCCAACATCGTCGAAAACGGCCAGAACATCGGCCTGGGCGATGCGGGCAAGTTCTGGCATTCCGATCTCTCCTATAAGGAGTTGCCGAGCCTCGGTTCGATGCTGCACGCCCAGGAGCTGCCATCCGAAGGCGGCGACACCCTGTTTGCCGACCAGCACAAGGCCTGGGACAGCTTGCCCGAGGCCCTGCGCAAGGCGATCGAAGGCCGTTCGGCGGCGCACTCCTACACGGCGCGTTACAGCGAGACCAAATTCGAAGGCAACTGGCGGCCGACCCTGACCCCTGAACAACTGGCCCAGGTCGCCGAGGTGGTGCATCCCATCGTGCGTACCCACCCGGAAACCGGTCGCAAGGGGTTGTTCGTCAGCGAGGGTTTCACCACGCGGATTGTCGGCCTGCCGGAAGACGAAAGCCGCCAGCTGCTGAGCGAGCTGTATGCCCACAGCGTGTTGCCGGAAAACATCTACCGCCATCAGTGGCAGCCCCACGACCTGGTGTTCTGGGATAACCGTTCGCTGGTGCACCTGGCCGCCGGTTGCCCGAGTGACCTGCGGCGCAAGCTCTACCGCACCACCATCCAGGGCGATGCCCCGTTCTGATCCGATCGCTTCAAGGAGCATCCCCATGCCTGCACCCTTTGCGCTGTGGCCGAAACTCGGCCGTCTCACCACCTCCCTCGGCCTCGGCTTGAGCCTGTTGGCCGGCAGCCTGCTGGCGCCTGCCACGGCCCAGGCCGAGGGCGAGATCCGCGTCGCCGAACAGTTCGGCATTGTCTACCTGTTGCTCAACGTGGTCCGCGACCAGCACCTGATCGAGAAATACGGCAAGGCCGAAGGCATCGATATCAAGGTCGACTGGACCCAGCTGTCCGGCGGCGCGGCGATCAATGACGCGCTGCTTTCCGGCTCGGTGGATATCGCCGGTGCGGGTGTCGGGCCCTTGCTGACCATCTGGGATCGCACCTATGGCAAGCAGAACGTCAAGGCGGTCGCTTCCCTGGGCAACTTTCCCTACTACCTGGTGAGCAACAACCCGAAGGTCAAGACCATCGCCGACTTCACCGACCAGGACCGCATCGCCTTGCCGGCGGTTGGCGTTTCCGTGCAGTCGCGCTTCCTGCAATACGCCGCGGCCAAGCAGTGGGGCGACAAGGAATTCAATCGCCTGGACAAATACACCGTCGCCGTCCCGCATCCCGACGCCACGGCGGCGCTGATCGCCGGCGGCACCGAATTGACCGGGCACTTCTCCAACCCGCCGTTCCAGGAACAGGCGCTGGAAAACCCCAACGTGCATGTGGTGCTCAACAGCTACGACCTGCTCGGGCCGAACTCGCCGACGGTGTTGTTCGCCACGGAGAAATTCCGCAACGACAACCCGAAAACCTACAAGGCTTTCGTTGACGCTCTGGCCGAAGCGGCCGAGTTCGCGCAGAAGGACAAAGGCGCGGCGGCGGACACCTACCTGCGGGTGACCAAGGCCAAGATCGACCGTGCGGCGCTGCTGAAAATCATCGACAACCCGCAGTTCGAATTCAGCGTGACGCCGAAGAACACCTACCCGCTGGCCGAGTTCCTCTATCGTGTGGGCGCCATCAAGCACAAGCCGGAATCGTGGAAGGACTACTTCTTCGAGGACGCCAAACTGTTGCAGGGGAGCTGACCGACATGAATGCCCCCTTGCAAGGCCACACGGCCAGCAATCCGAGCGTCGCCACCCCGGCGTTGCTGGCGGTCGACCAGGTCAGCCTGGAATACCGCACCCCGGCGCGGGTGGTGCGGGCGACGCATCAGGTCAGTTTTGAAGTCGACCGCGAAGATCGTTTTGTGCTGCTCGGGCCTTCGGGCTGTGGCAAGTCGACCTTGCTCAAGGCGGTGGCCGGGTTTCTCCGGCCCTGTGAAGGCGAGATCCGCCTGCAAGGCCAGGCCGTCACCGAGCCGGGCCCGGACCGTATCGTGGTGTTCCAGGAATTCGACCAGTTGCCGCCCTGGAAAACCGTCAAGCAGAACGTGATGTTTCCGCTGCTGGCGTCCGGCACCCTCAAGCGTCGGGAGGCTGAGGAGCGGGCGCTGCATTATCTGGAGAAGGTCGGGTTGTCGGCCTTTGCCGATGCTTATCCGCACACCTTGTCCGGCGGTATGAAAGCCCGGGTGGCGATTGCCCGGGCCCTGGCGATGCAACCCAAAGTCCTGCTGATGGACGAGCCCTTCGCCGCCCTCGACGCCTTGACCCGGCGCAAGATGCAGGAGGAGTTGCTGCAGCTCTGGGAGGAGGTGCGCTTCACCCTGCTGTTCGTCACCCACTCGATTGAAGAGGCGCTGGTGGTGGGCAACCGCATTCTGCTGTTGTCACCCCATCCGGGTCGGGTACGGGCGGAGATCCACAGCCATCAGTACAACCTGCACAGCCTGGGCGGCGTCGAGTTCCAGGCATCGGCGCGACGGATCCACCGGCTGCTGTTCGACGAAACCCCGCAGGCTGAAACCGAACTGGATTTCGCCGATATCCGCATCGCCGATTGAGCGGCTGGAGGAATGCCCGATGAGTTTTTCATCCCCTGTGCGTGAAGAATATGAAGTGGTCCTGGAGCCGCTGCTCGAGGTCCCGCTGGAGCGTGAACTGCCCCTGGCGCAACGGTTGTGGCAACAGGGCTGGTTGCGCAAGAGTGTGATCCTGATCTTGCTGGCGATTCTCTGGGAAGCGGCGGCGCGGTATCAGAACAACGACCTGTTGCTGCCGAGCTTTCTGCAGACGGCGAGTGCGTTGTACGACGGTCTGATCAGTGGAGAATTGCTGGATAAAGTTGGGATTTCCCTGGTGGTGCTGCTCAAGGGCTATGTGCTGGGGATTGTCCTGGCGTTCGCCTTGACCACGTTGGCGGTGTCGACCCAGTTCGGGCGGGATCTGTTGAGTACCCTGACCTCGATGTTCAACCCGTTGCCGGCGATTGCGTTGCTGCCGCTGGCGTTGCTCTGGTTCGGGCTGGGGCAGAACAGTTTGATTTTCGTGCTGGTGCACTCGGTGCTCTGGGCGCTGGCGCTGAACACCTATGCCGGGTTTCTCGGGGTGTCGGAGACCTTGCGCATGGCGGGGCGTAATTATGGTTTGAAGGGTTTGCGTTTTGTGCTGTTCATCCTGATTCCGGCGGCGTTGCCGTCGATTCTCGCCGGGTTGAAGATCGGCTGGGCGTTTGCCTGGCGCACCCTGATCGCGGCCGAATTGGTGTTCGGCGCCACCAGCGGCAAGGGCGGGTTGGGCTGGTACATCTTCCAGAACCGCAACGAGCTCTACACCGACAAGGTATTCGCTGGCCTGGCGGTGGTGATCCTGATCGGCCTGCTGGTGGAGAACCTGGTGTTCGACACCCTGGAGCGAATCACGGTGAAGCGTTGGGGGATGCAGCGCTATAGCTAATGAGAATGCTTTTGAGAACGCCTACGTCGCGGGGTCGCGACGAAGATATTACATCTGTCCTTTGGGGTTCTTTGATGCGGGTCAATAGTCCGATGATCGGATGGAGGCATATTGATATTAGTGTTTACATGACGACCTTACTACTGTCGCGCATCGATAGGGAGGGCCATTCAACCCCCCTCCGATCTCTGCAAGAGTGGGGCGGCGATCAACAAAGTCCTGAAGCACCGGGAGGGAGCCCGACACTGTGTTTGTCTTCCTTCCCGTGAGTGGGCTACCGCCATGCCTGACATTCAGGATCTTTCCCAGGTTTTCATCCAGACCCTAGAGCAGAGCATCGACAGTGTTGTGGTCATTGATAGCCAGAACAGGGTCATCCTGTTCAACGCCGCCGCGGAAAAACTGTGGGGGTACGACCAGGAGGAGGTGATTGGGCAAAACGTCAGTCTTCTGGTGCCCCAACTGATTCGTGCGGATCACGACGGCTACATCGACGCCAATCGTCGCACGGAGGTCAACAAGATCGTCGGCACCAGCCGCGATGTGCTGATCGAGCGCAAGGACGGCAGCCGACGTTGGGGGGCGATGTCCATTTCCAAGGTCAAGACCAACGATCAGGTGATGTACACCGCCTTCATCAAGGACATTACCGTCCAGCATGAAGAGCGCGAGCGCCTTTCTCTGCTGTCACTGGTGGTCGACAGCACCGAAAATGCAATCATTGTCACGGATGCCCAATGGCAGATTCGCTACGTCAACGGTGGGTTCACCGAGATGTTCGGCTATGACGAAGCCGCCGTGGTGGGACGAACGCCCATCAGCCTGATTGCCCCCTATTTCGAGGTGGAAGATATTGCTGCCATCCGTGCTCAGTTGGGGCGCGGTGAGGCGTATCACTCACAGGAGTTCGGTTATCGCCATGATGGTCGTCGTGTCTGGTGCAATGTCACTACCTATCCGGTGCTCGATAGCCTCGGTCACCTGACCCATACCGTCAGCGTGCTGATTGACGTGACTCATTCGCGAATGCCGGAAGTCCTGCGGCACAAAGTGCTCGAAGCGATGGTGCGAGAGGAATCACTGGCGGCCTTGATGATGTTGGTCTGCCGTGAAGTCGAGCGGATTGCCCCTGACGTGATTGCTTCGATTCTGCGGGTGGACGAAGGGGGCACCTTGCACCCCCTGGCCGCCCCCAGCTTGCCTGAACATTACTCCAATGCGCTGGATGGCTTGCGCATCGGGCCGCAAGTGGGGTCTTGCGGTACGGCGGCGTTCAGCGGTGAGCCGGTGGTTGTGGCGGACATTGCTCATCACCCGTTCTGGGAAGGTTTTCGCGACAAGGTGATTCCGTTGGGGCTCAAGGCCTGTTGGTCGACGCCGATCAAATCCAGTTCTGGCCGGGTGCTCGGGACCTTCGCGTTCTACTACCGGGAGAGGCGCGAGCCGAGCCCGCTGGATCAACTGCTGGTGAATGCCACGATCCACCTCTGCGCGCTGGCCCTGGAGCGCGAAGAGTCCCGCGCGCATATTCGTCAGTTGGCGTTTTACGATGACCTGACCGGGCTGCCCAATCGCAATATGCTGCACGCCAAGGCCGACCAGGCGATTGCCGATTCGGTGCGGAGCAAGAGCAGCCTGGCCGTGGTCTTCATTGACCTGGACCGCTTCAAGCAGGTCAACGACTCCCTTGGGCATGCGGCGGGCGATGAGTTCCTGTGCATGATCGCCCGGCGTTTGCAGGAGCGGCGACGCAAGCAGGATATTGTCTGTCGGCTGTCCGGCGATGAGTTTGTGCTGGTATTGCCGCAATGCTCGCTGGAGCAAGTGACCGATCTTCTCGTCAGTCTCAAAAGCTGCCTGAGCGTCCCCTGCCAGATCGCCGGGGTGACCCTCAAGCCGTCCGCCAGCATTGGCGTCAGTATGTTCCCCGAGGATGGCCGGACCATGGAGGTCCTGCTGCAACGGGCCGACATTGCCATGTACCAGGCCAAGACCAGCGCACGGGGCAGCGTCAGTTTCTTCAGTCACGGGCTGGATCAGATGGCCAAGGGGCGGCTGAGCCTGGAAACCGCTCTGCGTGAGGCGATTGATCGCAAGCAGCTGCATCTGGTGTATCAGCCGCAGGTCGATCTCAACCATCAGGACCTGTGCGGCATCGAAGCCTTGGCGCGTTGGAGTCATCCGCAATTCGGCGAGGTATCACCCTGCACATTCATTCCCATGGCCGAGGAGTGCGGCCTGATCGGCGAGTTCGGCCAATGGTCGGTGCGTGAGGCTTGTCGGCAGCTGGCGAGCTGGCGTCGTCAGCACCTGAAGGTGCCGAGCATTTCGGTGAATCTTTCGCCGACCAATTTCCACAACCGTGATCTGCCACGTTTTATCAGTCGGGCCTTGTCGCAGAACGGACTGGTGGCGGCGGACCTGACGGTGGAGATCACCGAGAGTGTGTTGATGGACAACAACCCGGATACCTTGTGCACGATCGATGAGATTCATGCCCTTGGGGTCCGTCTGGCCATGGATGACTTCGGCACGGGCTATTCGAGTTTGAGCTACCTGCGGCGCTTGCCGATCCAGGAGCTCAAGCTCGATCGCAGTTTTGTCCACGACCTGGAAACCGACGAGACCAGCCAGGCCCTGAGCGAGGCTGTGATTCGTATCGGCGAGAGCCTGGAGTTGCGGGTGGTGGCCGAGGGGGTGGAAACCCTGGCCCAGCAAAGGATTCTCCAGGCCCAGGGCTATGAGGTGGCGCAGGGGTTTCTGATTTCAAAGCCGATGCGGGCGGCCGAGCTGGGTGCCTGGCTGGAGAGTTTTCGGCTGAATGCCTGAGGTCCTGTCGTCGACATCACTCGGCAGGTGATGAACATCCGTTGATTTTGTGGCGCCTGTCCCGCCGTCTTCGCGGGCAAGCCCTGCTCCTACAGTTTCGCGTCGGTCACAGATTTTGCGTACGACACAAACCTGTAGGAGCAGGGCTTGCCCGCGAAGGCGGCGGAACAGGCGCCACAGACTTTGGATCAGCCCGCAGTCCCCATTGCCGACGTCTCATCAATCACCGAGTCCACCCACGACTGCGCCAACTCGATCAGATGCACCGTCCCCATCGCCAACTTGCGCTTCGCCCCGTCGAGTTGATCGGCG
This sequence comes from Pseudomonas sp. MWU12-2345, assembly GCF_023242385.1. Taxonomy (NCBI): domain Bacteria; kingdom Pseudomonadati; phylum Pseudomonadota; class Gammaproteobacteria; order Pseudomonadales; family Pseudomonadaceae; genus Pseudomonas; species Pseudomonas sp. MWU12-2345. The sequence goes on along the minus strand of NZ_JALLJA010000023.1, from coordinate 93,556 downwards.
GACTCGTAAGCCGTGGCCGCCGCCGATTGCAGGATCGACAGCGCGTTGACCAACTTGTCTTCCACGCTGAGTGACGAGGGGATACGAGTGGGCGAGGGCGAGAAGGTTGGGTGAGGTCTGAGTGGGTCGTCGCTCAGCGGCAGCCCGTAGTGCGCAAAAGCGCGTTCGGCAGCGGCGTCGAAGTGATGTTTTTCAGTTTCTACACGACGTGACGCCGGGAAAATGATCGGCGGATCCGGTGTAAGTCTTTTATCCATGGTCCAGCTCCTACGTGATAAGTGGGAGCCCTCTTTCTGCCGTTTCCACACGGCGAAAAGGTGGCAGCTGTACACAGGGTGGAAAACCGGACCAGTAGGCAACCCGGCCAGACCGAAGTCTGCCTGCGCACAGCCGCCATAGAACACATTGCAGAGCAAAAAAAGCGCCGACAATGAGCTTGGTGGCGCTGACGCGCCTACTGGTAGGTTCAGGTTTCCACACCTGGATCGCTGATTTTGCAGCGATAGGACGAAGACTAGTGACCGCTTCCAGCAGGCGCAAGGCGAAAGGATTTTCTAGGAAACTTCAGGCAAGGGAAAGGGAATTGTCCGGTCGCTAAGGATTCTGGAGAAACACCACATACCCCCGAAACCACTCATTCCCCTTCAAATACCCCGGTGCCTGCCACTCGCCGCCCTGGATCAAACCGATCTTGAACGGCACGCCCAGCCGGTTCATCCGTGGCAGATACGCGGCGTAATCGGGAATGCTGTGCCGCCCCTGATACGTCTGCACCACCACCTCATCCACCACGCCCTTGAGTTGGGCGATGGCCGCCGGGTCGGCATTGCTGCTCCAGTCCATCAGCCCGGTGATGCTCAGGCGCAACTCCGCCGGCAGTCGCTGGCGCAGGTCGCGCAGAAAAGCGGCATATTCGTCGAGATAGCGGGTGCGGGCATCGAAGTCGATCTGGATGCCGACCACCGGATTGCCCGCCTGTTGCCAGCGTTTCACCTGGCCGAGCAACTGCTGATAGACCGACTCCGGCCAACGCAGGGTGTGGGCGCGATAGACTACCCAGACCTCGCCCCGGGTCAGGCGTGGAATGGCAATGCCCTGGGCGATAAAGTTGACCGTCCGCTGCGGCGAGCGCCGTGACTCGCTGACCTGGCCTTGCAGGATATACAGGCTCTTGGCCTGGCTCAGCACCGGCTGCGGGGCGACGCCGCTCCACAGCCAGAAACTGTCGTAGTCCCGCGCATCGACCGCCGCCCGGGCATCGGCCAACGCCAGCAGCCCGGCCAGCAACAGCCAGCGCCAGCGACCCACGGCCACTTACCAGTAGTACTGCAGCGACTTGCCCCACTGGGTGCTGGCATAGCTGGTTTTAAGCTGTTTGAACCAGGCCTTGCGCTGCGCCGGTGTCACTTCTTTCCCGCCGCAACTGTTGTAGCCCGAGGGCGCATAGCAGTTGATCGCCCGGAACAGTGCGTAGGCCTTATCCGTGGCCGACGCCTTGGTATCGCCGATCACGCTCTGGTAACCGTCGAGCCGCGAGAAGGTGCTGCCCTTGAACAAGGACGCGGTCCCGCCCAGCTCATCCGAGCCGCGCTGTCTGTCCAGGGGCATGCCGTCCAGGCTGTTGCGCAGGATAAATTCGCCCAGGCAGTTCAATGCCTGGGGCTGCTTCGCATCGGCTTGCAAGGTCGCCGCCGTCTCGCCAATGGTCGGGCAGGTATAACCGGACTCGGCCTTGGCGCCGCTCCAGCGGAACAGCTTGAGCGGCTGGCCGTCGCCGTAGGTGTAACCCAACGAGGTGCTCAACTTGGTATCCGATGGCTCGGCGGGCAACTGCTTGAGATCGGTGGCGAAGTCCGCGTAATGGCCCAGGCGCAGGTCCTTGTAGAGCAGCACGAACAGGGCTGTATCCCGCTCGGTGGAGGCTTCGCCTTGGGCGACCTGACGCAACAGCCCGGCATCGGCGATATGCCGCAACAGGATGGCGCGCACTTGCGCGGTCTTGATCGGCGAGTCGGCGGCAAACACCTTGGCCACCTGCTGGTTGCGCTCGTAGTGATTGGCCAGGGCCAGTTCGACCTGCTCGCGTTGCAGTGGTTGGTGGACCTGCGGCAGCAGTTGCAGCCAGAGGGCTTCGGCACCGTTCACGTCCTGTTTTGCGTCCAGGGCCAGGCCGCGCAGCATCTGCTGGCTGAAGGCGAGGTAGTCGAGTTTCGCCGGGATCTCGGTCGGCAGGCTCTTGAGCGCCAGCTCCGGGTTTTTCGCGACATACAGTTGGAACGCCGCCTGCAAATAGTCATACAGCGCCGGTTGCGCGGCGAAGATCGGTTTCTGCGCCTGGAGGATTTCCAGGGTCAGCTTGGGCGTGGCGTTCTCGCCGTATCCGGGGCGCATGCCCATCAGGTCGTCGAGGGCCTGGAACAAGGGTTGCTCGACCTTGCCGCCGCCGAGCAGCATCTTGTTGTCGATCTCTTGCACCAGCTCGTCAGGCGTCACGTTGCGCTGTTCGGCCTTGGCCTGGCCCAGTTGCCAGAGGTATTCGGTCGCCTGTTTTTCGGCATTCCCCGCCAACCAGTAGACCCGGCGCAACAGGCCACGGGCGGAGGTCGCATAGAGGCCCTCGGGCCAGGTGACGAGGTAATGCTGGAAACCTTCTTCGGCCAGTTTCAGCTGGGCCGCGTCGGCCTCTTCCTTGGTCGGCATGCCGTCGCTGTCGAAGGTGTTCTGTTGCGCCAGGTTGAGGGCGGTGCGCGCCTGCATGTACTGCGCGGTTTCCTTCAGCCAGGGTTGCGGGCTTTCGCCCAGGCTGGCGAAGGCCTGGGCGGCGTCGGCGAAGCGCCCGCTATAGAAGCTGATGGCACCGTTCAGGTAGCTGGCAAATGCCTGGCCCTGGGCCGATTGCACGGCGGGCACCAGGCTTGCTTGCTGCGCCGGCTCCCAGGCGCAGGTGCCGAGCATCTGCACGCGAGCGCGGGCCAGGGCCTGGCGCTCGGGGTCGGGCAGTTCGCTGCTGCCCAGCAACTGGTTGATAAAGGTCGTGGCGCTGTCGGCGTCGTTGCTGCGGCAGCGGCCACCCTCGCCGGAAAGCAGCGAACTGACGGCGGTGTCGGCGTTTTCGCGGGTGATACCGAGTTTTCCCAGGGCCTCATCCAGCGGGGCGGCGACGGGCTTGCCTGGTTCGGCACCGACGACCGGCTCAGGGGCGGCGTCGAGGCGGGTCGTGGCGAACGGTACCGGGCCGAAGCCCGCGCCCAGGTCGTCGTTGCTCAACGGGTTGGGCGCCAGGGGCAAAGCGCCCTGGTCGGCGAGCAACAGGCGCAGGTTGACCCGGCTGTCGTTGCCCGGGTTGAGGAAGGCGAGGTTACTGCAGCCGTCGAGGCTGTACTTGAGCATTGACCAACGCGGGTAGCAGGTGTCGTCGGAACTGGCCAAGACCTGTGAGCAGAAGCCGGCGCTCACCGCCAGGGCCAGAGATGTCAGAAGACCGATACGCATGAATTGTCCCTAATTCGTTAAACGAGCGGCAGCGAGGCCGGGAATGGCGCGAATAATACCGAAGCCGGGCCACAACACCTATGCTTGTACCCAGCACGGCGTTGCAGCCTGTGATCTGCCGCACATCGGCGACCGCCCGGTCGTTCGATAAACATAGTGGCAATTGGCTTGACGCTTGATACGGCTGCCGTAGACTCGCGATTGTCCGACAAGGAGTCCCTTAATATGTGGTGTTTGCGGTTGGGTGTGTTTGGGTTGTCCTGCATGGCGTGCCTGGCTCAGGCGCAGACGCCGGCCGAGACTGACCCGCTGTTGGATAACAATAATAATGCTGCAGCGACCCATGCCGTCGCCGCGAGCGAGGCCCGTGGCGTGTTGCGCGCCCGTGACCAGGCGATGCTCGCCAGCGAGCTGTCGGGGCGTATCGTCGAGTTACCGTTCAGTGAAGGTGAAACCTTCAAGCAGGGCGACACCCTGGCGCGGTTCGACTGCTCGGCCTATCAGGCCCAGCTCAATGCCGCCCAGGCCGCCAGCCGCGGTGCCAGTGAAGAGCTGGCCCACAATAAACAGTTGGCTTCGTTGAACTCCGTCGGCCGCTTCGAAGTGGCCCGCGCCGAGGCCAAGCTCGCCGAAACCCAGGCCCAGTCCCAGGTCTACCAGGTGCAGGTCAGGCGTTGCAGCGTGATTGCGCCCTATGACGGCCAGGTCGTGCAGCGCAAGGTCCAGCGCTATGAAAGCGTCTCGGCCGGGTCGCCGATGCTGGAGATCGTCGACAACCGTACCCTGGAAATCCACCTGCTGGTACCGTCGCGCTGGATGGGCAAGCTCAAGGCCGGCCAGACTTTCAGTTTTGTCCCGGATGAAACCGGGCAGCCACTGACTGCCACCATCAAACGCCTGGGCGCGCGGATCGATGAAGGCAGCCAGACCCTGTTGCTGGTGGCCAGCCTGCCCAAGGCCGACGGCCTGTTGGCGGGCATGAGCGGCACCGCGCGCTTCGAGGCGCTGAAATGAACGCACCGGTAGCGGGTGCCGTGGAGCGGGTGTTCGCCCAGTTCCTCGACCTTGAACGCGTGACCCGCGCTGCCCGCACCACCGAACAGCTGGCTTATAGCCTGGTCAACGACGGCCAGGCGCTGTTTGGCTTTCGCCACGCTGCCCTGCTGATCGCCGGTAAGGTGCGGGCGGTCACCGGGGTCAGCTCGGTGGAACCGAATGCGCCGTTTGTCGCCTTCGTCGAACACGCCGTGGCGCAGATTTTCAAGCTGGAACGGGCCAAGCCGGCGACCGTGGTGCCGATGGACGCCTTCACCGCTTCGGTGCGCGAGGACTGGCAGAGCCTGTCGGCGCCCCAGGTGTTCTGGCTGCCGCTGCTCGATCACAAGGGCGAGGTCTTCGGCGGCCTCTGGCTGGCCCGCGACAATCCCTGGAGCCCTTCCGAACAGGTGCTGCTGGCGCAATTGGGCGACACCTACAGCCATGCCTGGCTCGCCCTTCAGCCCCGCCGGCCGTGGCGCTTGCGTTTTACCCGCAAGCGCCAGGCGTTGTTGGTGGTGCTGGCGCTGCTGAGTTTGCTGATTCCGGTGCGCCAGTCGGTGCTGGCGCCGGCGGAAGTCGTGCCGCTGGCCGGCCGGGTGGTGGCAGCCCCGCTGGACGGGGTGATTGCCGAGTTCCTGGTCAAGCCGAACCAGACAGTGAAAACCGGCGACCTGCTGGTACGTTTCGAAAGCACCACCCTCAAGGCCCAGGCCGATGTGGCCCAACGTGCCCTGGGCGTGGCCGAAGCCGAATTGAAGGCCAATGCCCAGCGCGCCTTTGCCGATGCAGAGTCGAGTTCGAAGATCGATTTACTGGCGGCGCGGGTCGAGCAGAAGCGCGCCGAACGCGATTACGCCGCCGAATTGCTCAAACGCAGCGAAGTGCGCGCCGAGCGTGACGGTATCGCGGTGTTCGCCGACGCCGAACGCTGGACCGGCAAGCCGGTGCAGACCGGTGAGCGGCTGATGGAAATCGCCGACCCGAGCCAGGCCGAACTGCGCATTGAACTGGCGGTCGGCGACGCCATTGCCCTGACGTCCGACGCCGAAGTCGCCTTGTTCCTCGACAGCGACCCCTTGCAGCGTTACTCGGCCAAGCTGGAGCGGGTGGCCTACGAGGCGCAATCGACCCCGGCCGGGCAGTTGGCCTATCGCCTGGATGCCAGCTTCACCGATACCCCGGTACCGCGTATCGGCTTGCGCGGCACGGCGAAACTCTTCGGCCAGCGCGCACCGCTGGCCTTGTACCTGCTGCGCCGGCCCTTGGCCGGGCTGCGCCAGAGCGTCGGGCTGTAATGAACCTGCCCAGCCTGCGCGCGGATCTGCAGCTCACCGCGGCCGCCCCGGCGTTGGATGGCTCGCCGCGCTGGACCCTGGCCGACCCGGTGCGCGGGCGTTATTTCAAGCTCGGTGTCCAGGCCATGCGTTTGCTGCGGCATTGGTCGCTGGGTGATCCGACGCAGGTGCTGCAAGCGGCGAACCGCGAACCGGGCCTGCCCCTGGGCGACCCGGAGCTGGAGCAGTTGCTGGGCTTTTTGCGTTCCCATGACCTGATCGCCTCGCTGGACCCGCAACAGCGTGCCAGCTACGCCTGGAAAGCCGCCGCGTCGCGCCAGAGCCTGTGGCAGATGGCGCTGCATCAATATCTGTTTTTCCGCATTCCCCTGTGGCGCCCGGATGCCTTCCTCAATCGCGCCTGGCCCTGGCTGCAACGCTTCGGCCCGCGCCTGCTGCGCTACGGTTTGCCGGCCACCCTGGGGCTCGGGGTATTCCTGGTTTCGCGGGACTGGGAGCGTTTTCTCTCGACCTTCCCGCACCTGTTCAGCCTCGGCGGGGCCATGGCCTTTGGCATCGCGCTGTTCTTCGCCAAGCTCTGCCACGAGTTCGGCCATGCCTTCATGGCCAAGCGCGCGGGGTGTCGGGTGCAGAGCATGGGCGTGGCCTTCATGGTCATGCTGCCGCTGTTCTACACCGACGTCAGCGACGCCTGGCGGATCAACGACCGCAAGGCGCGATTATTGATCGGGGCCGGCGGGGTCATGGCCGAGATGCTGTTGGCCTGTATCGCCCTGCTGGCCTGGTCGCTGTTACCGGATGGGCCGGCGCGCACGGCGGCGTTCATGCTCGCCAGCGCCACCTGGCTGACCACCCTGGCGGTCAACCTCAACCCGTTCATGCGTTTCGATGGTTATTTTCTGCTCAGCGACTTCTGGGAAATCGACAACCTTCAGGGCCGGGCCTTTGCCCTGTGCCGCTGGCGCTTGCGCGAGGCCTTGTTCGGCTACGACGAGCCGGCCCCGGAACCCTGGCCTCCGGCCATGCGCCGACGCCTGCTGTGGTGGGGCTTCCTCTCCTGGTTGTGGCGCGCGGCGCTGTTTTTCGGGATCGCCCTGGCGGTCTATCACCTCTTCTTCAAATTGCTGGGCATCTTCCTGATGATGGTGGAACTGGGTTGGTTCATCTTCCTGCCGATTTTCAAGGAAACCCGCGAATGGTGGTCGCGACGTGAGCAGGCGCATACCCCACGGGTGTTGCTCAGCGGCCTGGGTCTGCTGGCGCTGCTGTTGCTGGTGGCGGTGCCCTGGCGCAGCAGCGTGGAAATACCGGTGATGCTGGAAGCCGGGCGGGTCACGGCTCTGCACGCGCCGGTTGCCGCGCGGGTCAAGCAGGTCAATGTGCATGATGGGCAGATGATCGAGGCGGGCACGGTGCTGGTGGAGCTGGAGTCGCCGGACGTCGACTCGCGCTTGATCATCGTGCGCCGTGAAATCGATATCCTCCAATTGCAGATGCGCCGTCAGGCCGGACGCAGCGAGACCGCGGCGGATGTCGGTATTCTCGAACAACGGCTGGCGGAGGCCGTGGCCGAATACCGGGGGTTGCAGGCCCGTCGTGAGCGTTTGTTGCTCAAGGCACCCCAGGCCGGCCAGGTGCGCGACCTGATGCCGCAATTGGCGGTCGGGCGCTGGGTTTCGACCAAGGAGCCGCTGGCGCGGGTGGTCGAGGGTGGCACCCGTATGCGTGGTTATCTGGCCGAAGAGGACTTGTGGCGAGTTGCGCCGGGGGCGAAAGGGCGTTTTGTCGCGGATGACCCGATGCGCCCGGCCTGGCCGGTGGAGTTGCTGGACGTCGACGCCAACGGTGTGGCGGCTATCGACCAGGAGGCGCTGACCTCCGATCACCATGGCCCGATTGCCGTGCGCCGCGACGAAAACCGTCGTCCGGAGCCGGTGCAGGCGCAGTACGGCGCCCGCTTGCGGTTGCTCGAGGACATGCCGACGCCCAGCCATCCACTGCGTGGTGTAGCGGTGTTGCAGGGACGCAGTGAGTCACTGTTGGGCACGGCCTGGCGGCGCATGGCCGCCCTGGGCGTGCGGGAGAGTGGTTTCTAGTCAGTACAACGGTTCAGGGAGTACAACCGATGTTGAACAATGCGTCTGCCGCCGGTTTGTCCATGCGGCCCTCACGGCCTACCGACGGGCCTTTTCTGCAGAGTCTCTATAAGTCGGCCCGGCCCGAGTTGCAGTGGATCGACGCCGATCCCGAGGTGGTCGAACAAGTGGTCGCCCAGCAATTCCAGGTGCAGGAGCATGGGATCGGCGAGCACTTCCCCGATGCGATGCACTACGTGGTGGAAAAGCTCGACATCCCCATCGGCGTGCTCAGCGCCGACTTCGGCCCCAACGAAATCCGCGTGCTGTACCTGGCGTTTATCCCGGCGGCCCGTGGCAAGGGGTTTGGTCGCAGTGTTCTGCAAGGGGTGCAGAAGGCCGCCGAGCAGGTGCGCTGCCCGGTGGCGACGGTGGTCTGGGCGAGTAATCCCCAGGCGCGCCAGCATTACCTGGCGCTGGGGTTTCGGGTCGAAGAGAGCTCGCCAGGGGCTGAACGCTTGATCTGGTACCCGGGTTTCAGTTGAAAACGATATTGAAGTAACCCAGCGCCGGATCACGGCCCAGGGGCGGCTCGCGGGACACGAAGACGGCGTCCACGCGACCCAGTTGCGGTAACTCCAGGGCGCACAGGCCGTCGACGAACTCCGTCGGTCCCAGGCTGCGCAACACCACGTTGAAGGGAATCCGGCTGCTTTCCGGCAGGCGCGATTGCGGGCGCAGCACGATCGACTCGATCTGGATCGGCAGCAGGCTGCCGTCGGGCAGGTGCAGCGGGCAGTGCTGTTTCATCAGCAACTGGAAGTGTTCACTTGAAACTTGTTGCAGCATCGATATTCTCCGTCATGCACGGCAAGAATCAGGGCATTTGGCTCAATACCGCTCAGTCAAGGCCAAACACGGTCCCTGTAGGAGTAGAGCTTGCTCGCGAAGAGGCCCGTGAGAGCACCAAAAGCTTCGCGGCGTACGGCGACCTGACAAGCCCGGCTCCTACAGGTTTTGTGGCGCCTTCAGCGCGCGTTCCTGATCAGTTACGGGAAGGGAACAGCCCTTGCAGGGCGATGCTGAAGTTCACCACCAGATACGGATTCATCGTTCCCACGGGCACGCCGCTGCCGGGTATGGCCAGGGTTCCGCCGATGGTGGTGGTGGCGCCTTTCAGGGCGACCGGCGAGGCGCCTTGCGCGTCTGAGTAGATCGCGGCCGAGGGCGGCCCGCCAGGGACGGATGCACCGATATAGGCATTGGTGGTGGTCGGTGCGGTGACCGGATTGCTGGCGACGCTCGCCAGGTTGATGGTGGTGCTGACGGTCAGGCCGGTGGTGGGGATCGCTTGCGGCGGCAGGTTGCTGCCCAGGATGGAGACGTGTTCGGTGCCGCTGGCTTCACCCATCACCCGGGTCGTCAGGCCCGGTCCGGTGCCCTGGGCAATGGGCAGGCGGCTTTGCAGGTTGGGCAGGCCGAAGGTCTGCACGCCATTGCCACCGTAGGTCGTGCCGAGCAAGGTGAACAAAGCCTGGTACTGCTGGATATTGAGCAACTGGCCGTTGCAGAGCGCCCAACCGTTAGGGGCGAAGTTGAAGCCGAACATCTGGATACTGCCGAGAAATACGTCCATAGATCCTTATCCTTCAGCTGTGTTAAGTGAAGTGCCTTGCCCGTTGGACGGGCTGCGTAGGCCGCCGATCCGGGTCTGCTGTGCACCGTCCTGAAGCGTAGACGCTGTCCTGGCCCGCGCCGGGTTTTTTGCATGCTCAAGGTCGTGATGGGAACAGTCAGGCAAGGCGGTATCGTTCTAGCCTACAATCACCGCGTCATACCCCCCCAGGCGGGTGCAGTTGTCGATTTCTAGAGGATGGTGATGGGCGTTCCGAGCAATGATGAAGTAGCAAAACGACTTTACGGTCAGCCTGTCACGCATCCGCAATCCCTTGTCCAGTTGCTTCGCGAACCCTGGCTGATAGCCCTCCTGCTATTGGCCGTGGCGTTACGTCTTTATGAACTGACGGCCTCGGCGATCTGGGGCGACGAAGGCTCCAGCCTGCTGCTGGCCCAGTTCCCGCTGGCCGGCATCTGGTCCCATGCGTCCCACGATGTCCATCCGCCGCTGTATTTCATGCTGCTGCATGTCTGGATCGGCCTGTTCGGCGACTCGATCCTGTCGATCCGCATGATGAGTGCGGTGCCCGGGGTGATTACGGTGCTGCTCGGTACCTGGCTGGCGCACCTGGTCGCCAACCGGCGGGTCACGATGCTGACCTGCCTGCTGCTGACCCTGCTGCCCACGGCCGTACGCTACAGCCAGGAAATACGCATGTATTCGCTGATGGGCGTGTGGCTGCTGGGGGCCACCATTGCCCTGGTGTATTGGGTTCGTGAGCCCGCGCGCCAGCGTTATCTGGTGATCTATGCGCTGCTGATGGCGGCCGCCTTCTATACCCACTACTTTTCGGCGTTGTGCGTGTTGTCGCACTGGCTCTATCTGCTGGTGATCCGCCCGCAGCCCGGCAGTGCACACCGTCACATCGCGCGCCGCGAGTGGTGGTTGGCCAATGTGGCGATCGTGCTGTTGTTCCTGCCCTGGCTGCCGGGGCTGATCGACCTGGTGCGGCATATGGAGGAGTTGAAGGTCGGTGGCGATGTCGGCTGGGAACCGCCGGTCACCTTGCGCTCGCTGCCGTCGATGCTCTGGCAACTGATGGCCCAGGACGACGGCGAAGGCATGCCGCTGTGGCTGTTCGTCACCTTGCCGGGCGTGATGGCGGCCGTGATGACATTCCTCGTCTGGAGTGATCGCAGCCGCTACCGCTTCGACACGCTGCTGGTGATCTACAGCGCCCTGCCATTGCTGCTGGTGTTCGCCATTTCGTTTGCCTCGCCGGTGTTTATCGAGCGTTACCTGACCGTGCCGGCGCTCGGCCTGCCGATTATCCTGGCCCTGGCCGTCGACCGCCTGGCGCGGCGCTTCAAGGTCCTGGCCGTGTTGCTGCTGCTGGCGGTCCTGGCGGTGGAGGGCGTGGGCCTGAAGAACAACTACACCGTCGACGCCGGCGATCAGTTCAACAATATGGTCGAGTACATGAACCAGCACACCGTCGCCGGCGACCAGGTGGTGCTGGGCGATATGTTCTGGCTGCTCACCTGGGGCTACTACGACAAGAGCGCCACCGCGCCACGGCTGTACACGCCGCCCACTGCCAAGGGCGTGTCGACCCGACCCAACAACTATGGTTTCGGTACGCTCGTCGATGAAAACGCTGGCGTCTACCTTGATCGCCTGGACGACCTGCCCCAGGGCAATGGCCGGGTCTGGCTGGTGATGAGCCGCGTGGCACCGGATGAATTCCCGTCGATTCCGGACAATTGGCGAAAAATTGACCAGCATGCCGGTGGCGACACCCAGGCGGTTTTATATGAGGTCTGTCACCCTTCGTGTAGTGATGACTCACCGCAATAGGCTCGATTTAGAGCCATAAAGTCATATTTTATGCCCATAAACATCTCTGTTTGTGTGTTTTTAGACTTAAAACGCAGATGGTTGATATCAAAATACTACTAGTGTGAAATATTACCTTTAGGCTACGCTTTGTCCTACAAATGGACTTCCGTCTAGGGTGAAGGGATTGCGTAGTTTTCACTTTGTCTCCGGTTTGCCGCGCTCAGGGTCAACCCTGCTGTCCGCCATTCTTCTCCAGAATCCCCGCTTTCATGCCGGCATGAGCAGCCCGGTCGGTACCCTGTTCAACAGCGTGCTGGAACAATGCAGTGCCGGCAGTGAGTTCGGCGCGGTGATCGACACCGATATGCGCCGCCGTCTGTTGCGCGGCCTGTTCGAGTCCTATTACGCCGACAAGACCGAGCAATCGGTGGTCTTCGATACCAATCGCCAGTGGTCGGCGCGCCTGCCCGCGCTGATGGACCTGTTCCCCCAGTCCAAGGTCATCGCCTGCGTGCGCAATGTCGCCTGGGTCATGGACAGTCTTGAGCGGCTGTATCGTGCCAACCCCTTTGAGAACACCAAGCTGTTTAACGACGAAGTCGAGCGCAACACCGTCTACAGCCGTTGCGAAACCCTGGCCCAGCGCAATCGCCTGGTGGGGTTCGCCTGGACCGCGCTCAAGGAAGCCTATTACGGCGAACACGCCGACTCCGTGTTGCTGGTCGACTACGACCTGCTGTCCCAGGCCCCGGAGCGGGTGTTGCGGCTGGTCTACGACTTTATTGGCGAGCCCTGGTTCGAGCACGATTTCGACCATCTGGTGTATGACGCTCCGGCATTCGACCAGGCCCTCGGGGTCGCTGGCCTGCACAAGGTCAAGCCCAAGGTGGCCATGGAGCCACGGCGCACGATCCTGCCGCCGGACCTGTTCGAAAAATATGCGCAGTTGTCGTTCTGGAACGATGGTTCAGCCAGCGCCGCCAATGTTATTCGCATGAAAACCAATACCGCGGTCAGTTGATCGCGGCTTTTTATCCCGATAAAAATCCTTTGGGCGCGCAGGCGCTCGAGTGCAGGTGAAGCATGTGGTGGAGCAAACAGAAATCGCGGGCTGAAGGTGTGAGAACCCTGGTTTCACCCATGATCATTCCGCTCGAGCCGCGCATGCTGTTCGACGGTGCCGTGGCCGCCACCGTGGCCGAGGCCGCACAGCCGGCCAATCACGCGACCGCCGATGCGGCGAAGGCGCCGGCCACCGATCATGCGACCGCGCCCGCCGATGCCCACCCGCAATCCGATGCCACGCCGACCCCGGCGCCGGCCGCCGTACCCGGCCAGTCGGTGGTCTTCGTCGACTCCCGGGTCCAGGATTTCAGTGCCCTGCTCAAGGGCGTCGCGCCCGGCACCCAGGTGGTGGTGTTGCAGGCCGGCAAGGACGGCCTGCAACAGATTGCTGATTACCTGGACACCCATCAGGGCGTGAGCACCGTGGAAATCATCGCCCACGGCAACTCGGGCGACCTGTGGCTGGGCAGCACCTACCTTTCGTCGACCAACGTCGCGGCGCGGGCCGACATATTGGCGCGTATCGGCAATGACATGAATGTCGGCGGCGATATCCTGATCTACGCCTGTAATACCGCCGAGGGTGCCACCGGCCTGGGCTTTGTCGACTCTCTGGCGCAATACACCGGGCGCGATATCGCGGCATCGACCAACCGCACTGGCCTGGGGGGCGATTGGACCCTGGAAATCGCCACCGGTACCATCGAAAGCCACAACGTACTGTCGGCCGACGCCATGGCGGCCTACCAGTACGGCCTGTCGACCATTACCGTGACCAGCAACGCTGACAGTGGCGTCGGGTCACTGCGTTCGGCCCTGAGCAGCGCGGTGGCGGGCGATATCGTTACCTTCAACGCCAGCATGACGGTCAATCTGAATTCGCAACTGATCGTGAGCAAGAACCTCACCATCGAAGGCGACCTGGATCACAACGGCACGCCCGATGTGACCCTCAGCGGGCAGTACAAGACCCAGGTGATCCAGATCAACTCCGGGATCACCGCGACCCTGGACGGGCTGGTCATTACCCAGGGGTTGGCGGTGGGCAATGGCGCGGCGGCCGGGGTCGACGGCACCGCGGCGATGGGCGGCGGTATTGTCAACGCCGGTAACCTGACCCTGAACAATGTCACGGTGACCAGCAACGCGGCCTCGGGCGGCGGCGGCGGCGGCGGGGTCACGGCGCCCTACGTCGGCGGCGCGGTTGGTGGTGGCGGCGGCGGCGGTGGTGCTCTTGGCGGACAGAATGGTGGTCATGGTGGTAGCTCGGGCTTCGGTACGGGGGTCTATGGCGGTACCTCCGGCACCGCTAACCATGGCGGTACCGGCGGCGGCTACAACCCCAACTACATGGGTGGCAAGGGGGGGAGCAGCACCGGCGGCGCGGGCGGTATAGGCGCCGCCAACTACAGTAACGGTGGGGCCGGCGGCACGGCGAACAACGGCACTATCTCGATTGGCGGTGGTGGCGGCGGTTCCGGCTGGGACAAAGCCGGCCGGGCCGGTGCCTCGGCCAGCGGCGGTATCTACAACGCCAGTACCGGTACCCTGACCATCGTCGGCACTTCGGTGATTTCCGGCAACATCGCGGCTGGCGGCGGTGGTGGTGGCGGCGGTGGCCTGGGCGGCTCCGCCGACTCCGGTGGCGCGGCCGGCAAAGGCGTCGGCGCGATCTGGAACAAAGGCACGTTGTTGATGACCGCCGCCAACTTCGCGGCGATGACCGGCAACGTCGGTGGCAGCGGCTCCGGTGGTCCGGCGCTGGGCGGCGGCAGTACCGGCGCCAGCGTGGCGGCGGTGAACAATATCTTCAACGACGGCGGTACGCTCAACACCGCCTATGCGCCGGCGCCGACCGCGACCATCGTGGTGACCAACACCGCGCAGCATATCGGCAGCACCTCGCTGGTGACCATTACCTTCAACCAGGCAGTGACCGGCTTTACCAGCGCCGACCTGACGATTAGCAACGGTACCCTGGGCACCCTGAATACCAGCGACAACATCACCTACACCGCGACCTTTACACCGAACTCGAGCGTGACCAGCGCCACCAACCATATTGTCCTCGACAATACCGGCGTCACCTCCACGTCGACGGGTACACCGGGAACCGGCACCACCTCGTCCAACAACTATGCCATCGATACCGTGCGTCCGACCGCGACCGTCTCGGTGGTCGCGCCTACGCTGAGCACCACGGTCAACTCGACGGTGAACATTACCTTCAGCGAAGCGGTGAGCAGTTTCAGCCTGGCCGACATGACGGCGTCCAATGGCACCCTGAGCAACCTGACCACCAGCGACAATATCCACTGGACCGCGACCCTGACGCCGAGCGCGAGCAACAACAGCAGCGGCAACGTCATCACCCTGGACAACACCCTCTATACCGATACCGCGACCAACGCCGGTACCGGCACGACCACCTCCAACACCTACGTCGTCGACACCGTGCGACCAACCGCGACCATCGTGGTGTCCGATACAGCGCTGAACATCGGCGGTAACACGTCCCTGGTGACCATTACCTTCAGCGAGGCGGTCACTGGGCTCACGGCCGGCGCTTTCACGGTCGCCGACGGTGCCCTGAGCAACTTGAGCAGCAGTGACGGTGGCACCACCTGGACCGCAACCCTGACGGCAACCCCCGGGGTCACCCATACCGGCGATGTCATTGCCCTGAACAACACCGCGGTCAGTGATGGCGCGGGCAACGCCGGCAGTGGTACCACCAACTCCAACACCTATGCCGTCGATACCCAGCGGCCGAACGCCACCGTCGTGTTCGCCAACACCAACCTGGGCATCGGCCAGACTTCGCTGGTGACCATCACCTTCAGCGAAGCCGTGACCGGTTTCACCAACGCCGACCTGGCGGTGTCCAATGGCACCCTGAGCGCGGTGCAGACCAGTGACGGCGGCGTCACCTGGACCGCGACCTTCACCCCGACGGCGGCGATTGTCAGCGCGAGCAACCACATCACCCTGGACAACACCGGGGTCCAGGACATGGCGGGCAACGCCGGCAGCGGCAGCACCACGTCGAACAACGTGGCCATCGACGGCGTACGCCCCACCGCGACCATCGTGGTGGCGGACAACGCCCTGAAGATCGGCGATACCTCGTTGGTGACCATCACCTTCAGCGAAGCCGTGGTCGGTTTCACCAACGCCGACCTGACCATCGCCAACGGCACCCTGAGCGCGGTGCAGACCAGTGACGGCGGCGTCACCTGGACCGCGACCTTCACCCCGTCGGCGAGCACCACCGCCGCCACCAACCTCATTACCCTGGACAATACCGGCTACACCGACACCAGCGGCAACGCCGGGACCGGTAGCACCAACTCCAACAACTACGCCATCGACACCCAGCGGCCGACCGCGACCATCGTGGTGTCCGACACGGCGCTGAACATCGCCGGTAACACGTCCCTGGTGACCATTACCTTCAGCGAGGCGGTCACCGGGCTCACCGCCGGCGCCTTCACGGTCGCCGACGGTGCCCTGAGCGGCTTGAGCAGCAGCGACGGCGGTATCACCTGGACCGCGACCCTGACCGCGACCGGCGGGGTCTCCCATACCGGCGATATGATCACCCTGAACAACACGGCTTTCAGTGACGTTGCGGGCAACGCCGGCAGCGGCACCACCAACTCCAACGCCTATGCTGTTGACACCCTGCGGCCGACCGCCAGCATCGTGTTCGCCAACACCAACCTGGGGATCGGCCAGACCTCGCTGGTGACCATCACCTTCAGCGAAGCCGTGACCGGGTTCACCAACGCCGACCTGACAGTGTCCAATGGCACCCTGAGTGCGGTGAGCACTAGCGACGGTGGCACCACCTGGACCGCGACCTTCACCCCAGCGGCGGGTATCGCCAGCCCGAGCAACCACATCACTCTGGACAACACCGGGGTCCAGGATACGGCGGGTAACGCCGGCAGCGGCATCAGCACGTCCAACGACATGGCCATCGACACCCAGCGCCCGACCGCCACTGTCGTCGTGTCGAACGATCACCTGGGTATCGGTGGCACCTCCACGGTGACCATTACCTTCAGCGAGGCGGTGAGCGGTATGACCCTGGCCGACCTGACGACCGACAACGGCACCCTC
Organism: Pseudomonas sp. MWU12-2345; assembly: GCF_023242385.1. Lineage (NCBI taxonomy): Bacteria > Pseudomonadati > Pseudomonadota > Gammaproteobacteria > Pseudomonadales > Pseudomonadaceae > Pseudomonas > Pseudomonas sp. MWU12-2345. The sequence continues at coordinate 77,009 of NZ_JALLJA010000023.1, read as the reverse complement.
AGCGGCTTGAGTACCAGCGACAACATCACCTATACCGCGACCCTGACGCCAGTGGCGGGCATCACTCAGAACAACAATCACATCGTCCTGGACAACAGCACGGTGATCGACGGTGCCGGCAACAGCGGTAGCGGGACCACCAGCTCGAACGCCTACGACATCGACAGCGTGCGCCCGACGGCAACCATCGTGGTTGCCAGCCCGACCCTGGCGGCCGGGCAGACCTCATTGGTGACCATCACCTTCAGCGAGGCGGTGATCGGTTTCGACAACAGCGACCTGAGCGTGCCCAACGGTACCCTGAGCGCGGTGAGCAGCAGTGACGGCGGCGTGACCTGGACCGCGACTTTCACCCCGACCACCGGCGTTCACGACACCACCAACCTGATCAGCCTGAACAACGCGGGCTATACGGACCTGGCCAATAACGCCGGCACCGGCATCACCAACTCGGGCAACTTCACCATCGACACCGTGCGCCCGACCGCGACCATCGTGGTGGCGGATAACGCCCTGAAGATCGGCGAAACCTCGCTGGTGACCATCACCTTCAGCGAAGCCGTGACCGGCTTCAGCAACGCCGACCTGACGATCAGCAACGGCACATTGACGGGCGTGGTCAGCAACGACGGCGGCATCACCTGGACGGCGACCTTCACCCCGACCAGCAATATCGCCGACAGCAGCAACGTGATCGAGCTGGACAACACGGGCGTGGCGAACGCCTCGGGCAACGCCGGCAGCGGTGTCACCGACTCCAACAATTACAGCATCGACACCCAGCGGCCGACCGCGAGCATCGTGGTGGCGAACAACGCCCTGAATATCGGCGGCACCTCCCTGGTGACCATTACCTTCAGTGAGGCCGTGACCGGCTTCACCAATGCCGACCTGACGGTCGCCGACGGCACGCTGAGCGCGGTCAGTACCAGCGACGGCGGCATCACCTGGACCGCGACCCTGACGCCGAATGCGGCCACCACCCATACCGGCGATGTTATTTCCCTGAATAACACCGGGGTCAGCGATCTCGCCGGCAACGCTGGCGCGGGCACCACTCTGTCCAATACCTATGGTGTCGATACCGTGGCGCCGACGGCTTCGGTGGTGATCGACCACTCGGCCCTGAATATCGGTCAGACCGCCGGGGTGACCGTCACCTTCAGCGAGGCGGTGACCGGTTTCAGCAATGCCGACCTGACCGTCGCCAACGGCACACTGAGCACGATGAGCAGCAGCGATGGTGGTATCACCTGGACCGGGACTTTTACCCCGACCAGCAATATCACCCATGCCAGCAACGTGATCAGCCTCAACAACACGACTTATGTGGACCTTGCCGGCAACGCCGGAACGGGCACCACCGACTCCAACAACTACGCCATCGATACCCAGCGTCCGACGGCGAGCATTGTGGTCGCCAACAGTGCACTGAACCTCGGCCAGACCTCCCTGGTGACCATTACCTTCAACGAGGCGGTCAGCGGGCTCACAACCGCCGCGTTCAGCGTCGCCGACGGCACCCTGAGCGGTTTGAGCAGCAGTGACGGCGGGATCACCTGGACCGCAACCCTGACCGCGACCGCCGGGGTGACTCATACCGGCGATATCATTACCCTGAACAATGCGGCCGTCAGTGACGGCGCGGGCAATGCCGGCAGCGGCAGCACCAACTCCAACACCTACAGCGTCGACACCCAGCGTCCGACCGCGACCATCTCCGTGGCGAACAACAACCTGGGTATCGGCCAGACCACCACGGTGACCATCGCCTTCAGCGAAGTGGTGACCGGCTTCAACCTGTCCGAGCTCAGTGTCCCCAACGGCACCCTGTCCAACCTGGCCAGCGCCGATGGCGGCAAGACCTGGACCGCGACCCTGACCCCGACGGCCGCCGTCACCGATGCCACCAACCTGATCGTGCTGGACACCAGCCTGGTCAACGATACCGCGGGCAATGCCGGGTCCGGCATCGCAATTTCCAACAACTACGCCGTCGATGCCACCCGGCCGACCGCGACCATCAGCGTCGCCAACCCGAACCTGACCGCCGGCCAGACCACCGTGGTGACCTTCACCTTCAGCGAGAAAGTCAGCAACTTCGACCTTTCGGAGTTGAGCGTGGCCAACGGCGTGCTGTCCAACCTAGCCAGCGCCGACGGTGGCAAGACCTGGACCGCGACCCTGACCCCGACGGCGAACGTCACCGACCCGAGCAACTTCATCACCCTGGATAACAGCCTGGTCACGGACCTGGCCGGCAACGCCGGGACCGGCTTCGCCAACTCCAACAACTTTGCGGTCAACACGGTCGCGTTGGGCGGCGATCCGCAGTTCCGCGTGGACACGCCCGTGGCGCGGCCGGATGCGCCGAACCAACCGCTGCAGCCACAGATCAGCGTCGCCCCGACCGGCAACCTCGGCTCGCCGCTGGGCTTCCCGCCGTTGTTCGAACAGCGCAGCTCGGGAGATGGCCTGCCACCGCTGGGCAATATCTTTATCAATCCGAACGTACTGGCGCCGAGCTTTATCGCCCAGGTGTTCAGCAGCGACAGCGGTGCCACGGGCAGTACCAGTGGTTTCCTCGGTTTCGGCGGCGGCGATGGCGGGGTGTTCGGCAGCAGCACCATGTCGAGCATCTTCAATCGCGAGTCGGGCAACAGCGACACCTCGGCCAACCAGGTCTTCGACCGTAATGGCAAGGGCCTGGGCGAGCCGGCACAGGGCGCGCGCGGTATTTTCGGCGCGCCGACCCTGGGGCAGCAATTGCAGAAAATCAAAGACGGAGAGCAGAAACAGCTGCATGAACTAGCCTGGGCATTGGAACAAGTCGGCATCAGCGAAATGTCGGCCTGAGCACTATTGGGAAGCTGCGCCGACGCTGGTCGGCGCCTATAAAAAAGAATGCAGTAGTCAGGGGCGGTGCAAGGGATGAGAAGAAGTCATAAGTTGTTCAGCGTCAGCTTGCTGGCGCTGGTAGTCAGTGGTTGTGCCGTCACCAGCCAGCCGATCGATCGTAGTGTCAGTGAACAACGTGCCAAGAGCGATATGCAGACCATGTTCAAGGATCAGGAGCCGCTGAATGGCCCGCTGACCTTGCACCAGGCCATGGCCCGAGCGGTGAAGTACAACCTCGAAGGCCGGCTCAAGATCATGGAGGAGGCCCTGGCCAAGCGTCAGCTCGACCTCGCCAGCTTCGACATGCTGCCACGCATGGCATTGTCCGCCGGCTATGCCGGGCGCAACAACGTCAGCGCTTCCAGTAGCCAGAACGTCCAGACCGGCGAGCAGTCCCTGGTCCCTTCGACCTCCCAGGACCGTGACCGCCGTGTCGGTGACCTGACCATGGTCTGGAACGTGCTCGACTTCGGCGTGAGCTATATCAACGCCAAGCAGCAGGGCGACCAACGCCTGATCGTCCAGGAACGCCGGCGCAAGGTGGTCAACACCATCGTCCAGGACGTGCGTTCGGCCTACTGGCGTGCCGTGGCCGCCGAGCGCCTGCTCAAGCAGATCGACAGCCTGATGGCGCGGGTCGAGCAGGCCCAGGGCAACAGCGAGAAAATGAGCGACCAGCGTATCGGTGACCCGGTCCAGGCCCTGGGTTACCAGCGCGCTTTGATCGTCGCCACGCGCCAGTTGGAAGAACAACGCAAGGCGCTGACCCTGGCCAAGACCGAGCTGGCGACCCTGATCAACCTGCCCATGGGCACCGAGCTGACCCTGGCGACCCCGGAAAACTACGAGATCCCGGAACTCAAGGTCGACATGGGCAAGCTGGAGCAGGAAGCCCTGGCCAACCGTCCGGAACTGCGCGAGCAGGACTACCAGACCCGCATCAGCGCCAACGAAACCCGCAAGGCCATGCTGCGCCTGCTGCCGGGCCTGGAATTCTCCGCCGGCGGCCATTACGACAGTAACTCCTTCCTGGTCAACGACAAGTGGGCCGACTACGGCGTCAAGGTCACCTGGAACCTGTTCAACGTGATCTCCGCCCCGGCGGCCATCGACGTCGCCAAGGCCGGTGAAGAGGTCGCCACGGCACGCCGCCAGGCCATGTCCATCGCGGTGCTGGCCCAGCTCTACGTGGCCAATGCCAACTTCAACGAAGCCGTGCGTCAGTTCAAGACCAGCCAGCAACTGTCGAATATTGACGGGCAGATCGCCGGTCAGTTGCGCAACCGCTACAAGGCTGCGGGGCTCGGTGAACTGGACCTGATCCAGGGCGAGCTCAACACCTTGCAGGCCGACCTGCGTCGCGACCTGGCCTATGCCGACCTGCGCAACGCCTATGGGCAGATCTTTGCCAGTGCCGGGCTTGATCCGCTGCCGCCGGAAGTCTCTTCGACCAAGATCCAGTCGATTGCCGGGGCCTTGGCCAGCCGTGAATCCGACTGGGCCGCGGGCAAGATCGATGAACCTGTGAGGCCTGCTCAAGCGAAATGACCGACCTGACCACGGGGTCCATCAGCGCCAGCCGGCGCGAGGCCTGTGTCGAACACTTGCTCGACAGGCTGGGCGCGGGCGGAGTGATTCCTTGAGCCGGCCGGCGTTTTCCCGCCTGCCGGTCGCCGTGGACCTGCCACTGCTGCGCCAGGCCTTGGCGCAGTTGGGCGACAGCGCCTGGGTAGCGCATTTCAATCGCGATTATTTCACCGGCGAGTGGAGCGGGGTAGCGTTGGTGTCCGCCAACGATGCCCCGGGCGAACTGGCGCCGGGCAAGGGCGAGGCGGTTGCGCGCAAGCCTTGGCTGGAGGACTCGCGCTGGTCCTATGGTTTGCAGGGCCTGCCGTTGGAAATCCGCTCGGCGCGCCTGTTGCGGCTGGGGCCGGGTGGGCGAATTCATGAACACCGTGATTACGACCTCAGTCCTCCGGACGCCGACCGGCGCCTGCATATTCCCCTGCTCAGCCCGCCCGACGTGGAGTTCATGCTCGACGGGCAGTGCATTCCCATGAGGGCCGGCGAGTGCTGGTTTCTCGATCTGGCGCGGCCCCACAGCGTCGACAACTGGGGTGATAGCGAGCGGGTTCATCTGGTGCTCGACTGTCGCCCAAGTGCCTGGCTGGAACAGCAGATCGCCGCGGGCCTGCCGAGTACTCCGGCGCCCGGCCTGGGGCGGGCGGCCATGGGGCTCGAACAATTTCGCCAATGGCTGGAGCGTGACCCGCAGCTGTGCCGTGAGCTGCAAGCGCAAACCGACAGCGAGGCTTTTATCGCCCGGACCCTGGAGCGGGCCGCCGCCCATGGCTTGCACTTCGCCCATGAGGACCTGCGCGCGGCCATGACCCGGGGCCGGCGTTGGAATCCACCATGGACGGCCTGAAGGACTGGTTGCCGATTCGCGTCTGGCGCGAAGACGCCTATTGGCGTGTCGATTGGTGCTGGTTCGGCGAGCGTCGTCTGGATCTGCCGTTCTTTGGCGATTCGGTGGACGTGGCCCTGCAACTGCCGTTCAACCAGGTCTTTCGGCGTGAGACACCGCTGGCGGTGCTCAGCGAGTGGCAATTGCCGGCGGTGGCGCCGAGCGCCTTTATCTATCACGCCTCGCGCTGTGGTTCGACGCTGATCGGTCAGATGCTGGCGCAGTTGGGCAGCCATATCGTGATCAGCGAGCCGCCGCCCCTCGACCGCCTGTTGCGTGATGATCTCGATCCACAGGCGCGGCGTGCGGCCCTGCAGGGTTTGTTGGCGGCCTATGGTCAGCGACGCAGTGGCGGCGAGCAGGCCCTGGTGATCAAGCTGGATGCCTGGAATATCGGCGAGTTACCGTTGTTGCGCGAGTGTTTTCCCGAGACGCCCTGGTTGTTCCTGTATCGCGATCCGCTGGAAATCGCCGTGTCCCATGTGCGTCGAGCCGGACTGCATATGGTGCCGGGGATGATCGGCCATAGCGTGTTGGACACCCCGGGGCAGGATGATTCGCGGGAGGATTATATCGCTGCGCGCATCGGGCGGATCCTTCAGAAGGGTTGGGAGCACTGCGTGGCTTTTGGCGGTTTGCCGGTCAACTACAGCGAGTTGCCGGGGGCGCTGGAAGGGCATCTGGGGGCGTTCTTCGGACTCGACGCGGAGCAACGCGACCAGGTGTTTTCCGTGGCCCGACAACACGCCAAGCAGCCAGATCAGGTGTTTGTGCCGGATAGCCAGGACAAGCACCGGGAGGCATCGGAGCGGCTCAAGGAGCGGGTGGCGTTCTGGGCCGAGGGGCCTTATCAGGCATTGGAAACCTTGCGGGCCGAACGCAATCCTCCAGGAACATCCGGCCGTCTCTTGATCGCGCGCAATGGACGTCAACGCTAACGCGCGTCAGGTCTTATCTTTCTGTGACAGATCCGCCATCCCCTTCAACAACTCGATCGGCAGCGGAAACACGATGGTCGAACTCTTGTCCCCGGCAATCGACGACAAGGTCTGCATATACCGCAACTGCATGGCCCCCGGCTGGCGCCCGAGCATTTCGGCGGCCTGCATCAATTTTTCGGAGGCCTGCAATTCCCCTTCGGCGTGAATCACCTTGGCCCGCCGTTCCCGCTCGGCCTCGGCCTGCTTGGCGATGGCGCGGATCATCGACTCGTTGAGGTCCACATGCTTGATCTCGACATTGGCCACCTTGATCCCCCAGGCATCGGTCTGGGCATCGAGCACCTGCTGGACATCGGAATTGAGCTTTTCCCGCTCGGCCAGCAGCTCATCCAGTTCGTGTTTGCCCAGCACCGCGCGCAACGTGGTCTGCGCCAGCTGGCTGGTGGCGGCGAGAAAATTCTCCACCTGAATAATTGCCTTCTGCGGGTCGAGCACGCGGAAATACAGCACCGCATTGACCTTGACCGAGACGTTGTCGCGGGTGATCACGTCTTGCGGCGGGACATCGTGGACCACCGTGCGCAGGTCGACCCGGACCATCTGCTGCACCAGCGGAATCAAGATGATCAGCCCGGGTCCCTTGACCTGCCAGAAGCGTCCGAGCTGGAACACCACGCCGCGTTCGTATTCGCGCAGGATGCGAAAGGTCGATGCCAGCAGCATCAGCAGCAGAAGCGCGAGCAGCGCGCCGGAGCCCAATTGCAGGACCATGATCAATCTCCTCGCCTTGGCGGGTCGTCAACGGCTTTCACTTCCAGGAGCAGGCCCTTGCGTGCGATGACCCGGACCTGTTGGCCGGGATGCAGCGGCGTGGGGCTGAGGACCTGCCAGTTTTCGCCTTGCAGTTGCACCCAACCGGCATAGGCATCGCCGGCTTTCAGGGCGGTCACCGGGGTCAGGCTGCCTTCCAGCCCGGCATCGCCACTGACCACCTGGCGCTGGCGGGCCTTGAGGGCCGCGACGATCAAGCCGACCAGCAAGAGCAGCCCGATCAGCATCAGGGTGAGTTTCAACGGCCGTGCGGTGTTGTCGTCGAACAGCTGTGGGTCGAACAGGACCAATGTGCCCGCCACGACGGCGACCAGGCCACCGAAGCCGATCATGCCGAAGCTGGGCAGGAGCGTCTCGGCGATGATCAGGGCGATACCCAGCAGGATCAGCCCGGAACCGGAGTCGTCGAGGGGCAGCACCAGCAGGGTCACGACGGAGTCGGCACCTTCGGCAAGCTGGTGCCCGACGGGCCAGACGATCAGCCACCCGATCAACAACCAACGCCACCAGCAACGACCGCTCACTTGCATTCTCCGCGAGTTCGTTACCCCCATTAAGAAGCTTAGTCGAGCTCTGGCGACCCACCGGATAAACGCAGGCTTGGAGCCCCACGGAACCTGTAGGAGCAGGGCTTGCCCGCGAAGCTTTTAGCGATCTCAAGGACCCTTTCGCGGGCAAGCCCTGCTCCTACAGGTTCCTTGTTAGCTCAAGATTCCGTGTATGGCCGAATATGTGGACTCGAAGCTTTAGACCCGACTCGACTATCGAGGACCTGTGATAGCGAGAACGGTTACTGACGTTAAGCCGACGCTCCACGGCGAACTGCCTAGACTCTTACTCAAGGAATGCAGCAAACCCATCGCCCTGGGGCATTCGACAGGGCTCGGAGGTGCATCATGCGCATGGCAAAAACCGTGCAGCGCAGCCTGGAACAGGCGCACTGCGAATTCGACCTCGTCGCTCATCCGCATTCGTCCAGCAGCCTGGAAACCGCCCGCCTGGCGGGGATCCCGGCCGAACGCATGGCCAAATCGGTGGTCCTCGACGACCAGCACGGCCACTACCTGATGGCGGTCTTGCCCGCCAGCCAGCACCTGGACCTGAGCAAGGTCCGTGGCGCCAGTACCTGGCAGATCACCCGGGAAAGCACCCTGGCCTATCTGTTCCAGGATTGCGAACGCGGGGCGGTGCCGGCGCTGGGCGAATCCTATGGCTTGAAAATGGTGGTCGATCCGCAACTGACCCGCCAGCACGACATCTACCTGGAGGCCGGCAATCACCACAATCTGGTGCATATGCAGATGGACCAGTACCTGAAGCTGGTGCCCCATGCCGAGGTGTGCGAGGTCTGTCACTGAACCCGGGCGCTGTCCGTTCTCCACTCACGCGGTGCTTCACAGCGGGAACGTGCTTGCTCGCGAAGCTGTCTGACCAGCACCGCCCTTTTCCTTGTACCGGAGACCCCTATGGAATCACCCGATCACAGCCTGCCGTCCCTGTTCAAGCAACTGGGCCTGCCCGATGACCCGGTCAGTATCGACCGCTTTATCGCCACCCACTCGCCGCTCAAGCCGGAGCTGCACCTGGCGGACGCGTTTTTCTGGAGCAAGAGCCAGGCGGATTTTCTGCGTACCGAGATCCTGGACGATGCCGACTGGGCGGAAGTGGTGGATCAGTTGGATGTGTTGTTGAGGAAGGGGAGAGGGGTGTAAAAAAAATGTGGAAAATGCCCTAAATGTAAAAAAATCTGGGGAAGAGTAAAAAAATCTGGGCTTTAATCGCGTTAGTCAGTTTTTTCTGTGGATGCCCAGAATGCAATTTGTCGGTTATGCCTATCTGCGTGATGCGCTGAGGTTAAAGGCTTTTACCTTGAAGCGTTCAGCGATGATCAAGCCTGTGACGCGTATTACGCTGGTAGGCGATTGTCTTGCCGTTCCTCATGGGGTTTCACCAGGCGACGGAAGGTATCTCGACCATCTGCTTTTTGCGCTGAAACACGAAGGTATCAACCTTTGCCTGCTGGCACAGGTGCTGGAAGCCATTCCCGCCGAACAGTTATTGCAGGAGTTGGCGAAGGCTCCCAACGGGGTCTTTATCCGAAAAGCCTGTTTCCTTTGGGAGGGGTTGAGCGGGCGTCGACTCGACTATGAGGCACCGGTGAGAGGCAGCGTTGTTCCGCTCTTCGACCCGAAACACTATTTAACGGGCCCTAGCGTGCGTAATGCCCGGTGGCGAGTTGATTTTAACGGCCTGGGCTCTCTGCACTATTGCGCTACGGTAGAGCGTACTCCCGAGCTGGAAGACTTGCTGAGTCTCGATATCCTGGGACGCGCCAAAGCTTTTTTGGTCAGCTTACCCCCGGAGATGATGGATCGCGCCATCAACTGGGCTTACCTCCACGAAACCCGTGACTCCTTCGCCATCGAGAAAGAAGAGCCCAGCGAAGAGAAGTCCCGACGTTTCGTTCAACTGCTGCGCCAGGCCCATGAAGGCCGGCTTTTAAGCGAAGAGTACTTGGTGGAGCTGCAAAACAGTACCGTCTCCAGCCCGTTCGATAAGGCGGCCTTGTTCCGTCATGAGCAAAACCATCTGCACAACGGATTGCGCGGCGCGGCGGGGGTAAGCTATGTGCCGCCTACCCCCGAGTTGTGTCGCGAGCTCATGCAGGAGCTGATGGTGTTTGCAAACGAAGCCCCCCGACAGATCGATCCTTTGGTGGCGGCGGCTGTGACGGCGTTTGGCTTTGTGTTTATCCATCCATTCATGGACGGCAACGGTCGCCTGTCGCGTTTTCTCATTCATCAGGTGTTGTGTCGTTCCGGCGCGTTGGAGCACGGTTTGCTGTTGCCTGTTTCCGTGGCGATGAAGCACGAGGAGCAGAACTACCTGGAGGCGCTCAAGGACTTTTCCCAGCCGACGCGTGATTTCTGGAATGTCACGTGGCTGGACGGGGATCAGATGGCTTTCGAGTTCATCGGTCACCCTTCGATTTACCGCTTTTGGGATGCGACCCGCTGTGTCGAGTTCACCCTGCGTATGGCCCGCCGTGCGCTTGAGGTCGAACTGCGGGAGGAGACGGAGTTTCTGGATCGCTACGACCGCGTGGTCAAAGCCGTGAACCAGCGCTACGACGTGCGCGGTAGCGATTTGTCCCGGTTGGTGATGATGTGTCTGGACAATGGTGGCAAGGTCTCGAAGCACCGGCGCAAGCAGTTTCAATACAGTGTGCCGGAGGCGGTTTTTGATTTTATTGAAGAGCAGGCGGCGCAGGTTTTACCTGAGCAGTAACAACTGTGTTCTACAGCTTTCGTCGTTCCCGGGTTCGGCGACATGCCTGGTAATGTATTGCCTGAGCTTGGGCGTTTTGCCTCCGTTGCACGCATTTGAAAATGCGGGTAATAGCGTTATGGCGGCTGTGCGCGGGAGACCTTCTGGTCTGCCGGGTTCCATAGTTACCGGTTCGCCAACCTGCGTACAGCTGCCACCCTTTGTTTGGCGACGGTGGATGGCAGCTTCAGGTCTATGACTTTGGAGCTTTAGTCATGACGATATATCACCCGTTAACCACTAACCCCGCCGGCACCCCAGTCCTGCTGATCGACACCCAAGCCCCGCTACGCCTGCTCCACGAAACCGCCTGCGCCCGCATCCGTGCGGGTACCGCGCAACTGGAAACCCTCACCTCGGTCACTATCAGGAACATCGATGACGCCGATCTGTACCGGCTGACCAACGGGGCTTACCTGCTGCTGCAGGATGGCCTGGATATTCTCGACCGGATCCAGTTCCGTCTCCCCCTGGAAACCCCATTGCAAGCGTGACGCGTGGCTTTCGTCCAATCGCTGCTCGTCCCCATTGTGGCGGGCAGCGCCGTCCACAGGCACGGAGCAACGGTGCAAGAACGCTGAAGTTTCCCAAGCCAAAACAGCAGAGTTTTTACATCACGCTACGATTCAAGCCCGACGATTCCCCAGGCACCTCATCACCCGTGAACTAGGCTTGAGTTCAGCCGGGCCACCCTGTTCCCAGCCGTTACCCGGTCGAATGAAGTAATTGTTTCAAAACTTGACGAGCCCCCAACTGATGCGAGATATTGATAGTTAGCAAACTAACAATGCGAATCTCCCCGTGTCCAAGCACCTCGAACAGCTGCACAAGCACATCAGTGCCGGCCTCGTCGTCGCCTCGCGCCATTGGCGGCGGGTGTGCCAGACCACGCTGGTCAACTATGGGATCTCCGAAGCCTGCGCCATGCCGTTGCTGCTGGTCGGGCGCATGGGGCCGGGCGTGCGCCAGGTCACCGTGGCCCACGAAGCCGGAATGGAAAGCCCGTCGCTGGTGCGCCTGCTCGACCAGTTGTGCAATGCCGGCTATGTGCTGCGCAGCGAAGACCCGAGTGACCGCCGGGCCAAATGCCTGAGCCTGACCGAGGCCGGCGAGCACTTGATGCAGGACATCGAAATCCAGTTGATCCGCCTGCGTAGTGAAGTGCTCGACGGCATTGCTCCCGCTGATCTGGAAGCGGCGCTGCGAGTCATCCGCGCCTTCGAAGCGGCCGGGCAGAACCTGGGAGTGGCGAATCCGTGAACGGTTTCTGGACCGGCATGCCCCCCGCCCGCGACTGGTTCTACGGTGTACGGACCTTCGCCGCCTCGATGATCGCGCTGTATATCGCCTTGCTGATGGAAATGCCGCGCCCGTATTGGGCCATGGCCACCGTCTACATTGTCTCCAGCCCCTTTGTCGGTCCCACCAGCTCCAAGGCCCTGTACCGCGCGGTCGGTACTTTTCTTGGCGCCTCGGCGGCGGTGCTGTTCGTCCCGCTGTTCGTGCAGACACCCTATCTGCTGGTGGTGGCGATCGCGCTCTGGACCGGCATCCTGCTATTTCTCTCGCTGCATCTGCGCACCGCCAACAGCTACGCGCTGATGCTCGCCGGCTACACCATGCCGATGATCGCCCTGCCGGTGGTCGACAACCCGCTGGGGGTGTTCGATGTGGCGGTGTCGCGGACCGAGGAGATCTTTCTCGGCATCGCCGTGGCGGCGGTGGTCGGCAGCATGTTCTGGCCCCGGCGCCTGGCCCCGGTGTTTATCGACGCGGCGGGCAAATGGTTCGGCGATGCCTCGACCTACAGCCTGCGTTTCCTTTCGCGCAACGTGCAGGCCGATGAAGTCAGCGCGCTGCGCTCGGCGATGGTGGCGACCTTCAACAGCCTCGAATTGATGATCGGCCAGTTGCCCCACGAAGGTGCCCGGCCGCAGACCGTGCGCAACACCAAGGAGTTGCGCGGGCGGATGATTCACCTGTTGCCGGTGGTCGATGCCCTGGACGATGCTCTTTACGCGATGGAGCGACGCACGCCGGAGCTGGTGGCGCGTTTCGAACCCTTGCTCGTGGCCACCCGCGAATGGCTGGAAAGCACCACAAAAGGAGCGCCGGTTGAACGCTGGCAAAGCCTGCGGGCCGAGATCGAGAGCCTGCAACCGAGCCCGCTCGAGCTGGATGACCGACGCCAGTTGCTGTTCTCCAACGCCCTCTACCGCCTCGGCGAATGGATTGACCTGTGGCAGGACCTGCGCAGCCTGCAATATGCCATCCAGTGCGAAAGCCAGGACAGCTGGCGCGCGGTCTACCGCCACTGGCGCCTGGGCCGCCTGACGCCGTTTCTCGACCGTGGCCTGATGCTCTATTCGGCGGGCTCGACGGTGCTGGCGATCATCGTCGCTTCGGTGCTGTGGATCCTGCTCGGCTGGACCGACGGGGCCAGCGCGGTGATCCTCGCGGCGGTGGCCTGCAGCTTTTTCGCGGCGATGGACGACCCGGCGCCACAGATCTACCGGTTCTTTTTCTGGACCGCGATGTCGGTGATTTTCGCCAGCCTCTACCTGTTCGTGGTGCTACCCAACCTGCACGATTTCCCGATGCTGGTGCTGGCCTTCGCCGTGCCCTTTATCTGCGTCGGCACCCTCACCGTGCAGCCGCGTTTCTACCTGGGCACCTTGCTGACCATCGTCAACACCTCGTCCTTTATCAGCATTTCAGGGGCCTATGACGCGGACTTCCTGAACTTTTCCAACGCCAACCTGGCCGGTCCCGTGGGCCTGCTGTTCGCTTTTGTCTGGACCCTGGTGGCGCGGCCTTTCGGCGCCGAGCTGGCGGCCAAGCGCCTGACCCGTTTCAGTTGGCACGACATCGTCGGGCTGACCGAACCGGCGACCCTGGCCGAACACCGGCACCTGGGTGCGCAGATGCTCGACCGGCTGATGCAGCACCTGCCGCGTCTGGCCATGACCGGCCAGGACACCGGCGCGGCGCTGCGCGAATTGCGGGTCGCGCTCAACCTGCTCGACCTGCTGGCCTACACCCCGCGGGTGCTGGGGGTGGCGAATGTGCTGCTCAAACAGGTGGTGGAAGAGGTCGGCGAGTACTTCCGCGCCTGCCTCGAGGCCCGCGAGCGCCTGCCGGCTCCAGCGCCGTTGCTGATGACGATGGACCGCACGCGCCGGGCCTTGAGTTCCCAGGGCCTGGACGATGGCGAAACCCGCCTGCACCTGTTGCACGCCTTGAGTGGCCTGCGCCTGGCATTGTTGCCCGGCGTCGAATTTGTCGATAGCGGCGATCAGCCGGAGAGCGTTCCGTATGGGATCAATGGAGTGCCGTTATGATCGGTGAGCTGGATATCAGCGGGGTGTTCCTGCCCACGCTGCTGGTGCTGATGGGCATTACGTATGCGCTGTACCTGGTGGTGCACGGGCTGTTGACGCGCGTCCACTTCTACCGCCTGGTCTGGCACCGGGCCTTGTTCAACGTCGGTCTCTACGCTTTGTTGCTGGGCGTTGTGGATTCGTTCAGTCGATACCTGATGACATGAAAAAACCTCTTTTGACCATTGGCCGTGTAGTCCTGACTTTGCTGGTGGTGATCTTCGCCTGCCTGGTGGTCTGGCGCATGGTGATGTACTACATGTTCGCGCCCTGGACCCGGGACGGGCATATCCGTGCCGATATCGTGCAGATCGCCCCGGACGTGTCCGGCCTGATCCAGCAGGTGCAGGTGCGCGACAACCAGCCGGTGAGCCGCGGCCAGGTGCTGTTCAGCATCGACCAGGATCGCTTCAAGCTGGCGCTGCGCCAGGCCAGGGCCGCCGTGGCCGACCGCCAGGAAACCCTGGCCCAGGCCCAGCGCGAGAACAAACGCAACCGGGGTCTGGGTAACCTGGTGGCCGGCGAGCAACTGGAAGAAAGCCAGTCGCGGGTCGCCCGTGCCGAGCTGGCCCTGGCCGAAGCCCAGGTGGCGGTGGACGCCGCGCAGTTGAACCTCGATCGTTCGGTGATTCGCAGTCCGGTGGACGGCTACATCAACGACCGCGCGCCCCGTGAGCGGGAGTTTGTCACGGCCGGGCGGCCGGTGCTGGCGGTGGTGGACAGCGGCTCCTTCCATATCGATGGTTATTTCGAGGAAACCAAGCTCGACGGCATTCATGTCGGCCAGGCCGTGGACATTAGGGTGATCGGTGACAACGCGCGGTTGCGCGGGCATGTCGAAAGCATCGTCGCCGGGATCGAGGACCGTGACCGCACCAGCGGTACGAACCTGCTGCCCAACGTCAACCCGGCGTTCAGTTGGGTGCGCCTGGCCCAGCGGATTCCGGTGCGCATCGCCTTCGACGACGTGCCGGCGGACTTCCGCATGATCGCCGGACGCACGGCCACGGTGTCGATCATCGATGACGCCAAGGCCGCGCCGAAGAAAGAGGCCGCGCAATGAAACCGCTGGCGCAAGTCGCGACCCTGGGCCTTGGCCTGATGCTGTCGGCGTGCTCTATGGTTGGTCCGGATTATCACCTGCCGGCCGATTCGGCGATGCAACGCAAGGACCTGCAAGGGAATATCGCCGGTGAAGGCGACAATGTGGTGTCGGCGCCGGTGCCGACCGATTGGTGGCGGCTGTACCAGGACCCGCGCCTGGATGAGCTGGTCCGCCAGGCCCTGGCGTCCAACACCGATTTGCGCGTGGCGGCGGCTAGCCTGTCACGGGCCCGGGCCCAGGTGGAAGAGGCCGAGGCAGCCGGAGGTTTCAGTGCCGGGGTGAAAGCCGGGGCCCAGCGCTTGCAGGAGTCCGGCCAGGCCTTCCTGCTGCCGGAAAAGGTCCCGGTGGCCAATATCGGTGAAATCGCGCTTTCTGCGTCCTATCAGTTCGACCTGTGGGGCACCTTGCAGCGCGGCATCGAGGCGGCCAAAGCCAATGCCGACGCTACCCAGGCGGCGGGCGATGTGGCCCGTATCACCCTGGTGGCGGATGTGGTGCGCTCCTACACCCAGATCTGCGCGGCCAACGAAGAGCGCGGGATTGCCGAGGAGTCCCTCGCGCTGCAATCCCAGAGCACCGAGCTGACCAAGCGTCTGCGCGATGCCGGGCGTGGCGACGAAACCCAGGTCACCCGGTCCCAGACCCAATTCAAATCCCTGCGCGCCGAACTGCCGCGCTACCAGGCCGCGCGCCAGGCCGGTTTGTATCGCCTGTCGATGCTGTTGGCCAAACCCCTGGACCAACTGCCGGCGGGCGTCGCCGATTGCGCCGCGCTGCCGCATATCACTCAATTGTTGCCGGTGGGCGACGGTGCCGAGTTGCTCAAGCGCCGTCCGGATATCCGCCAGGCCGAACGCCGGCTCGCGGCGGCAACGGCCAGCATCGGCGTGGCCACGGGCGAGCTGTACCCGAACATCAGCATCGGTGCCACGGTGGGGACGGTCGGTATTCTCAAGGATCTGGGCGATCCGTCGACCAACCGTTGGGGCTTCGGCCCGGCGATCAGTTGGACCGTGCCGACCAACGGCGCCCGTGCCCGCATCCGCGAAGCCGAGGCCGGTACCCAGGGTGCCCTGGCGCACTTCGACGGTGTGGTGCTCAATGCCATCCGCGAAACCCAGACCAGCCTGGCCCAGTACACCGCGCAGCTTGATCGCCGCGATGCCCTGGCCGATGCGGGGAACTCGGCCAAGCTTGCCGCGGACCAGACGCACCGCTTCTTCAAGGCCGGTCGCGCCTCGTTCCTCGCCGACCTGCAGGCGACCCGCACCTACACCGATGTGCGCGCCCAACTGGCCTCGGCCAATACCCAGGTCGCGATGAGCCAGATCGATTTGTTCCTGGCCCTGGGCGGCGGTTGGGAAAGCGGACGAACGCCACCTGCCGAACACGCGAAACCCTGAGTCCGTTGCTATGCTTTGAACTATCGGCTGGTCGCCGCTGGTGGGGAGCACTGGGTGAATCCTAACCATCGTGGTCAGCGTGGCCCGATGGGGATTCTAATAATGAAAAACCCTTATGCTCCTGGTTTCTGGTGTGCGGTGGTGGCGCTGGTCCTGCTTTCGGCGACCTACTTCTATGGCGTCATGCTGGCGCACCAGATCGACAAGGCCCTGGCCTTTCTCGACAGCGCCACGGCGTTGATCGCGGTGATGTCCATCGCCGTGGTGGCCTGGGCCAGTTACCAGGCGCAGCAGGTGAAGAAACGCCAGCTCTCCCAGAGCAAGACCCTGGTGCTGGTCTGGGACACCAAAGTCGCCCTGCGCCGGGTCGAAACGGTCTTCGATCGGTATTTCTGGGGCAGTTACTGGCAACCCGGTCGGACCTTCCAGGAAGTCATGGGCGAACTCACCGGTACGCCGCTGGAAAAAAGCCTTGAGATGCTCAAGATCCAATGCCTGAAACTCGACCGCGAAGTGGCCCATGACGAACGCCACTGGTTGACCAATGCCCGCGAATTGTCCGATGTGGCCACGGCCATGGCCCGCGAGCGGCATCAACTGGACGTCTGCGACCCGCGCAATGACTCGGCGGACGGCGTGGTGATCAACCGCGACTTCGAGGTGCTGGTATACACCTGGACCGCGCGTTTGAAGACCTTCGACCATCAACTGGATGAGATGGAAGTCCAGTATTCCTGAGTCATTGCTGTTCCTGCCCGGCGGTCGCTGATCCGCCGCAAACGTGCGCGGGACGCCAATAGGTGCCGCCGAACGCACGATTCCCGTACTGCGCTGTCAGTCATTTCGCTTTTGTTCGTAGGATGAGGTGGTGGCCAATGGCCTTGCGGGCAAAGCCTTGGGGCCTGCTCCGGCAAATGCTACCCTGCGTCCCTTCGGGCATTGTCGAGCCGGCTCCGGTCAGGGGTCAGGAAGACCAGCATTTCTCCATTTAACGGACATCGATCGGGTCAATTCATGAATAAATCAGCGGGCTTGCTTTTAGGTTTTGTCGTGGTGGTCGGTGCGGTGAGCACCGTCGGCGCGTGGTACACCGGCAATCAGTTGGAAGGGGTGCTGAACACTTCGATCCAGGACGCCAACCAACAGTTGAAGACCGCCCTGGCCAGTGCCGGCGGCAGCGCGCAGATCGAGCTGGTATCGCTGGATCGCCATCTGTTCACCAGCACCGCGCATTACCGCGTCAAGTTCCAGAACCTGCAGGCCGGCGCGCAGCAAAAAGACCTCGAGCTGCTGTTCGTCGACCATATCGAGCACGGGCCGTTGCCGTGGTCGCGTCTCAAGGCGTTCAAGCTGGTGCCGGTGATGGTCAACAGCAACTACGAGCTGGAAAAGAACGACGCCACCGCCAAGTGGTTCGATGCCGCCAAGGGCGCCGCGCCGCTCAAGGGCCAGGTTGCCCTGGGCTACAACCGTTCGGTGGACGGCAATGTCGAACTGGTGCCGCTGGACTTCGCGCCGAACGCCACCAGCAGCCTGAAATTCTCCGGGCTGAACCTTGCGGTGACCGCCAGCGACCAGGCGGCCAAGATCAAGCTCAACGGCTATATGGATAACCTCAAGGTCTCCACGGTCACCCCTGAGCAGGGGCCGGTGCAGGTCGAATTGAGCGGCCTGACCCTGGTCAGCGACCTGACCAAGAGCGACCTGGGTTTCTACCTGGGGCAGAACACCCTCGAGTTGAGCGAAACCAAGCTGGGCTTCGGGGTCAAGCCGGCGGTGGTCACCATCAAGGGCTTCGAGCAGAAAGACTCGACGCAAGCGCAGGGCAATGTGCTCGCCGGACGCCTGGCCTATAACATCGCCTCGATCGACTACAACGACAAGCCGGTGGGCAGTGCCCAGATGAGCTGGACGGCGAAGAACCTGGATTTCCCGGCGATGCAATCGCTGATCAAGTTGTATCAGGTCCAGTTGGAAGCCTTGCAAAAGGCCCAGGCGGCCGGGGCTGAAGACCCAGAGGCGGCGGTTCCGGAACTGACCCCGGCCCAGCAGGCCCAGGCCGAAGCGGACATCAAGCAAGTGTTGACCGGCAAGCCGCAGATCGCCCTGGAAAACTTCTCGATCAAGACCGCCAACGGTGAGAGCCGCGCCAGCCTGGTGGTGGACCTGACCAACCCGTCTTCCACCGATCTGCCACCGGTGGAACTGGGCAAGCAACTGGTTTCGCAACTGGATGCCAAGGTGTCGTTGTCCAAGCCGATGATCGCCGACCTGGCGGGCCTGCAAGCGCAGATCCAGGGTCAGACCGACCCCAAGGCGATCACCCAGCAAGCCTCGATGGCCAGTGAAATGGCCGGCACCATGGCCTTGTCCACGGAGATGGCGACGGTGCAAGGCAGCGATATCATCTCGACGCTGCACTACGCCAATGGCCAGGTGGACTTCAACGGGCAGAAAATGCCGGTGGAAGATTTCATCACCTTGCTGCTGACCAAGTTCGGTGGTGCGAGCGGCGGCGAGCAGCCTTAAGCGGCGTTCAGCCAGAGGTGACGCTTTCCAGTCGATACCCATAGCCGTAGATCGTCAGCAATTGCCAGCCGTGTTCGGCGGTCAGGCCCAGCTTGTTGCGCAGGCGATAGATATGGGTATCGAGGGGCCGCGAGGAGAGTATTTCCTCATGGGGCCAGAAGCGCTCATAGAGGTACTCGCGCGACAGCGGCCGCCCGAGGTTGCTGAACAGGCAGCGGGCCAGGCGATACTCACGCTCGGTCAGGTTGACCGGGCGGCCTGAGCGGGTCACGGTCAGTTCGGCATCGTCGAAACTCAAATCATTGAAGATGGCGATTTCGCTGGTATTGCCGCGCTGTCCGGCATGCCGGCGCAGTACCGCATTGACCCGCGCCTTGAGTTCATTGGCGCGGAACGGTTTGCTCACGTAATCGTCGGCGCCACTGCCCAGGGCCAGGACGATATCGCTCTCGGCATCGCGGCTGGTGAGCATGATCACCGGCGGCGGTACTTCCATGTGCTCACGGGTCCAGCGCAACAGCGCCAGGCCGCTGAGGTCCGGCACCTGCCAGTCGAGAATCAGCAGGTCGAAGGTTTCCCGGCGCAACTGACGCAACAGGTCCTCGCCGCGCTCGAAACCGTGCAGGGTCCAGGGGGCTTCCCCGACACCGGCCATCTGGCCCAGGGTCTGTTCGACCCGGCGCAGTTCGGCGGGTTCGTCGTCGAGTATGGCGACACGCATGTCTGGAGCGTTCTCCTGGCTTAACGGCGGATGTGTCTCTCAAAAGGGGACTCTACAGGCTATTTCCTACGCGAAGGTCTGTAAGTCGGCTGTCAAATCTGAACAATTCTGGCGATTTCCTCAAGGACCGGTGACGGCTGGCTAGGCTGATGTCAAATGGCTTTTACCCGGCGTACCGCGGCCTTTGTGGGGGCAGGCGCAGGGTAACGATTTGCACGGTCAAGGAGAAGGATCCATGGGCAGTCCCTTTCGTTTCAGCGCTTTGCCATCCTGGGCGGCGCTCGGGCTGTTATCCGGTTTGAGCCTGTGTCTTGGTTTCGGTTTTGTCGTCGGGCTGTTCCATTACGGGGCTGCCCGTCCCTCGCTGGTTGCCGACCGTTTACCCGTGGTGCCCGAGGGCAGCTGGATAGCGCCATTCTCCGCACCGACGCTATGGACCACCGGTGAGGTCATCACCCCACGGGAGCAGCCGCGCTGGGTGTTCTGACCGGCAAGGGCAATTCTGAACAAATCTGACAGATTCGCCGAGCACCGCCGTTTTACCCATAGAGTAGCTCCAGCACTGAAAGGGGCACTTTGGAGCAAGTCCGACCCACGGACGGGTGGCGGTTCGGATCCACACGGACCGCCGCCAAGGGAAGCCAGGATGCCTTCCCTTGGCCATTTTTCCGTCACGCCCCGGTGTGCATTCATACAAAGCAACACAGTGTGGCCCGGCCAATTGGGGGCGCTGTGGCATGATGGGCCCGGATGGTTGTGTGCCGTCGTTCCTTTACTTCGATCCTGCTCCCTCCAGAGCCTGAGCGGCCAAGCCCATGAGCGAACGCTTTCTTTCGCACCCGTATTTTCCTGCTCTCCCGTCCCGTCCGAGCCTGCTGCTCGGCATTGTCTTATGCCTGTTCGGCCACGCTGCCCTGGCGGCCACACCGGCCCTGCGCGCGCCTTACCTTGATCGCGAACAACAATGCCGTCCGCAGCCTTTTCCGGCGGTGGTGCTGCACCTGGCGGGCGAGGCCTGGAAGCTGGATGCCAAGGGCAAGCCGCTGGCGCTGGAAGAAGGGATGAGCCTGGAGGAACACGAAGGGGTGAGAACCTCGGGCGATGCCTTTGTCAGCCTGGTGCTGGGCGACGGTTCGCGGATCGTCCTGCCGTCCAACTCGCAGGTGCGTTTGCAGCTGGACGAGACGCAGTCGATCCCGCAGATACAGCTCGAACAGGGTCAGGTCGAGTCCTATGTGATCAAGCGCATCAGCGAACATGATCGCTTCCAGATTCGCACCTCGGTCGGCGTGCTCGGGGTGCGCGGTACGCACTTTCGCACCCGTAGCGAAGAGGGGCAGTCTCTGGTTGAAGTGCTCGACGGCCAGGTCGCGGTGAGTCGCGCCGAAGCGTCGCCGGCACCCGGCAACAAGGCGCGGGACAAACTGCCCGTTGCGGCTGAGCCCGCGGTCAGGGTCAACGCCCGACAGGGCCTGAAGATCCAGGACCAGGGCGAGCTCAAGCCGGTCGACCTGCTGGCGGCTCCACGCCTGCTCGGGCAGGACGGCCAGCGTGGCGACAAGCCGATCTGGCAACTTTTTCTCCAGCCCCTCGACGGCGCCCGGCGCTATCGCGCGCAGGTCGCTACCGACGCGGCGTTTCTCAATATCAAGCAGGAACGTTTTTCCAGCACCCCGGATATCCGTTTCAGTGGTTTGCAGGCGGCGTTCTACCATGTGCGGCTGTCGGCATTCGACGAGCAGGGACTTGAGGGCCAGACTGGGGTCTACGATATTTACTACTGGCCCAGGACGGTTCATGAGCAATAGCTGCGGTATCCGGCGTCCATGAGGTTGTGGCGACGGCACGAGGGACGCGAGCCGACGCAGGCACAACGGCTGTTTCGTGGTTTGTTGCGCGAATGGCTGCTGGTGGGCCTGTTGTTGCTGCCGCTGACCGCCGTGCTCTCCTTGAGCCAGAACCTGGCGTTCAGCCATTTTCTCTATGACCGGTTGAGCCGCCTGAGCCCCTTGCCGGTCGATCCACGGATCCTCCTGGTTACCATCGATGACCGCAGTCTTGAGGCCCTGGGGCGCTGGCCCTGGCCGCGCAGCGTGCATGCCGAGCTGCTCGAGCGCTTGAGCGCCGTGCAGCCCCGGGGTGTGCTGTTCGATGTGATTTTCAGCGAGCCGGAGGCTGCGGGCAGCGGCGACGAGCGCCTGGCCCAGGCCCTGTGCCGCGCCGGCAATGTGGTCTTGCCGCTGTTGCGCGAAGGCGTGCCGCGCTTTGCCACGGCGCTGGGCGAAGTCGGGCCGATCGAACCGCTGCGACGTTGCGCCAGGGCGGTCGGCCATATCAATGTCGAAGCGGATAACGACGGCGTGGTGCGCGGGGTATTCCTGCGCGAAGGTCCGGTCCACCAGCCCCGTGAGCAGTTGGCCTGGCTGGCCTATCAGATGGCGCTGCCGGAGGCTGAGCGGCAACCGATGCCCGGTGCCGGAAGTGTTTCCGAGCTCCACGGATGGCAACGGCAGAACGCCATCTTGGTGCCCTTTATCGCGGCGGCTGGCGGCTTCCCCAGCGTGCCCTATATCAGCGTGCTGCGCGGTGAGGTGCCGGCGACGCTGTTGCGTGATCGGCTGATCCTGGTGGGCGCGACCGCACCGGGCCTGGGGGATCGCTATGTCACGCCGGTGTCCGAGCAGGCCGGCACCACCGCCGGGGTGGAGATCCAGGCGAACCTGCTCAATGGCCTGTTGCAGCAGCGCAGCATTGTCGAGCTGGCGCCACTGCCGGGCATGCTGTTGTCGGTGTTGGCGGTGGCCCTCCTGCTGGGCGGGCTGTTGTTGCGTGCGCGTTATGCGTTGTGGCTGACGCTCGGCAGCATGGCCGCGGTGCTGCTGGCAGCCTGGGGGTTGTTGCGGTTCGGCCTGTGGTGGTCGCCGGCCGCCAGCCTGAGCGGTTTTTTGCTGGCTTACCTGATCTGGAACTGGCGGCGCCTGAGTGCGGTACTGGCTTACTTTGGCTGGGAATTGGCCCGTCTGAACGACGAGCCCAGGGTGCTGCCCGAACGGCGCCGGGTCGTGGTGCCCAAGGGTGATGTGTTGCAAGGTCGCATCGCGGCGTTGGAACAGGCCCTCGGGCGTACTCGCGATACCCGGCGGTTTATGGCCGATGGCCTGGAATGCCTGCCCGTGGCAACGTTGATCACCGACACCCAGGGCCAGGTGCTGCTCGCCAACCGCAGCGCGCGTGACCTGCTGGGACCCATGCTGGTCGGTGAGGACTGGCTCGATTGCCTGGCGGGCCTTGGCTTTCCCGGTGTTGGCGGGCCAGTGCGGCCAGCATTGACCGAACTGCCGAGCCAGGAATTTCGCGACAGTCGCCAGCGCACCCTGCACCTGGACCTGGCACCGCTGCGGTCAACGGAAGATGAAGTCACCGTCGGCTGGCTGTTCAGCCTGGCGGACCTGAGTCTTGCACGTGAGGCCGAGCAGCAACGGGCGACCTTGTTGCGCTTTCTGTCCCATGACCTGCGGGCGCCGCACTCGGCGATCCTGGCACTGCTGGAAGTGCAGCGCGCGCAGCACGACGATGCGCCGCTCTATCACCAGATCGAACAGCAAGTGCGCCGGGCCCTGGGTCTGACCGAGGCTTTTGTGCAGTTGGCCAAGGCCGAGTCGGAGGCTTACACCTTCGAGCCGGTGCTGTTCGCCATGCTGGTGCTGGACGCCTTCGACCAGGTGGCCCCTTTGGCCCAGCTCAAGGGCATCGAGCTGCGCCATCGGCTCGACGAGGTCGATGAAAGCCTGGTGCGGGCCGATGCCTCGCTGCTGACCCGGGCGCTGTTCAACCTGCTGGAAAACGCCATCAAGTACAGCCCTTCCGGCACCTTCGTCAGCCTCGATGTAACGGTAGCGGAGCATGAACTGACCTGCAGCGTTGGCGATCAGGGGCGGGGCATCGGCGCACAGGCATTGCCGCAGCTTTTTGAACCGTACAAACGCTTTGCCGGCCCTGACAACACCGAAGGCCTGGGGCTGGGACTGTCGATGGTCAAGGCGGTGATCGACCGGCATGAGGGGCGTATTCACTGCGCCAGCGTCGAGGGCCAGGGCACGACGTTCACGCTGTGCCTGCCTCTCTGGCAGGACTGACCGCGCGTTGCCCCAGGTCTTTTTAGTGAGCACCGACTGAATACGTATTGAGCTTGTTTTTTTGGTCTACCCTTCGAGAACGACAGGCGGGCGACGTTTTCGACTGCTGTCGCTAGGCTCCCCTGTGTGTCTGCATCAGGCAGGAGCATTGAACTCCGGCTGTCATTGGGGAAATGGACGATATGCCGCGTAATGCTCAACTCTGCCTCGGGGGCAGATTGCACACGTTGCTGGGAGTGGCGTTGTGCAGCCAGTTGCTCTGGCCCCTCAATGCCTTCGCCGATACCGCCTACGACCAGCTTATCCGGCAGGCCCGTGACGGCAGCTACACCCCGGCGCTGGTGCTCTTGCGTCAATTGCCGGCCGCGCAACAATCCGCCGGCCAGATCAGCGATCACTTGCAGATCGCCAGCTGGGCCGGGCTGGATGCCGAAGTGGTCAGTGTCTATGAAACCCAGGGTGCCCAGCGGACCTTGCCGACCCAGGCCCTGACCGCCGTCGCCCGCGCCTATCGCAACCTGAAACGCTGGGATGAGGCCGAGCGCCTGTATCGCCAGGCCCTGGAGCGTGAGCCGCAGAATGCCGACCTGCAACTGGGCCTGGCGATTACCGAGGCCGATGGCGGTGACCCCCAGGACGCGGTGCGCCGGGCGCGCGAACAGGTCGACAAACAACCCAACGACCCGGCCCGCCGCATGGCCCTGGGGTATGCGCTGACCCGCTCGGGCGCTAACAGTGATGCTTTGTTCGAGTACGACCAGGCTTTTATCCGGGCTTCGGATAAACCCGAAGTGATGCGTGAATACCTGTTCGCCCTGGAGCGCGCGCGCCTGCCGGAGCCGGCCCTGCGCCTGGCCCAGCGGCATCCCGGGCTGATCGACGCGGCCGCGACCCGGCGCCTCGAAGGCGAGCTGGCGGCCGAGCGGGTCCGCCTGGCCGAGCTGCCGACCCGAACCGAACAGGAACGTTTTGTCGTCGCCGATCGTGCCCTGGCCGACTACGACCGCTTGCTCGCGGCCTGGTCCGCGGACCCGCAGGCCCATGATGATGTGGTGCACTGGCGCATCGATCGCCTGGGTGCGCTCAAGGCCCGCTCGCGCAATGCCGAGGTGCTGAGCGAGGCGCAAAAACTGATCGATGAAGGGGTGACGATCCCACCCTATGCCCAGCGCTGGATTGCCTCGGCTTACCTCGCGGTGCGCGAACCGGAGAAGGCCGTGGCGTTGTATCGGCAGATTCTCGCGGCACCCAGCGCGGACCCCATCGACCAGGCGGGCGATACCTCGGCGCTGGTCTATGCCCTGGTTGAAAGCGACCAGCCGGAAGAAGCCCGCGTGTTGGCGGATGCCCTGGCGCTCACCGTACCGCCGCGATTGCAGCTCAAGGGCGTGCCGGGCGGTGTTCCCAACGATGCCTGGCTGGATGCCCAGCAGTTGGCGGCGCAGATGGGGCAGCACAACGGCGATCTGCCCGCCAGCGAGCAAGGTCTGGAGGCGCTGGTGGCACAGGCGCCAGGCGAGGTCGGCTTGCGGGTGGCCCAGGCCGATATGTACCTGGCCCGTGAGTGGCCACGGCGTGCCGAGGCCTTGAACAAGGAAACCGAAAGCGAGGCGCCGCGTGACCTGGGGTTGGAAGTGGCGCAGGCCAACACCGCCCTGGCATTGCAGGAGTGGCGCCAGCTCGATGTGCTCACCGACGACGTTGCCGCACGGTTTGCCGAGAGCCTGCAGGTCCAGCGCCTGGAGCGTCTGCGCGAAGTCCATGACATGGCCGAGTTGCGGGTCGAGGCCTATACCGGCAAGAGTTTCGGTGGCGGCGCCGCCGGTGCCGGTGCGGTGACCGGCAGTCGCGACTACGGCATTGAAAGCACGCTCTACAGTCCGCCGATCAATGAGGACTGGCGGTTGTTCGCCGGGGCCGGTTACGCCTTTGGCCGCTTCACCGAAGGAGACGCCCGACGGCGCTGGCAGCGGCTTGGCATCGAAGATCGGACCCGTGACATGACCCTGCAGGCCGAGGTCTCCAACCAGTCCTACGGCTATGGCGACAAACTCGGCGCGCGCCTGGCGGCGGCTTTCGATATCAATGATCACTGGCAATACGGCGGCAGCCTCGAACGGCTGTCGGCAGCGACGCCGTTGCGCGCCTTGAACAGCGACATCAGCGCCAATTCGGCGAGTGCATTCCTGCGTTGGCGCGCCGACGAAAGCCGCGAGTGGAAGCTGGCGGTCACGCCTTCGCATTTCAGCGACGGCAACAATCGCACCGAGGCCCTGCTTACCGGACGCGAAGGTATCTACAGCACGGCCCATGTGCAGGTGGACCTGGGCCTGGAGGTCGGCACCAGCCACAACAGCAAGAGCGAAGACGTGCCGTACTTCAACCCCAAGTCCGACTTCAGCGTGCTGCCGACGGTGAACGTCAATCATGTGCTTTATAGCCGCTACGAAACCCAGTGGAGCCAGCAATTCCAGGTCGGTGCCGGGACCTACAGCCAGCGCGATTATTCGACAGGCGCCGTTGCGCTGCTGGGGTATGGCCAGCGGGTGAGCTGGAACGATGTGCTGGAGGCCGGAGCCAACCTGAGTTGGATCAGTCGGCCCTATGACGGTGACCGCGAACGCGACGTGCGGCTGACCGTCGATCTGACCTACCGTTTCTAGAAGGGGATGATGATGCCTTGGATCACGCGTTGCATCCTGTTGCTGGGAGCCTTGCTGATCGGTGCCTGTGCCCAGAAGCCGGTCGAATTTGTCGCGCCCGCGCAGCGTAGCGTGCCGATCAATGAAGCGCCCTGGCCGAAAAATCATTTTCTCAGCCTGACCTACCATGACATTGAGGACCGCGACCCGGACCAGGCGGTGGTTGCCGTGCGCACCGAACGCTTGCTCGAGCAACTGGCGTGGCTCAGGGAGAATGGCTATCGGCCGGTGACCGTGGACCAGATCCTGGCGGCGCGCAAGGGTGGGCCCGAGTTACCGCCAAGGGCGATTCTGCTGACCTTCGATGACGGTTACGCGAGTTTCTACACCCGCGTGATGCCGCTGCTCAGGAGCTATCAATGGCCGGCCTTGCTGGCCCCGGTCGGCGTCTGGATGGATACCCCGGCGGATAAACCGGTGGATTTTGCCGGTGACATGCGCCCGCGCTCCATGTTTCTGAACTGGGCGCAGATCAAGGAAGTAGCATCCTCGGGACTGGTGGAAATCGTTGCGCACACCAACGCCAACCACCACGGCATGCTCGCCAATCCCCAGGGCAACCTGCAACCGGCGGCGGCGACCCGGCGTTACGATACGGCGACCGGTCGTTATGAAAGCGAGGCCGATTTCGAGGCTCGCACGCGCGCGGATGTGCTGGCCATCTCGGCGAAGATTCGTGCGGCCACCGGTTATTCGCCGCGGGTCTGGATCTGGCCTTACGGCACCGCCGATGGCACTGCGTTGAAAGTCATCAAGGAGCAGGGCTACCAGATCGCGCTGACCCTGGACGACGGTATCGACAGCCTCGACCAACTGATGAACAGCCCGCGCCTGCTGGTGGCGGCGGACCCGGATGGGGCGCACTACGCCAGCGCTGTTGTCGCGGTGCAGAACCGTTTGCCAATGCGCGTGGTGCATGTCGACCTGGATAATGTCTACGACCCGAACCCGGCCCAGCAGGAAGCCAACCTCGGCATGCTGGTCCAGCACGTGGCGGATATGGGCGCCAATACCGTGTTTCTGCAAGCGTTCGCCGATCCGGCGGGGGACGGCCTGGCGCGTTCGCTGTACTTCCCCAACCGCCATCTGCCGATGCGCGCCGACCTGTTCAATCGCGTTGCCTGGCAACTGCACACCCGGGCCCACGTCAAGGTCTTCGCCTGGATGCCGGTGCTGAGTTTTGCCCTGGATGAAAAGCTCCCCCGGGTGACGCGTTGGGACCCGGCCAGCGGGCAGGTCTCGGTGGACCCGAAACAATACAAGCGCCTGTCGCCGTTCGACCCGAACGTACGGCGGATCATTGGTGAGATCTACGAAGACGTGGCCCGGCTGACCTCGGTCGACGGCATTCTCTACCACGACGATGCCGTGTTGTCCGACTTCGAGGATGCCAGCCCGCAAGCACTACGGACCTACGCCGCCAACGGCCTGCCGGGCACCCTCGGCGCCCTGCGCGGCGATCCGGCGACACTGCAACGCTGGACGCGGTTCAAGAGCCGTTACCTGATCGATTTCACCGCCGAACTCACCGCGAGGGTCCGCGCCATTCGCGGCCCGCAGGTACAGACCGCGCGCAACCTGTTCACGGAACCGGTGATCGATCCTCAGAGTGAAACCTGGTTCGCCCAGAACCTCGACGACTTCCTCGCCAGCTACGACTGGACCGTGCCCATGGCCATGCCGCTGATGGAAGGGCAGAGCGAGAAACAGGCGGGCGACTGGCTGGAGGGCCTGGTCGGCAGGGTCAAGCAACGCCCGGGCGCGCTGGATCGCACGGTGTTCGAGTTGCAGGCCCGGGACTGGCGGCAGAAGCCGGCGACGGACCTCGACGGTGAACTCCTGGCTGAGTGGATGGGACGACTCAAGCGCCAGGGCGCCAGCAGTTTTGGTTATTACCCGGACAACTTCCTGGATGGCCGCCCGGCTGTGCAGGCCGTGCGCCCGGCACTTTCCAACAAGTGGAATCCCTAGATCATGATGGATCGAATCCTGGCTCTGGTCGTCCTGGCGCTCGTCCTGGGGTTTCCCCTCGGCGTGATTTTTCTGGTCACCGGGCAATTCCTGATGGACTTCGTATTTTTCTACCCGTTGTTCATGTCGGGTTTGTGGATGGCCGGCGGTTTGTACTTCTGGCTGCACTGGGAACGCCACTGGCCCTGGGAAGCCGATACCTTGCCCCCGGCGCTGGCGGGTGAGCCGCTGATCTCGATCCTGATCCCTTGCTTCAACGAAGGGGACAATGTTGCCGAGACCATCGAGGCCGCGCTGGCCCAGCATTACCCGAACATCGAAGTGATCGCCATCAATGATGGTTCCAGCGACAACACCGGCCCGTTGCTCGACAGCCTGGCACTGCTCGACTCACGTTTGCGGGTGATTCATCTGGCGCAGAACCAGGGCAAGGCGGTGGCCCTGCGCATGGGCGCCGTGGCGGCCCGCAGCGAGTACCTGGTGTGCATCGACGGCGACGCCTTGCTGGCACCGCACACGGCGGCCTACCTGGTGGCGCCGCTGTTGCAGAACGTGCGCCTCGGCGCCGTCACCGGCAATCCGCGGATCCGCACCCGCTCGACCCTGGTCGGACTGGTCCAGGTCGGTGAATTTTCCTCGATCATCGGTTTGATCAAGCGCACGCAGCGGGTCTTCGGGCGGATTTTCACCATCTCCGGGGTGATCTGCGCCTTCCGCCGTACGGCGCTGGACCGGGTGGGCTACTGGAGCCCGGACATGATCACCGAAGACATCGATATCAGCTGGAAGCTGCAACTGGATCACTGGAGCATTTTCTACGAGCCGCGGGCGCTGTGCTGGATCCTCATGCCGGAGACCCTGCGTGGGCTGTGGAAACAGCGGTTGCGCTGGGCCCGGGGCGGCGCGGAGGTCCTGTTCAAGAACATCCGGGGCATCTGGCAGTGGAACCATCGTTACCTGTGGCCGCTGTTGTTCGAGTACTGTCTGTCGACCGGCTGGGCCTTCACCCTGCTGTTGTCGATTGTCTTCTACTGCATGGGGCTGTTTATCGAAATGCCGGCCTCGATTGCCGTGCACCGCATCGTGCCGCCGGCCTTTACCGGGTTGCTGCTGGCAATGGTCTGCCTGGGGCAGTTCGCGGTCAGCGTGCTGATCGACCGCCGCTACGAAAAAGACCTGTGGAAAATCATGTTCTGGGTGGTCTGGTATCCACTGGTGTTCTGGTTCATCAGCTTCTTCACCACCCTGGTCAGCTTTCCCCAGGTGCTGTTCCGCCAGAGCGGCAAGCGGGCGCGCTGGGTCAGTCCGGACCGGGGGATCAAGCCCGTCGATGACGACAAGCAGAAGGTGCGGTCATGAAAATCATCAGAACCCGCCAGCGGCCGTTCATGGTGCTGGTGGATGTGGTCCTGACCGTGCTGGCCTGGGTCGGGCTGTGGTACCTGTTGATCCAGGGGTTGATACCATTGTTCGACGGGCATACGGGGCCGCGGATCGATATCTCGTTCTTCGACGCCGTCAATACCCTGGAGGTTTATCTGTGGGTCGGCCTCTTGAATGCGGCGGTATTGATTGCCTGGGCGCGTTATCAGCAGCGCAAGAGCCGTGGTTTCAGTCGGCGCCGTTTGCCCGCGCCGGTGGTCGGGGATGAGGGCTTGAGCCGCAGTTTCAAGCTCAGCGAGGACAACTTCGCGCGGATGCGCCAGTCGGCGACGATGATCGTGCATCACGATGAGCATGGTGGGGTGCTTGAAGTGATTACGCCGCTGTATCGCGTTGAGCCGCAGGAACAGCCGCTGGCCGCGCCTGCGATCATCCAGCTGCCATCGGAGGATGACGGCAGTCGCCCGTCGCTGTAGCGCCGGTTCGCGGTGAGGCCCGAACCTTAACTATCTAGTGCACGGGGACGTCGTTTCGCGCTCTACGCTTTTCCCTTTTTCCATGGAACAAGGGAAATCCTATGAAAACCTCCGTAGCGGACCCTCCCGGGGAGGCCGTCGAGCCGGTAGCGGTTTTACCCGATCCCCGTGGCGCCACCCTGGAGCGCCTCGCTGAAAAACTCGGCGAACGTATCGCGACCGCGCAACGCCCCAGCCTGTTGCTCAATCGGCTCCAGGCGGCGCTGGTGCGTGGGCACGATAGCCAGCACCAGCTCTGGAAGCTCTTCGCGCAAGCGCCGCGGATCGGTGCGTTGCTCAAGCAGATCCTGACCGAGGCCTTCGGACACGATCCGCACCAACTGGTGTTCGCCCCGCCGTTGCATTCCGGCGACGGCCAAACGGCGCGGACCCTGGCGCAGGTGGCCATGTCGCTGTTGCGCAATCCGTTCCTGTCCCTGGTACCGGGTCATGCCGTGCGCCTGAGTCTGGCTGACGAACCGGAGAGGCTTTTGGCACTGGACCCGGAGCAGGTGCTGGCACGTCTGAAGCGCTTGGGGTTGTCTTCCCGTTTCGACACGGCCCTGCGCGGCTATTGGCATGAGCCGGCGTGCGATAGCCCTCTGTCACGACGCGAGCGCCTGATCGAGCTGCACAAGCTGCAGTTTCACGACAAGGCCCTGTTGGCCTATGGCACTGATGCCTTGTCCGCTGCCGGATTCAACATGCTGATGGGCCTGCTGGACGCACCGACCCCGCAAGCGCGGGCGCTTGCCGGCGGTCGCTGGGGGCGACTCAGGGTGTCGGAGCTGGTCTGGCCGGGAAAGGGGGCGGCAACGGTGGTCTTGAGCGGCGCTTTGCACCTGAGGGGTTCCGGTAGCGCCGAGCGGGGGAGGCAGCTGATTTTCGTGCCTGGGGTGTTGGAGGAGTTTTTCGAGTTTGCCAGCCACGCCGAGATGCAACACCGGCTCGCGGCGCTGTTCAACGAGCCGGGGAATTATCGGCCCTGGCAGTTGCTTGCGCTGCAAGAGCGCCATCAGTTGTTCCCCCAACCGGATGGCCCAGCCCTGGCTTACCGTTTCCAGGAGGGGGCCGAGCTTGGCGGCGATGCCCTGGCCCACAGCGCCCTGAGCCGGCTGGATACCCAGTTGGCCAACGAGTGGGCCGCCGCGTTGTTGCTCAACAGGGCGTATATGCTGCCCGATGGGGTGGTCGATGTCGGGCGCCTGACGCCGCTGCAGGCGGTGGACGCCATGCAGGAGTCGCGCACGGCGCTGACCGGCTTGCCGCCCCTGAGGACGATGCTTGCACAAAGGCTTCGACATGATGAGCGTCGTCGGAGGCTGGAAATCAGCTTCGGCAGCCTGGACGCTGATCTTCCCGTGCACCTGCGCCAGGGCAAGGTTCGGCAGCAGGAGCTTGGTCTCCTCAAGCTGCTCGATGAACAGGACCCCGGACGCGACACGCTGGCCTATAGCGAGTTGTTGACACGCCACGCCCTTTGGCGACAACAGCTGGTTTATGTCCAGGGCCTGTTTCAGGGCAGGGACCGATACGGCCAGTCCGAATTCTGGAACACCCGGGATCGGGCGGGGGACGATCTTCCAGACAAGTTGCTCAAGGGGCGCTGGCAGGGACTGTTGCACGAGGCGAAGATGCAGCATCAGCTCGGGATGATTGATCAGGAGGAACTGGCGCGGGTGCTTGATGTGCTGCCACAGGCGTTGGCGGACGTGCATATGGGCAATGAGACAGAAGTCGTCGCGATCAGCCTGGGGCCGCTTGACTCAGGGTGGTCGCTGACGGGCGCTTGCGTCATCAGTACCCGAGCGGCGCTGGCCGATCCGCGCTCGAGCGTATCGGCACTGCTGTTTGTGCCGGGGCGGCTGGGCGGACTGCAACGCTTCCTGACCCTAGACGGCCTTTCGCAACAGTTGGACGTCAGCTTGCGTAGTCCGGAGTGCGAAAGTCTCTGGCCGTTGATTGCCCGGGACCGGCGTGGCGAGGCACGTCGCTGGGTGCGAGGGAGGCCCGGCGGTGAGCGGATTCCCATCCACTATCAAGCGATTGAAGGGGATGCCCTGCAACAGGGACTCCAGCAACAGATCCAGGATCACCTGCGGGTCTGCCGGTTGATCGAGGACGGCTTGCGGCCGTTCTCGGAAATCGGCGACGCCCGCAGTTCCCTGCAACTGCTGGCCCATGAGCTGGAGGAGAATCTGGGCGTGCCGGACCACGATGCCCGCGAGCGCGCGTTGGACAATATTGCGCTGCTGCGGCTCGGTGCGAAGCAGGCGCAAGGCCTTCCCGACTGGCTGCCCACGGCGACCCGCGCGATCCGCCAGCAGTACGCGCGACTGTTGGCCCGCTATCAGAGAAATATGCATGCCCTGGAGCTCAAGCTGAAACGCCAGCTACCGGACCTGGACGACTTTGCCCGGGAGAGCATCATCGAACAGCTCAAGCGCGATGGTTTTTACCCGGAACTGGATATCGACAAGCCGCTGTTCGACCTTCCCGACAGCGTCGAGCGGGTGTGGGCCGGGCATCCTGAACGCACGGTGGGCGAGGCGGGTCCGAAGACGGTGGTCAGCGAGGGGCGCACGACCTACAGCTTCTTGCGCCTGGCCCTGGAAAACCTCGATCCGCAAGCGCCCGCGACCAAACGTCGGTTGCAGCATGGACGAATACTGGATCGCACCTGGCAACAGCGACTGACGCCGGATTATCTGATGGCGACGATTTCGGCACTCGATCTTGGCGGCCACTACGACACCCTGATCCAGCGGGCTTTTTACGGCGTCGATAATCCCGGGGTCGAACCGCTACGGGCGTTCGATCAGGTGCTGTTGTATCGGCTGGTCAGGCAGCGGGCCCGAATGGAATTGTTCAGCGCTCGGCAACAGGGGCTCAGCGACTGGGCCGCCGAGACTTTCGAGAGGGCCCTGAATGCGGAGTCTGCCGCCGACCTGCGCACCGAGTACCTTGAACTCGAATTGCACTTTGTCACCTTCGCCGGCCGGGGTTTTGCCTGGGCTCGGCATGTGGGCAATGCCGTGGCCATCCACGACAAGGTTTCTGCAAGAACGCTCATCTATTTGCCGGGCGCTCCCCATGAGCAGGTACTGACCGAGTACACCGACCTGGCGACGGCGCAACGGGCACTGGTCAATATCGAGCGGGCGCCGCAGCGGGTGGCGGATATTGTGCAAAGGCTGGCGGCCGGTTGGGAGGCAGAAGTCATCGAGGCTTATCCCGCCGAGCAAGACCCGGAGGCGCTGCGCTCAAGGCTCCTGGCGCCTGCGCGCGATGATCGGCGGCCAATCGGCCTGACGCCTTTGGGGGCAGGTCCGATTGCCATGGTCAAACCCACTTTGCTGTTCAAGGCCATCAAGAGCTGGTGGACGAGCGAGCCGGAGCAACCCGTGCCGGATTCCGCGGCGTTGGAAAAGGAGATCAGGCGCGAAATCGCCGAAAATCCCGGACGCTGGTTGCGGCTCAGGAAAACCCAACGCTGGGACCTGTCGTTGGTGCTGGCGCATGCCTTTGTCCTGCGGGCGCAGCAACGGGCCCGGACAGTCTCGAACTCGGCTCGACAATTATCCCAGCTGCGCGAGTTGCATGAACGCGAACAGCGCTCGGCCTACTGGCTCAGGGTGTTGTCGGTGGTGCCCGTCGTCAGTATTGGGGTCAATGTCCGGGAGACGGCCGTGGCGTTGCGTCGATTTCACCGCAGCGGTGATCCGCGCGATGCCCTCGAGCTTTTCAAGGCGGCACATATGACGTTGGTCGATGCCGTGCTGACCTTCTACCCGTTGAGCAAGGGCGCCGGCGTGGCTTCCCGGCCGTTACGGGTCGGTCATGGGGGCTGGTCGCGTGCGGCCTTACGGACCCTTGATCGTCGGCAGAGCCTGTCTCACAAAGGCGCGATAGCCCTGAAAACGAAGGTTGCCCCAAAACCCAAGCCCCTGCTCCCCGGCTATGACGCGAAGATGCCCCCCGACGATGCGGTGGCCCTGCACGGTCCGGCCAATGCCGGCAGCTATGCGAAAAACGGGGTGCAGTTCATCACCGACGGCAGCACCAGCTATGAGGTCTACCGGCCGAAGGGCGAGAGTGCCTTGCGCTTGAAGAAAACCGCCGTACAGGACAATGAGCTGATTCTGTATATCCGCGAGCCGGGCGAACACCTGTTGCGCGCCGATGCGCCCGAGCCGCAGCCGGGTCCCAGTCGCGCGATGTGGCAACCCTGGACGCGGCCTGCGTTGCCGGAGTCCGCCGGTGCGCCCGTGCTGCAACTGGAATGGATGACCCGCCGGCCGGCCGTGTTGCCCGTGGATTGGAAGACCCGGGGATTGGTCCTGGAAAGCGACCAGGTCGTGGAGTTGTCGGCGAGCCGGGGGCTGTATGCACGGCGGGGGGCTGAACACGTTCGACTGCTGAAGATCGATGATCGTTATTTCGAACTGCTTCCCGATGGTTCCGGGGTTCACCCCGATATTGTTTTTCTGAAACGTCCCGTTCCGTTGTCTGCCCATGCCGAGGCCGACTTCAACCTTTGGTGGACGCGCCTGGACGAACAGCCGGTACCGGCTACTTTTGATCCGCGCAGCCAGAGCTGGACAGTACGTTCCGCCTTGTTCAACGAGCCTCTGGAGCAGTCCCTGGCGCAACCCCTGGCGGGCATGACGCCGGTGAGCCTGCGCAAGACGGCCCGTCGGTTGATCGAGCGAACCGATATGGAGTATTCGTCGGCCACGGCGACCCGGATGGTCGCGCTCAAACGCACGCAGGAAGCCTGGAGCTCGCGGGGCGTGCGCATGGATGTGCTGCTGCGCGAACTCGATGCCCGGCCCCTGGGACAGACTTACCTGCGCATCGGTGGTGCGGCCGATACAGGGGGCTTTTCCCGGTTGGACTTCGATCCGCCCCAGGCCGTTAATCCCCGGCTTTTCGACGCCAGGGGGGCGGCCCGTATTGCCGAGTTGGCCTCGAACAGCGAGAACGCCGTGATCGACATCTTGCATCGTCATGGCTTTGTCGTGACCGAGGTCCCGAAATCCCAGTCCTTCAATACGGTCAACCTGTTCTGTACTCACCCGAACTCGGAGCATCTCTACTACATCATGCTCAA
The DNA here is from genome assembly GCF_023242385.1 of Pseudomonas sp. MWU12-2345. Taxonomy (NCBI): domain Bacteria; kingdom Pseudomonadati; phylum Pseudomonadota; class Gammaproteobacteria; order Pseudomonadales; family Pseudomonadaceae; genus Pseudomonas; species Pseudomonas sp. MWU12-2345. Next base: position 41,587 of record NZ_JALLJA010000023.1, on the reverse strand, counting down.
ATGGACCGACAAGCGTTCGATACCCATGACCCGCTACCAAGGGGGCCCCCGACAGTTGACGGATGGCTGGTTCAACCGACATTTCGATTTGAGGCCGCTGGGTCAGCGCGCGCTGCTCAAGCCGGTCAAGGAGGCCATGGAGCAGGGGCGCCTGGTGAAGCTGATCGCGGGGCTGCAGCGCTCGGGGGATACCGGGCAGGTCACGGTGTATTTTACTCGGGTGGTCTAGGGGGTCAGAGGGCTGCGGCCATGGTTGTTGCCGGGAGGGCTTTAGCCTTTATAATCGTCCTTAACACGGCCCCTCTCGGTTGATGCGCTTTGGTGCTGAGACTGCTCAGGGGTTTTTTATTGCCTGGATTTTTCTGCTTACCGGCATGCCGCTGCCAGTAGTGGTCGACCCCCATACCCTCCAGGTTAAGTTCGAGGTGGGACAAGCTTGGGAAGTCCTTTGACGGCCATTTGACTGAAGTGCCCAGAGTCACCGAGGAAAGCCTTAAAACCCAGTAGATTCAGGGAGCTGGGAAAAAGCGCTCATTTGACCGGAAGGTATGTCTTTAGACGAACAGCCCGAGGGAGCGGGCCTGCGGCGGACTATCAGTAAGGTTTGATTTCCGACTGTGCTTCGGTGCGATATCGGAGGGCCTGATTTAGTGGCTGCCTCGGTCAGAACCGGACCTGCAAACAAAAATGCCCCGAATCAACGATTCGAGGCATTTTTGTTTGCAGATGGTGCACCAGGCGGGATTCGAACCCACGACCCCTGCCTTCGGAGGGCAGTACTCTATCCAGCTGAGCTACTGGTGCTTATGCGGGCGACATCATACCCATGTCGGCTCGGGGCGTCCATTCAGGTTTTGTCGGGAAATTCTCTTCTTCGGTTTTCCGCGCTCATGGCCCCGGCCCGCCTCGGTTCGAGCAGTCCGTCTGGTAATCGCCGCCTTCGCGATTTCCAGGGACATCGCGAAGGCCCTGACTTCACGTTGATCAGAAAAACCCGGCAAAAGCGCCATTTTCGTTCTTTTTTTCGAACAGACTATTGTCCTTTACCCCCATTGATCCTAGGATTCGTTTGAGATTTCAAACGCTCTTGTCTGGGTGCTGAACCGCACGGCAATCTCATGTGCGCTATTTATGTGCTTCGGCCCGGTGAATGAATTTCCTGACGGCAGCCTCCAAGGCGCCTTTCTACAATCAATAATTCGCTGCGCATCAGCGCGGTGCTGTTAAGGAAAGCCTACATGCAGCTCAAAGACACCCAGTTGTTCCGCCAGCAAGCCTATATCGACGGGGCTTGGGTCGATGCGGACAATGGTCAGACGATCAAGGTCAACAACCCGGCCACGGGCGAAATCCTGGGGACCGTGCCGAAGATGGGCGCCGCCGAAACCCGTCGCGCCATCGAAGCCGCTGACAAGGCCCTGCCGGCCTGGCGTGCCCTGACCGCCAAAGAGCGTGCGAACAAACTGCGTCGCTGGTACGAGCTGATCATCGAGAACCAGGACGACCTGGCCCGCCTGATGACCCTCGAACAAGGCAAGCCATTGGCCGAAGCCAAGGGCGAAATCGTCTACGCCGCTTCCTTCATCGAATGGTTCGCCGAAGAAGCCAAGCGCATCTACGGTGATGTGATTCCCGGCCACCAGCCGGACAAGCGCCTGATCGTGATCAAGCAGCCGATCGGTGTCACCGCCGCCATCACCCCGTGGAACTTCCCGGCCGCGATGATCACCCGTAAAGCCGGCCCGGCCCTGGCCGCCGGTTGCACCATGGTGCTCAAGCCCGCTTCGCAAACCCCGTTCTCGGCCTTCGCCCTGGCCGAACTGGCCCAGCGTGCCGGTATCCCGAAAGGCGTGTTCAGCGTGGTTTCCGGCAGTGCCGGCGATATCGGCAGCGAGCTGACCAGCAACCCGATCGTGCGCAAACTGTCCTTCACCGGCTCGACCGAGATCGGTCGCCAACTGATGGCCGAATGCGCCAAGGACATCAAGAAGGTTTCCCTGGAACTGGGCGGCAACGCGCCATTTATCGTGTTCGACGACGCGGACCTGGATAAGGCCGTCGAAGGCGCGATCATTTCCAAGTACCGCAACAACGGCCAGACCTGCGTCTGCGCCAACCGCTTGTACATCCAGGATTCGGTCTACGACGCGTTCGCCGAGAAGCTGAAAGTGGCGGTCGCCAAACTCAAGATCGGCAACGGTCTGGACGAAGGCACCACCACCGGCCCGCTGATCGACGAGAAGGCGGTGGCCAAGGTCCAGGAACACATCGCCGACGCCCTGAGCAAAGGCGCGACCCTGCTGGCCGGCGGCAAGTCCATCGAAGGCAACTTCTTTGAGCCGACCATCCTGGTCAACGTCTCCAAGGACGCCGCCGTGGCCAAGGAAGAAACCTTCGGTCCATTGGCGCCGCTGTTCCGCTTCAAGGACGAAGCCGAAGTGATCGCGATGTCCAACGACACCGAGTTCGGCCTGGCTTCCTACTTCTACGCCCGTGACCTGGGCCGTGTGTTCCGTGTGGCCGAGGCCCTGGAATACGGCATGGTCGGTGTCAACACCGGGCTGATCTCCAACGAAGTCGCGCCGTTCGGCGGCATCAAGGCCTCGGGCCTGGGCCGTGAAGGCTCCAAGTACGGCATCGAAGACTACCTGGAAATCAAATATCTCTGCCTGGGCATCTAACCCGGTCAGGTGGTTCAGCGAGAGGGGCACGAGAGCGCTGCTCCTGTCGCGTTTCAAACGACACTTCAGTGTGGCCGGAACGCTGTACCAGTCGATCATCGTATGCTGGTGCAGTGCCTCCCTGCCGCGTCATCCTTGAACCACGCCGCCCGATGAGCGGTGAATGAGGACACCATGAGCAAGACCAACGCATCCCTGATGAAACGCCGCGAAGCCGCTGTACCCCGCGGCGTCGGCCAGATCCATCCGATCTTCGCCGACCACGCGAAGAACGCCACCGTGACCGACGTCGAAGGTCGTGAGTTCATCGACTTCGCCGGCGGTATCGCCGTGCTGAACACCGGTCACCTGCACCCGAAAATCATCGCCGCCGTGACCGAGCAGTTGAACAAGCTGACTCACACCTGCTTCCAGGTCCTGGCCTACGAACCCTACGTAGAGCTGTGCGAAAAAATCAACGCCAAGGTTCCGGGTGATTTCGCCAAGAAAACCCTGCTGGTCACCACCGGTTCCGAAGCCGTGGAAAACGCCGTGAAAATCGCCCGTGCCGCCACTGGCCGCGCCGGCGTGATCGCCTTTACCGGTGCCTACCACGGTCGCACCATGATGACCCTGGGCCTGACCGGTAAAGTCGTGCCTTACTCGGCCGGCATGGGCCTGATGCCTGGTGGCATCTTCCGCGCGCTGTACCCGAACGAACTGCATGGCGTGAGCATCGACGACTCCATCGCCAGCATCGAACGCATCTTCAAGAACGATGCCGAGCCACGTGATATCGCTGCGATCATCATCGAGCCGGTCCAGGGCGAAGGCGGTTTCTACGTCGCGCCAAAAGAATTCATGAAGCGCCTGCGTGCCCTGTGCGACCAGCACGGCATCCTGCTGATCGCCGACGAAGTGCAAACCGGCGCCGGTCGTACCGGTACCTTCTTCGCCATGGAACAGATGGGCGTTGCCGCCGACCTGACCACCTTCGCCAAATCCATCGCCGGCGGCTTCCCGCTGGCCGGTGTCTGCGGCAAGGCCGAATACATGGACGCCATCGCTCCCGGCGGCCTGGGCGGCACCTACGCCGGTAGCCCGATTGCTTGCGCCGCGGCCCTGGCCGTGATGGAAGTGTTCGAGGAAGAGCACCTGCTGGATCGCTGCAAAGCGGTCGGCGAGCGCCTGGTGACCGGTCTGAAAGCGATTCAGGCCAAGTACCCGGTGATCGGTGAAGTGCGTGCCCTGGGCGCGATGATCGCGGTCGAGCTGTTCGAAGGCGGCGACAGCCACAAGCCGAACGCAGCGGCTGTGGCCCAGGTCGTGGCCAAGGCCCGTGACAAGGGTCTGATCCTGCTGTCCTGCGGTACCTACGGCAACGTATTGCGCGTACTGGTTCCACTGACCTCGCCGGACGAGCAGTTGGACAAAGGCCTGGCAATCATCGAAGAGTGCTTCGCCGAACTCGCCTGAGTTGTGACGCGATAGACAAAAAGACCCGCTCCGGCGGGTTTTTTTGTTTTATGAGATCGCAAGAGTGGCTTTTGGCTGTATCTGCCTGTGCGTATTGACTAATGTGTCAGGATTGCTCTCGGAGAGTGCTTGATGACCGCTGTGGATCTACCCGCTGTACCCCGTGTGTTGATTGCCGAGGCGGAGCCTTGGTCACGGGACCTGCTCAAGCAGGTGCTGTTGAACGTGCGTTGTGATGCTCGACTGGAAATCTGTGCCGACGGTCACCACGCGCTCGAGTTGCTCAGCGAACGGGCGTTCGACCTGGTGATCGCCGACTGGGAGTTGCCGGGTGTCGATGGCCTGAGCCTGCTGCGCGGTCTGCGCCAGAAAAAGCGCACGCCACTACTGCCGTTCATTCTGGTGGGCTCGCGCAATGACGTGGCCAGCGTGCGGGAAATCCTGCCGCTGCAACCGACGGCCTACCTGACCAAACCCCTGAATATGGAAAGCCTGACCCAGCGCCTGCAGGATCTGCTGCTGGACGCCGGGCAGGCGGTCTCGTGCGAAATTCCGGCCCTGGCGCCGGGCATGACCGTGGCGAAGTTTCTCGAACGACGCCGCGAGGAGTCGGACGGCGCGCCGTTGATGGCCGACGTGCAGGTGGCGGTCAATCGCAGCCTCAATCCCGGTGGCCTCGACTTGAAGGTGTTGGAGCAGGAAATTCGCACCGACCCACAAATCACGGCTGTGCTGATCGCCGCCGCCAACAGTGCGGCCCAGCATCACGGCAGCGGGGTGCAGACCCTGGCCCAGGCATTGCAGCGGCTTGGCGCGGCGCAGAGCATGAACCTGATCCTCGGCCTGACCCTCAAGCGCAGCGCCCGGCTCAGTGATGCGGCCCTGGGCGACTACGCCGAACGCTACTGGAATCTGTCGCTGCACACGGCCGAATACGGCCACTCCCTGGCGCGCTTGCTCGATCTGGATCACGAGCGTTGTTACTGCGCGGGCTTGTTGCATCGCCTGGGTGACCTGGCTTTGCTGCGTTGTCTGCAGGAATGGTTGAGCGCCGGTGGTGAGCTGGATGATGAACTGATCGGTGAATCGCTCTATGCCTTTGGGGCTGCCTTCGGTTCGGCGCTGCGCACGCGCTGGCGCCTGCCGCTGGAGCTGCGGGAGCTGATTGCGGCGGTCTACCAGCTCGGTGGCGGGGTTTACTCGCGCGAGGCCCTGGTGATGAGCCTGGCGGCGCAGATGGCACGGCTGACGCCCCATGAGGGCGTCGAAGAAATCGCCAAGAGCCGCACGGCGCGTTTGCTCAAGGTCGGCTTGCCGGAGCTGATGCGTTTGCGCAAGAACTGATCGTCTCTACGCCAGTACGATCTGGTTCTTGCCCTGGCGCTTGGCCTGGTACATGGCGCTGTCCGCCCGGGCGAACAGCGGGTCGAGGGTTTCGTCCTGCGGCGTCAGGTTGGTCAGGCCCTGGCTGACGGTGACGCCGAAGCCCTTGCCGTCGTGGTTGAAGCTCAGGCGCTGGATCTCCCGTTGCAAGCGCTCGGCGATCTGCAGGGCCATCTCCGGTGCGCAACCGGGCAGCAGTGCGGCGAACTCCTCACCGCCAATGCGTCCGAACAGATCGCCCATCCGCAAGGCCCCGCGCCCGGTCTCGGCGATCCGTTGCAACACCACGTCGCCTTCGGGATGACCGTAGGTGTCGTTGATCTGCTTGAAGTCATCGATGTCCAGCAGCAGGAACGCCAGGGGCGAGTCCTGCAAGCGGGCTTCTTCGAAGGCGCGATGGGCACTGTCGAAGAAGTGCCGGCGGTTGCTGCTGCCGGTCAGCACATCGGTGGTGGCCAGGCGCTGCAACTCGTCTTCCAGGGCTTTCTTCTCGGTGATGTCCTCGGCGATACCGACCACGATCACCCGCTGGCCCGGCTCGGCGTGGCGACTGATAAAGCATTTGTCGCTGAGCCAGCGGATCTGTCCGTCAGCGCTGATGATGCGGTACTCGCGGTCTTCCACCGAACCCTTTTCCAGCACTTGGGCCAGGCTGCGTTCGGCGTAGTCGAGATCGTCGGGGTAGATGCTGTTGCGCCATTCGCTGTAGTCGGCCAGCAGCAGGCCGGCCGAGCGGCCAAAGATCCGCTCGTAGGCGGGACTGACGTAGAGCATCTGCTGGCTGTTCCAGTCCAGGGCCCAGAGCACTGCATTGACGCTGACCAGTAGCGAGCTGAAGAGTTGTTCGCGTTCGCCCAGGCGTGCGACTTCGGCCTGGGCGTGCATCAGGGCCAACAGGGTTTCAGCGGCTTTTGGCCACTGTGGGAGGGAAGGCGGTTTTGAGTTCTTGTTGACCATCGGCACTCATCTCACAGGGCGTGCCGACCGTTATGGCGGCACGGCCACGCTACGGCCCGCCGGGATGGCGACGTGCTTTTGAGATAGGGCCAGGGCCGCTAAGTTCCGTTCGGCGCGCCCTGGGGGAGAGCGCGCCGATCAACGGTGTCAGGCGACCGAGGGACGTAGCGAGTAGGTTTTCAGTTGGTCGGCAAAGTCGCGCAACGACTGGATGCCGCTGGCTTCGGCTTCGTGGACCCAATCCTTGATCGCGGCGAGCATGTCATGGCCATTTGAGCTGGTCTTGACCCAGATCTGTTGCAGGGCCAGGCGTTTCTCGTAAATTACCTTGAGTGCCTGGCTGTGGGCGAGCATGGTTTCGATGCGCACCTGGTGATTTTCGCTGAGCAGGCTGGTTTCCCGCGACAGCAGGCGCTTGGCGCGGTGGAACTGATGGCGGACCGAATGATCGACCTTGGCCAGCTCCTGTTGCACCAGCGGTGCGATCACCAGCTTGCGGTACTGGGCCATGATCTGGAAGCGGTTGTTGAGGATCGCCATGGCGGTGTCCATGTCCAGGTGACCCTTGCCTTCGACCCGGTGGGCGATGGGCGCGACACGCTGTACCTTGGCCAGGCCCAGGAAGCTGAAGACCTTGATCCAGGCCCAGCCCAGGTCGAATTCCCACTTCTTGACCGACAGCTTGGCCGAGTTGGGATAGGTATGGTGGTTGTTGTGAAGCTCTTCGCCGCCGATCAGGATGCCCCAGGGCACCAGGTTGGTGGCGGCATCACGGCATTCGAAGTTGCGGTAGCCGATCGCATGGCCCAGGCCATTGATCACGCCGGCGGCCCAGAAGGGAATCCACATCATCTGGATGGCCCAGACGGTGATGCCGATGGCGCCGAACAGCAGCAGGTCGATCACCGCCATGATGGCGATGCCGAGCAGCTTGTAGCGCGAGTAGAGGTTGTTCTCGAGCCAGTCGTCCGGGCAGTTCTTGCCGTAGATGCGCAAAGTCTCGGGATTGCTGGCCTCGGCCCGGTACAGTTCGGCACCGGTACGCAGGACCGTGGACAGGCCGAGGATCACCGGACTGTGGGGATCGTCGACGGTTTCACATTTTGCGTGATGTTTACGGTGGATAGCCGTCCACTCGCGAGTATTCTGTGCCGTGGTCAGCCACAGCCAGAAACGGAAGAAGTGTTTCAGGCCAGCATTGAGCTCCAGGGAGCGGTGGGCCGAATAGCGGTGCAGATAGACCGTGACGCCGACAATGGTCACGTGGGTCATCAACAGGGTGACCGCCACTGTTTGCCAGGCTGACAGGTCAAGAAAACCGTTGTACCACATAGGCTGTATGGCCCTCGAAAAAGTAAAGAACAGCCCGTGCATTATCACCGAGCCCACAGAGAAAACCAGTCGCTGTTTCAGATAAGAGTGGCGGGATGTTTCTTACTCTATAATTCCGGCCAGTTTGTAGGGCAATTTGGCGTTTCTAGAGGGATTTAGCACTGTTTATGTCGATTTCAACCCGTAATGCTCTGAAGTCAGGCCTGTTGTACCTGCTGCTGTCGGTCCTCTGGATCCAGCTCAGCCAACGCCTGTTGAGCAGCTTTTTCGATGACCCCGAACAGTTGGTGCAGTGGCAGATCGTTCGCGGTTACCTGTGGGTGAGTGTCAGCGCCGTGCTGATTTTCCTGATCCACACCCGTTACCAGCGTTTCGGCCAGGCCGTCCCGGACTTGAAGCCCAGGTCCGAGGATCGCGAGCGCTTGCGACAGGCGGCCGCGGTATTCGATTGCACTCGCGAGGGCGTGCTGGTCACCGACAAGGACGGCTTGATCGTCCACGTCAACCGCGCCTTTGTCGCCATTACCGGTTATCAGGAAGCCGAGGTGCTGGGAGAGCGGCCGAACCTGTTCAAGTCCGGTCGGCATTCGGCGGAGTTTTACCAGAAGGTCTATCAGACGCTGGACGCCACCGGCGAGTGGAGCGGCGAGATCTGGAACCGGCGCAAGAGCGGCGAAATCTACCCGCAATGGCAGACGATCCGCGCGATTCGCGACGATTTTGGCCAGCTCAGCCAGTATGTCGCGGTGTTTTCCGATATCAGTGCGATCAAGGACTCGCAGCACGAGTTGGCGCAACTGGCCAACTACGATCCCCTGACCGGCCTGCCCAATCGCCTGCTGTTCACCGACCGCGCCTCCCAGGCACTGGCCTCGGCGCAGGTGCACAAGCGCGGTTGTGCCTTGCTGCTGATCGACCTGGATCACTTCAAGATCATCAACGACAGCCTCGGCCACAATGTTGGCGACCAGTTGCTCAAGGCGGTCGGCGAGCGCCTGCAGCACCTCTTTGGCAGCGGGATCAGCCTGGCCCGCCTGGGCGGTGACGAGTTCGCCGTGCTGGCGGAGAACTGCCCGCAGGTGGTGCAGGCGGCGGCCCTGGCGCAGCGGGTGATCGAGGGTTTGAAGGAGCCGTTCCAGCTCGACGGGCATCAATTGTTCATCAGCGCCAGCATCGGTATCAGCCTGTTCCCCAGTGATTCGCTGAATGCCGAGCAATTGCTGCGCAATGCCGACTCGGCCTTGTTCAAGGCCAAGAGCGCGGGGCGCGAAGGTTATGCGTTGTATACCGAAGAACTGACCGCCCACGCCCAGCATCGGGTGGAAATGGCCGGTGAGTTGCGCCGGGCGCTGGAGCAGGACGAGTTGCGGGTCTATTACCAGCCGGTGCATGACCTGAGCAACAGCCGGCTGATCGGGGTCGAGGCCCTGGTGCGCTGGGAGCATCCGCAGCGTGGGCTGGTGTCGCCTGGCGAATTCATTCCGATTGCCGAGCGCACCGGGCTGATCGCCGAGATCGATGCCTGGGTCATGGAGCAGTCCTGTCGGCAGATGTGCCAGTGGTTGCAGGAGGGTGTGGAGCTGTCGTTTATCGCGGTGAACGTCTCCAGTCGTCTGTTTGCCCGTCGCGAGTTGTACCAGCAGGTGGCGAAGGTGCTGGATGACACCGGGCTGGACCCGGCGCTGCTGGAGCTGGAAGTGACCGAAAGCGCGGTGATGGACGACCCCGAGGTGGCGTTGGAACAACTGCATCGCTTGCGCGAGTTGGGCGTGAGCCTGGCGATCGATGATTTCGGCACCGGGTATTCCTCGCTGCTGCGGCTCAAGCGGCTGCCGGTGCAGAAACTCAAGATCGACCAGGGTTTTGTCGCCGGTTTGCCTTGGGACGAAGACGATGCGGCGATTGTCCGGGTGGTCATCGCCCTGGCGCAGAGCATGGGCATGCAGGTCCAGGCCGAGGGCATCGAGCAGGCCGATCAGGCGCGTTTCCTGCTCGATCAGTCCTGCGACCTGGGGCAGGGCTACTGGTTCGGACGGCCGATGCCGGCGGATCAGCTCGACTGGCAGCGTGCGCCGGTGATTGCCTGATTATTTCGAGTTTCAGGTTGAACGCGGCCCTGTGGCGAGCGGGCTTGCCCCCTCGCCACAGTGGCTCGCTCACCCCTTGGAATGCTTCAGCCACCGCTACAACCCGCGCCACTTCTGATAATGGCATTTGGTTATATTAAAATTCTTAAATAGTATTTTTAAGAATAACTTCCCCTGTCTAAGATTGCCCTCACGCCACAAGCAGTGCCCCACTGCCGGGGCAACTCTCATTTCAGGAGCACGACCATGAGCGCATCTCTGCGTAGCGTTGACGGCCAGGACGAAGCAACCATTCTGCGTGAGATCCAGAGCGCCTTGCGCGATCTGCGTTTCGGTGCCGTCGAGATCACGGTCCACAACGCACAAGTGGTCCAGATCGAGCGCAAGGAAAAATTCCGTCTGCAAAACCCGGGCACCAAACCCAGCTGAACCCCGCGTCTTCCTCTGTTCAAGCAGAGGCCCGACTGGATAACCGGAGGGCGTCATCTCCCCCCCCAGTCAAAACCAGAGCGTTCGAGCCCGAATGCGGGCCGCAAGCGCCATAAGAAAAAGCCAATACACCAAAATTTTCGGGAGCTTCACCATGTCGTCGATTCGCCGTTACGCCCTGGCTGCGCTCGCCAGTGCCGTGTTTGCCGGTTCCGCCGTTGCCAAGGATTACGAGCTGCTCAACGTGTCCTACGACCCGACCCGTGAGCTGTACCAGGACTACAACGCCGAGTTCACCAGCTTCTGGAAGCAGGCCCACCCCGGCGACAACGTGAAGATCCAGCAATCCCATGGCGGTTCGGGCAAGCAAGGCCGTGCCGTGATCGACGGCCTGCGCGCCGACGTGGTGACCCTGGCCCTGGCCGGCGACATCGACGAAATCGCCAAGCTGGGCAAAACCCTGCCCGAGGACTGGCAAAAACGCCTGCCGGACGCCAGCACCCCCTACACCTCGACCATCGTTTTCCTGGTGCGCAAGGGCAATCCCAAAGGCATCAAGGACTGGGGCGACCTGGTCAAGAAAGACGTCTCGGTGATTACCCCGAACCCGAAAACCAGCGGCGGTGCGCGCTGGAACTTCCTCGCCGCCTGGGCCTACGGCCTGAAAGCCGGCGGCAGCGAAGCCAAGGCCCAGGAATACGTGAAAGAGCTGTTCAAGCACGTGCCGGTCCTCGACACCGGCGCTCGCGGCTCGACCATCACCTTCGTCAACAACGGTCAGGGCGACGTGCTGCTGGCCTGGGAAAACGAAGCCTTCCTGGCCCTGAAGGAAGACGGCGGCGCCGACAAGTTCGATATCGTCGTGCCGTCCCTGTCGATCCTCGCCGAGCCACCCGTGGCCGTGGTCGACAAGAACGCCGAGAAAAAGGGCAACACCGAGATCGCCACCGCCTACCTCAAGCACCTGTACAGCCCGGCCGGCCAGGAGATCGCGGCGAAGAACTTCTATCGTCCACGTGACGAGAAGATCGCCGCCAAATACGCACAGCAGTTCCCGAAACTGGACCTGGTGACTATCGACAAAGACTTCGGCGGCTGGAAAACTGCCCAACCGAAGTTCTTCAATGACGGTGGCGTGTTCGACCAGATCTACACGGCGCAATAAACCGTGAATTAAGCAGCCAGCACAGAGCCCGCATTCACCTGCGGGCTTTGCGTGTCAGTTCCGTTAACCAAGGACTTTTATGTCACGTCGTATCTCCCCCGTCATACCCGGCTTCGGGCTGACGCTGGGCTACACCTTGGTGTACCTCAGCCTGATTGTGCTCATCCCCCTGGCGGCGATGTTCGTGCATGCCGCCCAACTCACCTGGGATCAGTTCTGGGCGATCATCTCGGCACCGCGGGTTGTTGCAGCGCTGAAGCTGAGTTTCGGTACCGCGCTGTACGCCGCGATCATCAATGGCATCATCGGCACGCTGCTGGCCTGGGTGCTGGTGCGTTATACCTTCCCCGGCCGCAAGATCATCGATGCGATGATCGACCTGCCGTTTGCCTTGCCCACCGCCGTGGCCGGTATCGCGCTGACCGCGCTATACACGCCGGCAGGCCTGGTGGGGCAGTTCGCCGCCGACCTCGGTTTCAAGATCGCCTACACCCCCTTGGGCATCACCCTGGCGCTGACCTTCGTCACGCTGCCGTTCGTGGTGCGTACCGTGCAGCCGGTGCTGGCCGATATCCCCCGGGAGATCGAAGAAGCCGCCGCCTGCCTGGGGGCCAAGCCCTTGCAAGTGTTCCGCTACATCCTGGTGCCGGCGTTGCTGCCCGCCTGGCTGACCGGTTTTGCCCTGGCCTTTGCCCGGGGTGTCGGTGAGTACGGCTCGGTGATTTTCATCGCCGGCAACATGCCGATGAAAACCGAGATCCTGCCGCTGCTGATCATGGTCAAGCTCGACCAGTACGACTACACCGGCGCCACCGCCATCGGCGTGATGATGCTGGTGGTTTCCTTTGTCCTGCTGCTGCTGATCAACTTGCTGCAGCGGCGCATCGAACACCCATAAGGAGGCGCGGAACATGTCCCAATCGTCTATTTCCGCCGCGTCCTCGGCCAACGCCGCCCGTCGTGGCAGCGCCGTGTCGCGACGTATCCTGATCAGCCTTGGCTGGCTGGTGTTCTTCCTGTTTCTGCTGCTGCCGCTGTTTATCGTGGTGTCCCAGGGCTTGAAGAATGGCCTCGGCGTGTTCTTCAGCGCGATCCTTGAGCCCGATGCGTTGTCGGCGTTGAAGCTCACGGTGATCGCCGTGGTGATTTCGGTGCCGCTCAACGTGGTGTTCGGGGTCAGCGCCGCCTGGTGCGTGAGCAAGTACTCGTTTCGTGGCAAAAGCATCCTGGTGACGCTGATCGACCTGCCGTTCTCGGTCTCGCCGGTGATCGCCGGTCTGGTCTATGTATTGATGTTCGGCGCCCAGGGCTTCTTTGGCCCATGGCTGGCGGATCACGATATCCAGATTGTCTTTGCTCTTCCGGGCATCGTCCTGGCGACCATCTTCGTCACCGTGCCGTTCGTCGCCCGTGAGCTGATCCCGCTGATGCAGGAGCAGGGCACCCAGGAAGAAGAGGCCGCGCGCCTGCTGGGCGCCAACGGCTGGCAGATGTTCTGGCATGTCACCGTGCCGAACATCAAGTGGGGCCTGATCTACGGCGTGGTGCTCTGTACCGCCCGGGCGATGGGCGAGTTCGGTGCGGTGTCGGTGGTCTCCGGGCACATTCGCGGGGTGACCAATACCCTGCCGCTGCACGTCGAGATCCTCTACAACGAATACAACCACGTGGCCGCGTTCGCCGTGGCGAGCCTGTTGCTGATCCTGGCGCTCTTCATCCTGCTGCTCAAGCAGTGGAGCGAAAACCGAATCAACCGCCTGCGCGCCGCTGCGGCGGAGGAATAAGTCATGTCGATCGAAGTCCGTAATGTCAGCAAGAACTTCAACGCCTTCAAGGCCCTGGACCGCATCAACCTGGATATCCACAGCGGTGAGCTGGTGGCGCTGCTCGGCCCGTCCGGTTGCGGCAAGACCACCCTGTTGCGGATCATCGCCGGGCTGGAAACCCCGGACGAAGGCAGCATCGTGTTCCACGGCGAAGACGTCTCCGGCCATGATGTGCGGGATCGCAACGTCGGTTTCGTGTTCCAGCACTACGCGCTGTTCCGTCATATGACGGTGTTCGACAACGTCGCCTTCGGCCTGCGTATGAAGCCGAAGAACCAGCGTCCGAATGAAAGCCAGATCGCGACCAAGGTCCATGAACTGCTGAACATGGTGCAACTGGACTGGCTATCCGACCGTTACCCGGAGCAGTTGTCCGGTGGCCAGCGCCAGCGGATCGCCCTGGCTCGAGCCTTGGCGGTGGAGCCCAAGGTGCTGCTGCTGGATGAGCCTTTCGGCGCGCTGGATGCCAAGGTCCGCAAGGAGCTGCGGCGCTGGTTGGCGCGGCTGCACGAAGACATCAACCTGACCTCGGTGTTCGTGACCCACGACCAGGAAGAAGCGATGGAAGTCGCCGACCGTATCGTGGTGATGAACAAGGGTGTGATCGAGCAGATCGGCTCTCCGGGCGAGGTGTATGAGAATCCGACCAGCGATTTCGTTTATCACTTCCTCGGTGATTCCAACCGCCTGCACCTGGGGGACGACCAGCATGTGCTGTTCCGGCCCCATGAAGTGTCGCTGTCGCGCCATGAACTGGAAGACCACCATGCGGCCGAGGTACGTGATATCCGTCCGCTGGGCGCGACGACCCGGGTGACCTTGAAGGTTGAAGGCCAGAGCGAACTGATCGAAGCCGAAGTGGTGAAGGACCACGACAGCCTGATCGGCCTGACGAGGGGGGAGACCTTGTTCTTCAAGCCCAAGGTCTGGCAGAAGCAGGCGAGTCTCTAAGGGCACGACGGAACCTGTAGGAGCCTGGCTTGCCAGCGAAGCTTTTGGCGGTCTTGAGGGCCCTTTCGCGGGCAAGCCCTGCTCCTACAGTCTTCTGTCGTTCGCTCATTGTGTGTACGACACGACACTGTAGGAGCAGGGCTTGCCCGCGAAGAGGCCTTTACAGGCGCCGGCTATTTCAAACGGCCGTCCGCTTCTCCCGCAACCGCACCGCCCCCACCCGCGCCTCGATCTCATGCTTGAGGCCTTGCCGCAGCCCGAGCAAAAACAACAGCTCCGCCACCACGAACAACGGCCCGACGATCAGCCCGCTGAGATCGTCGACAAACGCCGGCTTGCGCCCTTCGTAGTAATGCCCGACGAACTGGATCGCCCAGCCGATCACGAACAGGCCGATTCCGCTCGCCAACCACGCCAGCGTGGCCTGCGCCGCAAGGATTTGGCCCACCCAAACGGATAGGCCGAGCAGCACCGTCATCAGCAGTCCGAGGGCCAGTTCCAGGCGCAGATAAAACACCGCCGAGACCACCGCCAAAAGTACCGCGGGACTGATCCCGAGCCCGGCCACCGGCCATTGCGGCCGTGACAGCAACACCGCCACGGCGACCACGATCAGGGGAATGCCGATGAAGTGGCTGGCGATATTGCGCGGGTCACGGTGATAGTCCGCGTATTGACTGAGATGCTCGACGAGGTTTTTCATTGTTATTCCTCCTGTAGGGTTATGGGATCATGCCCTGCGTGAAATTTTTACTCTGTCAGCTACACGACAATTGTCTCGGAGTTCTCATGGATGTATCTGCCTGGCGCTCGCGCCTGCTGACCGGACACTGGTTCAACCATCTGCCCGCTCACTTGCAGGATAGCCTGCTCGCCGCCGCCAAGGGCCGACGCCTGACGCCTGGCCAGCGCCTGTTCCAGCGCGGCGATCCGCCGTGCGGGCTGTACGCGGTGCTGGAGGGTTCGGTCAGGGTCGGTGCCGTCAGCGAGAAGGGCAAGGAAGCCTTGCTCGGGGTGATGGAACTGCCTTACTGGTTCGGCGAGATTTCCCTGTTCGATGGCCTGCCGCGGACCCACGACGCTTATGCCGTTGGACATACCATCCTGTTGCAGGTGCCCCAGGACGTGTTGCTCAAGTTGCTCGACGAACACCCGGAATACTGGCGGCAGTTCGCCCTGCTGATGAGTCAGAAACTGCGCCTGACCTTTATCGGCCTGGAACAGTTGAGCCTGATGCCGGCACCGGCGCGCCTGGCGCATCGGCTGTTATTGATTGCCGAAGGCTATGGGGAATTGAACCGTTCACGGCAATTGCTCGAGGTGTCCCAGGAGCAGTTGGCGGCGATGTTGTCGCTGTCGCGCCAGACCACCAACCAGATCCTCCAGGATTTCCAGCAGCAGGGGATTCTGCGCACCAGCTATGGCGGGATCGAGATCCTCGATCTGGAAGGGCTGCGGGCTACGGCCAGCGCCTGAGTCGCTCTTAGCGCAGCCCGTCGCGAAACTGCCCCGGGGTGATCCCGGTCCAGCGCTTGAACGCCCGGCTGAAGCTGCTGGTGTCGGCAAAGCCGAGCAGGTAGCTGACTTCGCTTAGCGAACACTGCGGGTCACGCAGGTGCAGCAGCGCCAGGTTCTCCCGACACTCGTTGAGCAAGGTGTCGTAGCGCGCGCCTTCATCGGCCAGGTGCCGTTGCAGGCTGCGCAGGCTCTGGTGCAGCGTCTGGGCGATGCGTTCCGCCGACGGTTCGCCTTCCGGCAACTGGGCCTCGATGGCTTCACGCACGCGGCGCTCCCAGGTCAAGGGCTTCAATTGCGCCAGGGTCCGGTTGAGCACCGTCTCGTTGTGCTCGGCCAGTTCCGGGTTGGCGTCGTCCAGGTGGCTGTCGAAATCGCTGCAGGCGAACTCCAGCCGGTCCTCCTCGGCGGCGAAGAACACTGGCGCGCGGAATACCGTGTGCCAGGGTGTCGGATCGGCCGGTTCCGGGCGTCGCAGATACACCGCCAACGGTGCGTAGTCGCGGCCCAGGCGGTTGCGGCAGGTGCGCACATAGATCGAAACAAAGGCATCAATGGCTTCGGGTGCCGGTGCCGGGCTGTCCTTCGGCACTTGCAGGCGAAAACGATAACGTTCGCCCTCGCGGCTGAGCTCCAATCCCAGGGCATCGCTGACCACTTGGTGATACCGCACGATCCGTTCGAACACCTCGCGCAGGCTGCCGCTGGCCACCAGTGCGTAGCCGAGGGCGTGGAAGGTGGTCGGACTGACAAAACGCGAAACCCGCAAGCCGATGGCCGGGTCGCCGCTGCTGGCCACGGCCAACTCCCACAGGCGGGTGGTGGCCGACAGCGGGTAGCGGGCGTTGGGGTCGTCCATCAATTGCGGGTCGAGCCCGGCTTGGTGGCACAGGGCGGCGCTGTCGAGGCCCAGGGCGTCGAGCTGCTTGCGCAGGGCGCGGGTCCAGCTGGAGAGCGAGGTCGGTTCAGGCATGTTGGCGTATCCGGTCAACGGGTTGGCGTTCGCGGCTACGACCTCTGATGCTGCAACGGCGCAGGATACGAACATCAATAACCAGAGGATGGAATCATGGATGGTGTTTGCGCAAGTCCCGAACGCATGAATGCACAACAACGATCCGGCTATATTCGTGAAAAGGTCATGGCCCGCGGCGTCGAGTTGCGCCGGCGTTACCCGCTGTTGGACCATCAGGACGCCCTGGGCACGGGCATTCTGGCGTTTGCCCTGGCCGGCATGATTGGTTCGGCGGTGCTTTATGTGGACGGTTATCTGGCCGGATGGGCGTGTTTGTTACTGAATGCTTTTTTTGCCTCGCTGACCCACGAGCTGGAACACGACCTGATCCACAGCATGTATTTCCGCAAGCAGCGGGTGCCGCACAACCTGATGCTGGCGCTGGTCTGGCTGGCGCGGCCGAGCACCATCAACCCCTGGATTCGGCGCCATCTGCACCTCAATCATCACAAGGTTTCCGGCACCGAGGCGGACATGGAAGAGCGCGCCATCACCAATGGCGAGCCGTGGGGGATTGCCCGCCTGCTGATGGTCGGCGACAACGTCATGTCTTCGCTGATCCGCATGCTGCGGGCCAAGACCTGGACCCACAAGTTCAGCATCCTCAAGCGCACACTGAGGGTCTATGCGCCACTGGCGTTGCTGCACTGGGGCGCGTGGTACGTGTTTCTCGGGTTCCACGCGGCCAACGGGATCGCCGGTCTGCTGGGCAGCTCCATCGACTGGTCGGCCCATACCCTGGCGGTGATGCAGGTGATCGATATCGCGGTGGTGGTGATCATCGGGCCGAATGTGCTGCGGACCTTCTGCCTGCATTTCGTCAGTTCGAACATGCACTACTACGGGGATCTCGAGGCGGGCAACGTGATCCAGCAGACCCAGGTGCTCAATCCCTGGTGGTTGTGGCCGTTGCAGGCGTTCTGCTTCAACTTCGGCAGCACCCACGGGATTCATCATTTCGTGGTCAAGGAACCGTTCTATATCCGCCAGATGACCGCGCCGGTGGCACATAGGGTGATGGCCGAGATGGGTGTGCGTTTCAATGATTTCGGGACCTTCGGACGGGCCAACCGGTTTGTCCGGCCAGAGCGCCAAAGCCCGCAGGAAGTGAGCTCGGCGCAAGGCTGAGGGGCTCCTCTCAGCAGGCAATAAACGTCAGGGGCAGGTCGCGAATCTGCTCGGGAACCGGCGTCTGGTAATGGCCGTCGCTGGTCAGCTCGTGGAGCAGTTCCTCGCGCAACTGGTGAAAGTCGAAGCTGCTGCGTTGGCGCGGATGGGGCAGTGCGATCTCGACCACCTGCTTGATCCGCCCGGGACGCGGCTCCATCACCACCACCCGGTCGGCGAGGAAAATCGCTTCTTCGACATCATGGGTGACCAGCAGTGTGGTGATCCTGGCCCGGGCGCGAATGGCCAGGAGTTCGTCCTGCATCTGTTGCCGGGTCAATGCGTCGAGGGCGCCGAAGGGCTCGTCCAGCAACAGGATGCGTGGACTCGCCACCAGCCCACGGGCAATCGCCACGCGCTGGGCCATGCCACCGGACAGCTGGTGCGGGTAGGCGCGAGTGAAATCTCCCAGGCCCACCAACTGGATGAAGTCATTGATGCGCTGCTGACGCTCAGCCTTGCTCAGCGGTTCGTTGACCAGGCCCAGGCCGATATTTTCCTCGACCGTCAGCCAGGGAAATAGCCGGTGTTCCTGGAACACGATGCCGCGCTCGCTGCCGATGCCGTCGACCGCCTTGCCATCGACCCGGATCTCACCACGAAAGGCTGTGTCCAGGCCGACCAGCAGGCGCAGCAAGGTGGATTTGCCACAACCGCTGGAACCGACAATGGCGACGAACTCACCCTCGGCGATATCCAGGCTGAACTCATGAATGGCTTCCAGCTCGATGCCGTCGACATCGAAGGATTTGCCGACCTGGTTGAAGCTGACAATCGGAGCGTTCATGCGTGTCTCCAGCGGGTGGCGCGGGTTTCGAGGTGTTGGCCGAGCAGGTTGATCAGCGCGCCGGTAAGGCCCACCACAAGCATGCCGCTCATGATCACGTCCATGCGCAGCAACTGCTGGGCGCCGATCATCAGCGCGCCGATGCCGCCGTTGGACGGCATGAAATATTCGGCGCCGAGGGTGCCGAGCCAGGCATAGATCAGGCTCAGGCGCAGCCCGGCAAAAATCCCCGGCGCGGCACCGGGTAGCACCAGCTTGCGCAGCCGCTGCCAGAGACTCAGGCGCAGCACTTGCGCGGCCTCGGTCAACTGCGGCGAGAGGTTGGCGACACTGCGTTGGGTGGCGATAAACAGTGGGAAGAAGGCGGCGAGGGCGACGAACACGGACTTGGCCAGCTCGCCCAGGCCGAACCAGGCAGTGATCAGCGGTACCCAGGCGAAAATCGCGATCTGGCGCAGGGCCGACAGGCTCGGGCCGAGCAGCCGTTCGCCGGTTTTCGACAGCCCCAGCAACAGCCCGAGGCCAAAGCCCAGCGAGCCGCCGAGGAGCAGCCCGGCGAGGGTCCGTTGCAAGCTCAGGCCCAGGCTGGTGGGCAGGCTGCCGTCGAGTGTCCCGCGCCAGGTGCTGTGCAGCACCGCCAGTGGGCTGGCCAGGATATTCCCGTCGACCCACTGCTGGTCGCTCGCCACTTGCCAGAGCACCAGCAGGATCAGCAGCAGCAGCCAGGGTTGCAGGCGTTGCCAGCCGTGATAGCGCGGGCCGCGGGGGATCTGCGCCGTGGCCGGGTGCGGCCAGTGCACCAGGCGTCGGTCGAGCAGGCCGATGCCACGGTCCATCAGCACGCCGAGCACACCGATGACCAGGATGCAGACGAAGACGATATCGAGCATGAACAGTTGCCGGGCATAGACCATCAGGTAGCCGATGCCTTCGCTGGAGGCCAACAGTTCCACGGCCAGCAGCGAGGTCCAGCCAGCGGCCAGCGCCAGGCGCAGGCCAGCCATGAACGCCGGCAGGGCAGCGGGCAGGATCAGCCGTCGGATCAACAGATACGGTGGCAGCCGCAAGACCGCCGCGGCTTCGCGCAGCCTGGGTTGCGCATCACGCACGCCGACCAGGGTGTGCAGGGTCACCGGCACCACGATGGCCTTGATCAGCACCACCAGCTTGAGCACTTCGCCGATGCCGAAAAACACCATGAACAGCGGAATCCAGGCCAGGGTCGGGATTTGTGCGAGGGCACTGAAGGTGGGAAATACCCAGCGTTCTGCACGTCGACTGAAACCCAGCGTGGCACCGAGCAGGGCGCCGATGCCGACGCCCGCCAGCAAACCCCGGAACAGCCGTTGCAGACTTATCCACAGATGCCCCCACAGTTCGCCGCCGGCCAGTTCCACGGTGCTTTGCCCGACCAGCGAAGGCGGCGGCAGGATCTGCTCGCTCATCCAGTGTTGCCGGCTGGCAACCCACCACAGGGCGGCCAGCGCCAGTGGCAACAGCCAGGGCAGCAGACGCGGACTCAGGCTGGGCCAGCCACGGCGCTGCCCGGACGGCGGCAGCGCCAGCGGCAGGCTGAGGAGCGAAACACGGGCCATGGCAGACCTCCGTTGTCGGTTTTCCGGGCAATGCACGGCACTGAATTGAATATGCTTGTTCGGTCTATAAAAAATCTTATCGATTCTATTGGGAGATAAGAGAAGCCATTTAAGGCTTGTGCAGGGCACGCATCCAATGCATTTGAAGAATATTTTCGATGCGTTTTATGCATGCCGCTCCAGGACCCTTGTTTCAGCGCTTATATTCCTTAAAGTTACTAAAATGTGAATTATCAGTATTTTATTGTTATGCATGGCTATGCCTACCTTCAGCGACTCGAAGCCCGTTGCCAAGGAGCACCACCCATGAAAACCCTGTTCAAAGGCAGCCTTGCCCGCCTGTTCGCCACCACCGCTCTAGCGGGCGTCCTGGGCGCCCTGTCGCTGTTGGCCACGGCGGCCGAGGTCAAGGAAATCCGCATCGCCGTGCCCGACCTGAGCGCCGGCACCGAGCACAGCGGCGGCGGTGTGGTGGATGTGCTGCGCAGCCGGCAGATCTTCGAAAAGGCCTTTGCCGACCAAGGCATCAAGGTGCAGTGGAGTTTCTTCAAGGGCGCAGGGCCAGTGATCAATGAAGCCTTCGCCAACGGCCAGGTGGATTTCGCCTACCTGGGGGACCTGGCGGCGATCATCGGCAAATCGAACGGGCTGGATACCCGGCTGTTGAGCGCGACGGCACGCGGGGTCAAGCAATACCTCGGCGTGGTGCCCGGCTCGGGGATCAAGACCCTGCAGGACCTCAAGGGCAAACGGGTGGCGGTGTTCCGTGGCACCGCCAGCCAGCTGTCCTTCGATGCCGCACTGGCCAGCCAGGGCTTGAGCGAGAAGGACTTCAAGGTGATCAACCTGGATTTCAGCGCGGCGGTAGCGGCGTTGGCGGCCAAGCAGATCGACGCCTCCTGGGGCAGCTCGAACCTGACGGCGTTGCAGGCCAAGGGGCTGGCTGAGTTGCCGGTGAGCACCAGGGATCTGGGCGGTGCCGGGAGTATCCAGAGCGTGCTGGTGGGTTCCGGCGCCTTTGTCGATGCGCATCCGGACGTGGTCGACAAGCTGCTCAAGGCCCAGCAGCAAGCGGTGGAGTGGCTGACCCAGGATGGCAACAAGGACGCCTATGTGCAGTTGGTGTCGGGGCTGGCAAGTTATCCACAGGTGATTTTGCAGCAGGACCTGAAGGACGAGAAACTCAGCGAGATTTTCCCTTCGCAACTGGACCCGGTGTTCCTTGGTAAATTGCAGGGTTCGGTGGACCTGGCGTCCCAGCAGAAGCTGATTCGCAAGCCGTTCAAGGTGACGGATTGGGTGGCGCCGAATCTGGCGGCGGCGGGGATCTAGACCGCAACCCTGTCCTCCTGGGTATCCACTGCCACCAACGTCTCGATCATCGCCCGCGCCGCCGGTGACAGCCGGAACCCGGTGCGGCTGACGATCCCGCAGCGGGCGTTCATGCTCTCGATGTTCTGCGGCAGGTTGCGCCAGTGCAGCAGCACCAGCGAGCCCTGTTCCACGTCCTCGATAAACGCCTCCTGGGTGCCGACGCCAATCGCATTGGACTGCCGGACGATCTTCACCAGCGCCGGAAAATGCTCGGTCTCGATATTCGGCGAAAAATCCGTGCGCCCGCTGAGGTTCGCCAGCAGCTTGCGGATGCCCGGCGGAATCAGCGTGGTCGCCAGCGGATAGTCGAACATATCGTTGGTCGACAGGCTTTCCTTGGCCAGCAACGGATGCCCCGGCCGGCAGAAAAACACCCCGCGCTTGGGCGTCAGCGCCTGGGTCTGGAAGTTCGGATCGGCCTCGAAATGGCGGATGTCGGCGATAAAGAATTCGATTTCCTCGCGACTCAGGCTGCGGCTGAGCTTTTCCCAGTTATCCACATGGAATTTGGTCCTTACTTTCGGGTGGGCATTGATAAACCGCGCCACCGCCTCCGGTACCAGTTTCACCGCCGGCGCCGGGCCGCAGCCGAAGCGCAGCTCACCGGCATCGAGCTTGGTCATCTGGGTCACTTCGGCACTCAGCAGCGCCGCGCCCTGGACCAGGGTCAAGGCATGTTGCAGCACCACCTGGCCTTCTGGCGTCGGGCGCAAATCCTTGTTGCCACGGTCCACCAGCACGCAGCCGAACTCCTGTTCCAGCCCCTGGATACTGCGGCTGAAGGCCGGTTGGGTGATACCCATGGCGTCCGCCGCGCGGACAAAACTGCGGTGTTCATTGAGGGCGATGAAGTAGCGCAGTTGGCGAAGATCCATATGCTTTCCTGGCATCCGAAAAATAGCTCGAAGGCATTTGCGACGAGCGAGGCTTGAGGTTTTAAATGCAAGCTCTTATTCCGTCAACGAAGCATACGTATATCTATTAGATCTAAATTGAATATAGATAGAGCGTTGTTTCGCGACGGCTCAAACCGTAAGCAGTCCGACGAGGGTTCACCCATGAGCAATGCCGCACTTGCTGTAAAACCCGTTGTGCACACGCTGGATATTCATCCGGTGGCCGGTCGTATTGGCGCCGAGATCCGTGGCATCGAGCTTTCCGGCGAGCTGGAGGCCGGCGTGATCGAGGCGATCCAGCAGGCGCTGGTGCAGTACAAGGTGGTTTTCTTCCGGGGCCAGACCCATCTCGATGACCAGAGCCAGGAGGCTTTTTCTCATCTGCTCGGCGAGCCGGTGGCGCACCCGACGGTGCCGGTGCGTGACGGTACGCGTTATCTGTTGGAGCTGGACGGTGCACAGGGCCAGCGGGCCAATTCCTGGCACACCGACGTGACCTTCGTCGACGCCTATCCGAAAGCCTCGATCCTGCGTTCGGTGCTGGCGCCGGCCTCCGGCGGCGACACGGTGTGGGCGAATACGGCAGCGGCATACGAGGAGCTGGCGCCGGAGTTGCGCGAGCTGGCGGACAAGCTCTGGGCGGTGCACAGCAACGAATACGACTACGCCGGTTCGCGGCCGAATGTCTCGGCGGAGAAGCTGGAGCGTTACCGCCAGATCTTCACTTCGACGGTATACGAGACTGAGCATCCGGTGGTGCGGGTGCATCCCATCAGCGGTGAGAAGAGTCTGTTGCTGGGGCACTTCGTCAAACGTATCAAGGACTATTCGCTGGCGGACTCGGCGCATTTGTTCAACCTGTTGCAGAGCCATGTGACGCGTTTGGAAAACACCGTGCGCTGGCGCTGGCAGAGCGGCGATGTGGCGATCTGGGATAACCGTTCGACCCAGCATTACGCAGTGGACGATTACGGCACCCAGGAGCGCATCGTGCGGCGGGTGACGCTCAAGGGCGAAGTGCCGGTGGGCGTGCATGGGCAGCGGAGCCAGACGATCAAGGGGGCTTGAGTTTGCGGTGACAGGTGAGGTCATGTGGTGAGCGGGCAAGCCCGCTCGCCACATTGAGATCACACTTGGCTGGCGGCCCTCAAGGTTTCACCACACCCCGATCTGCACCACCTTCTCCGCCTCCGGCTCGCCATAACGAAAGCGCTGCCCGCGCAGATCGATTTCCTGATGGCTGATGGTGGTCCGGCGTTTCAACCCGCGCAGCCACTCGAACAGATACCCCAAGTGCTCTTCACGCACCGCCGCCAAGGCCGGATCGGCCCCCAGGTCATGCAGTTCCTGCGGGTCGTTTTCCAGGTCGAACAACTGCGGCCGAAATCCGTCATACGCCAGGTACTTCCAGCGCTCGCTACGGACCATGGTCATCCGGCAACGATCGATCGATTGCGCCAGCCGCTCCCGGGCCGGGGCCTGGAAGGCATAGTCGTATTCGGCGATGGCATAGCGGCGCCAGTCCGGTTGCGCCCCGTGCAGCAGCGGCACCAGCGACCGTCCCTCCAACCGATGTTCCGCCGACGGCAGACCCAGTGCTTCGAGAAACGTCGGCAGCGCATCGATGGTTTCCACCAGGCGTTCATCCACCGTACCCCGGGTACTATCCGCCGCCGCCCGCGGGTCGCGCACGATCAATGGCACGCCGACCGCCTGCTCCAGCAGGAACTCCTTTTCGCCGAGAAAATGATCGCCGAGAAAATCCCCGTGATCGCTGGTGAACACGATCAGTGTGTCGTCCCAGTGGCCGCTGCTTTCGAGCACGTCGAACAGTCGCCCGAGCTGGTCGTCGACCTGCTTGATCAGGCCCATATAGGTCGGAACCACATTCAGCCGCACCTCGTCCCTGGAGAAATTCAGGCTTTCCTCATGCTGGCGGAAGGCGCCGTAGACCGGGTGATCACTAGCCGCGCCCGGTGCCGGACGGACCGCCGGCAGCACCTGCTCGCGTCTGTACAACGCGTGGTACGGCGCGGGGGCGATATAGGGCCAATGCGGTTTGATATACGACAGGTGCAGGCACCATGGCTGCTCGCCCTGTTCGCTGATGAAGTCGATGGCGCGGTCGGTGGTGTAGACCGTTTCCGAGTGTTGTTCCGCTACTCGCGCCGGCAAATGGGCGTGGCGCATTTGCCAGCCGCTGAGGATCTCGCCGTTTTCGCCTTCGGCGGCGTTGGCCCAGTCATGCCAGGGGTTTGTGCCGTTATAGCCGAGGTCGCGCAGGTAATGGGTGTAGGGCGCCGACTCGCGTTTATCGGCGAACAGCGGGTCATCGGGGTAGATGCCGTCGTGGCGTGAGTAGGCTTCAAAACCGACTTCGTTGAAGGGCTCGGCCTGAAGGCTGTCGGGGTCGATGGCCAGTCGCTGCAGGGCGTCGAGATTGGGCGTGGCGTGGGTCTTGCCGACCAGGGCGGTGCGGATGCCGTGGGGCCGCAGGTAGTCGCCGATGGTCAGTTCTTCCAGCGGTAGCGGCACGGCGTTCCAGGCCACTTGATGGCTGCTGACGTAACGCCCGGTATAGGCCGACATCCGCGACGGCCCGCAGATGGTGCCCTGGGTGTAGGCGCGGCTGAAGCGCACGCCGGCGGCGGCCAGGCGGTCGATATTCGGCGTGTGCAGATGGGGGTGGCCGTAGCAGGACAGATAATCGCGACGCAGTTGGTCGCACATGATGTAAAGCACGTTGCGCACGTGGGGCATGGAGGTTCACCGCAGCGGAGGACAAGTGAGGGATTTCGCGTTTTGGCGCGATTTTCGGCAAGCGCATTTGGCGACTGTTTTCTATGCATGGTGTGCATGGGGTGAGTCTCGCTCAGACAGCCATTTGCTCCAGGCTGCACACCTCACCCACCTCCAGCGCATCCTCGCTCTTGATCTGCTCGATCATCGCCTCGGCCAGCGGCGACAACCGATACCCGGCCCGGCTGACAATCCCATACCGCGTATACAACTCCTCCAGATCCTCCGCCAACCCCTCGATCTTCAGCCTTACCAACCCGCCACGGGCGTACTCCCAGGCATCGCTGTTCTCACCGCAGATACCAATGGCATCCGATCTCAACACCACCCCCAACAGGCTGAACGCACTTTCACACTCCACCTGCGGAGTGAAATCCGGGCGACCGCTGAGGTCGACGATCACCTTGCGCAAGTTCGGCGGACGAATCGTCGAGGCCAGGGGATAACTCAGCAATTGCCCG
The DNA here is from genome assembly GCF_023242385.1 of Pseudomonas sp. MWU12-2345. Taxonomy (NCBI): domain Bacteria; kingdom Pseudomonadati; phylum Pseudomonadota; class Gammaproteobacteria; order Pseudomonadales; family Pseudomonadaceae; genus Pseudomonas; species Pseudomonas sp. MWU12-2345. The sequence goes on along the minus strand of NZ_JALLJA010000023.1, from coordinate 15,712 downwards.
GCCGTCACGCTCTCCTGAGCCGCCAGCGGATGCCCGGCCCGGCAGCAGAAATACCACTTGCGTGGCCGCAGGCGCTGGGTCAGGTAATCCGGGTTGGCCTCGAAGCTGCGGGTGTCGGCGACGAAAAATTCGAACTCATCGTTCAACAGCCGTTTGCTCAGGCTCTGCCAGTCATCCACCTGGAACTGCACCCGGGCTTTCGGATAGCGCCCGATGAAGTGGCCGATGGCCCGTGGGATCAACCCCGAGGCCGGCGCCGGCCCGCAGCCGAAGCGCACCTCGCCGGCCTCCAGGCCGTTGAACTGGCTGATTTCATTGGCCAGTTGCTGGGCGCCGCTGACCAGTCGGCGAGCATGTTCGAGCAACACCTGGCCCTGTTTGGTCGGCGCCAGGTCCTTGCGTCCGCGATCCACCAACTGACACCCGGCGCTGTGTTCCAGAGCCTGGATGCTGCGGCTGAACGCTGACTGCGAGAGGTTCACCGCCGTGGCCGCGGCGACAAAACTGCGCTGCTCGGCGAGGGCGATGAAGTGACGGAGTTGACGCAGGTCGATATGCATTTTTCACATGGAAAATATCGGGGAAATGCATTGGCTATGCATTACGTCGATTCCTTATAAAGGCAATCTCTTATGCAGTAAATATCTGTAAAAACATAAATAAATAACTTTAAAGAATATACGGAATGTGTATTTTTTGACCAGGAGCCGCCCATGAATTCGTTCAATTTTGCCTTGCATCACCCTTCGCGGCGGCTCAAGCGCTTGCCCCTGGCCCTGTTGCTGGCGGGGAGTGCCAGTTGGTCTCTGGGCCAGGCTGCCGAGAGCGAAGCACCGCCGGACCCGGCACCCGTGGCCAGTACCAGCAAGCCCAAGGCCGACAGCGGGCAGTTGGAAACCGTGACCGTCACCGCCCGGCGCCGGGAAGAAAGCTCCCAGAGCGTGCCCGTGCCCATCAGCGTGATCGGTGGCCAGGCCCTGGAAAGCCAGCGGGTCTATCGCATCCAGGATCTGCAGCAACTGGTGCCCAGCGTCAACGTCGCCTACATGCATGCGCGCCAGTCCAGCGTGTCGATTCGCGGCTTGGGCAACAATCCGGCCAGCGATGGCCTGGAGGGCAGCGTCGGGCTGTATATCGACAACGTCTACCTGAGTCGTCCGGGCATGGCCGTATTCGACCTGATGGATATCGAGCAACTGGAAGTGTTGCGCGGTCCCCAGGGCACGCTGTTCGGCAAGAACACCACTGCCGGGGTGATCAATATCAATACCCGGGCGCCGAGTTTCACGCCCGAGCGCAGCATTGAAAGTTCGGTGGGCGAGGATGGTTATTTCCAGACCAAGGGCACGATTTCCGGCCCGATCACCGATCAGTTGGCCGGGCGCCTGTCGGCCTATCGCACCAGCAGCGATGGCGATATCAAGAACGAATACAACGGCCATGAGCTGGACGGCGGCTCGCGGGACGGCTTTCGCGGACAGCTGCTGTTCAAGCCCAACGAAAACTTCAACCTGCGCTGGATCGGCGACTACAACGAAGAAGACTCCAGCGCCGGGACCCGCGTGCTCTACAGCACCGGCCCGACCATCAATGGCGTGAACCTTTACCAGGCGCGGGCTGCCGCGGCCGGGGCGACCCTCGCCGATGGTCGGAATCGGGAAGTGAATCTCGACGGTCAGCAACACGTCGGGGTGTTCCAGGGCGGCACTTCCCTGGAGGCCAACTGGACCCTGCCCAACGATTTCACCCTGACGTCCATCAGCGCCTATCGCTGGTGGAACTTCACTCCGCGCAACGACGACGGGCTCAACGTCCCGGCCGCCTACAACTCCGGGGTCTCGGTGGAGGATACCCAGTGGTCCCAGGAGGTGCGCCTGGCCTCGCCCACGGGTGGGTTCTTCGACTATGTGCTGGGGGCGTACTACTTCGGCTCGAAGCTGGATAACCAGAGCTTCAGCTACTACGGCCCCAAGGCGGATATCTGGAACGGCACCCCCACGGGCGCGTTGAACAACGTCACCAGCATCGGCAACGGGCATATCGACACCGACAGTTTCGCGCTCTTCGCCCAGGGCACCTGGCACCTGACTGAGCGCCTCGACTTCACCGCCGGCCTGCGCGGCAGCTACGAGGAAAAAAGTGCCTGGGTGACCCGCGATGCACCGGTTGGCGGTGCAGCCGTGACCGGTGCCGCCGCCACGGCCCGAGCCGGCCGTGCCGGTGCCTATGACTCCGGTAACCTGAGCCTGTACAGCATCAGCCCGTCGGGCCTGCTGAACCTGAGCTATCGCTTCACCGACGACCTGTTGGGTTATGCGACCCTGTCCCACGGTGAAAAATCCGGTGGTGTCAGCCTTGCGGTGGGGACGGCCCCAACGGCCGGTGCCGGCTCGCTGCTGGTGGGCAGCGAGCGCGCCAACAACGCCGAACTGGGTTTCAAGAGCACCCTGTGGGACAAGCGCCTGCAGCTCAACGCCAACCTGTTCTGGACCCAGGTCAACGGATACCAGACCAACGCCTATGACTACGACACCCGTGTGCAATACCTGACCAACGCCGGTTCCGTGCGCTCGCGCGGGCTGGAAGTGGAGAGCACGCTGATTCCCCTGCGCGGCCTGACCCTCAATCTCAACGGCTCCTATAACGATGTGCGTTACATGTCCTACAAGGATGCGCCGTGCGCGCCCGAGGTCGCCTTGCAACCCGGGGCGCCGGCTTCCTGCGACCTTACCGGGCACCAGGTGGCGGGGGCGTCGAAGTGGATTGCCAACGCCAATGGCGAATACAAATGGAACCTGGATAACGGTTGGGAAGAATACGTCACCGGCAGCTACGCCTTCCGCTCCAAGGCCGCCGGTACGGTCGAGGACTCCGCCTATGGGCAGATTCCCAGCTATGCGGTGGTCAACCTGTCCACCGGCTTGCGCGGCGATTTCAAGCAGGGTCAATGGGATGTGTCGTTGTGGTTGAAGAACGCCTTCGACAAGACCTACTACACCACCCTCTGGACCGGCGGCAATGGCGGCTATGAAGGACTGCTCGGCACGCCGCGGACCCTCGGGGTGACCGGGCGCTATGACTTCTGAGTCCATTCAGTGAAGAGTTGGTTATATACAACTCATCCGCCAAACAAGTTATTCACCATGCTCATGGTTCATATAGCCAATCGATTGATAAATAACCGGTGGTGCAATTGGACAGACGTTACAAGTCCAACCATGCTGGGTGTCGTGAGTTTCAGGAGAACCTCACCTTCAGTGGAAGAGTGTATTAACGACATAAGGAGAACGCATCATGTCGAGCATCAATGGAACTTATGTAAACGCCAACTCTGACGCCAGACTGGTCGTGACCGACGGTAACGACTCGAACGGTTCCTTCAGCGGGCAGATCACCCAGGCCGGTGTGAACTACAACGTGACCGGCCACTACCACTTCCAGAACAGCACCGGCCAGCCCACGATCATTGCCTTCACTGGCTACAATGATGGTCACGGCTATGTCACCTTCGCCGCCTTCTCCCCCGACCACAACTACGGGCGACTGAGAGCGAGCGGTTCACGCAGCACCTTTGACGGCCAAGTGGTCGGTCTGGGTGGCGAGTTCGTCAAACAGTAATAAAGGCAACACACTATACTGCCAGGCCAACGAACGGGTGAGTGGCGGATGCTGCTCATCCGCTCGAAGTACTGGCGGTATGTTTTGTCGTCTGTGTTAATTATTAAATACGCCATTTTATTGTTTGTACTTCCCTCTTTCTTACATCCGAATCCTTCTTTCTGTTTCTTTGTCATCCGCGCGGTTGCCCGTGTGGTGATCGCCGCCGCGTGTTTGAAATCGCTCATCAAGTGGCGGTTTCGGGCCTTGAAGGCATGCCTTGAGCGAATATTTTCAATGCCTGAAAAGCATGGCTTTCCGGGCGATTGGCTGGAGCCCTTGAAACACACGGCCTTGAGCGGGGCACTGAAAATCAATATTCATTTTTGTTCTATGTATAATTTTAAATATTGCTTTAAGGCCTAAGCAGCCTCCGTGGATCATCGGCACCTCGACGCCGCCAAGCGCGCCTCGACGATTTTTTGCTGAAGACCGCAGGAGTTATTCAATGGGCAATGTCCAGACCGCTGCCAGTGCACATGAGGTGCGCAGGCAACCGGCACCGGGTGGCGAGTTGGTCGACCTCGGCCGGCCCCACCGCGCGCCGCTGGGGCAATTGCGTCTGCAGAAAGTGCCCAAGGGCATCCTCAGCCGACGCGAGGCGATCTTGCTCGGGGTGTTCGCGCTGGTGCTGCATGGCGCGGTGATCTACTGGCTGAGCCAGAAGGAAACCCCGGTGCTGCCGGTGGTGCCGCCGGAAATCCCACCGATGACCATCGAGTTCTCCCAACCGGCTCCGCCCGTGGTTGAACCGCCGCCTCCACCCCCTCCGCCTCCGCCGCCCCCACCGGTGGTCGAGCCGCCGCCGCCAGTGGTCGATGAGCTGGCGGCCAAACCGCCGCCGCCCAAGCCGGTGCCCAAACCCAAGGTCAAGCCGGTGCCCAAGCCTGAGCCGAAACCTGCGCCCAAGCCGGTCGAGCAACCGCCCGCGCCGCCAAAGCCAGCGGCTCCGGCAGCGCCACCGGCGCCGCCGACGCCGGCACCGGTGACCCCGGCTTCGGCCAGCGCCGCGTACCTGAAGAACCCGGCGCCGGAATATCCGCAGCTGGCTCAGCGTCGCGGTTGGGAAGGCACGGTCTTGTTGCGGGTGCAGGTCCTGGCCAGCGGCAAACCGGGCGAGATCCAGATTCAGAAAACCAGTGGTCGCCAGCAACTCGACGACGCCGCGCTGGCAGCGGTCAAGCGTTGGAGCTTTGTCCCGGCCAAGCAGGGCGATGTCGCCCAGGTCGGCTGGGTCAGCGTACCCATCGACTTCAAGATCCACTGATCGGCACCCAACGCGCTAAACGCTTCCACAGAGGGAACACATCATGACGTTACTGGCATCTCCACTCCAATCCATCGAAAGCGCGGTGATCTGGCTGCTGGTGGTCTTCTCCGTCGCCACCTGGGGCCTGGCCCTGCTCAAGGGCGTGCAGTTCGGCCGCCTCAAGGCCCAGGATCGCAAGTTCCACAAACAGTTCTGGGCCGCTTCCAGCCTCGACTCGGCCGCCGAGCTCAGCGAAACCCAACCGGGCGCAGCCGCTCGCGTGGCCCAGGCCGGTTATGCCGCGATCCAGGTCGGCGATGCGCCCCACGCGGCGGATCTGAGCCAGGCGATCAATCATCAGGACCGTCTCGAACGTGCCCTGCGCCAACAGATCGTGCGGGAACGACGCTCCCTGGAAACCGGCCTGGCGGTAGTCGCCAGTATCGGCAGCACCTCGCCGTTCATTGGTCTGTTCGGCACCGTGTGGGGGATCATGGAAGCCTTGAAAGGCATCAGCGCCGCCGGGTCCGCGAGCCTGGAAACCGTTGCCGGTCCGATCGGTGCCGCGCTGGTGGCCACCGGTGTCGGGATCGCCGTCGCGGTGCCGGCGGTGCTGGTTTACAACTATTTCCTGCGTCGCCTGAAGCTCACCGCCGCCGACCTCGATGACTTCGCCCATGACTTCTACAGCCTGGCGCAGAAGAGTTCGTTCCGCGTGCTGATCCACCCGACGGCGAACAAAACCGCCGCCCAGGGCGGTGCGCAGAAAGTGAAGGAGGCGTCCTGATATGGCCTTCTCGACCCAGGACAGCGATGAGGTATTGAGCGAGATCAACGTCACGCCGCTGGTGGACGTGATGCTGGTGCTGCTGGTGGTGTTTATCGTCACCGCGCCGCTGCTGACCAATGCGATTCCGATCAACCTGCCGAAGACCGAAGCCGTGGCGCCGGTGGAGCAGAAGGACCCGCTGGTGGTGAGCATTGATGGCAGCGGCAAGCTGTTCCTCAACAAGGATGAAATCAAGCCCGAGCTGCTGGAGTTCAACCTCCAGGCGGCCAAGGCCAAGGATCCGGACCTGCGGGTGCAATTGCAGGCCGACAACGGCGTGAACTACGGCGAAGTGGCGCGGGCCATGGCCTCCATCGAGCGGGCCGGGATCACCAAACTTTCGGTGATTACCGCGCGCTGAACGCAACAGATCCTCGAGTTTCTTGGGCCGTCTCCTTGGCAGGGTGCGGCCCTTTTTTATTTCCACGGAGCAACTGGCAAATGCAGAACCTGTGAGCCGGCTTGCCGGCGATGGCGGCTGGATAGTCGATGCAGGACTTACGGGCCTCATCGCCGGCAAGCCTGCTCCTACAAAGGATTCGCGTCGACAAGGAGTGATTCGCAGGTCCTTATATTTCTTTATGGTCTTAATAAATAGCTTCTTATTCCTTAACGAATATAACTCTCCTCCCTATACTCGATCGGGAACGCAAACGCTGGAGGAGGTGTACCCCATGCGCAACGAGTCGATTCGTTATCTGATCGTGCCGGGCTGGCAAGGATCGCCAGAAGATCATTGGCAAACCCACTGGCAGAACAGCCTGCCCAACAGTGCGCGGGTGGAGCAGGCCGACTGGCTGACGCCGCGCCGCGAAGACTGGGTCGCGGCCCTGGCCGAAGCCATTGCCGCGGACGATACGCCGGTGATCTTGATTGCCCACAGCCTGGGTTGCATCACCGTTGCCCACTGGGCGCAAACAGCGCCGTTGCACCTGCTGCGCCAGGTCCGTGGTGCATTGCTGGTGGCCCCGGCCGATGTCGAGCGTCCCGCCTGCGCCCCGGCCTTGCGTAACTTTGCGCCGATTCCGAGCGACCTGCTGCCGTTTCCGAGCCAGATCGTCGCCTCCGACAACGACGCCGCCGTCAGCGCCCCGCGGACCCTGGAACTGGCCCGCGACTGGGGCGCGCAAGCGAGCATCCTCAGCGGTGCCGGGCATATCAATGTGAAGTCCGGTCACCAGCGTTGGGAACAGGGTTTTGCCTACCTGTACCGCCTGCAGACCCGAATGGAACAGCATTCCCTGCGTCGCGCCTGAATTCTTTCTTTTGCTTGAACGCCCACTGCCATTGGTGGTTTGGGGCGGGAGCCTGCCATGAGCCTGCATGAAACCTTCGGTCAGCCGCTGCTGACCTTTCCCGATTCGGAAAAAAGCCCACTGAGCATTCGCGCCAAGGCGCTAGTGTTCGTCGACCCGCGTTCGCGGCAACTGCGTGAAGAACTCGAAACCCTGGCGCCCAAGTCGGTGCCGGTATTGATCCGTGGCGAGACCGGGACCGGCAAGGAGTTGCTCGCCCGGCATATCCACCGTGCCAGCGACCGCACCGGGTTGTTTGTTTCGGTGAACTGCGGCGCCATCAGCCCGACCTACGCTGATGCCGAACTGTTCGGTTATGCGGCGGGGGCCTACAGCGGTTCGGCCAGCAGTCGCGCCGGCTGGTTCGGCTCGGCCAATGGCGGCACCTTGTACCTGGACGAGATTGGCGACCTGCCGTTGCCGATCCAGGTGAAGTTGCTCGCCGCCCTGGAAAATCATGAAGTCACCCGGGTCGGCGCGCCGCAGCCGAGTCCGGTGGATGTACGCCTGGTGGCGGCCACCAGCATCGACCTGGCCCAGGCGGTGGCGGTCGGTAAATTCCATGAGCGCCTGTATCACTACCTCAGCGAAGGCCGGCTGGAGTTGCCGGCATTGCGCGAGCGGGTCGGCGATATCCTGCCCCTGGCCGAGTATTTTCTCGGTATCTACAGTCAGCGCCTGAGCCTGCTGGTGCCACTGGTCAGCGAAAGTGCCCAGCGTGCTCTGGAGCGTCACAGCTGGCCGGGCAATACCCGCGAGCTGGAGAATGTCATTCACTTTGCCTTGCTGGTCAGCAGTGGCGACGAGATTCTGCCGGAGCACTTGAACCTGCCGGCACCCCTGGCCTTGATCGAGCAATTTATCGGTAGCAGTTCCCCTGAGGAACTGGCGGCACTCAAGCGCCTGCTGGATAGTGCTGTATGAACAAAATGGAATATGAAGATGAATAAAAGATATTGTTCTGGAATAAAAAATATCGGTATCTTCTGCCCCACGCCAGCGATATCACTTTACTGGCACCTCTCTCTCAAGGCTGTCGTCGATGACGACCGTGATCTTCGATAAGGACACTGCATGAAAAAGGTTCTGTTGTTTACCGCATTGGCGGCTGCTCTGGCGGCAGGTCTGGCCCAGGCCGGCGAGAAACTGGTCGTGGCGGCAACGCCGATCCCCCATGCCGAGATCCTCGAGCTGATCAAGCCGACCCTGGCCAAAGAAGGCGTGGACCTGGAAATCAAGGTCTTCACCGACTACGTACAACCGAACACCCAGGTGGCCGAGAAACACCTGGACGCCAACTACTTCCAGACCAAGCCGTACCTGGATGGCTTCAATAAAGGCAAGGGCACCAACCTGGTCACCGTGATCGGCGTGCACGTCGAGCCTTTCGGTGGTTACTCGAAGAAAGTCAAAAGCCTGGCTGAGCTGAAAGACGGCGCCACCGTGGCTATCCCGAACGAAGGCAGCAACAGCGGCCGTGCCCTGCTGCTCCTGCAGAAATCCGGTCTGATCACCCTGAAAGACCCGACCAACGCCCTGTCGACGCCCAAAGACATCGTCAAGAACGACAAGCACCTGAAGTTCAAGGAACTGGAATCGGCCCTGCTGCCACGGGTTCTGGATCAGGTCGACCTGGACATGATCAACACCAACTACGCGCTGGAAGCGGGCTTGAACCCGGCCAAAGACGCACTGGTGATCGAAGGTGCCGATTCGCCTTACGTGAATTTCCTGGTAGCTCGTCCGGACAACAAGGACAGCGACGCGATCCAGAAACTGGCCAAGGCCCTGACCAGCCCGGAAGTGAAAGCATTCATCGCCGAGAAGTACAAAGGCGCGGTATTGCCGGCGTTCTGATTCGCGAAGAACCCCTTCCAAGGTTTGAACGCCGACGAGCAACCAGCGTCGGCGTTTTTTATTGCCCGCTCGGTTGTTTTCTCACTGCTCGGCGCAATGCCATCAATAGCTTCACGATGTCTTGTGGATCGAGCTTTTCCGGCGCTTTTGCCTGAACCATATAGTCTTCCTTGTTATGGGCTGGCCATTGAGCGGGCCATGTTCGTCCGTGCTTGGAGCGCCCATTGGGTAAAAAGATCCGTATTGCGGTGCAAAGGAAAGTAGCCGCCCGCTGACTATCCGGCAAATCAGTCGGGCGGGTTTTAACCCAGGGTCAGTCCGGCCAGTTCCAGGCCGGCTCATCGAGCCTGTCCTGGCCGACAACCCCGGTCTGTCCGAGAATTTTTTCCAGGACGATGGCGTTGCACGCCGGGTCCTGCTGCAACGCCGCTATCAGGCGGCTGGCATGGGACACCACCCACAGCTGGCAGTGCTCCGAAGCCTGTACGATCAGGCGCGCCAAGGCCGGCAGCAGGTCCGGGTGCAGGCTGGTTTCCGGTTCGTTCAGCACCATCAGGGTCGGTGGCCGGGGCGTCAGCAACGCCGCCACCAGCAGCAGATAACGCAAGGTCCCGTCCGACAGCTCGGCAGCCGACAGCGGTCGCAGCAACCCTTCCTGATAGAACTCGATGGCAAAGCGCGCACCTTGCAACGGCGCGATCTCCAGCCGTGAGCCAGGAAAGGCATCGCTGATGGCCGCGTGCAGGGCTTCGGCGTCGCCGACTTCGATAATGGTCCGCAACGCCGCCGCCAGGTCGCGACCATCGTGATGCAGCACCGGCGTGCGTGTACCCAACTGGGGCTGGCGTACAGGCGCGTCGGCATCGCTGCGAAAGTGATCGTAAAAACGCCAGCCGCGAATGCTCTCACGCAGTAACAGTACTTCCGGCGAACCGCGCAGATTGCCGACCTGATCGAACAGGCTGTCGAAGCTTGGCGTGTGTTGCGCCAGCACCTCCCAGCCACGCCCTTCGCGGGCCTTGACCATGGGCCCGGAACGTCCCACCAGCAGGCTGGCCGGGCGATACAGGGCACCGGCCCAGATGCATTCGCGCTTGATCTCCGGGTCCAGGGAAAAATACGAACTGCTCGGCTCCGGCAAGCCGAGGGAAATGGCGTAGCTGAAGTCCTCACCGGCAAACCCCAGGCGCAGGCGCTTCGCCCCCTTGCGGACCTGGCCTTCAATGGCCACTTCACCGTTGCGCATGCGCCGGCTGATGGTCTCCGGCCCCGCCCAGAAGGTCGAATCCAGCCCGCCTTCACGCGCCAGTGCGTTGACCACCCCGCCCTGGGCGGTTTCCGCCAGCAGGCGCAGGGCGCGATAGAGGTTGGATTTGCCGCTGCCATTGGGCCCGGTGATCAGGTTCAGTCGACCCAGCGGCACCACCAGTTGGTTGATCGAGCGGTAGTTGGCGACCGCCAGGGTCTTGAGCATGAAAAGCGTCCTGCGGGGTGAGTTGAGTTGTTGGTGTGCAGTGAGGGAACCCTGTTCTACGCTAACAGTCGTAACCGCACTGGCGAAACTGTATTACGCAAAGGAGCGTGCATGAAGGGGCATCGAACACAGTGGATGGTCGCCCTCGGCCTGGCAGCGCTCTTGAGTGGATGCGGTCATGACAAACCGCCTGAACCCGAGCGGCCGCGGGTCTTCGTCGAGCAGGTGCAACGCAAGGATTTCGGCGCCGCCGTGACCCTGACCGGCGATGTCCAGGCCCGGGTCCAGACCGACCTGTCGTTCCGTGTCGGTGGCAAGATCATCCAGCGCTCTGTCGACGTCGGCGCGCGGATCTCCGCCAAACAGGTGCTCGCCAAGCTCGACCCCAAGGACCTGCAAACCCATGTCGACACCGCCCAGGCCGAGGTCAATGCCCAGCAGGCGCGGGTGCAGCAGACCAGCGCGGCTTTCGTCCGCCAGCAGAAGCTCCTGCCCAAGGGGTATACCAGTCGCAGCGAATACGACTCGGCCCAGGCCGCCTTGCTGAGCAGCAAGAGCGCGCTCGCCGCGGCCCAGGCACAGTTGGCCAATGCCCGTGAACAGCTGGGTTACACCTCGCTGATCGCCGAGGCGCCCGGGGTGATCACCGCCCGCCAGGCCGAGGTCGGGCAGGTGGTGCAGGCGACCATGCCGATCTTCAGCCTGGCCCGTGACGGCGCGCGCGACGCGGTGTTCAACGTCTACGAGTCGCTGCTGGTGGAGCCGCCCGGCGACCAGAGCATTACCGTGACCCTGCTCGACAACCCGGCTATCCAGGCCACCGGCAAGGTCCGTGAAGTGACCCCGGCGGTCTCGGCCCAGAGCGGCACCGTGCAGGTCAAGGTCGCCCTCGGCGCGCTGCCGGCCGGCATGGACCTGGGCTCGGTGGTCAGCGCCACCGTCACCGCTCCCGGCAAAGCCAGTATCGAGCTGCCCTGGTCGGCCCTGACCAAGGACATCAGCGAGCCGGCCGTGTGGCTGGTGGACGATAGTGGGAAGGTCAGCCTGCACCGGGTCAAGGTCGGACGCTACCTGACCGGCCATGTGATCATCAGCGACGGCCTCCAGGGCGGTGAAAAGGTGGTGATCGCCGGTGGGCAGTTGCTCCATCCGGACATGCTGGTGGAGATCGCCGCGCAACCGGCCAAGGGAGCCCAGCCATGAAGCGCCTGTCGCTGGTGTTGCTGAGTGGCGCCTTGCTGGTCGCCTGCTCGAAACAGGAGCCTGCCCCCGAACCGGTACGCCCGGTGCTGTTCGTCGAGGTCACGCCGGCCCTGGAACAGAGCCTCGGGCGTTTCGCCGGGAGCATCCAGGCGCGTTATGAAAGCACCCTGGGTTTTCGCGTCTCGGGACGCATTGCCCGGCGTTATGTGGATGTCGGCAGCGAGGTGGCGCAGGGCGCCTTGCTCGCCAGCCTCGATCCCACCGATCAACAGAACCAGTTGCGCGCCGCCGAAGGCGATCTGGCGCGGGTCCAGGCGCAGTGGATCAACGCCCAGGCCAATGCCCGACGCCAGCAGGAGCTGTTCGACCGTGGTGTCGGCGCCCAGGCGCAACTGGACGTCGCCCAGACTGACCTGAAAACCACCGGAGCTTCCCTGGAGCAGGCCAAGGCCTCGGTCAGCCAGGCCCGCGACCAGCTCGGTTACAGCGAACTGCACAGCGACCATGCGGCGGTGGTCACCGCCTGGAAAGCCGAGGCCGGCCAGGTGGTCAGCGCCGGCCAGCAGGTGGTGACCCTGGCGCGTCCCGATATCAAGGAAGCGGTCATCGATCTGCCGGCCGCCTTGGCTGATCAGCTGAGCGAGGGCGTCGAGTTCCTTGTCGCCAGCCAACTTGATCCTTCCGTCAACACCACCGCCCGACTGCGAGAAATCGAGCCCCAGGCCGACAGCGCCACCCGCACCCAACGTGCCCGGCTGACCCTGGCCGAGACCCCGGCGGCATTTCGCCTGGGCAGCTCCATCAGCGTCACCCTCAGCTCGGCCATTGCGCCACGGACCCGCCTGCCCCTTTCGGCCCTGCTGGAAAGCGAGGGCCAGACCCGGGTCTGGATCATCGACCCGCAGAGCCAGACAGTCGCATTGCGTGAGGTCCGGGTGCTCAGTCGCGATGCCGACGGCGTGCTGCTGGCTTCCGGCGTCAAACCCGGCGAACGGGTGGTGAGTGCCGGAGTGAACAGCCTGAAACCGGGGCAGAAAGTCAAAGTCGCTGAGGAAAAAGCCCAATGAAAGGGTCCTTCAACCTGTCCGAGTGGGCCCTCAAACACCAGTCGTTCGTCTGGTACCTGATGTTCGTCGCGCTGTTGATGGGGGTGTTTTCCTACATAAACCTGGGGCGCGAGGAAGATCCGTCCTTCACCATCAAGACCATGATCATCCAGACCAAATGGCCCGGCGCCACGGTGGATGACACCCTGGAACAGGTCACCGACCGCATCGAGAAAAAACTCGAAGAACTCGACTCCCTGGACTATGTGAAGAGTTACACCCGGCCGGGCGAGTCGACGGTGTTCGTGTTTCTGCGTGACACCACCAGCGGCAAGGACATCCCGGAGATCTGGTACCAGGTACGCAAGAAGATCGACGATATCCGCGGTGACTTCCCCCAGGGTATCCAGGGACCGGGGTTCAACGACGAGTTCGGCGATGTATTCGGTTCGGTCTACGCCTTTACCAGCGACGGCCTGAGCATGCGTCAACTGCGCGACTACGTGGAACAGGTGCGGGCGCAGATTCGCGATGTGCCGGGCCTGGGCAAGATCCAGATGATCGGCGCGCAGGACGAAGTCCTCTACCTGAACTTCTCCACCCGCAAGCTGGCCGCCCTGGGCATCGACCAGCGCCAGGTGGTGCAGAGCCTGCAATCGCAGAACGCGGTGACCCCGGCCGGGGTGATCGAGGCCGGGCCGGAGCGGATCTCGGTGCGGGCTTCCGGGCAATACGCCTCGGAGAAAGACCTGGAGGCGGTCAACCTCAAGCTCAATGACCGTTTCTACCGTCTGGCCGATATCGCCGAGATCAGCCGCGGTTATGTCGACCCGCCGACCCCGCTGTTTCGCTACAACGGCCAGGCCGCCATCGGCCTGGCCATCGCCATGAAGAAGGGCGGCAATATCCAGGACTTCGGCAAGAGCCTGCATGCGCGCATGGACAGCCTGACCGCCGAACTGCCGGTGGGCGTCGGCGTGCACAAGGTCTCTGACCAGGCCGAGGTGGTGGAGAAGGCCGTCGGCGGTTTCACCAGCGCCTTGTTCGAAGCGGTGATCATCGTGCTGGTGGTGAGCTTTATCGCCCTCGGCATGCGTGCCGGGCTGGTGGTGGCCTGCTCGATCCCGCTGGTGCTGGCGATGGTCTTCGTATTTATGGAATACAGCGGCATCACCATGCAGCGGATCTCCCTCGGCGCCTTGATCATCGCCCTCGGCCTGCTGGTGGACGATGCGATGATCACCGTGGAGATGATGGTTACGCGGCTGGAGAAGGGCGACAGCAAGGAACAGGCGGCGACGTTCGCCTACACCTCGACGGCCTTTCCGATGCTGACCGGTACCCTGGTGACCGTGGCGGGCTTCGTGCCCATCGGCCTCAATGCCAGTTCCGCCGGGGAATACACCTTCACCCTGTTCGCGGTGATTGCCGTGGCGATGCTGGTGTCGTGGGTGGTCGCGGTGCTGTTCGCGCCGGTGATCGCCGTGCATATCCTCAGTGAGAACGTGAAGGTCCATGGTGGCGAACCGGGACGTGTTGCCCGGGTGTTCAACGCCGGTTTGCTCTGGTCGATGCGCAATCGCTGGTGGGCCATCGGCCTGACGGTGCTGGTGTTTGCCTTGTCGGTGTTCTGCATGCGTTTTGTGCAGAACCAGTTCTTTCCGTCCTCGGACCGCCCGGAAGTCCTCGTTGACCTCAACCTGCCGCAAAACGCCTCGATCAACGAAACGCGCAAGGCGGTGGACCGGCTTGAGGCGAGCCTCAAGGACGACCCGGATATCCTGCGCTGGAGCAGCTATATCGGCGAGGGCGCGGTCCGTTTCTACTTGCCCCTCGATCAGCAATTGCAGAACCCCTACTACGCGCAGTTGATCATCGTCAGCAAAGGCCTGGAGCAGCGCGCCGCGTTGATCGAGCGGCTGAACAAGCGCCTGCGGGAGGATTTCGTCGGCATCGGCAGCTTTGTCCAGACCCTGGAAATGGGCCCGCCGGTGGGGCGGCCGTTGCAGTACCGGGTCAGTGGCAAGGACATCGACCAGGTGCGCAAGCATGCTATCGAGCTGGCAACCATCCTCGACAAGAACCCCAATGTCGGCGAAACCATCTACGACTGGAACGAGCCGGGCAAGGTGCTGCGCATCGATATCGCCCAGGACAAGGCGCGGCAGTTCGGTTTGTCATCCGAGGATGTGGCGAGGCTGATGAACAGCATTGTCAGCGGTTCGCCGGTGACCCAGGTCAAGGACGATATCTACCTGATCAACGTGGTCGGGCGGGCGGTGGACAGTGAGCGGGGCACGCCGGAAACCTTGCAGAACCTGCAGATCGTCACGCCCAACGGGGTGTCGATTCCGTTGCTGGCGTTCGCCACGGTGCGTTATGAACTGGAGCAGCCGCTGGTCTGGCGCCGTGATCGCTTGCCGACCATCACCCTCAAGGCCGGGGTGCGTGGCAACTTGCAGCCGACCGATCTGGTCAAGCAGTTGAAGCCCGATATCGACCAGTTCGCCGCCGGCTTGCCACCGGGTTACAAGGTGGTCACCGGCGGTACGGTGGAGGAGAGCGGCAAGGCCCAGGGGCCGATTGCCAAGGTGGTACCACTGATGCTGTTCCTGATGGCGACCTTCCTGATGATCCAGCTGCACAGTGTGCAGAAGATGTTCCTGGTGGCCAGTGTCGCACCGCTGGGCCTGATCGGCGTGGTCCTGGCGCTGGTGCCGACGGGCACGCCGATGGGCTTTGTGGCGATCCTCGGGATCCTCGCGCTGATCGGCATCATCATCCGCAACTCGGTGATCCTGGTGACCCAGATCAACGAGTACGAGAGCAATGGTTATGCGCCGTGGGATGCGGTGGTGGAGGCGACGGAGCATCGACGTCGACCGATTTTGCTGACGGCGGCGGCGGCGAGCCTGGGGATGATCCCGATTGCCCGGGAAGTATTCTGGGGCCCGATGGCCTACGCGATGATCGGTGGGATCGTGGTGGCGACGGTGCTGACGCTGATGTTCCTGCCGGCGCTGTATGTGGCGTGGTACAGGGTTCGGGAGCCGGAGCAGGAGGTCCGGTAGAAACGTTTTTTCGGGTATGTCCCGATATCCC
>NZ_JALLJA010000022.1:0-113749 GCF_023242385.1 Pseudomonas sp. MWU12-2345 | reverse complement strand
AGTTTGCCTATCCCTTATCTTAAGGGGGGAACGGTGTCCTGTCTTTCATGGGGCTCGTTCAGACACTCAGCGCTCTCGTAATAACAAATGGCTCCTCATTGAAGACAATTTCGTCTAAAGCCAGGACTAAATGCGGAGTAAATTACCGTGCTTCTGTGACTGCCATGGAGGCATTGATGCCCTCTCCAAAACTCCAAATCGGCCTTGTGCTGTTCCCCAATCTGACACAGCTTGATCTCACCGGACCCGCCGAGGTATTCGGCAGACTTCCTGGAGCGCAGGTTCATTTGCTCTGGAAAGATCTCGACCCTGTTTCGGCCGATCGCAGCATGCGGATCCTACCGACTACCCGCTATGACGAATGCCCTCCACTCGATGTGATCTGTGTTCCCGGAGGGGCGGGTCAGATCGAACTGATGAGCGACCAGCAAACCTTGGATTTTCTGAGGCAGGCGGCGAAGACTTGCCAACTGATCACCTCTGTTTGTACGGGGTCACTGGTTTTAGGAGCAGCGGGTTTGCTCAAAGGTTATCGAGCAACTTGCCACTGGTCCTCGATCGATCAATTGGGTCTGCTGGGCGCAGTGCCCGTGCATGAACGAGTAGTGCAAGACCGTGATCGGCTAACGGGGGCCGGTGTGACATCCGGAATTGACTTTGCACTTAGCGTAGTCGCCTTGGTGGCAGGAGAGGAAGTGGCCAAGGAGATCCAGCTGCAAATGGAATACGATCCTCGCCCACCCTATGACGTCGGTTCGCCTCGCTCCGCGCCTGCAGAATTGCTATCGCGAACGAAAGATAAAATGAGTTCGTTCATCGAGCGTCGTAGGGCAGCGACGATCCTAGCTGCTGGGCAAGCGTATTTAACAGCCATTGAGTAGAGCTTGCTGTTCAAGTGTAAGCATCCTGTACCCGATTCGTCACAACAGCCCGAGCGGCTTCAGTTGGTAAGGTTCCCGGTTTAACTCATTAAGATGGATTTCATGCATTTATACGTCGTACGGCACGGGGAAACCTGGGCCAATGCCGAACAGCGCTATCTCGGTTCACTTGATCCAGCGCTGACCGAACTGGGGCGGCGGCAAGCTGAAGCGCTTGGCGAATACTTGCCCAAGAATCTTGATGCACTCGTCGTCTCCCCTCGCATAAGGGCTAAAGAAACTGCGAGGATCATTAACGAAAGGCTGAAGCTCCCGATCGAGATTATGGAGTGTTTCCGAGAGCGGGATGTCGGAGTTTTTGAGGGATTGACTCAAGCTGACGCAAGAGAGCAATACCCGCAGCTTTGGTCGCAAAATATCACTCGACGTTGGGATGCCGGACCAACCGGCGGTGAGTCGATCTCAGACGTAGTGAAGAGAGTACGAAGCGGTTTGGTTGAGCTGGAATCGAAATACTCGTCAAAAACTGTTTTGCTCGTCGCGCACGGCTTCGTTGCAAAGGTCATCCGCGCGATGGCCAAAGGGGATTTTTCAGATTTTTACCACTGGCAGCTCTCAAACGGCCGCATGCTGATCTTGGAGAGTTTCGAGATTCCAACGCTTGATACTGACATTCTGAGAGGCTCGCTGCCTCTGGTGTGATGCTGGCTACTGCATGAATGGGCGCCCGCATGAATTTGAATGTAAGTACATAGTGTCGTCTGTACAGCACTGACTAAGCCGATGTGCCAAGAGTCGGCTACCAAGGATGAGCACCCATCGAATATGGCTAGTCCCCCCTCCAACACCCATTTCATGCAGCTTGCTCTTGCCCAAGGGCGTTTAGCCTTACCTGAATGCCTTCCAAACCCGCCGGTAGGTTGCGTGCTGGTCAAGGACAACGTCGTGATAGCCCAAGGCTATACACAAGCACCTGGGTTCCATCACGCGGAAGCAATGGCTCTAAGCGGCTTATCGAGTGACTGCTCCGGGGTGACTGCTTTTGTCACGCTTGAGCCCTGCTCCTTTCATGGTCGAACTCCGTCCTGTGCTCTGGCACTGATAAACAGCGGAGTTGAGACAGTGTTTGTTGGGCTGCTTGATCCCGATCCAAGAAACTCTGGAGCGGGAATAAGAATGCTACGAGATGCAGGCCTTACAGTCATTGTCGGCTTTTTGGCGGAGCAAGCTGCTGAGGACTTAGCTGATTTTTTGGTAAGCAAACCGCGTGGATCGTCGGATCGCAATGATCAGTAAATCGTTGGTATCTCAGCGCAAGGTGGAGATGCCCGGACGGTTACGCCCATTCCCGCGCAGCGCTCATCAGTTTTCGTCCATTACCCATAAGCATCTGGCGAAGTCACCCAGAACCCAGCTGCTCCTAAGGTTATGCATAACAAATCTTATACCGACGTTAGCCGTACCTATATGTTCACCCCCGAGAAGCATCATCGGTTAATGGAGATCAGAAATGTACTCAGGGACAGTCACGACTACCTCACGGAGGCAACTGTGATACACGCGATTATGGTCGATGTGGATGGCGTCATTGTTAATGGTCGACCCTCCGATGGAGAGGGCTGGGCTTCCTCTCTTGAAGAGGATCTTGGGCTGGCATTCTCAGATCTTCATGCGGTGCTCTTCGAGCCGCATTGGGGCGACATAGTCACAGGTAAATTAAGCTTGGAGGCGACGCTGAAATCCGTGCTGCCGAGCATCGCACCGGGTCTTTCGCCACAAACATTATTGAAGTATTGGTTTGAAAATGATGCCCGGCTTGACCTGAGATTGCTCGCTGAGCTCGACGAACAACGGTGTCATGGCGTCAAGGTGTATCTTGCGACCAATCAGGAGCACCTTCGTGCAAGGTATCTGATGGAGTCGATTGGCCTAGCTCAGTATTGCGACGGTATTTTCTATTCCGCTGCGCTGTCTTGCAGGAAGCCAGAGACCCATTTTTATGAAAAAGTCACCGAGTTGTCTGGACTCCGGCCCGAACAGCTACTCCTGATAGACGATACCCCCGCAAATGTTTTGGCTGCGCGCAACTTGGGATGGAATGCTATTGAGTGGAATAAGTCCAGCACGCTCGCGGGCCAAATAGACACGCTGCAATTGGCCGCGAGGCGTATTGGGTAACTCGACCTGATTTCTGGCCTCAATGCAACGGCGAATAGTGCTCGCTGAAATAGAGGTGCTGTAGGGACAGGCGTTGCCTGGCCGGGCGAGAGCGTCGATGACATCATCAGGGTAGATTTAGAGATAAGCCTGCTCTCATAGGCTTTATAAAACGCCACTTATCAGCAAGTTATGGTTCGCTTCGACTCCTGGTGCCGCACCATATTAAAAAGCCTCGCAGCGATGCGAGGCTTTTTTTTGCCTGACGAAATGTCCTGCCAGCTTGGCTTTCGGGGGGCACGCCTCCCAAGGCGACGAGTGCCGCTGATGCGGAGCCAAACAGGTAGTTGAATAAGCTATACTCTCGGGCACCCATCCGTGGAGAGCAGACGTGGAAAAGCTGAGTTTTCAAGCCAAAAAAGCCTACTTCGCCAAACACCGTAAATCCAACTTCGCGGCCAGCTTGCGCCTCGAGGGGTTTACGACCTCCCCGAATGACGATCACAAGCTTCCCACTCGCGAAGCTGCGCTCATGGCCGTTCGGCAAATCAAAGCTTGAGTAACGACAAATACGGGGTCGATCAGGACCCCTACTGTTACCCGGGAACAGGCATCCTCAAAAATCTACTTGATTTGCATGAAGAGGACGACCTCAACGAGGCCGAACGCTATCTCACTGAAACTGCCGCAGAGCGGCTTGAGTTCATAGAGCCACCCTACAGCCTGGATACTCTGAAACAAATTCATCGCACCCTATTCTCATCTATCTATAGTTGGGCCGGCGAGATCCGGACGGTGAAGATCAGCAAAGGTGGAAATCAGTTCTGCGTCCCTGATCGCATAGAGCCGGAAGCCGCCAGAGAATTCCGAAAAATCGAGTCCAACGGCTGGTTTGAAGGCTATTCACGCGACTTGCTGGTCACAGCCGTCGCCGAGTCCTACGGTACGTTGAACGTCGCACACCCTTTCCGAGAAGGTAACGGGCGAGCCCAGCGAATGCTGTTCGAATGGATCATCGTCAACGCGGGCTACGAGATCAATTGGTGGGAAGTCGACAAACAAGAATGGATTGAAGCGAATCATCAGTCATTTCATGGTGATGATGACCAACTGATCCAGATATTTGACCGCTGCATTGGTCTGCCGATCATGGAAGACACGTACTCCTAAACACACCGAAAAAATAAATCTGAGAATCATCTGGCCGGCCTCCCCACCTCACGGAGGTGGCGCAAAATTCAAGGTGCGAACTTAGTCTTTTGCTGTGAGGAGGCCGTGATGACCGTACTCAAGCAGCAACCTCAAGAGAAGCGCCCGGTGCAGGTGTTCAGTTTTGGCGAGCCGGAGCCGGTGCTGTCCAACGAATTGGGCGGATATCTCGGCGTGTTCGCCAGCCACGACGGTCGGCTGTATACGCCGCCAGTGTCTCGCACCGGGTTGGCCCGGTTGCTACGCGCCAACGCGCATCACGGCACGATCCCGCGCTTCAAGCGCAATCTTTTGCTGCGTGACTTCCAGCCCTCGGCGGGGTGCAGTGCAGAGACGATGGGGCGCGCTGCACTGGACTTCATGGTGTTCGGGGAGGCGTACTTTCAGCGGCTGCGCAATGTGATTGGGCAGGTGCTGGAGCTGCGTCATCTGCCGGCGATCAATATGCGCTGCAAGGTCGGCGGCGGATTTGTGATGCTGTTGCCCCATGGGAAGGAGCTGCACTTTGACGCAGACGAGGTGGAGCACGTGAAGGAGTACGACGTTGAGCAGGACATCTACGGCGTGCCGGATTATCTGGGGGGCATGCATGCGTTACTGCTGAACGAGTCAGCGACCCTGTTTCGGCGCCGCTATTACAACAACGGGGCCCATGCAGGGTATGTGTTTTATACCAACGACCCCGACCTGTCGGAGGAGGACGAGAAACGGCTGAAACACCAGATTGCCGGGAGCAAGGGCGTCGGGAATTTTCGTTCGTTGTTCGTGAACATTCCGGGGGGGAGCGACAAGGCGATTCAGATCATCCCGGTGGGGGATATTGCGACGAAAGACGAATTCGAGCGGGTGAAGAACATCACGCGCAACGACGTGATCGCCGCGTGGAGGATGAACCCAGCGTTGGCCGGGGTGATGCCGGAAAATGCGGCAGGTTTTGGGGACATTGAAAAGATCGACCGGGTTTATATGAATAATGAAATACGACCGATTAGGCAGCTGTTTTTACAAGTGAATGGGTGTTTGAGGAGTGAGCAACGGGTCGAGTGGCTAGAGATAAAGTGACCTAGAGACATCCTTGGATATTCTCGCACGTGAGAACGGCTGCAAGAATGGGGCTTTTACGTCCCCATTCTTGCAGAAGCTTGCTCAAAAAAAACTCGTACTTGATATGACTTAATTTTCCGGACTCTCAGTAGTGCCGATAGACATCGGGCGCAGTTCACTAAGAAAGTATCGAGGGTCGCAATCGTATTTTCCTCTGCCGTCGGATGGAATCATGCTGGGCTAGGCCTTTAACCTGAATTTTTGAGCTGTGATCCCGCCTCTCTCATTGAGGACGATGCGGTTACCCTCAAAGGCGCCTCCCCCCCAAACACTTAGAACCCTACCGTAACCAATCTGTTGGATATATACAAGGCCGTCTCCCGCATCCCAAATATCCCAAGAGCTCCCCCAAGTATTAGCGACGACATCTTGTCCAGACTGTCCCGTAGCTATATACATGCTAGGCGCCGTGAAGAATTGAATTTCGTATGCACCTACTATCGAGCTAGGTTTAAACACCCAGAGCGGGAATAACGAAGTGGCCGTGCTAATAATTTTTATGGCATTATCCTCGGCACTTTTAAACTCGAGAAAAAAAGCTTCGTTTAAAGCTGTACATATTTTCACTGGCCCCGTTGGAATGGTTACCGCCCGGTTCGAGCCATATGTATGTGCCTGATCTGACGTTGTAGAATCGGGGGTATCGGTACTCTTGCTCATTGCAGTTCTCCTTTGTTTACTGGTGAGGTAACAACAATGGATACAGCAATGGCGAAGAGTAGAGCGCTTGCCAACAACTGGCTGACACATAATACCCGAGCACTCAGTGTAGCTGAGTGCTGAGAAACGCAAGCTTGCCCACGCGCCGCGCGTGAGGATCATGCGCCTCCATGCCGGTGTTTTGGGGCGATTATTGGCCGGGCTTTTTAGGGCGTCTGCGCGTCACGAATACGGCGGCGATGGCCACCATCGTGGAGCCGATCATGCCAGCACCGATTTCAGGATGCCCTAGGTGGATGAGATACCCGCCCAGTACCAACACCCCGAAAGCCAAAGCGCCACCGATGTTTTGGCCTCGCCGTTCACGTTGCTCAATCAGGTGCAATGAATTAGACCTAACGGTCAGGTCTGTCGCTTGATTGTTTAACGTTGCAGTAAGTTCCTCTTTACGAACATCAAGCATACCCATCTCCATTTTGTGCCGATGGGTTTGTTCGTTCTTCATCAACTCGAACATGAGGTGGGCGCCGCCTTCTACAACGGACTCGTATTCCCTCAGTTGTCGTGCTGACAGAGTACCCGCAAGGTGGCGCTCTTCAGCAATCGAAATGGCGACCATAGAGATGGCGTCGAGCGTGGCTTTGCTTTGGCTACTGTTGAGCAGTGCACTGATGGCGGGATCGTATTCCCCCAACGCTTGCAGCGCGGCGGAGACTTCTTCTACGATTTCGCCGGAGTCAGCGGCGGGGTCTAATTCGAGTGTTGTTTCTTTTTCACCCGATGCTTTAGGTTCTGTCTGTTTGATCATCGGTTAAGGATCGATCCTTAGGCTTGAGTTCGCCTGGCGTTGCGCACCGTTGCAAAAAATTGTTTGGAGGCGGCTTGATAGTCGTCAGTCAACCTTTTGATATCACTTCCCAAACTACGGGCGCTGCTATAGCGATCAATATCAACGATTGATTTCAATGCGGACACTGTCCGGGGGTCTTGAGTGACCGGTGAACCTTCACTGACCTTCTTGGCCAGTTGGTCGGCTTCCTCATAGGGGTCGCCGTCGGGATACAGGTTTAGAACGGAGGAAAATGCGTCGAAATCCAGTTTGTACTTCGCCATGTCTGCGGTGCCTCGTCGTGCTTGCCCTGCGGTTTTGTAGGACAAGTCCATTCTTCTGCGTTTAAAACATTGAATGGGTACATGTACTGAAAATATAGCCAAAAGCGTAACAGCGTAAAGGGCTAAACCTATTCAAGATGTTAGCTCGGCGCCTAGATTTGGTGTCCGAGATGTTAAAGTCCCCCATATATTATGTTTTCAGTGTGTTACGCCATACGTCGGGGGACAGGTCATTGCGTATCTATTGTGGCAGTTGCGGGGCCAAGGGCCGTATCGCTTCGCGGGAGCAGCTTTCGTCTGCGTTCACCAAGCTGTATTGCCAATGTCTGGACCCTGTCTGTGGTCATACGTTCGTCATGAACCTGACCTACTCCCATAGCCTGCGACCGCCGGCCGGAAGTGGCGATCAGTTGCTGTTTGACCGCCTGCGTGAGCTGCCGGCGGCCAAGCAGCGAGAGCTGTTCGATCAGTTGGGCGCTTTACCTTCCTGAAGCATGGCTCCCTTCAGCACGTTCAAGCAGTTATCGAGCCGTTGAGTCGACCAATTGAGCACGGCGGTGACACCGCTGCTTTCGTATTCATCCAGGGACCTGGCGGCGACCGTCACGCCCATACAGGTCACAACACGCGAGACTTCGCCGATGGTGTCCAATGCTTCTATTATTACTTTGCAGTCCAAGCTTGCCAAACTTATTTCTCCTTTAATAGTCGGAAGACTCCGGCATACTTTACGGACGAATAAAATAAACAGTCAAGGCTGTAGCTGAAGGGGGCTGTGGATGTGTGAGTATATTTCGATGCGACGCCTTTTCTTTTAACTGATTGTTTTTTAAGTGTAATTTTATTTTGTAAGTGTTTTTTTCTTTAGATATTGCTCTGACAAATAACTCTCTTTTTTATGTGGTCCGGTTATTCATTATTGAAAATTTGTCAGGGGAATCTGATGGTGATCTTCTTGATTTCCTTCGTGTTGGCCGTCGCGGCATTTAGCTTTCGCTTCTTCCATATGATTGGCGGATAAAATCCTACATCCTGTTTGTTATTTTCTTCGAGATTAAATGCCTAATCAGTCAACGCCCCCTGCCTTGGTTCAGCGTTTTTGACGTTCTACCAACCGTCTTTATCCGATATGCCTTCGAACCTCACCATGCCGAGCCGCCGGGTGCTCAGGGCATCGACCATGCCCACCAGGAACTCATGTCGGGGCAGTTGCACCTGGAACACGCCGAACGCCGTGTAGACCTCCAGCACATGGCTGGCGTGGTAGATGTGAAAAGCCGAGGTCACGCCGAGCTGTAACCGGGCCTGCTTTTCACGGGCCGGGCTGGCCCGGTAGATCGGCACTTGTCCGTGGTACAGGCTTTTCACCAGGCTCTCGACATCGACGGGTTGCTCACGCGCAATGAAAAAGGCGGCTGCCCTGAATACCTCGGTTACGTCATGGAGCTGGCCTACCTGTGTCGGCTGCGCGGCATAGAGGTCATTACCCTGACCGATGAGAATGAACTGGAAGAAGGCATTCTGACCAATCGCCGAAAAGGTAGCCGGGACAATATTGTTCGATGGACACCGTAGATGCGCTGCTTGAAGGGTCGACCTCACACCATCACGCATCACCGTAGGCAACCGCTCGTTTGATCGAGCTGGCACACGCGGTGGTTGGGTCCCTGATCAGCAGGTACGGCCCGCCGCACGCAGGAAGTGCTATCTCCATTTGCAGCCACCGTTCTCGGTGGCTGCCGTTTTTTGCAATCGGCATTCTCATAAAGCTTTGGGAGGCTGGTATAACTCGATCTTTTGAACCGGGCCGTAATCGTCCAGTAATCCCATCCCTTGATCCTTAGGCTGTACAGTGATGCCCACTCAGCACTGACACACCAGAAACAACGCAGTTGACTGAATACCTAAAAGCAGCTGTATTAACCGGACTTTCAAGGTGAGGTTATGGTCGGCCTGCTCTGCTGCGGGTCATATGGATGAGTGCTGACCTACGACTATCCAGAGAAGATCTCTCTTCGACAGCAAAGGGCAAGAAGCCCAGTTTTGGATAAAGCAGCAAGCCTGCTGTATTTTCGTTGAAGCACGAGATCTGCACCTCTGTGGCGTCATAGCGGTCGAACGCCAGGGCAGTCATCGTCTCCACGATGAAGGTCGCCACACCTCTACCTCTTGCCTCTTGGGCAACGATGACATTGCCGATACAGCAAACCCCACCCGTTTCAACCCGATAAAAGTTAGCAAAGCCGACGACGCTATTCCCGGCCTCCACAATCGTCGAGTCGAATCGTTGAGTAATAGCGTTAGACAGCTGAGCTTCAGTCAGAGGGTATTGAGCTTTCGGGAACATATAAAACAGTTCCTGAGCGTTAAGGGGAAAGCTACAGATAGTTTTGATGTCATCAGCCTTCACTGGCCTGTGTTGCAATATCATCGCGCGTCCTTGAGGTCTATGCATTCGGCATTCTAGCTCACCACTATTTGCTCAAACACCTTGCCTGGTTATCGGGGCGCCCACTGATGCGGCAGCAGCTCCGCAATCTCACTTGCGCGCTGCGTCAACAGGCGCGTGAGGGCGTCCTTCAGTTGATGTCCAACATTGCGGGGTCAGATCATAAATCAGGTGGATACCATCGCCTTTGGTGTCGGGGTCAGGAAGGTGTGTTGGCCGGACGCATACACCGGGCCCTCAGTCATGACTGATATGCATCAAAACACAGTCCACTACGAAAGTAGGGCACCCGCCCAGGAAGATCTGGTCGGGCAGCTTTATGAAGAGCGCGGCCGCAGAGGGCTCGATGATTTTCCTCTTACCGAGCAAATCCAGGGAGGTGTAGACATGGATGGTCAACCACGTCCTGGGCTCGCCCCCTTGGTACCGCACCATACAAACTCAACTCCGCGCCGATTGAGCCCCCCCTTCAGATGCCTCTCACTTTTCCAACGACGCCCTGTAGTGCTCGTAAGCACCATCCGCCAGCTTGCGCAAAGCCTTGCCGATATTGGCGTAGTCATACTCATTGAGATTGGCCAGGGACAAACGCCCGCCCGGCTTCTTGGTGCCGAACCCCGTGGCCGGGAGCATAACGATCCCCGTCTCATCAGCGATCCGGAACAACAGCGTATTCGGGTCAACATTGTCATGAACCCAACGCGCAAACGCCTCACCGTACAGCTCTTCGGTGATCTGCTCGAAGTCCAGCAGCGTGTAGTACTCCACCTCGAACGCGTCCACCGGAATAGCCACCCCAAGCTCACGGTAAAGGGCGTGGTGAC
Organism: Pseudomonas sp. MWU12-2345; assembly: GCF_023242385.1. Classification (NCBI taxonomy): domain Bacteria; kingdom Pseudomonadati; phylum Pseudomonadota; class Gammaproteobacteria; order Pseudomonadales; family Pseudomonadaceae; genus Pseudomonas; species Pseudomonas sp. MWU12-2345. Next base: position 103,352 of record NZ_JALLJA010000022.1, on the reverse strand, counting down.
GCTGACGAATCAGTTTTTTCAGAACCTGCTTGTAGCTGTCGGTACTGTCGATCAGGGCAAACAACGAGAACAACACCATCTGCACTTGCTGAGGCGTCGACAGGCCGGCGGTGTGGTTCAGCGCCACTGAGCGACTATCCGCCACCAGCCGGTCGATAAACTTCAATTTCGAGGTATCGGGCACCAGCGTCTGGTAACGCAGGTTGAGCGCGGCGTGCTTATCCTCGTCATACGCGGCGATTTGCTGGTCGAGAATATTGTCCTTGTGCAGCGCAATCACCCCCAGGCGCCAACCGGTGCAACCGAAGTACTTGGAGAACGAGTACACCAGGGCCGTATTGCGTGGGCAGGTGGCAAAGAGCGAGGTGAAGTTGTCGGCAAAGGTGCCGTACACGTCATCGGTGATGATGAACAGATCCGGGCGCTGCTTTTCCACCAACTCGGCGATATAAGCCAGGCTGCGGTCATCGATGCGCACCGACGCCGGGTTGCTCGGGTTGACCACGAAGAACACCTTGATCGCCGGGTCCAGCAGCTTGTCCAGTTCGGCCTGCGGATACTGCCAGTCCAGCTCCGGTGAGGCGTCGATATGCACGACCTCCAGACCGTAATCTTCCAGCACCGGAATCTCGAAATAAGGCGTGAACGTCGGCATGCCGATCGCCACCTTATCGCCCGCGCGGATGATCTTGTTTTCCTTGAGACTGTTGAAAATGTAGGTCATGGCCGCCGTGCCGCCTTCGACCGCGAAAATATCGAAGTCGTCCCGCGAGACGGTGCCGCCGATCATTTCCTTGACCAGATACTCACGCACCACTTTCTCGCTGATGCTCAGCATGCGCGGCGGTACCGGATAGTTGCAGCCCAGGATGCCTTCGACCATTTCATGGAGGAACGCCGGGCCGTCCAGGCCCAGTTGGTCGCGCACATAACTGGTGATCTTCATCAGCAGATCAACACCTGGCTGGCTGGCGTTGTCGGCCAGAAAGCGGTCCATGCGCGCTTCGATGCCCTCGACTTTCGGCAAGCCGCCGATGCCATTGCCCAGGAATGAAAACGACAGCTCGGCCTCGTGGTTGGCAAACAACCCCAGTTGGCAAAACGCCTGGCGCGGCAGCGTGGCAAGAAAGTTCGGGTTGCCGCGACCGGCGTTGAGCATCAGGCGATTTTCTCGGCTGCTCGCCACCTTGATCAGTTCATCCTTGAGTTCAAAGGGGCTCAGCGCTGCGTATTGGCTGTAATCATGGGTCATGAACGGGGCCTTGTCTGACGTGCGACCCAGTGGCCGCGCGGGAATACGGAAGGGCAATCTCAGGAAAGAATGACGATCAGCACCATTCCCCAGATGGTCAGCAATGTGTTGCCGACGGCATAGGTCACGGTGTAACCCAGGGCCGGGACGTTGCTTTTAGCGGTCTCGCAGATCATCCCCAGCGCGGCGGTGGTGGTTCGCGCACCGGCGCAGCAACCCAACACCAGGGCGGGATGGAAACGAAAGACGTAGCGCGCGATAAACATCCCGAGGATCAGCGGCACCGAGGTGGCGAAGATGCCCCAGAGGAAGAGGCTCACACCCAGGGTCTGCAGGCCATGGACGAAGCCCGGCGCGGCATTGATGCCGACTACGGCAATGAAGACGTTCAAGCCCACCGAGTTCATGAACCAGACGGTGGGCTCGGGGATTCTGCCGAAGGTCGGGTGAATCGAGCGCAACCAGCCGAAGACCAGACCGGCGATCAACGCGCCACCGGCGGTGGAGAGCGTGATCGGCACGCCATGGACGGTGAACACCACAGCGCCGATCAGCGCGCCGATAAAGATCGCCAGGCCTATGAACGCCACATCCGCCATGTCGCTCTTGCGGTCGGGTTGGCCCAACTCCTTCGCGGCTGCGGAGGTGTCCGAGGTCAGCCCGGCCAGGGTGATGATGTCGCCACGGTGAATGACCGTCTTGGGCAATACCGGCAACTCGGCGGCGATTGCGCCGCGCTTGATCCGGCGAATAAACACCCCGTGGGCCCCCGGCAGGTGGGAGAGTTGCTCCAGCGTCTGGCCATCGTATTGTTTATTGGTGACAAAGATATCGACCCCTTCGACCGGCACCGCCAGCAACTCCGGGTCGTCCACCTCGGCTTCGGAATGGCCGAGCAGTTCCAGGATGTCGGCGTTCAGGCCACCCACCGCCAGGATGTCCCCGGCCATAAGGGTGGTGGCGGAAGTGAAGGTCTCGATCTTGCCCCCGCGTCGCAGCCGCTCGATAAACACTCGCTTGCCATGGGAATGCGCTTCGGCCTGGACGACACTGAGGCCGATAAATGCACTGTGCTCCGGCACCTTGTAGGCCCGCAGCACGTAGCGGTGCCAGGCCGTGCCTTCGCTGGCGATGTCCTGATGCCCGCCCATGCTCAGCTCGTAATCCTTGCAGGCCTTGACCAGGTCGATGCGCAGCAGCTTGGGCCCCAGCAACGCCAGAATCAGCGCCGAACCGACGGTACCGAAAATGTAGGTGACCGCGTAAGCCACGGGCATGGCATCGAGTTGCTGGCGGGCCTGCTCGGCGTCCAGGCCCAGCCGATTGATCGCATCGGTTGCCAGCCCCATGGAGGCGGAGATCGTCTGCGAGCCGGCGAACATCCCGGCCGTCGAGCCGAGGCCATAACCGGCGATCCAGGTGGCCAGTAACGGTGCCGCCAGGCACAGGACGCACATGACCACGGCAAACAACGCCTGTGGCAAACCATCCTTGGCGATGCCACGGACAAACTGCGGGCCCACGCCATAACCGACGGCGAACAGGAACATCAGGAAGAAGGTGCTCTTGACGTTGGGCGAGATGACAATCCCCGCCTGGCCGATGATCAGTGAGGCAATCAAGGTGGAGGTCACCGCGCCGAGGCTGAACCCCCTGAATGACTTGCCGCCAAACCAGAATCCCAAACCCAGGGACAGGAAAATCGCCATCTCCGGGTAGGCACGCAGAGTGCTTTGGAGCCAATTCACATTGCTTTCCTTAAGCTATTTGCAATAAAGGGCACGACCACCCGGGGCGCAATGGAAGGCGCGCCCCGGGTGGTCGGAGTCAGGCGGGGCTAAAGGTTGGCCGTGGTATCGGCGGCCGACAGGGCACCATGGTTGAACGTAGGCCCGGCCTCGGAATGCGGGACCGGATTTTTCTGCAGGAAGGCGATGGCCTTGTGCAGGTCATCCAGCAGCATCGCGATCAAATCCCGGCTGACACCGTGGCGTACGAGGACTCGCTGAACCACGATGTCCTGGCGATCGGACGGGAGTGGGTACGAGGCAATCTGCCAACCGCGCATGCGTACGCGTTCGGAAAGGTCATAGAGGGTGAAGCCGTGCTCGATACCGTCCTTGAGCTTGTAGCACACCGCCGGCAGACCACCGTTGCCGTCGTAGACCAATTCCAGCGGCTCGATCTTGGCGATCTCCGACGCCAGCCATTGGGCGGTGTCCGAACAGGCTTGCTGGATACGGGTATAACCCTCGCGGCCCAAACGCAGGAAGTTGTAGTACTGGGCGATGATCTCGCCACCCGGGCGACTGAAGTTCAAGGCGAACGTGGCCATATTGCCGCCCAGGTAATCCACGTAGAAGATCAGCTCTTCCGGCAAGTCGGCCTTGGCTCGCCAGATAATCCAGCCGACGCCCAGGGGCGCCAGGCCATACTTGTGGCCCGAGGCGTTGATCGACTTGACCCGCTCGATGCTGAAATCCCAGCTGAGTTCTTGCTGGATGAAGGGCGCGATAAAGCCGCCGCTTGCCGCATCGACATGGATGGGAATATCCAGTCCCAGTTCACTTTGGAGGCTGTCAAGTTCATGGGCCAGTGCCGCCACGGGTTCGTAAATACCGGTAAAGGTGACCCCCAGCGTCGCCACCACACCAATGGTGTTTTCGTCACAGAACTCACGCAAGTCTTCGGGCCGTAGACCTAGCGCGCCGTCCCGCAGGGGCACTTCGCGAATCTCTACGTCGAAGTAACGCGCGAACTTCTTCCAGCAGATCTGCACCGGGCCGCACACGAAGTTGGGTTTATCGGTCGGCAGGCCCGCGGCTTCGCGACGTTTCTTCCAGCTCCACTTCAGGGCCAGGCCGCCCAACATGGCCGCCTCACTGGAGCCCGTGGTCGAGCAGCCCACGGTTTGCCACGACTTCGGCGCGTGCCAGAGATCGGCGATGATATGCACGCAGCGGTTTTCAATTTCAGCCGTCTGCGGGTATTCATCCTTGTCGATCATGTTCTTGTCGATGGAGTCGGCCATCAACTGTTGGACTTCCGGCTCGACCCAGGTGGTGCAAAAGGTCGCCAGGTTCTGCCGGGAATTACCATCGAGCAGCAACTCATCGCGCACCAGGTTATAGGCCGTCGAGGGTGCGGTGGAGTGGTCGGGCAGTCGGTATTTGGGCAGGCGGCGCTCTGAGGCACCGCTTGAGTAGACGTCTTCAATGGAGGGGTCGCGCGTTTCTACGGTCTGGTGCAAAGCCATGAAGTAACTCCATAATCGGCAACGGAGCCAGGCAAACAGTAGGGCGTGCTTGGGCTCGGCCCGGGGCTCAATCTGACCCTCGCCGCACTGGCCGGCAATCGCCTACGGCGCCATGGCCTTGGCATCTGGCGCCATCTGCTTCATTTGAGAGGGACAGCGCCGTGACCTGAACGACGGCAGCGTTCGATGGTCTATCGCCAGCGCGCGCTGTGCTTCACAGCAACCATCAAGGAACATCCATGCCTGAGGTCATCCCCTCATTAGCGCATTTCATGATCGACGCCTTGCGGTCGACGGGGCTGGACATCGACAGCTTTTGCCAGACCGTGGACCTGGACGTGCAGGCCTTGAGCTTCGACGAGTCATGGATTCCGCGGGTCAAGCTCTACCGCCTCTATACGCTGGCCGCCGAACTGTCCCACGACCCCGACATCGGTCTGCGCGCCACCTCGCAGACCGGCCCCGGCATCTTCGATGTGGTGGGTTATGTGATGATGTCCAGCGCCACGTTGCACGCGGCGCTGGAACGGCTGGTGCACTTCGTGGCCCTGCTCGACACCTCTATCGCCATGTCCTTGCACAAGGAGGGCGGGCAGCATCGGTTCTCCTGTCACTTTCTGGACGCGAACCAGGTCCCGCGCCAATACGGCGATGCCGGCATTGCCACGATGTTCGGGCTGTGTCGAATGCTGGTCGGCCCGGCGCTTCAGTTGCGCGGAGTCGGCGTGATGCATTCGATTCCGGCGGATGTCTCGGTGTATGAGCACACATTCCATTGCCCGGTGAAGTACGGCGAAAGCTGCTATTCGATTGTGCTGGCCAACAGCGATCTGGAAAAACCGCTTTCGTCGGCGAACAAGGAGTTGGCAACCTTGCATGAACTGGTTGCCGAGATGCACCTGTCGACCCGCCGTTATTTCTCGGTACCGGGGGAAGTACGCAAGATGATTCTGGAGTCGCTGAGCGAGGGCGTCCCGCATATCGAAGACATGGCCAGGAAGCTGTGCATGAGCAAGCGTACCTTGCAACGGCTGCTGCAGAAGGCCGGTCAGCCGTATAAGGAGTTGGCCAATGAAACGCGCCGGGGCCAGGCTGAGTTTCATCTGGGTAATCTGTGCTGCACCTTGCAGGAAGCGGCGTATCGGGTAGGGTTTCGGGAACTGAGTAGCTTTTATCGTGCCTGCCACCAGTGGTTTGGCATGACACCGGGGCAGTATCGGATGCTGTTGACGTCGAAGACTCGGGATGCGAGGGAGGGTTTGTTGGGGGATGCAGTGGCTAGCGGGCTCTCGTGATTTTTGAGGAGCGCTACACACTTTTGTGACGGGCAGAAGGGCTGGAGGGTGTCCCATCACTCCTCTTCAGACTCTCTTTTGGCCCTGTCCACTTCTCAGAGATCATTGTTCCCAGATGCCATTCCCGCCTCGGGGCCTTTGCCGAGCAAGGGCGCGCTTTCCACTTCCAGCATCAGCAACACCATTTCCGTCAACTCGGCGTCGGACTTGCGTCCCGCATAGAGGTCATGGAGTGCTTTGGCGAATGGAATGCGCAGGTCCTGGTTATCTTCGCGGGCGGTATCGCTGTATCGCATCAGTTCACTGATGGCGCGCAGCACCGCCGCTTGCCACCGGGCGGTGGTCCTCGGACCATCGCCGGTGATTGCAATCAAGTGATCCTTCGTCAGTTGGCGAAGGGCTGGTTCCCGCAACGGCTCAAGCGGCCTTGGGTTGCGAGTGATCTTTGACATAGCGGACGATACTCAGTGTTTCCTGGCGGAACTGCTCGTAGTCGATTTGCTGGGCGTTAATAAAGGTGCTGCCCATCATGGTCACCGCGCCCATCAAGCTGGCTTCGGAAATTTCCTCGTCGCTTGCGCCAAACAAGCGCGCGGCTTCGGTATGGAACAGGGTGCAGTACTTACAACGGGTTGCCCCGGAGACCGCCAGACCAATCAACTCCTTGTACTTATTCGGGATTTTGGTATCTGCCAGCCAAAAGTCCCGAGCCACTCCCCAGAATCCGTTCGCTCCACCTTCCGGCATCTGCTTGATCCACTCCGGTACCACACCGAGGGCCTCTTCAATTTCCCGATAAGTATCATAAATGGCCATCTGACACCTCCTGACCTCTCTGGAGACATCTGCTTCAGAGGTACATCCAGTTTAGTTCGCTGGCGGCCAGGCCCAAGCCGGCGGCAGGATGGCTCCGGCAATAAACGTTTAAACATCGTAGAAACAACAAGATGGGTTTAGATTTTTTTGGCGCAATGACGCACCACTAGGTACCTCGGGTTATCAACCGTGGCGGGGACAAGCCACGGCGTTACCCTTTGCGCGAGCCCCACTGAAAGCACTTGGTTAATTCCGACTTTCTAAACGTCGATAATGCCAATATGATGGCTCAGGCTTCTTTGGTCGTTGGATTCGCTACCTGTAGCACCTGCATCACCATCGCCAAAACAGCTACCAGCGGCGCTACAGCCGCTCAGCGCTGAAGGACTCTTTGAATTGCTGAAGGTTAAGAAATGGACTTCACCCCCATCATCGCGCAGCTCTGGAGCACGTTTGGCTGGCTGATCCCGCTGATTCTGCTGATCGGCTTGCTCAAGTTGCCTTGGGTCAAGGGTCAGATCGGCGAACTCCTGGTGCGTCTGTTCGCCCATTGGCAACTGGATAAGCAGACCTACCGCCGTCTGCACAACGTCACCTTGAGCACACCTGACGGCACCACGCAGATCGACCACGTCTTCCTCTCGCCTTACGGTATCTTCGTGCTGGAAACGAAGAACATGAGGGGCTGGATTTTTGGCAGCGAGAACCAGCCACAGTGGACGCAAAAGCTCTACAAACGCACGTTCAAGTTCCAGAACCCACTGCGACAGAACTACAAACACCTCAAAGCCCTGGAAGCCACCCTTGGCGTTAGCGCCGCGCACCTGCACTCGGTCATCACCTTCATCGGCGGCAGCACCTTCAAGACTCAGATGCCGACCAACGTCACCCAGGGCATTGGCTTTATCCGCTACATCAAATCATTCCAGCAGAGGGTATTCAGTGAGGCCGAAGTCGACGCCCTCATGCTGGCCCTGCAAACCAGCCGGCGCGCCCCATCCCTCGCGACCCACCGCGAACATGTACAAAACCTGAAACGCCGTAGCGACCCAAACGCCGAGCGGCAATGCCCGAAATGCGGCAACAAGCTGGTGATCCGCACCGTGAATTCTGGCACGAAGGCAGGACAGCAATTCTGGGGCTGTTCGAAATTTCCCAAGTGCAGAGTAAGGCAAGGCCTATAGTTAGCTTTCGGACATGAGCTGATAGAGTTGGGTGAAGTGGACTATCGCTGAGATCGATGGATTCGGCAAAGGCAAAAAATATTAGCTTCCTACAAAAAGGAACATACCGTTGCAAAACCACGACCCCCTAAAAAGAAATTATAAAAACCCATTAAAAAAAGCGCTTTCCGAATCAGCACTTGACAAGAGTTATAAGCTAGCACAAACCTTTGCCTTAATAGTAATACCCTTAATAATTGCAGTTGCTGGCTGGAGTGCACAGCGCTCTATTTCAGAAACCGGAATACGTAAGGATTACGTCCAAATGGCTCTAAAAATCCTACAAGAACCCCGCACGGGCGGAGATGATGATATTAGGAAGTGGGCTGTCGAAATCATTGACGTCAGTGCCCCGATTCACTTCACCTCAAAGGCCGGTGACCAATTGAGCGCCCCTGCATTTAGAATGCTGAACTCAAACAAACTTCTAACCCCCGCGCTAGAAAAAAGAGACAAATGCCCCACTGTTGAAATCACAAACCTGTCTGAAAAAGACCAAGAAAAGCTCAACACGCTTCAATCTTTATGCGAGAGAAATTATCACGACATATTCCTGATCCAGGAGTGGAACAACCTATTTACAAAAAACACACAAAAACAATAGCAAACTTACTCTCAACTCAACCAAGCTACCTCGCCCACACCAAAACTCAAACGAGTCGAGCATTTCCGCTAAACTCGAGCAACAATAAAATCCAACAATACCAGTCAAAGAGAAGAGATTTATTTCTGGCGGCGATGCTTGCCTAAGCGCAGATCCTATTTCTCACGTCACCTCCCCCGAATGCTACATCCCCAGCACGGAAAGCACCTAGGTGTTCGGTCCCGAAATGAGAGGGTGAGGATTAATTGTGAAACGGTCTGGATTTGAGTCCAGGTTTCACAGATCACCTTGAAGGGAGTACGCCATTGTAAGGCCCGCAGTTGCGGATATCGATACTGAGACCGCTGACCCAGGTCTGGACCGTCTGGTGCTCAATAAAACGACCGGCATCAACATCGGCCAAAGCTTCGTAGGTCATCCGACGGAGCTCTTCTTCGTCTATCCAAGTGGACAGGGACCGACTGGCTTTCTCGGCGACTACCATCACGGGGACTCCTGTATTGGGAAACTCAGCAGCCATCAAAAGCGGTGACTGCTGATATAGATTGCACTTCATGCTTGAACGAGCCCCAGAACAATGCCCGCTCGACGGGATTGGTATGCAGGCTGATCTCGTCGCCATTGAGTTCCGCCGTTTCGAGCTCACGCCAACGCAGTTCATTGTCATACCCGCTTACCGCAGCCGAATGTGTATGGGTAGCTGGCAACGCTGCATGCCCAGCGTGCCCCACGAAAACCGCGCCATTTCAGCAAACGTTGAAATAGGCAGAATTGGTGAAATTTTGACTTATTTCACTAAACTAACTAATTTCAGCAAACGCTGAAATATAGGTTTTCTATGAAAGAGATGATCACTCAAGCCCGCGAAGCCTTGCACCAGCTTCTGAGCCAGGTATCGATCATCGAGATCGAAAGCCTGGAGCAGAACGTTGCCGAGGCGACCGACGCTGCCGATCTGCTCGCTCACATCAAAACGGCGAAAACGGCACATACGTTGGTCTGCAAGGTGCTGCCCAACGGACAGCCGCGACACGTACGCAACGCCCTTCTGCAATTGCATGAACATGTCGCCTACAAAAAAAACTCCATCCCGGTACTTGTAGCCCCCTACCTGTCACCTGCGACCAGAGCAATGTGCCGCGATAAACAGGTGGGATTCCTCGACCTGCAAGGTAATGCCTGGATAGCGTTCGATGGGGTCTTTATCGAACGCCAGGTCACCGACAAGCCAACCACCGAGCACCGAGCGCTCAAATCCTTGTTCAAGCCTAAATCGGCACGACTGCTGCGCGCCATGCTGCGTGAACCAGAGAAAGCATGGCGAGTCACTGAGCTGGTCGAAGCTACCGGCGTGAGCTTGGGACACGTCAGCAATGTACGAACCGCCCTGCTGGATCGGGAATGGGCACGGACCACGAGCGCTGGCCTGTATCTATCTGCCCCCGACGAGTTGCTGGACGCCTGGAGCTCAGGCTACGAAGCCCCACTTGGCGAGCGAAAGCGCTTTTATAGCCCCTTGCATGGCTCCCTTCTAGAGGACGCAGCACGCCGCGCGTTCAATCAGGATTTAAAGGGCCATGGCTGTTTTTCTTCGTTCTCCGCCTCGAACTGGATCGCCCCTTACGCCCGGGTTGGCACATTGCATTTTTACGCCGATCACCAAGGGCTGGAGGTGCTGAAAGAGGCGCTACAGCTGACTCCAGTTACCAAAGGAGACAATATCGTCATTACCTTGCCGAAGGATAAAGCCCTACTCTTCGATACGGTTGAGCCCTCCCCCGGTGTCCTGTGCACCGACCCCATCCAAACCTATCTGGATCTTTCCATCGCAGGGGAGCGCGGACAAGAAGCCGCCCATTACCTACGACAGGAAAAATTCAGATGGAGCCAGTGATATCAAAAGAGCCGCAATCTGCGGCCGACTACGATGATCGGACCACCAACGCAGTCAAGACCGTGCTGGTGGAGATCGGCCAGATCCTTGGCAGCTTCCGCGGCAAGTTCGCGGTCATCGGCGGCGCCGTCCCTTGGCTGCTGCTCGCCAATGAGGATATGCAGCATGTGGGAACACTGGATATTGATCTGAGCCTGGATGCCGAGGCGCTGGGTGATGGGGAGTACGCGACATTGATCGGTACTCTGATGGGACATGGCTATCAGCAACGTGGCGAGCTGAGACGCTTTCAACTGAGCCGCCAGATCACCGTGCAGGAGGGCGATGCTCCCATCGACGTGATCGTAGACTTTCTAATGCCCCGCGATGCCGAGATCATTCGCAACGTGCCGCCGATCCTGAGTGACTTCGCGGTACAGCGTGCCGATGGTGCTGACCTGGCAATGCGTTTCTACCAAATGGTGGCTATTGAAGGCCCCATGCCAACGGGCGGTAAAAACCGCGTAGAAATCGCGGTGTGCTCCATTCCCGCCTTGCTGGCGATGAAGGGCTATGCGCTGGCCGGCCGACACAAACAGAAAGATGCCTACGACATCTACTATTGCGTTCGAAACTACCCTGACGGCATTGAAGCACTCGCTCGCGAATGCCGCCCGGTGCTGGAACGGGACAGTGGTGAGCAGGGGTTCCGATACATCGCCGATAAATTTGATGTGGTCGAAGGCTATGGGCCCACCTCCGTGCGCCGGTTTGTCGAGGACACGCAGATCCTGGGTGAGCGAACAGCGGATCAATGGCAACAGGATGCATTCGGGCAGGTGGATGCACTTCTACGTGAACTGGACTTGAGAAAATGAGGCTGCCTGGGTCATTCAACTGATCCTGAAACCAAGACACCATCCGCATTCCGGAGGTCCGGTTATGCCAAATTATGTGAAAAACCATAATTATGTTTTCCAGCATAATTTCACATATTTCCAAGCCCCAAATGACACGGCCCTCCTCACACAACCGTAAGCAGGGCCGATTTCATACCTTAGCCATCAGAAAAGGCCGAGCTCTTTCGCCTCAGTGATGCGCCCCCATCGTAGTCCCCCCCACCCCATCCGGCAGCTCGATGCTCACGTTCTGCATCATCCCCTGATCCTCATGATCAAGAATGTGGCAATGCAGCACGAACTCACCGATATAGCGCTGGTACCGAGTCCGCACATACAAGGTGTACATCCCGCTGCCATCCGTCTTGCCTTTGACGAACAACGTGTCTTTCCACACTCCTTTCATCCCCGCATATTGCGCGTCGTTCTTGTCCGTCTTGTCCACCGCACCCGGCTCACTGAGATCCACGCCATCCGGGCCGATGATTTTCTCGATCTGGAATGGGTTCACATGAATATGGAACGGATGACTGGCAAACGCCGATTGCAGGATCCAGGTTTGCGCATCCCCCAGCTTCAGATGACGATCGATCACCCCCGGCTGATAAGGCACGGCATTTTCCGCCGTAGTGCCCACGGCGAACTTGGTGTGGTTCGGGTCCTTGGTATCGATCAGGAACACCAGTTTCTGTTCACCCTTGATTTCGCTGTCGACAATGCTCGGGTGCGGGATGAACTTGTCAAAGCGCAGGTCTTTTTTCAGATCCGCCACCACCGTGGCCTTGATGTCCGCCGGCATGTTGCGCTCCGCCGCCGCCAGCAGTTCCTCAGTCAGGCGAGCCTTGGTGTTCGCCACTTTCTCCCCAGGGCCCACATCGACAAAGCCGAGCAATTGACGACCGTTGGCCTGCTGGCTGACCCCGCCTGAAGCCGTGGAAGGTTCATCCGTCACGCAGTAACGCCCAGGCTCGGGAAAGACGATCAGCAGATCGTTGCGATACCCCGGCTGCAGGGTGATGACCTGACGGCTCTGGGCCTGTTCCATGGTCAGGCCGTCGGAGGCGATCACCTGGTATTCGACCGGCTGGCCGGTGCATTGCTCTTCGATAAAATTGGCCGACGCCAGGGCCGCGATGCCCTTGTCACTGGCCGGCTTGGCGCTGTCCTTGAGTTTGCGGAACAGCGGCCGGATGGTGTCGCGAATCCCCGCGTGGACCAGGCGCCAGCGTTCTACCTCACCGGGCCGTGCATCGTCGAAGATCGGCTGGACCAGGCCGTTGACGCTGGTGTAGCGCCCCGAGTCGGGCCAACTGGAAGGCTGCAACTGGTCGAACGACTCGACAACCCCCACCTCGCCCGGTTTGCAGGTCCAGTCCAGGGTCATCTTGTCCTTGCCATCCTTGTCCTTGACGATATTGCCGTCCTTGTCCCTCACCGGCTTGTAGCGGAATTTGTCGGCCGTGTCCCGGCATGCATAGGGGATTTGCTGGAACACCAGCAAGCGTTCCTTGAAAGACTTGCCATCAGCGCCCTTGAGCAGGGTGTCGATATCGCCGTTGGTGTCGGCCGTCGGCTTGCGATCGCCGTGGATGATCAGCGCACCGGCCATGCCGCTGGCGACCTGGATCGCGGTGGAACCATGGCGATGCGGGTGATACCAGAAGGTGCCCGCCGGGTGGTCGGCCGGGATGTTGTATTCGTACTGGAAGCTGACCCCGGGGTTGATCGACAGCAGCACGTTGTCGCTGTTACCGGTGGGGCTGACCCACAACCCGTGGGAATGCAGGTTGGTGCCGTTGAAGCAGTGCGGCACGTCCGGCCTGCTGTCGTGGGCGGTGCAGCTGGGGTCGGGGGGCAACTGGTTGTTGAGGCTGATGCGGACGGTGTCGCCCGGCGTCACGTCGATGGTGGGGGCGATAAAGGGTGCCTTGGGGTCGACACCGGTGCCGACGTAGCTACGCAACATCACCGGCACTTGCGCGCCCGTGGCCGGATCGAATATCTCGTTCTTGGTGTACTTGATGATCAGGTCCAACTGCCGCTCACGCCCGACATGGGGTTGGGGTGCCAAGGGCGTGGGAGTGGACTTGAGCATCAACGTGCCCTCCACCACCTTGGCCGTCGGTGCCTGCTGTTCCAGGGGCGGCGGGTTGTTGAACAGCCGGGAGGCTTCCACTGCCTGTGCCGTGGTGGCGGCCCCCATCACTCCCAGGGCCAGCAGCCCCAGAGCGTACGGATAAAGGGGCCTGTCCTTGCGCATTCCTGTCATGGTGTTTCTCCTGCGGAGCAACCGTGAACTTCGTGGTTTTGGCACAGGAAAGAGGCGGGGAGCAGGCGCAATGGCATAAGCATCCAACAGCTGCAATCCGTGCAGGCATAAAGCTAGTACCTTATCCACGGAACGCAATGTCTATTGGGGTTTGCGCGTTTTTTTTGCCCGAAACGTTATCGCGCCACGGGCGACGCAAAACCTTCGAATGCCTGCCGCAAGGCCTTGGCATATTCGCGGCTGCCAAGGGTCATGCTGTTGATATGGTTACCGCCCTTTATCAGCAGCAATTGTTTGGGCTGCACGGCAGCTTCATACAGGGCCTGGCTGAAGCGCGAGGGGACATAGGGATCGTCGGTGCCATGGACGATCAGCACCGGGATATCGATCTGGTTGATCTTGTCGATGGAGTCGAATTTCTCCGAGAGAATCCAGCTGACCGGCAGCGAGGTCGGGATCGCCGCCCGGGCCGCATCGCCCAGGTCGGTAAAGGTCGACTCGATGATCAAGCCCGTGGCCTTGGGCGCCGCCTTGTCGCCGGCCAGACGTTCGGCGAGGTCCACCGCCACCGCGCCACCCAGGGAGTGGCCGTAGATATAACGTTTGTGGACATCGGGTTGCAGTTGCACCAGGCGCTTCCAGGCATTGTCCGCGTCCTGGTAGACGCTGCGCTCGGAAGGCAGGCTGCCGGGGCTGTCGCCGAAACCGCGATAGTCGATGGCCAGCACCGAGAAACCCAGGTCGCGCAATTGGGTGATCCGCCCGACCTGCGCCGTCAGGTTCCAACGGGTGCCGTGCAGGTAGAGGATGGCCGGCGCATTCGCCCGGCTCGACGGCCACCACCAGGCATGCAGATAGTCGGAACCGGCCAGCCCGTCGCTGATGGGAATCCGCAGCTCCCTGACCCCCGCCGGTACGCCGCTGAACCAGCTCGCCGTGCCTGGCTGGACATTGAACAGCAACTCGCGCTCTTTATAAGCCAGCCGCGAACAGCCATAAGGCAGCCCGACGGCAAGAAAAACCGCCAGCAATCCCAGGGACAACCAGCGGCGACGGGCGATAAAGGTTCTGAGGGTCATGGCGCCCGGGTCTCGCTTGCAAGGAATGCATTGGCTCACAAAGCCGACAGATTACTCGCAAGCGCGCGCACAAACAAAAACGCCCCGAACCAGTCGGGGCGTTTTTTTTCAACCTGGGATCAGGTCGCTACAGCCATGTCGCTCGATCAGAACACGTTGATCGGGTAGTCGACGAACACACGTACTTCGTTACCGCCCACGTTGTACTCGCTGGATTTCTCCGAGACACGCAGGATCGAGCTACGCAGCTTCACGCTCAGGTCTTTCGCCGGGCCACTCTGGACCACGTATTTGACCTGGTTGAAGAACTCGCGCTCGGTACCACCGGTGCTGGTGGAGGTGGTGATGTTGTCGCCACGGACGTAGGCCACGTTGTAGGTCAGGCCAGGAACGCCGAAGGTGGCGAAGTCCAGACCGTAGCCCACCTGCCAGGAACGCTCGTCAGCAGCGTTGAAGTCCGACCAGTAGGAGTTCGCCAGGTTGATGGTGTTGCCACCGTCGCCAACGCGACCCTGACCTTGCTGGTAACCGCCGTACGGGTAGCCCAGCACGCTCGAACCGGTGCTGCTCTGGTGGGCGATGGTGAACGAGTGAGCGCCGAGGGCGTAGGTAGCAGCCAGGCTCCAGATCTTGTTGTCGCGACCTTGAGCGTTCTGCTCCGCGGCGTAGCCACGGTCCAGCTGGGTGCGGTAGCCGTTGAAGTCCAGGGTCAGGGACTGGTCGGACGCAATCGGGAACACGTAGTTCAGGTTCAGGTACTGCTTCTTCAGCACTTCGTCGACGTCGGAAGCGTACAAGGCTGCCTTGAACTGATCGGTGAACTGGTAGCTACCACCCAGGATGTCGATGCCTTTCAGGCCACCGCTGTCACGACCTTCGGCGCTCTTGCGCGATTCGGCGGTGAAGTGACCGGCATTCAGTTCCAGGCCTTTGATCTCTTTGGAGGTGATCAAGGTACCGGTGTAGCTTTCCGACAGCAGGCGGGAGTTGTCGTAGTTCAGCAGCGGCAGAGCCGGCATCTGGTCACCGTAGGTCAGCACGGTGTTGGACAGACGGAATTTAACCGCGGCGCCGCCCTGAGCCAGGTCCTTGGCCGGGTTGCCGTTGTTGTCCTTCTTGAAGAAGTCGATGCCTTGCGCGCCGGTTTCGCCGCGACCGCCGTCCAGACGCACAGCGTACTGGCCGAAAGCATCAACACCCACACCTACGGTGCCTTGGGTGAAGCCGGACTTGAAGGTAGCGATAGCCGCTTGGCCCCATTCGATCTTGTCGTCGGCGCCGCTTTTGTAATCGCGGTTGATGTAGGCGTTACGCAGCAGGACGTTCAGGTGGCTGTCGTCAACGAAACCCTTGGAGTCCGATTGGTCACTGGCCATGGCCTGGGTAGCGCCGAGGATGCCCAATGCGAGCAGGCCGATCCGTTTGTTCAACATGTTTTATTCCTTAATCTCTGGATGAAACGCCCTGCGGCTTCGAGCTGAAATGTTGTGTTGATGCTTCACGCAAAAACAAAAAGACCCGCCTGCAATGAATGCAGCGGGCCTTTTATTATTTTAAGTGTATGGCGTATAGCCACAGGCGTAGGGCGAATCCTATCCGCGACACGAGTATTGTGTCAATTTCGTGAAACACCTGAGAATAGAAGGGATTAGCGAGACAACCTCGAAAAAAGGCATATCCGCCACCGACCGTCCTTTATCTCCGGGCGACGTCGCTTTCCCCTCATGACCTCGCCTGTTTCAGGACGAACACCCCTCCAGGCCACAGGATGGCCCCGTGGCGGCCGGGGTGGCGGGCGCCAGCGATTGACTGAGCCAGGCGACGAAGGCGTCGGGTTTGCCCAGGTAAGGACCGATATCGATCAGGCTGAAACGCCCCTCCTGCTCCAGCGCCAGGGTCGGAAAACCCTGGCCGCCGACCCGGGACAACAAGGCACGGCTTTGCTTGAAATGTTCCACCGCCACCGCATCGCTGTTCCGCTCAAAAGCGGCCTTGAACGCTTGCGCTTCAAAGCCCAGTTCGGCGGCCAACGCCAGCAGGACCTCCACATCGGCCAGGCGCTGCCCCTCGACGTAGTGCGCGGTCTGCTGGCGGCCCAGCATCTCCAGCCCGCGCCCTTGCAGTTGTTCAGCCGCGAGGACTGCACGGGTCGGCGGCGTGGAATCGAAGATCGCCGACGAGTCACGCAGCAACCCCTCGAAATAGCCCTGGCCAAACGGTTGGCCGGTGTACTCGGCAATCCGCCGGTCGTGGGGCATGACGTAGTCGCGCAGGTTAGAGGAGACGAACTGGCGGTTGTTACCGGCCATCATGCCGCCGCCATGCAAGGCCACGGGCAACACCTGACTGGCGGCCTGGATCAGCGGTTTGGCGCCGTAGCACCAGCCGCACAAGGGATCGTAGATGTAGTGAAGGACGCTCGTGGCAGCCATGGAGATCTCCCGAAGGTATCAATGAGTTCGATACCTCCAGACTAGTCGCTGGCGGCCCATCGAAAAACGCCGGAATGACTCCTGGTTTATTGCGCAAACCGGTCGAATCAACCGACCCGCCCCCCAGGGAACAGCCATAAAAAAACGCCGCTGCCCGGATCGCTCCGGCCAGCGGCGTTTTTCTGCAAAGTCCTTTTAACCCTGTAAAACCCCGAGCAAGACCTCCAATTCAGCATCGCTGAACAAGCCTGCGGGGTAACGGTCGGTAATCATCCGACGAGGATCCTGAGCACGGGTGGTACGCGTTCCATTGCTTTTCAACCACTGAGCCAGGACTTGAAGCGACTCGCTCGTCACCGACAGAGGGTGCGAAACCCGCTCACTGGCTACGTTCATCTCAGCGCTCTCCTGGTTCATGAGCGGCTAACTTACTTAAGGTTTATGACAGAACGTTGAATTGTAGAAAACGCTCCGTCATATAAACCAAGCCGATACAAGAGCTATGCCAAAGTGCCAGTTCAGCAGTCGGAAAACCAAAAAAAACCCGCAGTCTGTAAGGGCTGCGGGTTTGACAGGGGGTCGCTTAACGGTGATTGAAAAGTGCCATCATTTGTAGCAATGCCTCTTTTGTTACAACTTCACTCAACCTTTGTGTGGTGCAGGTTGTTGTTGTGTAAGGCAATGGATATTTCCGCCCCCCAGTAACAACTCGCGCCCTGGCACCATCACCACCTCGTGTTGGGGGAACAGGTTCTGCAGGATTTCCTTGGCCACGCTGTCCTGCGGGTCATCGAAGCTCGGCGCGATGATGCCGCCGTTGACGATCAGGAAGTTCACGTAGGAGCCGGCCAGGCGCACCGAGGGATTACGCTCCTGACTGCCCGCCACCGCGTCCACTCCGGCGCACTCCTCTTCAGTGGCATACAGCGGCCCCGGAATCGGCATTTTGTGCACTGTAAAGGTGCGCCCCTTGGCATCACGGCTGCTTTCCAGCACCTTCATGGCCGCCTGGCAGCGTGGGTAGTTCGGGTTTTGCGGATCGTCGGTCCAGGCCAGTAACACCTCACCCGGGCGCACGTAGCAGCAGAAGTTGTCCACATGGCCGTCGGTTTCATCGTTGAACAAGCCGTCCGGCAGCCAGATCACCTTGTCCACCGCCAGGTGCTCGGCAAGCACCTGCTCGATGGCTTCGCGGGTCAGGTGCGGGTTGCGGTTGCGATTGAGCAGGCATTCCTCGGTGGTGATCACCGTGCCTTCGCCGTCGACATGGATCGAGCCGCCTTCGAGCACGAAGCCTTCGGTCTGGTAACGCGGGCAGCGCTCGATTTCGAGGATCTTGCCGGCTACCTGTTCGTCGCGGTTCCACGGCGCATAGAGGCCGCCGTCGAAGCCGCCCCAGGCATTGAAGCCCCAGTTGACGCCGCGCACTTCACCCTGGTCGTTGATGACAAAGGTCGGGCCGCTGTCGCGGACCCAGGCGTCGTCGCTGGACATTTCCACCAGACGGATATTCGGCACGTCGAGACGCGCCCGGGCGTTTTCATACTGAGCGGCGGACACCGCCACCGTTACCGGTTCGAAACGCGCAATGGCCCGGGCCACGGCGGCATGGGCGGCCTGCGCCGGCTTGCCGCCCAGGCGCCAGTTGTCCGGGCGCTCGGGCCAGATCATCCAGGCCTGGGTTTGTGGCGCCCATTCGGCGGGCATATGGAAGCCGTCGGCGCGTGGTGTGCTGTTCAAAGTGGTCATGGCGATCAGGACTCCAGGGATCCGTCGAGGGTTTTCAGTGCGCCGTACAGGTTCGGTCGGCGGTCGCGGAACGAGCCCCAGGCACTGCGTATGTGTTCCAGTTCATCAAGGTCGAAGCGGTGGACCAGGATGCCTTCTTCGGTTTCGTTGAGTTCTTCGACCTTCTCGCCGAATTGATTGGCGATGAATGAGGAGCCGTAGAAGGTGATGTCGTAGCCGTCCTGCTCTTCGTTGCCGATGCGGTTGCTGGCGATCAGCGGCATCAGGTTGGCGCCGGCATGACCTTGTTGCACGCGCTGCCAGTGGTCACGCGAAGAGATGCTCTTGTCGTGCGGCTCGCTGCCGATGGCGGTCGGGTAGAAGAGGATTTCCGCGCCTTGCAGGGCCATGCTGCGGGCGCATTCGGGGAACCACTGGTCCCAGCAGATGCCCACGCCGATCTTCGCGTAGCGGGTGTCCCACACTTTGAAACCGGTGTCGCCCGGATTGAAGTAGTACTTCTCGTGGTAGCCAGGGCCGTCCGGGATATGGCTTTTTCGATAAACCCCGAGGTTGCTGCCATCGGCGTCGATGATCGCGATGCTGTTGAAGCGCGCACGGCCGGCCAGTTCGAAGAAGCTGATGGGCAGCACCACTTGCAGTTCTTTGGCAACCTTCTGGAAGTGCTTGATGGCGATGTTGTCTTCCACCGGGGTCGCCAGTTGCAGGTAGTCCGGGTTCGGCTTCTGGCAGAAGTACGGGGTTTCGAACAGTTCCTGGATCAGGATGATCTGCGCGCCTTTGGCGGCCGCTTCGCGCACCAGTTTCTCGGCGGTTTCGAGATTGGCTTCGAGATCCCAGGAACAGGCCATCTGGGTGGCGGCAACGGTAACGATACGACTCATGGATCATCTCCTGGGCGAATGCGGTGGGCGATTCTAGGCATCGACCGATGACAGATTGAGAATAGCCGGGCGTGATGGGTCCGGCCAAGGTGATGGCGACTTTATAGCCGATAAAAATCGGCTTTTAAAGATAAAAAATTAAAAATAGATGTATCGGATGTTATTTTTACCGATAAGAATCGAGATTTATGTTGACTGATCTATCGCTATCGCCGGCAAGCCGGCGATGCTTTTTACAGGCCTTCGTCGAGCACCTTGGACAGCATGTCGACAAAGAAATCCACGCTACGACGACTGGTACACATCGGCGGCTTGATCTTGAGGATGTTGAGGTAGTCGCCGGTCGGTTGCATGAAGATCCCCAGTTCACGCAGGCGATCGCACAGCAGCGCGGTCTCTTCGGTCGCCGGCTCCAGGGTTTCGCGGTTGCGGATCAGCTCCGCGCCGAGGTAGAAACCGGAACCGTGCACCGCGCCCACCAGCGGATAGCGGTCGATCAGTGCCTCCAGGCGCTCCTTGAAATAGTCGCCCACCACCTGGGCGTTTTCCCAGAGTTTTTCCTCGGCCATCACGTCGAGCACGGCGATGCCGATCCGGCAACTGACCGGGCTGCCGCCGGAAGACGAGAAGAAATAACCCTCGGCCTCCAGCGCCTCGGCGATCTCCCGGCGGGTGATCACCGCGCCCAGGGGCTGGCCGTTGCCCATGCCCTTGGCCATGGTGATGATATCCGGCACCACGCCCTGCTCCTCGAAACCCCAGAAGAACTTGCCCATGCGTCCGTAGCCGACCTGCACCTCATCGGCGATACACACGCCGCCCTGGGCCCGGACCAGCGCATAGACCTGCTGCAAGTAACCCGGCGGCAACGAGATACCGCCGGCATTGCCATACACCGGCTCGCAGATAAAGCCCGCCAACTGGCGATTTTCTTCCGCCAGCCTGGCCAGGTTGTGTTCCACGCTGCGCACGTAGTCCGGCGCACTGGCGCTGCCGCGGTACGCCCCACGATAGGTGTTGGGTGCGGTCACCGGATGCACCCAGTCCGGGCGGCTGCTCAGGGCCTTGGGGTTGTCGGCGATGGAAGTGGACACCGCATCCGCCGCCACCGACCAGCCGTGGTAGGCCTCCAGCACGCTGAGCATGTCGCGTCCGCCGCTGTAGGCCCAGGCCAGGCGAATCGCCAGGTCGTTGGCCTCGGTGCCGCTGTTGACCAGGAACACCCGGTCCATGGCGTCCGGCGCCAGGGCCAGCAGTCGTTCGGAGAACTCGGTCACGGCGGCGTAGTGGAAGCGCGAGTTGGTATTGAGCAGCGACCACTGCCGCGCCGCCTCGGCGGCCATGCGCGGATGACCGTGGCCCAGCACGGCGACGTTGTTGAGCATGTCCAGGTAGGAACGGCCCTGCATGTCGATCAGGTGATTGCGCCAGCCGCGCTCGATGCGCGGCGGGTCGACATAGTAGTGCTTTTGTGTGCGGGCGAAGCTGGCGTCCCGGCGGGCCAGCAGGTCCGCCGAGTCCAGCTCGGGCTCGGCATCGCAGGCCAGTCCCAGCAAGGTCGCCGGCGACGGGCACAACGCCTGCCAGGCGGCGGCCCGCGACGGTGTACAAAACAACGGTGGAGTGAGATCGGCGTGGCGGCACAGTTGCACCCGCAGAGCACCGCCGGCCTCGCCCAGTACCTGGCCCTTGACCACGGCGGCACCGGACCTGAGGGACGCCTTCACGCCCCACAGCCGCACGCTCAGTTGCGCGCTGGCCAATAGCAGGGCGCCATCGGCCATGATCCGCAGGGTCCCGGCAAATGGCGACTCCACGGTGGTGCCGCCCGGTACCTGCAAGTCCACATGCAAGGGAAAGGTGTCCGGCTCGCTGGCGCTGTCGGGCCGGGTGCGCGACAGGCGATATTGTCCGTAGCGACTGGCCGCCAGGCCATGGGCCGCAGCCGCCTCGGCCAGCAAGCGTTCGTCGATGCCGCTCTGCTCCCAGTTTCCCGCCTCGAAATGCGGGCTGAGCACACCCAGGTCGATCAAGGCGAACTCGCGGCCCACCAGCCCGGGCAGCAAGGGCGCGAAACCCTCGCCGGCGACCGGCGCCAGGCGCTCTTCGACGGCCGTCAGGATCGCGGCCTCCATCAGTTCAAATGGCACCGAGGTCGCCACCTGGAAGATTTCCCACTCGTGGGCCAGGTTATCGCGACTGTAGGTGTTGCCCGGGTCGATGCCGACCTGCTGTTCGCCGCTGAGCACCAGCACCGCCGCCCGCGCCACGATCAACGGCCAGAGTGCGAGCAGTTCTTCGCGTTGCAATGGGTTGACCGCGTGATAGGCCTGGAGCGCCGGCAGAATCACAAAGGGGTCGCCTTCGGCATGGTGCAGCAGCGCCGCGCAGGTCACCGACAGGTCGGCGATGCGCCAGGTCCGGACCAGATCGCCGAAGTCGATCACGCCCTGCAGTTGCCAGTGGCGCTGGGCATCACGGCGCCAGACCACGTTGTCGTCAGTGATATCCAGATGAATGGCCTGGACCGGCAAGGCCTCGACCAGAGGCTGCAGACGGTGCCGGGCCTGTGCGGCGGCGTCACGAACCCGCGTTTGCTGATCCGTATCCTTAAGCACCGGCAGCAGGTGCTCGATCAATGCGGCAGCATGCTGGGGATCCCATTGCAGGGTGCGCGTCAAGCCCGGGTGCTGGAAGTCGGCCAGGGCCAGGTCCATTTGCCCGCAGAGTTGCCCCAGGCCCACCACCAGGTCACGGCCCAGATGCTTGAGATGGGTCAGCGACTGGCCTTCGATATACTCCAGCAATCGCACGTGCACAGGCTGGCCGTCCAGCACCAGGGACAGCAGGTCCTGGCCGTTGCGCGCGGCAATCACCCGCGGCACCCGCAAGCCGGCGCGCCCCTCCAGGTGAGCCAGGCCGGCATGCTGGGCCTGTAATTCCAGCGTGGCGTAGTCGCCATGGCAGATTTTCAGGACAAAACGGCCTTGGTCGCTGTCGACACGGTAATTGACGTCCTGTTGGCTACCCAGTGCCTGCAGCGTTCCAGAGAGGCCATAGTGCTCCTCAAGCAGGTTCAGCGCCTGCTGCGCCGAGACATTCGGGCTGGGCAGGCTGGCGCGGTGAATCAACGTGGTGAGCAACATGGAACGACTCCCTGAAGTTTTTATTGGCTGCCTATATCGCCATTGGTGCCGCCAAGACGCAAGTACGGCACTAAAGTCAGCCGTCTGAAAATGGATACATCGCCATCGCACTTGCACCGCCGAACGCCTACCCACAAGCTATGCTCCATCCAGCTTGAGTCTGCTTAAGAAAGAAGGCACACCGATATGCGAATTCTAGTCACCGGCGGTGCCGGTTTTATTGGCTCGGCCCTGATCCGGCACCTGATCCGCCATACCGAGCACGAGGTCCTTAACCTGGACAAGCTCACCTACGCCGGCAACCTGGAATCACTGAGCAGCATCGCCACGGACAGCCGCTATGAGTTCGTCCAGGCCGATATCGTCGACCAGGCCACCGTCAGCGCGGTGCTGGCGCGCTTCGAACCCCATGCCATCATGCACCTGGCAGCCGAATCCCACGTCGACCGCTCCATCGACGGCCCGTCGGACTTTATCCAGACCAATATCGTCGGCACCTACAGCCTGCTGGAAGCCGCCCGTGGCTACTGGTCGAAACTGCCCGAACCCGAAAAAAGCGCGTTCCGCTTCCACCATATTTCCACCGACGAAGTGTATGGCGACCTGCACGGCGTCGATGACCTGTTCACCGAAAACACCCCGTACGCCCCCAGCTCGCCGTACTCCGCGAGCAAGGCGGCGTCCGATCACCTGGTCCGCGCCTGGCACCGCACCTACGGCCTGCCGGTGCTGCTGACCAACTGCTCGAACAACTACGGCCCGTTCCACTTCCCGGAAAAGCTGATCCCGCTGGTGATCCTCAACGCCCTGGCCGGCAAGCCGCTGCCGGTATATGGCGACGGTCTGCAAGTGCGCGACTGGCTGTATGTCGAAGACCACGCCCGCGCCCTGTTCAAGGTAGTGACCGACGGCGTGGTGGGCGAGACCTACAATATCGGCGGCCATAACGAGCAGAAGAATATCGATGTGGTACGCGGGATCTGCGGCCTGCTGGAAGAGCTGGCGCCGACGCGCCCGGCCGGCGTGGAAAAATTCGCCGACCTGATCACCTTCGTCAAGGATCGCCCGGGCCACGACCTGCGCTATGCCATCGACGCCGGCAAGATCGAGCGCGAGCTGGGCTGGACCCCTGAGGAAACCTTCGAAAGCGGTCTGCGCAAGACCGTGCAGTGGTATCTGGAGAACCTGGAATGGTGCCGTCGCGTCCAGGATGGTAGCTATCAAGGAGAGCGCCTCGGCGCGCTTGACCATAAGGAACTCTTGGCATGATGAAAGGCATTGTCCTCGCGGGCGGCTCGGGTACCCGGCTGCACCCGATTACCCTCGGCGTTTCCAAGCAACTGCTACCGATCTACGACAAACCGATGATCTACTACCCGATCTCGGTGTTGATGCTGGCCGGCATCCGCGAAATCCTGGTGATCTCCACGCCCCAGGACCTGCCGCAATACCGCAACCTGCTGGGCGACGGCAGCCAGTTCGGGGTGCACCTGAGCTATGCCGAACAGCCGTCCCCGGACGGTCTGGCCCAGGCGTTCCTGATCGGTGAAGACTTTATCGGCGACGATCCGGTGTGCCTGATCCTGGGCGACAACATCTTTCACGGCCAGCATTTTGGCGACCAGTTGAAACACGCCGCGCGGCGGCCGAGCGGTGCGACGGTCTTCGGCTACTGGGTCAAGGACCCGGAACGCTTCGGTGTGATCGATTTCGACAGCGAAGGTCGTGCCCTTTCCATCGAGGAAAAACCGGCCAAGCCGAAGTCCAGCTATGCGGTCACCGGCCTGTATTTCTATGACAACGACGTCATCAAGGTGGCCAAGGCGGTCAAGCCTTCGCCTCGCGGCGAGCTGGAAATCACCGACGTCAACAACGCCTACCTCAAGCGCGGCGATCTGCATGTCGAACGCTTCGGGCGCGGCTTTGCCTGGCTCGATACCGGCACCCACGACAGCCTGCTGGAAGCCTCGCAGTACGTGCAGACCATCGAGCATCGCCAGGGCCTGAAAGTCGCTTGCCTGGAAGAGATCGCCTACCAGAACGGCTGGATCGACCGTGAGTATCTGCTGGAGCGGGCCAAATACTTCGGCAAGACCGGTTATGGGCAATACCTGTATACCGTCGCGGGAGAACACCGATGAAAGCAACGCCGACCCGCCTGCCAGGGGTGCTGATTCTCGAACCCAAGGTCTTTGGTGACGAGCGCGGTTTTTTCTATGAAAGCTTCAATGCCCGGGCGTTCCAGGACGCGACGGGACTCGACGTTTCGTTCGTCCAGGACAACCACTCGCGCTCGCAGCAAGGGGTCCTGCGCGGCCTGCATTACCAGTTGGAAAACACCCAGGGCAAGCTGGTGCGGGTGATTGCCGGTGAAGTACTGGATGTGGCCGTGGACATTCGCCGCAGCTCAGCCCATTTTGGCCAGTGGGTGGCGGTGCGCCTGTCCGCCGAAAACAACCGCCAACTGTGGATACCCGAGGGGTTCGCCCACGGCTTCGTGGTCCTCAGCGAGTCCGCCGAGTTCCTCTACAAGACTACCGACTACTACACCCCCAGCGCCGAACGCTGCATTCGCTGGGACGATCCAAGCCTGGCCATCGACTGGGAGTTCGCCGGTGTCCCCCAGCTGTCGGCGAAGGACCTGAACGGTAAAACCCTGCACGAGGCCGACTTGTTCGAATGAGTACTTCAGCCCTGAAAATCCTTATCAGCGGCCAGCACGGCCAAGTCTCCCGCGCACTGCAACAGCGGCTCGCCGATCTGGGCGAACTGATTGTCCTGGGCCGCGACCAGCTCGACCTGGCGCACCCGGAGCAGATTCGCCAACAGGTCCGCGCCCTGCGCCCCGACCTGATCATCAACGCGGCGGCCTACACCGCCGTCGACCAGGCCGAAAGCGAACCCGACCTGGCATTCGCCATCAACGCCACGGCGCCGGGCATCTTCGCCCAGGAAGCCGCCCACCTGGGCGTGCCGCTGATCCATTATTCCACCGACTATGTGTTCGACGGCAGCAAGGAAGAACCCTACACCGAAGACGACCCGACCCACCCGTTGAGCGTCTACGGCGACAGCAAGCTGACCGGCGAGCGGGCCATCGCCGCGGCCCGGGGCCAGCACCTGATCCTGCGCACCAGTTGGGTCTACTCCAATCACGGGCGCAATTTCCTGTTGACCATGCAACGGTTGTTGCAGGAAAAGCCGGAGCTGCGCATCGTCGCCGACCAGATCGGCGCGCCGACCTGGGCCGGCACCATCGCCAACAGCACCCGGGCCCTGATCGAACGCTGGCAGGCCGGCCACGCCGGGGCCTGGGGCACCTATCACCTGACCGCCAGCGGTGAAACCTCCTGGTTCGGTTTTGCCCAGGCCATCGGCGAGCAACTGCTGGCCCTGAACAAGCCCTGCGCCCTGATCGAAGCCATCCCCTCCAGCGCCTACCCGACGCCTGCCCGCCGGCCGCTGAACTCGCGCCTGGATTGCAGCCGCCTGTTGCGCGAATGGCAGGTTGCCCAGCCCGACTGGCACACTGCATTACGCGAGTGTCTTGCAGAGCAGGGCTGAGACATAATGCGTCGGACTCTACCGGCGCATTCTCTTCATGATCACGAGCCCCACCCTTCCCCGCAGACCCCGCTGGCGCAGCCTCGCCCTGCTGTTCCTGTGCCTGGCGCCGCTGCTGTGGCCGCTGGAGCACCTGGCCGAGCGCTACTACCGCAACGAACTGGTCAGCCAGAACCGCCAGACCCTCGACCTCTATGTCGCCAACCTGCTGGGCACCCTGCACCGCTATGAGGTCCTGCCGCAAATCCTCGGCGACCTGCCGGCCCTGCGCGACGCCCTGGCAGAGCCGGACCAGAGCCTGCGCCTGACCAATGCCAACAACCTGTTGGAGAGTATCTGCGCCCAGACCGGCGCCGAAGTGATGTACCTGATGGACACCAACGGCAAGACCCTGGCGGCCTCCAACTGGGACAAACACGACAGCTTCGTCAATCGCAACTTCGCCTTCCGCCCCTACTTCACCGAAGCCATGGCCGGGCGCCTGGGGCGTTTCTTCGGTCTCGGCACCACGTCGGGCAAACGCGGCTACTTCTTTGCCGCGGCCGTGCATGAAGGGCAAAAGATCATCGGCGTGCTGGTGGTCAAGGTTGATCTGGACCGCACCGAAAGCCTCTGGGGCAGGACCCCGGAGCAGTTGATGATGACCGATCATAACGGCGTGGTCATTCTCACCTCGCACTCCGAATGGCGCTTCCGCTCGACCCGCGTGCTCAGCGAACAGGAACGCGATGCGATCACCGCCGTGCAACCTTACCCGACCCGCAATCCCCAGCCCTTGAACATCAACCCCGATGCCTGGCTGACCCAGACCCAGCAGATCGAGGAAACCGGCTGGAACGTGAGCATCCTCGCGCCGCGGACCCTGGTCGACCGTCCGGTGCGCACCGTCGTCGCGGTCGGCGGCGCAACCCTGCTGGTGCTGATGCTGCTGCTCGGCCTGATGATGCAACGGCGCCGTCATTACCTGGAGCGGATCGCCTTCGAGGCCAAGGCCCGACGCGAGCTGGAAATGCGCGTCGCTGAACGGACCAGCGACCTGGAAGGCCTCAACCGTCGTCTCAAACAGGAAGTGCTGGAGCGCGAACACGCCCAGCAGGAACTGGTGCGCGCCCAGGATGACCTGGTCCAGGCCGGCAAGCTCTCGGCCCTGGGTACCATGTCGGCGAGTATCAGCCACGAACTCAACCAGCCGCTGGCGGCAATCCGCAGCTACGCGGAAAACGCCGAAGTACTGCTCGACCACCAACGCACCGACGACGCTCGCGGCAACCTCAAGCTGATCAGCGAACTGACCGGACGCATGGCCTCGATCATCGCCCACCTGCGCGCCTTCGCCCGCCGCGACCGGCATGCCCCGGAAAGCGTGGCCCTGCAACCGGCCCTGGACGATGCCCTGGCCTTGCTGGCCAAGCGCCGGCGGGCCATGGAAGTCGAACTGATCCGCGACCTGCCGGCGGCGGCCCTGTGGGTCCAGGCCGGCGAAACCCGGCTACGCCAGGTGCTCGGTAATCTGCTGGCCAACGCCCTCGATGCCCTGACTGAGAAGGGCCCGCCGCGTAAGCTCTGGCTGAGTGCGCAATCTTCCGAACAGGGCGTCAGCCTGACGATTCGCGACAATGGCCCGGGCTTCTGCCTGGAAGCCCTGGACCGCGCCGGCGAGCCGTTCTACACCACCAAGACGCGGACCCAAGGCCTGGGCCTGGGGCTGGCGATCTGCGATTCGCTGATGCGCGCCTTCGGTGGCGAGTTACTGTTTGCCAACCACCGCGACGGCGGCGCCTTGATCACCCTGCGGATGCGCGCCGGCGCGCCCGGGGTCAGCTTGCAACCACCCGAGGACTCGAGTGTATGAAAATCGACCACCAGATCCAGGTGGTGCTGATCGACGACGATCCCCACCTGCGCCAGGCCCTGAGCCAGACCCTGGACCTGGCCGGCTTGAAGATCCTGCCGCTGGCCGAAGCCCAGGGCCTGGCCGCGCAGATCGAGCGCGACTGGCCAGGCGTGATCGTCAGCGATATCCGCATGCCGGGCATGGATGGCCTGGAGCTGCTCAAGGAGCTGCATGACCAGGACCCGGAACTGCCGGTGCTGCTGATCACCGGTCACGGCGATGTGCCCCTGGCCGTAGAGGCCATGCGGGCCGGCGCCTATGACTTCCTCGAGAAGCCCTTCGCCAGCGATGCTTTGCTCGACAGCGTACGCCGGGCCCTGGCCTGGCGCCGCCTGGTGCTGGACAACCGCAGCCTGCGCCTGGCGTTGAGTGACCGCCAGGAACTCAGTGCGCGACTGGTCGGGCACTCGCCGCTGATGCTGCGCCTGCGCGAACAGATCGGCGCCCTGGCGGCGACCCGCGCCGATGTGTTGATTCTCGGCGAGACCGGCGCCGGCAAGGAGGTCGTGGCGCGGGCGCTGCACGACCTGTCGAACCGCCGCAACGGTCCCTTTGTGGCGATCAACGCCGGGGCACTGGCCGAGTCGGTGGTGGAAAGCGAGCTCTTCGGCCATGAACCGGGGGCCTTTACCGGGGCGCAGAAACGCCGGATCGGCAAGTTCGAATTCGCCAATGGCGGCACCCTGTTCCTCGATGAAATCGAAAGCATGAGCCTGGACGTACAGGTCAAGCTGCTGCGGCTGTTGCAGGAGCGGGTGGTCGAACGCCTCGGCGGCAACCAGCAGATCCCCCTGGATATCCGCGTGATCGCCGCCACCAAGGAAGACCTGCGCCAGGCGGCAGACCAAGGGCGCTTCCGGGCTGACCTGTACTACCGCCTGAATGTCGCGCCGCTGCGGATTCCGCCCCTGCGCGAACGCGGTGAAGACGCGCTGATACTGTTCCAGTACTTTGCCGACGAAGCCAGCGCGCGCCATGGCCTGCCGCCCCATACCCTGCAACCGGCGCAACGCGGCCTGCTGTTGCGGCATACCTGGCCGGGCAATGTCCGCGAACTGCAAAATGCCGCGGAGCGCTTCGCCCTGGGCCTGGAACTGGCCCTGGACAACACGCCGGAAAATCTCGATACGAACATTGCCGGGCACCCGGGCGGCAACTTGAGCGAGCAGGTGGAGCACTTCGAGAAATCCCTGATCGCCGCCGAACTGGCACGCGCTCACGGCTCGCTGCGCAGCCTGGCCGAAGCCTTGGGTATTCCGCGCAAGACTCTGCACGACAAGCTGCGCAAACACGGTTTGAGCTTCGACAGCGTCGGCACCGCCGCCAGCGACGAACTCGAATGAATCACCGCCAAGAGGTCAGTGCATGAACCGCGACAGTCGTTACCTGGAATCCGTTCTCCATCACGATATTCCGCTTACCCGCGACATGAAGCTGAAGGTCCTGGATTGGCAGGCCGGGCAGTTGCGCCTGCACCTGCCGCTGGAACCCAACGTCAACCACAAGAGCACCATGTTCGGTGGCAGCCTCTATTGCGGCGCGGTGCTGGCCGGCTGGGGCTGGTTGCACCTGAGCC
This sequence comes from Pseudomonas sp. MWU12-2345, assembly GCF_023242385.1. Lineage (NCBI taxonomy): Bacteria > Pseudomonadati > Pseudomonadota > Gammaproteobacteria > Pseudomonadales > Pseudomonadaceae > Pseudomonas > Pseudomonas sp. MWU12-2345. Next base: position 73,541 of record NZ_JALLJA010000022.1, on the reverse strand, counting down.
TGCGCGAGGCCGGGATCGAGGATGGGCATATCGTGATCCAGGAAGGGCAGATCGGTTATCCACTGCCGGTGACGGGGGATGCCCAGGCGATCTGTGATGCACCGCAGGAAAAGGTCTGGAAGAAATTCCTGGCCACTTACCAGCGTTATGGACGGGCGCGGTTGACCCTGGAGACGCGGGTGGTGAATGAGGGCAGTGAGGACGCGGCGGTGCGTTTCAGCGGGCAGTACGTGCTGCACCGCTGAGGAGTGCGGCGGTGTCCGTGTAGACGGCGCAAGGCTGCGAGGCCTCTTCGCGGGCAAGCCTGCTCCCACAGGGTTCGGCGCTGCTTTCAGCTACGCAACAAGTCCGGCAGCTGCCCACGCCACTGCGCATTGGCCGGCAACGCCAGGAAAAACGGATTGAGCAATGATTCGCGCGGCGGATAGCTGAAGCGTTCGCCGCTCAACTCCAGCACCTCGCCGCCCGCGCCTTCCAGCACGCCCTGGGCCGCCGCCGTATCCCACTGCGAAGTCGGCGCCAGGCGCGGATAAAAGTCCGCCGCGCCTTCAGCCAGCAGGCAGAACTTCAACGAACTGCCGATATTTGCCAACGCCAGTTCCCCCAAGCTACTGCTCAGCCCCGCCAACAATTTTTCCTGCTCCGGGCTCGAATGCCGGCGACTGGCAACCACGGTAAACGCCTCGCCCGCCGCCGGCACGTCACGTACCCGGATCGGCAGCGGCGCCGCGTCGGCATCCGCACGCCAGGCGCCCAGGCCGGCACCGCCGAAATAGCAGCGACCATTGGTCGGCATCGACACCACGCCAAACACCACTCGGCCCTGCTCGATCAGGGCAATGTTCACCGTGAACTCTTCGCTACCGGCGATAAATTCCTTGGTGCCGTCCAACGGGTCCACCAGCCACCAGCGCTGCCAGCCGGCCCGCACGGCCAGGGCGATATCGGCGTCCTCTTCGGACAACACCGGGATGCTCGGGTCCAGCGCCGTCAACCCATCGAGAATCAGGTGATGGGCAGCGATATCGGCGGCGGTCACCGGCGAGGCATCGGCCTTGTCCATGACCTGCACATTCGCCCGCCAGAACGGCAGGATCACCTCGCCGGCGCGGCGCGCCAGGTCGATCACCGGGGCCAGGTAGGGGTGCGGCAGATTCGAAAAAAACTCACTCACGATTGAAAAACTCCACGCTGGGTCAACAGGTCTCGCGCCAGGTACAACGCCGCCAGGGCCCGCCCCTCGCTGAACTGCGGGTTCTGCACCAGGGCGGACAACTCACGCAGATTGACGCGCTCGACCCGCATCGGCTCCGGCTCGTCGCCTTCCAGGCGCTCTTCATACAGGTCAGTGGCCAGGACCACCTGGATCTTCTGGCTCATATAACCGGGCGACAAGGACAGTTCGGTCAGGTGCTCCAGTTGCCGCGCGCCATAACCGGCTTCTTCCTTGAGTTCACGCTCGGCCGCCGCCAGCACGTCCTCGCCCGGCTCGATCAGACCCTTGGGCAGGGACAGCTCGTACTCGTCGGTGCCGCCGCAATACTCCTCCACCAGCAGGGCATGCTCGGCATCGATCATCGCCACGATCATCACCGCCCCGTAACCGGCGCCTCGGCCGACCAGGCGCTCGTAGGTCCGCTCAACGCCATTGGAAAAGCGCAGTTGCACTTCTTCGACACGGAACAAACGGCTGCTGGCGACGATTTCGCGGGCGAGGACGGTGGGTTTCTGGCGCATGGGGCGGCTCCTGGGCGTGAACGGGTTACTATACCGTGGCTTTTCCGATTGTCTGTGTCGGATATCCTTTACCGTTCGAGAAGTTTCCCATGCCCTCATTGCCCTGGCGCGACATCGACACCGTTCTGCTGGATATGGACGGCACCCTGCTGGACCTGCACTACGACAACCATTTCTGGATGGAGCACCTGCCCCAGCGGTATGCCGATCTGCATGGTGTCAGCCGGGAACTGGCCGAGCAGGAGCTGACGCCGTTGTTCAGGGACCATGCCGGCCAGTTGAAGTGGTACTGCCTGGACTTCTGGAGCGCCGAGTTGAAGCTGCCGGTGCGTGAGTTGAAGCTGGAGACGGCCCATCTGATTGCGCTGCGCCCGGATGCCGATACCTTCCTGGCAGCCATCCGTCGGGCTGGCAAGCGGGTCATCCTGATTACCAACGCCCACCGCGATTCCTTGTCATTGAAGCTGGAGCGCATCGAACTGGCGCCGTATTTCGAGCGTTTGATCAGTTCCCATGACTACGGTTTCGCCAAGGAAGACCCGCAGTTCTGGGACGCCTTGCAGGCCGATATCGACTTCGACCCGGCCCGCAGCCTGTTTATCGACGACACCTTGCCGATCCTGCGCAGCGCCCGGCGCTTCGGCGTGGCGCACTTGCTCGCGGTCAGCGAGCCGGACAGCCGTAAGGGCCCCAAGGACACCGAGGAATTCAACGCCGTAGGTGATTACCGGACCTTGATCGAAGGCCTGGAATAAGCAAGTTCGAAGCCAGGCGCGCTAGAATCCCCGGCTGTACAGCCCGCGGAGCGACGATGGACATCAAACAGCTGAAATTCCTGATTGCCCTGGACGAGACCCGACACTTCGGCCAGGCGGCAGCGCGCTGCCACATCACTCAGCCGACGCTGTCCATGCGCCTGCGCAGCCTGGAAGAAGAACTCGACCTGCAACTGGTCAACCGCGGCCAGCGTTTCGAAGATTTCACCGCCCCTGGCGAACGGGTCCTGGCCTGGGCTCGTACCGTGCTGGCGGCCTACGACGGCCTGCAGGCCGAAGCCGCCGCCTGTCGCGGCAATCTGGTCGGTACCCTGCGCCTGCAACCCATCGCCGAAGCCCGGACCCTGGCCCGCCTCGGCCTGATCATGCGCCGGGGAGCACCACGCTCGGCCTTGGCGGAAGCCTGTTTCGCCCTCCACCAACGATCATCGAACAAGGCTTGATCGACGGGCTCTATCGGCAGATCAGTACTAGCGATTAGACGCGACCCTTTGTCGCGCCTAATCTTGACACTGGATATTCCGCCGGTAATGCCCCCATGAACGCCAAGGATCCCACCTGCGCGCTCCCTGCCGCCTCGACAGCCGTGCCCGCCGCCAGCCAGAGCTACCAGTACAGCGACCTCGATCGCAGCGAAACCGCTGAGACGGCGCTTGCCGAAGAAGTGGCCCTGGCGATTGCCTACAACGGCATCAGCCAGGCGGTCATGCTGGTCACCCCCACGGACCTCGAAGACTTTATCGTCGGCTTCAGCATCGGCAGCGGCATCATTGCCGACGCCTCTGAAATCTACGACCTGAAACTCAGCGGCAGCGGCTCGGCCCAGTACGCCCAGGTGGAAATCGCCAGTCGCGCGTTCTGGAACCTCAAGCAGCAACGCCGCCAGCTGGCCGGCACCAGCGGCTGCGGCCTGTGCGGCGTGGAAGCGCTGGAACAGGCACTGCCCGAACTCCAGGTGCTGCCCGGCGCGCCCTTGCCGCCAGCCGCCTGGCTCGACGGCCTGCGCCAACGCATCGGCGCCTTCCAGCCCCTGGGGCAATATTCCGGGGCCGTGCATGCTGCCCTGTTCATGAACGACCAGGGCGAATTGCTGCTGGGCCGTGAAGACATCGGCCGGCACAACGCCTTGGACAAGCTGATCGGCGCGCTGATCCGGCAGAACATCCCGACCGCTGGCGGCCTGGCCATTGTCACCAGCCGTTGCAGCCTCGAACTGATCCAGAAAGTCCTGCGCGCCGGCATCCAGACCCTGGTCAGCCTGTCGTCGCCTACCGGCCTGGCCCTGCAGTGGGCGCGCCGGCACAACCTCAATCTCATCCACCTGCCGCAAAAGAATGCGCCGCGGGTCTACAGCCCTGCGATGGAGAAACCCGCGTGAGCAATCATCAACAAGCCGATCAGACCCCCACCCCGCGCTACAAGCCCTACAAGGGCGCGGCCGGTGGTTGGGGCGCGCTGATCAGCGTGGCCCAGGCCTGGCTGACCAGCGATAACGCGCTGAAGAACCTGCGCATGATGCTCAAGACCAACCAGAACGGTGGCTTCGACTGCCCGGGTTGCGCCTGGGGCGACTCGCCGGAAAGCGGCATGGTCAAGTTCTGCGAGAACGGCGCCAAGGCGGTCAACTGGGAAGCCACCAAACGGCAGGTGGACGCCGCATTCTTTGCCAAGCACAGCGTCACTGCGCTGCTCGAGCAGAGCGACTATTGGCTGGAATACCAGGGCCGCCTGACCGAACCGATGAGCTACGACCCGCTCACCGACCGCTACAAGCCCATCAGTTGGGAAGCCGCCTACGCCAAGGTGGCCAAGCACCTGCTCAACCTGACCAGCCCCGACCAGGCCGAGTTCTACACCTCGGGCCGCGCCAGCAACGAAGCGGCGTACCTGTATCAACTGTTCGTGCGGGCCTTCGGCACCAATAACTTCCCCGACTGCTCGAACATGTGCCACGAGGCCAGCGGCGTGGCCCTGGCCCAGAGTGTCGGGGTCGGCAAGGGCACCGTGACCTTCGACGACTTCGAACACGCCGACGCGATTTTCGTCTGGGGCCAGAACCCCGGCACCAACCATCCACGGATGCTCGAACCGCTGCGTGAAGCGGTGAAGCGCGGTGGCCAGGTGGTCTGCATCAACCCGCTCAAGGAGCGCGGCCTGGAACGTTTCCAGCATCCGCAGCACCCGCTGGAAATGCTCACCAATGGCGACAAGCCGACCAACACCGCCTATTTCCGCCCGGCCCTGGGCGGCGACATGGCCGTGCTGCGCGGCATGGCCAAGTTCCTGCTGCAATGGGAGCGCGAGGCCCAGGCGGCGAATGAGCCGTCGGTGTTCGACCACGACTTCCTCAACGAACACACCGCCAATGTCCTCGACTATCTGGCCGCCATCGATGACACCCCGTGGGAGCAGATCGTTTCGCAATCGGGCCTGCCCCTGGTGGAGATCGAGCAAGCGGCGCGGATGTACGTCAAAGGCAAGAACGTCATCATGTGCTGGGCCATGGGCATCACCCAGCACCGGCACTCGGTGCCGACCATCCAGGAAATCGCCAACCTGATGCTGCTGCGCGGCAATATCGGCCGCCCGGGCGCGGGCCTGTGCCCGGTGCGTGGCCACAGCAACGTGCAGGGCGACCGCACCATGGGCATCAACGAGCGTCCACCGGTGGCGTTCCTCGACTCCCTGGAGCGACGCTTCCAGTTCAAGGTGCCGCGCAGCAACGGCCATAACGTGGTCGAAGCCATCCACGCCATGCTCGACGGCCGGGCCAAGGTGTTTATCGGCCTGGGCGGCAACTTTGCCCAGGCGACCCCGGACAGCCCAAGGACCTTCGAAGCCCTGCGCAATTGCGAGCTGACCGTGCAGATCAGCACCAAGCTCAACCGCAGCCACCTGACCCACGGCAAGGAAGCACTGATCCTGCCGTGCCTGGGCCGTACCGACATCGACATCCAGAGCGAGGGTCCGCAGGCCGTCACCGTCGAAGACTCGTTCAGCATGGTCCACGCCTCCAATGGCCAGTTGCAGCCACTGTCGAAGCAGATGCGTTCGGAGCCGGCGATCATTGCCGGCATTGCCGCCGCGACCCTGGGTACCCAGCCGGTGGACTGGCACTGGCTGGTGGCCGACTACGGGCGCATCCGCGACCTGATCGCCGACACCATTCCCGGCTTCAAGGACTTCAACCAGCGCCTCGCGCACCCGGGTGGTTTCCATCTGGGCAACGCCGCCGGCACACGCCGCTGGCACACCCCGTCGGGCCGGGCGAACTTCCGCTCGAATATCCTGCCGGCCGACCTGATCCACGAGCGCATCCATGCCACCGGCAAGGTGCCACATCTGATCATGCAATCGATGCGTTCCCACGATCAGTACAACACCACCATCTACGGCCTCGATGACCGCTACCGGGGGGTCAAGGGTCAGCGCGACGTGCTGTTCGTCAATGAGGCGGACATCATCCGCCTGGGCTTCAAGCCGGGCCAGAAGGCCGATATCGTCTCGCTCTGGGAAGACGGCCGCGAACGTCGGGTCAAGGGCTTCACCCTGCTGGCATTCGACATCCCCGCCGGACAGGCCGCCGCCTACTACCCGGAAGTGAACCCGCTGGTGCCGCTGGAAAGCATCGGCGACGGCAGCCACACCCCGACCTCCAAGTTCGTCGCCATTGTCCTGGAGCAGGCCAGCGAAACCGGTCTGATCATGGCAAAAGCAAGCTGATCCGCGAATGGCGGGGCGCTGCAACGGCGCCCTGCCAAATGGCAGAAGCAACGGGCTGCGGACTTCCAGGAAAATTCAGGCAAGTAAAAGAGCTCTTTCTGCATCCACCTTTTGAACCTGTTGGTGAATGATCAGCCCCAAAGCCCATGCCTCAGCGCCGCCAACCTGCGCGGGTACACGGGGTGGAGGTGATCTGTGCTGATGCAATCGGTCGAGTCTCTTTTTGATGAACTTCGTCTACTCGATGAGCACCCGCGCATCGAGGCGAAACGTGCCGGACAAGTTGGTAGCTCAATCATGCAGACCCTCTGTGCCTTCGCCAATGAACCAGGGTTGGGTGGCGGGTATCTACTGCTGGGCGTGTGCGAGCCGGACGAGTTGCACGATAAGTTCTGGCTCGATGGCGTAACAGACATCGACAAGCTGCTGAATGACACTCAGGTCAATTGCCGTGAACAATTCGAAGCTCCCATTCCGGTGCAATGCGAAGCCGTAGTGCTGGAAGGCAAACGGATCATCGCCGTTTATGTGCCCGAGCTGGACGCAGCGGCAAAGCCTTGTGTGTTCAAGGGCAAATTCGACAGCAAAAACAAACGTAAGACTGGCGTCTGGCGGCGCGGTCTCAATGGTGATTACGAATGTTCCCAGCAAGAGCTTGAGCCTCTGTTACTGGCTAAGTCAGGACTGAGTTTCGAGCAGGTCGTTCTCCCGGATGCCGAGTGGGAGGACCTGGATTCTGGCACCATTTCTCTGTATCGCCAGCTACGCGCAAGGGTGCGTCCGCAGGCAGAGGAGTTGCTGGCTAACGACGAGGAAATGCTGCGCGCACTCAATCTCGTCAAGGAAACCAACGGGCGCCTACGCCCTAACGTTGCAGGACTTCTATTACTAGGCAAGTCTCTGGCTCTTCGTCGTCTATTGCCAGCCGTGCGCGTGGATTATGTGCGAATCCAGGGTGTGCAATGGGTGCAAGATCCGACACAACGTTTTGCGACCACCCTGGATTTCCGCGAACCATTGATTCGACTGATAGCACGACTGGAGGCCACGATTCTTGACGCGGTTGATAATGCGGCCCTGCGTGATATCAGTGGACTCGACACGCTGGCGGCCAGCCAAGTGTTGCGCAGGCTGCATCATGATCGCGGCCTGCTGGTAAAAGGCGGTGGTGGTCCCTCAACCTATTACCAACTCGCCGAATTGCCCGCACCTCCATCTTTCGACGCACGACAAACCACCTCGATAGTCACAACCGACGCCACTAAGGTCCCAAATACGAGTGACCTGGCCCCAAATACGAGTGACCTGATCCCAAATACGAGTGACCTCACCCCGAATACAAGCGAGTTCCCCCCTACACTGCTGGTCGCGATCAAGACGCTCTCATCCAAAGCGCGCAAGGAAAAGCTGTGGCCTTTAATCCTCTGGCTTTGCTCAATCCGGCCACACAGCGCCGAACAGCTGGCCAGGCAATTACACAGGCAGATGGGGCCGCTGAAGACTGGGCATATCAACCCACTGCGCGACAAAGAAGGCTTTCTGGAATACCTACATCCCGAAGTGGTCAATCACCCGCAACAGGCCTATCGAACAACCGAGGCCGGCCGCCTGTGGCTTGCGGAACAAGGAATATCTCCTATCCCCTCGCCTCGACAGTAATAGGCCGATCATGGCCAAGGCGAGCTGATCGACACCCCGCGAGGCGCTCTATAACCAGGGCGTCGGATAGCCGCCTGGGCAATAGCAAAAGGCCATTCGACAAACCGCGGGCCCTTTACTAGAGTCTGCGGACGGTGCTGCGAATGTGATGTCCGGCACCCGCCCAGGGACCCTGCCCGCCCGTCGGGCCCGTCCTCCCAGCACGGATTGCGGAGCGCATTTATGTCTATCACGCCCGGTCATACCACGCACTACCACGGCGACACCCCTTCCTCCCCCAGCAAAGACAATCGCATCGTCAGCGCCGCGATCCACCCCGCCATCGGCGTGGCGCGGGTCGGCAACAGCGAGGCGGAATACTTTGTCGGCCCCCTGGTGACCTCACCGCGACCCGAGCCCCTGGGCTTCTACCGCGATGCCCAGGGGGCGCTGAAGCGCCAGGCCGCCGAGTTCCGGCTGTATGGCTACAACCTGGCCGGAGAAGTGGTCGCCGAGCTGACCGTGGAAAACGCCGATATCGTCTGGTCGGCCCATGTCGCCAACAGCAAGGCGCAGTGGTACCAGTGGCAACTGGCGATGGACATCCCCGAAGCCGCCACCGTGGTGCTGCCCCTGCGCAACGCGAAGATCACCGACCCCAAGGCCCGCGCGGCCCTGACCATCGACGGCGGCCTGCAAAGCATCAGCGGGCCGAACCAGAGCGGCGTCGAATTCAACGGGCAGTACGAAGACACCCCGGTCAACCTCGGCGAACTGCGCACCGATGCCCAGGGTCGGCTGCTGTTCCTCGGCGGGCGCGGTGTCTCGGCCTCGCCCGCCGGCACGCCGATCTTCAATCCCGCCGACGGCAACAGCTTCATCAACGCCGACGGCTGGTTCGACGACACCTCCGATGGCCCGGTCAGCGCCCAGGTCAGCATCGGCGGGCGCTCGATCCCGGTGGAGTCGGCCTGGGTCGTCACCGCGCCACCGAACTACGCGCCGCAGGTCAAGGCCGTGCGCACCCTGTATGACCTGACCTACGACCTGTTTATCCAGGCCGGCTGGCTGACGCCGAACACCTCGGTGTCGTTTCGCCATGACGTCTATCCGATCCTGCAACGCCTGTCGGGCCTGCAATGGGTCAACCAGGGCTTTGCCACCCAGTTCGGCCACCACGGCCGCTACAACTTCGAAGACCCGGCCTTTATCGCCCAGCTGGCGAGCAAACCGGCACCGGGTAACTATGACCTGTTCGCCGAAACCCGCCGGCAGATCTTCAACAGTTTCCGCCAGCCCGAACCGACCGATGGCAACGTGCTGCCCTGGCCATGGATCTATGGCGACTTCATGAGCTCGGTGCCCAACCAGAGCCCACGGCAGAATTCGGCGATTACCCAGACCCAGTACCTGGTCCTCTCCAGCTGGGCCGCCGGGACCTTCGAAGCCGACTGGACCCGCGAGCCGCCCCCGGGTCACCTCGACTCGGTGCCCCTGGCCGAACAGCCGGCGATGCTCGACCGCGCAGCCCTCGACTTCTGCCTGGCCGATGCCTTCCACCCCGGCTGCGAACTGACCTGGCCGATGCGCCACCTGCCGCTGTACGCCAAGCCCTGGCGCATCCGCCAACGCGCGGCGGGCAGCCCGCAGCCCGACTACGGGGCGACCCTGGACCAGACCCAGGCGCTGGCCGTCGGCGGTCCGCTGTACGGACAAGCCCCCGGCGACCTCAACCGCTGGATGGGGCTGCCCTGGCAGGCCGACACCGCGTATTGCCGTGGCGGCTACGACCAGGCCTACAACCCGTTCACCTCGACCTTCTGGCCGGCCCGCGTACCCAACCAGGTCCTCAGCGATGCCGATTACGCCCTGGTCATCGATCCCTCGGTGGCACCGGAGCAACGTCGCGACGCCTTTGCCGATCGCAGCAACTGGAACGCACCGCTGGACATCAACTATCCGAAAAAGACCCCGACCGCCGTCCAGATGCAGACCATGGTCGATATCTTCGGCTCCATGGGTTTGCTGGAAGTGCGCCAGGGCATCCCCGGTAACCCGGTGTATCCCGACACGATGATGGTCGCCAGCTATGGGCCGGCCATCACCCAGGCGCAGACCTTTGCCAGCCCGCAATTGGCCGCCGATTTCGCCGCGGCGGGCCGTCCGCCGAGCGCGGGCCCGCGTCCGCCCAAAGGCGCCAACTTCAGCAGCCCGGAAGAAGCGTTGCAGGCCCCTCGCGCCGTCAAACCCGGAAGCCGTCCGGTCTAGATGGAGCACTACGACGTCGCCATTATCGGTGGCGGCCCGGCCGGCTCGGCGACCGCGATTACCCTCGCTCGCCTGGGCTGGCGGGTGCTGCTGGCCGACTCGGCGCCCGCCGGGCGCTTTCGGGTGGGCGAAGGTTTTCCGCCTTCGGCGCGCTCGCTGCTCAGTGATCTGGGAGTGCTCGAGGGCTTCCTCGACGCCAGGCATCGCACCAGCTACGGCAATGTCTCCGTGTGGGGCTCGGATGAGCCACACGCGGATGACTTCATCTTTCACACCCACGGCCAGGGCTATCAACTGGACCGTGCGGCTTTCGACCAGCAACTGCGTGCGGCGGCGCGACAAGCCGGGGTATCGGTGCACGCCTCCACACGACTGAGCCAGAGCGCCGCCGAAGACGGTTTCCAGCTGCAACTGAGCCGCGACGGCCACGAACACCTGGCCCACAGCCGCTGGCTGATCGACGCCGGCGGCCGCCCGGCCGTATTCGCACGCCAGCAGGGCGCGCAACGCCTGACGGATGATCGACTGGTGGCGTTCTATCTGTTGCTGCACAGTTCACAAGGCAGCGACCAGGACGGTCGGACCCTGGTCGAGGCGGTCGAGCACGGTTGGTGGTACAGCGTGCTGCTGCCGTCGGGGGAACGGCTGGTAACCTACCTCAGCGATCTCGACCTGCTGGATCGCCAGCAACTGCTGAGCAGCGAAGGTCTGTGGCAGCAGTTGGCACAGACTCGCCTGCTATGGGGACTGTGCCAAACCCACGGCTACCGACCCGGAACCTCGGTCCACGGCATGGACGCCAGCAGCGGGCGGCTTTCGCTGTTCCACGGTGAACGCTGGGCGGCGGTCGGGGATGCGGCCTTGTCCTTCGATCCGTTGTCCTCGCAAGGTATCGCCACCGCCCTTTACTGCGGCCAACACTGCGCCCAGGCCGTGCATGCCGCGCTGCAAGGCGACCCCGAGGCATTGCCCGGTTATGCCGATCTGCTGACACGGATCTACGCCGCTTACCTGGGCAACCGGCAGCAGTTCTATGGGATGGAAAAACGCTGGAGCGAATCAATTTTCTGGAACCGGCGCTAGGTCCGGAAAAGCTCTTTTCAGCGGCGCAGGACGCGCAAAACAGGCGAGTTCAAGCGACGTGAGACTGACTAAAATCGACTAAGTTCCCCAGTAAAAACAGTAAGTTATGATTTTGTATACAACCCATGTTATTCGTCGGATTTCCATTGTAACTATTCCTACACAAGCCTCAGGATCGCGCCGTCATCCCTTGGAGGCTCCTCTCACATGAAGTTCTCGTCGATTCTCTTGTTGTCCCTGAGCCTGGCCAGTGGCTTCGCCTCAGCCGGTGGTACCGCCGAAGCCGGTATCGGTGGCGCATTGGGCGGGGTACTCGGTTCGGCCGTCGGTCAGTCCCTGGGCGGCAACACCGGCTCGACCATCGGCGCGGCCCTCGGCGGCGCCGGTGGCAGCGCAGTCGGCGCGAATAAACACAGCCGTGGCGAAGCCGCCATCGGCGGTGCCCTGGGCGCAGCCGGTGGCAACGTTGTCGGTCGCAACATGGGCGGTACCAATGGCGCCTTGCTCGGCGCGGCGGCCGGCGGTGGCGCGGGTGGCGCACTGGGCAACTACATGGGCAACTCCAGCGAACGCGAAGGTCGCCATTACCGTGGCGATCGCCGCGACTACCACGGCGAACACCGCGGTCATGGCTACGGCCATCGCAAGCATCGCCGACATTGGGATGACTGATCGCCCGGCCAATGCATAAAGCCCGTCACCCTGCGTCCAATCATGCAGTTTGCATGGGCTTCAGACCCTCTCGAAAATCCAACCTGTTGATAACACTGATAATTCAGCAATAAAACAGGTTGGCACGCGCTCTGCTCAGTCCTGCATGAAGGCTGCACGTCTTTCATTCATGGAGCAGAACAACAATGATCGAGCACACTCAATACCCATCTGCCATGCGCCACGATGCGTCGACTCACTCAGGGGTGTCCTGGGCGGCGATCTTCGCAGGCGCCGCTGCGGCCGCGGCACTGTCCCTGTTGCTACTCATGCTCGGTGCCGGGCTGGGCTTCTCGACGATGTCCCCCTGGGCCGGCGAAGGCCTCGGCGCCAAGGGCCTCGGCGTGTCGGCGATTATCTGGCTGGCCGTGACCCAGATCCTCGCCTCCGGCATGGGCGGCTACCTGGCCGGTCGACTGCGGGTGAAATGGGTCAACCTGCATGACGACGAAGTCTACTTCCGCGATACCGCCCATGGCCTGCTCGCCTGGGCCGTCGCGACCCTGGTGACGGTCACCCTGGTCGCCGGCTCCGTCAGCGGCCTGATGGGCGGCGGGATCAAGGCCGGGGGGGCAACGGCCGGCAGCAGCGTCCTGCTGAACACGGTGACGGACAGCGGCGACTACTACATCGACAAGCTGTTTCGTGATGGTCGCCCCGTGGCCGTCAGTGAAGACGCCGCCCATGGCGTGGCCACACGCATCCTTGCCCGCAACCTGAGTGTTGGCCCATTGAGCGTCGAAGACCATGCCTACCTGGCGCAACTGGTGACCCAGCGCACCGACCTCTCGCGCACCCAGGCGGAACAGCGGGTCGACCAGGTCTACGGCGAAGCCCGCCAGGACGTCGACGCCGCCACCAACAAGGCCAAGCAGGCGGCCGACAGCGCCGCGAAAGTGGCCGCCTGGTCGACCCTGTGGCTCTTTATCGCCCTGCTGATCGGCGCCTTCTTCGCCAGCCTGGCCGCCACCTTCGGCGGACGCCAGCGCGACGGCGTGCACTTTGTCGAAAGCACCGACTACCCAGCCCACACAACGACGCTGAGTTAACCCAAGGAGAACAAAAATGCGCTCATTACTGCTATTTTTTCTAGGCGTGCCGATCCCGGTCATCATCCTGATTGCGTTGTTTGTGCACTGACAACACGCGTTATAAGGCGGCCACCTAAGCCGCCTGACAACACGCAATCCTGTAGGAGCCTGGCTTGCCAGCGAAGGCGTCCGCAAATTCGCTGCAAGTCTTACGGGCCTCATCGCTGGCAAGCCAGGCTCCTACAGGGTCGGTGGTGTGCTTGAAGGGGTTACACTCCATTACATCTTTTCCGTTACCGAACCTTAAGCCTAATTCCTAGAAACCGCCGACTAGAGCCGTTGCGCCATTCTCCCAGCAACCAGCATAGTTATTGACCGCCAGCGCAAATAGCTAGCCGGGCAGTCAATTTGAAAAGCGGCTTACCCCCCCGAAAACTGGACCTCCCGCCCTTTCGGATTAAGGGTTATCCCGATATTGATATCAATATGCTACCGATATGATCCGCCGATCTTGAGCTATGCAATGGAAGCAGGAGATGCGGATCTATCTTGGAGGTTGGCTAGGCATCGGGATAAGCACTGTCAGGTTGTTCTGCGATCAGTCCCTCCTCACTGGAGCAGGCCCGGTCATTGTCACGATGGCCTCCCCCGCCCTGCGCACCAGCCAACGTCGGAGCGCCGGGCCGGTCCCTCCCCTTACTCCACTGTCCGATAGCGACGCGGCCGATCTCAGGTTCCTGCCCGGTGCCACTACCCGCCTGGATCGTCAAATCGTTCCGACCCCAGCCGCCGCCGCCCGCCATGCAGCAGCGGCCAGGGTGATCACATTGTTCGAAACCCGGGACTGCTGAAATGTCCAGCGAGCTCAAGCTGCCCATCCTGGGCGACAGCGACTTCCGCCGGCTGCAAAAGCTCATGGCCGAGGACTCAGGTATCATCCTGGCACCGGCCAAAGGGCCACTGCTGGCTGGGCGCCTGATTCCGCGCCTGCACCATTACCGACTCGACAGCTACGCCGACTACCTGTACCTGCTCGACCAACCACGCCACCTCGAGGAGCGGCGGCTGGCGGTGGAGTTGCTGATCAGTCACGAAACCTATTTCTTCCGTGAGCATCCGCACTTCGACTATCTCGGCAGCTGGCTGGCCGGTCGGCGAGGCCCACTGAGATTCTGGAGCGCGGCCTGTTCCTCCGGCGAAGAACCCTACAGCCTGGCCATGGTCGCCCAGGAACATTTGCACAACGGCGACTGGTCGATCCTCGCCAGCGATCTGAGCCAGAGCATGTTGGAGAAGGCCGCCGCCGCTATCTACGACATGGCTCAGGCCAAGTACTTTCCCCACGACTGGCTGCACCGCCATTGCCTCAGTGGCACCGGTGACATGAGCGGGCACTTCCGGGTCCAGGGAGCCCTGCGCGAGCGGGTCAGACTGCGCGCAATCAACATCGTCCGGCCGCTGCCCGATGACCTGGGGCAATTCGACGTGATCTTTCTACGCAATGTACTGATCTACTTCAACAACGACGAAAAGCAGCGCATCGTGCAACGCTTGGTCAACCGATTGCGTCCCGGCGGACTGCTGTTCATCGGTCATGCGGAAAACATCCACGGCTTCGACGTGCCGCTACGGCTGCTTGATCCCGCGGTCTACGAGCGCCTATGAGGGCACCGCTGTTTCCGTGCCCCGACGACGACTGCCGTGGTCGGCACGAAGGTCGCGGGAACACCCGATTCAACAGCAATCATGTGACGGTCTGGAAATTGCCACCGTTCAACATCCGCTGCAAAGGCACTCGGCGGCCCTCCGGTCACCCGGCACAAGCCATCGGTGGACGTGTTGTTTCGTTCAGTGGCCAGACACAAGGCATCCGGCCCTTGAACCCGACATAAACACCGCAGCCCGCCAAGGCGGCTGCGCCCTTCCCTTTGCGTCATTGGGCTTGAGCTTATGCTTTGTCGAATACTGCTTGCCGACGACTACCCGCTGTTTCGCGCGGGTATGAAGGCACTGCTGGAAAAACAACAAGAGTACGAAATCGTCGGCGAAGCAGGCGATGGCCAGGCGGCGATCGAGCTGGCCTCACGGCTCAAGCCGGATATCGTGTTGTTGGACATGTCCATGGAGCGGATGAACAGCGTGGCGGCGCTCAAGGAGCTGTCGTTGCACGCGCCGCGCAGCAAGGTGCTGATGCTGTCGATGCACACCGACAGCCACTTCGTGATGAAGTGCCTGCAACTCGGCGCCCACGGCTACCTGCTGAAAAACGCCACGGTGCTGGAACTGGAGCTGGCGCTCAAGGCCTTGCGCCACGGCGGCCAGTACCTGTCCTCGGCGGTGGTGCCGCTGGTGGTCGACCAGGCGGTGCGCCAGACCCACAACCAGCCGATCAAGGCCAACCAGGTCGCGCTGACGGCGCGGCAACTGGAAATCCTCAGGCTGATCGCCCGGGGCGAGACCACCCGCTCCATCGCGGTGGGGCTTGGCCTGAGCGTCAAGACCGTGGAGGCGCACCGCTCGCAGATCATGCACCGGCTGCGGATTCACGATATTGCCGGACTGGTGCTGTTCGCGGTGCGCGAAGGGATCATTCAGCTCAACGACTGAAGGGCCTCGCGCAAGGTGGCAGGGATCGTCACCGGCTGGTTCGAGGCGCGATCGACGAACACGTGGACAAAGCGTCCGGCCGCGCAGGCATCGTCTTCACCGGCTTTGAACACCGCCAGTTCGTATTGCACCGAGCTATTGCCCAGCTTGCCGACCCGCAGGCCGATCTCGATGTGTTCGGGGAAGGCGATCGAGGCGAAATAATCGCAGGCCGAACTGACCACGAAACCGACGACTTCGCCGTCATGGATATCCAGGCCACCCTCTTCGATCAGGTAGGTGTTCACCGCCGTGTCGAAAAAGCTGTAGTAGGTGACGTTGTTCACGTGGCCGTAGACATCGTTGTCGTGCCAGCGCGTGATGATCGGCTGGAAGTGGCGATAGTCGGCGCGTTGCGGCAGGCGGTCGGTCATGGCGGACTCTTGGGTCATGGCTGCAGGTGCTCGCTGATAAAGTGGAAATAGCGTTCGCGATAGGCCGGAATTTCATTGGCCAGGTGGTGCCGGGCGCCGGGCAGCATCAGCACTTCGGGATGGTCGAACTTACTGCGCAGCACGTCGAGGTTATGCGTCCAGTCGACGGTCATGTCGGCCTCGCCTTGTACGATCAGGGGTCGGCGCGGGCTTTTCACCGCGGACTCGATACCGGGGATCCAGCGGGCCAGGGCACCGACCCAGGCGGTCGGCAGGCGCTGCGGCTGCAAGGGGTCGGCCTGGAGGAACGGCATGAACGCCGGGTCATTGGTGTTCTCGCTGAAACGCCGGGCGATGCCTTTGACGAAAGGCTTGAGCAGGTAATAACTGAACTTCGACCAGCCCCAGGCCCGTGGCCGCACCAGTGGCGAAAGCAGGACCGTCTGGCCCTGGGCCGGGCTGTCGCTGCCGTGTTTGAGCAGGTGGTCGATGATAATCGCGCCGCCGGTGCTCTGGCCGAACAGGTGCCAGGGTTGCGGCAGGCCGAGGGTGCGGGCCTCGTTGAACAGGCCTTGCAACGCCTGCTGGTACTGGCCGAAGTCATCGATGCTGGCCCGCTCGCCGCTGGACAGGCCGTGCCCCGGCAGGTCGCAGGCAATCACCGCGAAGCCCTGGTCCAGCGCCCAGTCCACGACATGGCGGAACAGGCCCATATGATCGTAGAAGCCGTGGAACAGGAATAGCGTGGCCAGCGGATCGGGCGGCAGCCAGAGCTGGCTCGCCAGCTCGAAAGTGCCGCTGCTGAAGCGGCCCAGGCGACGCACGACAGGCGACTTGCGCTGGGGCAAGTCGAGGCCATAGAAACGCTGATAGGCTCGTGCCTCCTCCGACAACGGCTGCGCCTCGGCCAAGGGTCGCAGGCTGGAACGCAGGGAATCGGCGGCAAAGGTGGCGGACATAGGCTTTCCAGATAAAGGCACGGCAACGCCAAGGGCGTTTTACAGACCTGCGATATTCATCTGTCAGGGCAGGCATGGCAAGCTACGCGACCTTCGAGGACATAATCGTCATGCCCCAGATGCGTCACAAGACATTACTCGCCGGGTTGCTCGCCTTGATCTGCGCGGTGGGGCTGTGGTTCGCCTATGACTGGTTCCAGGGTCGTTATATCCGCGCCTTCAGCGAGCAGACGGCACTGTTCGCCGGCGACAACCTGAGCCTGCCGGCTGAGCTGGCCGGGCCGGGGCCGATCCGCCTGGTGCACTTCTGGGACCCGGCCTGCCCGTGCAATGTCGGCAACCAGCAGCACCTGGGGGAGCTGATCGAGCGGTTCGCGCCGCTGGGCGTTGAGTTCTACTCGGTACGGAAGCCTGGGACCCACGGTCAGTTGCCGGCCACCTTGAGTGCGATCAAGGCGCTGCCCGGCTTGCCGGGGGCCGAGCACCTGACGGTCAGCCCGGCGGTGGCGATCTGGGACCGCGACGGCAAGCTGGCTTACTTTGGCCCCTACAGCCAGGGCGCCACTTGTAATTCCAGCAACAGCTTTATCGAGCCGATCCTCCAGGCGCTGAGCGAAGGACGCGCGGTGAATGCCACCCACAACATGGCGGTGGGCTGCTATTGCCCGTGGCTGTCGTCCCCGTAGGGCGAACCGGACTTTTTACAGTAATCGCCCATTCGGCCGATGCATCCCCATACTCTCCTGTGCTAAACCTTCCCGGCCCAGTCCCGGTAGCCACAAGGATTCATGCATGAAACGCAGCCTGACCGTTCTCGCCGTCCTGATCGCCGCCATTGCCGGGGGTGGCCTGTGGTACGTCCAGAGCAAGCAGCCGATGCGTCAGGGCCAGGTCACGCTGCAGAACCTGCAAGGGCCGGTCACGGTGCGCTACGACGACCGTGGCGTGCCGCATATCCGTGCCGAAAACGACGCCGATCTCTATCGCGCCCTGGGTTACGTGCAAGCCCAGGACCGGCTGTTCCAGATGGAAATCATGCGCCGCCTGGCCCGCGGCGAACTGGCCGAGGTGCTCGGGCCCAAACTGGTGGACACCGACAAGCTGTTCCGAGGCCTGCGCATCCGCGAACGGGCCGACCAGTACGTCGCCCAGCTCGACAAGCAGTCCCCCAGCTGGAAGGCCCTGCAAGCCTACCTGGACGGCATCAACCAGTATCAGGCGAGCCACGCCAGACCCGTGGAGTTCGACCTGCTGGGCATCGACAAGCGGCCGTTCACCGCCGAAGACACCATCAGCATCGCCGGCTACCTGGCCTACAGCTTCGCCGCCGCCTTTCGTACCGAGCCACTGCTGACCTACGTGCGCGACAAACTCGGCGCCGATTACCTGAAGGTCTTCGACCTGCAATGGCGCCCCCAGGGCGCATTCGGCACCCCGGCGCCCTTGGCGGATGCCGACTGGAAGAGCCTCGGCGCCCTCGCCCAACTGAGCGACCAGGCCCTGGAACACGCCGGCCTGCCGCAGTTCGAAGGCAGTAATGCCTGGGTGGTGTCCGGCAGCCGGACCAAGAGCGGCAAACCGCTGCTGGCGGGCGACCCGCATATCCACTTTTCGACGCCCTCGGTCTGGTACGAGGCGCACCTCTCGGCGCCGAACTTCGAACTGTACGGCTATCACCAGGCGCTGGTGCCCTTCGCCTTCCTGGGCAATAACCAGGCGTTCGGCTGGAGCCTGACCATGTTCCAGAACGACGACCTCGATCTGGTCGCCGAGAAGGTCAACCCGGACAACCCTAACCAGGTCTGGTACCACGGCCAATGGGTCGAGATGACCAGCACCCAGCAGCAGATCGCCGTCAAGGGCGAGGCGCCGGTCACCGTTACCCTGCGTCGCTCGCCCCACGGTCCGATCGTCAATGACGCCCTCGGTGCCAACGGTGGAACCAAGCCGATTGCCATGTGGTGGGCCTTTCTCGAGACCCCGGACCCGATCCTCGACGCTTTCTACGAACTCAACCGCGCCGACACCCTGGAGAAGGCTCGCACGGCCTCGTCGAAAATCCAGGCCCCGGGCCTCAACGTGGTCTGGGCCAATGCCAAGGGCGATATCGGCTGGTGGGCGGCGGCGCTGCTGCCCAAGCGCCAGGCCGGGGTCAACCCGGGCTTTATCCTCGACGGCAGCACCGGCGATGCCGACAAGGACGGCTTCTACCCGTTCAGCGCCAACCCCCAGGAAGAGAACCCGACGCGCGGCTATATCGTCTCGGCCAACGCCCAGCCGGTATCCCCCACCGGAATGGAGATTCCCGGTTACTACAACCTGCCCGATCGCGGCCAGCAGTTGAATCGGCAACTGAGCGACAGCAGCGTGCGCTGGAGTTTGGAAAACAGCCAGAAGCTGCAACTGGGCACCACCACCGATTACGGCCCGCGCCTGCTCAAGCCGCTGCTGCCGGTGTTGCGCGAAGTGGTGAAAGACCCGTTGGAACTGAAGCTGGTGGAGCAGTTGGCACAGTGGAAGGGTGACTACCCAATGAGTTCCACCAGCGCCACGCTGTTCAACCAGTTCCTCTATGACCTGACCTATACCGCGATGCACGACAAGCTGGGCGACGACTATTTCAAGGCGCTGCTGAGCACTCGCGTGGTCGACGCCGCCCTGCCGCGCCTGGCCGCCGACGAGCACTCGCCGTGGTGGGGCAAGGGCCGCGCCGAGACGGTCAAGACCGCTTGGCAAGCGAGCATCGCCCACCTCAAGGGGCTCTATGGCGACGACCCGGCCAGTTGGGTCTGGGGCAAGGCCCATACCCTGACCCACGAGCATCCGCTGGGCCGGCAGAAGCCGCTGGACCGGTTGTTCAATGTCGGGCCGTTCGATGCGCCGGGCAGCCATGAAGTACCGAACAACCTGTCGGCGAAGATCGGCCCGGCGCCCTGGGCGGTGAGCAACGGGCCTTCGACCCGCCGTCTTATCGACTTCGCCGATCCGGAGCACAGCTTGACCATCAACCCGGTGGGACAAAGCGGGGTGCTGTTCGACAAGTATTACGACGACCAGGCCGAGACCTATATCGAAGGCGGCTATGAGCAGGTGCGCCTGGATGAGGTGGAGGTGTCGGCCAATACTCGCAGTGTGCTGAAGCTGCTGCCCGGGAAGTGATCGATCAACGTGCAGCCCGGCGGAGGCGCCCTGGCGCCTCGCCATAGATCTCCTTGAATTTCTTGCTGAACGCCGCCTGGGATTGGTACCCGACCTGGACGGCGATATCGCTCAAGCCCAGGTGCGAATGGCTCAGCAAGCTGTACGCCAGCTCCATCCGCGCCTGCGTCAGCAACACCCAGGGCGACGCTCCGGCCACTGCGGCGAACACGCGCATAAAGGTCGCCCGCGACATATTCGCCAACGCCGCCAGGGCCTCGATGGTCCACTCATGGGCCGGCTCCTCGAGCATCGCCTGCCAGGCCCGGCTCAAACGTTTGTCGGCCAGTAACGCCAGGGTCCCGCTGGCGGGCGTCTGCTGTTGCAGATAGGCCCGCAGGATCAAGGTGAACAACGCCGACGACAGCGCATCCACCAGAAACCGTGCCCCGGCCTGGTCACCATCAGCCTCCAGCCGTAGCAAGCTCACCAGCGCCGCCAATTGGCCGTTGGCTTGCAGCTCGCGGCCAGAAATCAGCAAATACCCGGGCAACGCGGCGAACAGCATCGACTCGCGCTGGTAGTGGAAGCGGCCACAGAGAAGGTCCAGGTCCGCCGTTTCAACGCCGAACCGGTGCACCGGCAACAGACCGCCATGACTGATCCGCGCCGCCGTCGGCGCCACCCGTTGCCCCGGGCTGCGCAACAGATGACCGCCGCCACCGGGCAGCACCAGGATATCGCCGGCGTGCAGGCGCAAGGAGCGACCGTCCGGCAACTCGGCCAGGCAATCGCCGGACAGCACCAGATGATAAGGCGCGACCCCGACGCTTTCCTGCCCGTGATCCATGGCCCAGTCGCCCTGCAACTGGCAACGCAGGTCAAGACAGCCGCGGACGCCGGCAAGGGTGATGAGTTTATCGATCGAATTCATTTGCGCGTTTCGGACAAAACCTTGAGTGAATCGAACAAGAGTGATGACACCGGACAAAGGAGACTGAGCTCGTTGCCAAGCCACTCTACGCTTACCCTTTCAGGAGTTACTACTATGTTTCTCAATTGGTCCGAACTGCTGCCAACCATCAAGAATGCCTTTGGTGCCCTGGGCAAATCCAATCCGAAGATGGTCCAGGCTTATATGAAGCTGGGCGAGGCCGCGGCGGAAAACAATGTGCTGGATGCCAAGACCCGCGAGCTGATTTCCATCGCCGTGGCGATTTCCACCCGTTGTGACGGTTGCATCGGCGCCCATACCGATGCAGCAATCAAGGCCGGGGCGACTCGCGAAGAAGTGGCCGCCGCCCTGGCCACGGCGATTTCGCTGAATGCCGGTGCAGCGTACATCTACTCGCTGCATGCGCTGGAGGCTTACGACAGCCTGAAGTCCTGAGGCTTTCGATTTGCGCAAAGGCGACTGGCCTCTTCGCGGGCAAGCCCTGCTCCTACAAGTTCAGGTCGTACGCAAAATCTGTATACGACACCGCACTGTAGGAGCAGGGCTTGCCGGATCGGCGCACCGCCGCGAATGCGTACTCCCAGACAACACCAGCTTCAAAGCAACCCCGCAAAATGCCGCCGGAACTGCTGCGGCGTCACCCCCAACCGTCGCTGGAACACACTGCGCATATGATGCGCATCACGAAAACCGCACTCATACGCCACGGTCTTCAATGGCGCCCCGGCGCTTTCCAGCATCACCCGCGCCGCATCCACCCTGGCCCGTTCGACAAACTCCGCCGGGGTCACCTGGGTCTCGCGGGCAAAAACCCGGGAAAAATTCCGCACACTCATGTTCGCCGCCCGCGCCAACTCGGCAATGCTCAAGTCCCCGGTCAGGTGCGCCAGCACATATTGCTGCACCTGGGCCACCGGCGACGAGGCCTCGGCGTGGGGCGCCAGGTACGGGCTGAACTGCGACTGCCCGCCCGAACGCTGGGTGAACACCACCAGCCGCTTGGCGACCTTCAGCGCCACCTGCGCACCGTGATCCTGTGACAGCAGGTACAACGACAAATCGATCCCCGCCGTCACCCCCGCCGAGGTGAACAGCCGATCGTCCTGCACATACAAACGATCGGCCTCGACCCGCGCGGCCGGGCACAACGCCGCCAATGCCGACGCATCACTCCAGTGGGTGGTCACCGTGCACCCGTCGAGCAATCCGGCCCGGGCCAGCATGAAGGCGCCGTTGCAGATCGAACCGAAGCGCTCGGCGCGGGCACTGGCTGCGCGCAACCAGGCATAAAAATCGTCACCGAAATCCAGCCCCAGCAGGCTCGGCCCGCCAGCGCACAGCAACAGGTCATAACGCTCCAGCGCCTCGCTGAAATGCCGATGCGCCTGGATCGCCAGGCCGTTGGAACAGGCCAGCCAACCGCGCTCGACACCGATCACTTCCAGCCGGTACTGGGTCTCGGCGGGCAGAAAGCTGTTGGCTTCGGCAAAGACATCCATGGGCCCGGTAACGTCCAGGGACTGGACGCCGGGGAACACCACAATGGCAAGGGTTCGAGTCATGGGCGGGTCTCGATGCAAGTCAGCGTTACGGTAACGCATGCCTCCGGCCGATGCGACAGCCGCTTCTATCACGCGCACACGCTGGCACGGAACCCGCCCCGAATGGCTGGATTCACCACCTTGTGTCGATTGTTGCCATCTCGCCCCGGCGCCAGACTGAACCCATCGGCGCCAACCGGGCGCTCCCCCAGAGGAAGTCTCGACATGAGCAACACCATTGCCGGCATCAAGATCCCCGACAGCACCCTGGCCAAGGCCACCACCGAATACATTCGCGATGTGGAAAGCGATCTGCTCTACCACCACTCGCGCCGGGTCTTCCTGTTCGGTGCCCTGAGCGGTGAACGCAAGCAACTGGCCTACGATCCGGAGTTGCTGTACGTCGGCGCGATGTTCCACGACCTCGGCCTGGTGGAAGGTCACCGCAGCGATGACGAACGTTTCGAAGTCGACGGCGCCAATGCGGCCAAGGTGTTCATGAAGCCTTACGGGCTGTCGGATGACGATATCGAGCAGGTCTGGCTGTCGATTGCCCTGCATACCACACCGGGGGTGCCGCAACATCTGCGGCCGACGGTGGCATTGGTCACGGCCGGGGTGGAAATGGATGTGCTGGGGATGGACTACGCGGCGTTTCCGAGCGCCCAGCGCGAAGCGGTGGTGCATGCGCATCCACGGGGGGAAGGGTTCAAGGAGTGCATCATCTGCGCGTTCGCCGAGGGGCTGCGCCATCGTCCGTTGACCACTTTCGGCAACGTGAAGACCGATGTGCTGAAGGACAAGGATGCGACGTTCAAGCCGATGAATTTTGTCGAGGTGATTCGGCGTTCGCCTTGGGCTGAATAAACCCCGGGAACATCGTGGCTAGCGCACGGAGTTGTCGGCGGTCTTGAGGACTCTTCGCGGGCAAGCCCTGCTCCTACAGGTTTGGGTCGTACACAAAATTTGTGAACGACGCCGTACCTGTAGGAGCAGGGCTTGCCCGCGAAGCTTTTTGAGACTTACGCGGTCTCCACCACCTTCGCCCGACGCACGTCCGGCTGTTTCCAGGAGTCCGCCGCGCTTTCATCGATGGCCAACTGGATGGCTTTCTTGCGGCGCTCTTCGGCCTGGCGGCTGAAGTACCAGACCAGGAAGGTCACCAACGACACCGCCAACAGGATCAGGCTCGCCACCGCGTTGATCTCCGGCTTCACGCCCAGGCGCACCGCCGAGAACACTTCCATCGGCAACGTCGTCGAACCCGGCCCCGACACGAAGCTCGCCAGCACCAGGTCATCCAGGGACAACGCAAAGGACATCATGCCCCCCGCCGCCAGCGACGGCGCGATCATCGGGATGGTGATCAGGAAAAACACCTTCCACGGTTTGGCGCCCAGGTCCATGGCCGCCTCTTCGATGGACAGGTCCAGCTCACGCAGACGCGCCGACACCACCACCGCCACATAGGCCGCGCAGAACGTCGTGTGGGCGATCCAGATGGTGACGATGCCACGCTCCTGGGGCCAGCCGATCAACTGCGCCATGGCCACGAACAGCAGCAACAGTGACAGGCCGGTGATCACTTCCGGCATCACCAACGGCGCTGTCACCAGGCCGCCGAACAGCGTGCGGCCCTTGAAACGGGTGACGCGGGTCAGGACAAACGCCGCCAGGGTCCCCAGCGCCACTGCGGCCACCGCGGTGTAGCAGGCGATTTCCAGCGAGCGGGCCACCGAGCCCATCAGTTGGGTGTTGTCCAGCAAACCCACGTACCACTTCACCGACCAGCCGCCCCACACCGTCACCAGCTTGGAGGCGTTGAACGAGTAGATCACCAGGATCAGCATCGGCAGGTAGATGAACAGCAGACCCAGCACCAGCATCAGGTTGGAAAAACTGAAGCGCTTCATTCCTTGCCCTCCATTTCTTTGGCCTGACTACGGTTGAACAGAATGATCGGCACAATCAGGATCGCCAGCATCACCACCGCCAGCGCGGACGCCACCGGCCAGTCACGGTTGTTGAAGAACTCTTGCCACAGCACTTTACCGATCATCAGGGTTTCCGGGCCGCCGAGCAGCTCGGGGATCACGAACTCGCCCACCACCGGGATAAACACCAGCATGCAGCCGGCAATGATGCCGTTCTTCGACAGCGGCACGGTGATCTTCCAGAAGCTGTTGAAGGTGCTCGAACCCAGGTCCGAGGCGGCTTCCAGCAGGCTCTGGTCGTGCTTCACCAGGTTGGCGTAGAGCGGCAGGATCATGAACGGCAGATACGAATAGACCACACCGATATACACCGCGAGGTTGGTATTGAGGATCTGCAACGGCTCGCTGATCAGTCCGGTCCACAGCAGGAACCCATTCAACAACCCGTTGTTGCTGAGGATCCCCATCCAGGCGTAGACGCGGATCAGGATCGCGGTCCAGGTCGGCATCATGATCAACAGCACCAGCACGGTCTGCAATTCCTTGCGCGCGCTAGCAATGGCATAGGCCATCGGGTAGCCGATCAACAGGCACAGCAGCGTGCTGAAGAACGCCATCTTCAACGAGCCGAGGTAGGCCGCCAGGTACAGGTCGTCGTCCCCCAGCATCGTGTAGTTGCCGAGGTTGAGGATGATCTGCAGCTTCTGTTCGACGAAGGTGTAGATCTGGGTGTAAGGCGGAATCGCCACGTCCGCTTCGGCAAAGCTGATCTTCAGGACGATGAAGAACGGCAGCATGAAGAACAGGAACAGCCAGAGGAAAGGAATCCCGATGACCGCATGGCGGCCACTGGGGGTTATTCGCCGCACCAGGGATTTGAGGTTCATGAGCGCAGTACCACGCCGCTGTCGTCTTCCCACCAGACGTAGACTTCATCGCCCCAGGTCGGACGCTGGCCCTGGCGCTCGGCGTTGGCGACAAACGACTGCACCAGCTTGCCGCACGGCAGCTCGACGTAGAACACCGAGTGGCCGCCCAGGTAGGCGATGTCGTGGACCTTGCCCCGCGACCAGTTGTATTCGCAGGTCGGCGGCACCGGGGTCACCAACAGTTTTTCCGGGCGAATCGCGTAGGTGACACGCTTGTCCTGGACCGAGGTGGTGACGCCGTGGCCCACGTAGATGTCGCGCTCCAGTTCCGGGCTGGCGATCCGCGCGTAACCTTCGGCGTCGTCCACCACCTCGCCTTCGAAGATATTGACGTTGCCGATGAACTCGCAGACCAGGCGGCTGGTCGGGGTTTCATAGATGTCGATCGGGCTGCCGATCTGGGCGATCCAGCCCAGGTGCATGATGGCGATCCGTTCGGCCATGGTCATGGCCTCTTCCTGGTCGTGGGTCACCATGACGCAGGTCACGCCGACGCGCTCGATGATCTCGACAAGCTCAAGCTGCATTTGCGAACGCAGCTTCTTGTCCAGAGCACCCATGGGCTCGTCGAGCAACAACAGCTTCGGCCGCTTGGCCAGGGAACGGGCCAGGGCCACGCGCTGGCGCTGACCGCCGGAGAGCTGGTGCGGCTTGCGCTTGGCGTACTGGCTCATCTGCACCAGCTTGAGCATCTCGGCCACCCGGGCGTCGATCTCGGCCTTGGGGATCTTGTCCTGTTGCAGGCCGAAAGCAATGTTCTGCGCCACGGTCATGTGCGGGAACAAGGCGTAGGACTGGAACATCATGTTGATCGGCCGCTCATAGGGCGGCAGGTCGGTGATATCGACACCGTCGAGGTAAATCCGACCTTCGGTCGGGCGCTCGAAGCCGGCAAGCATGCGCAGCAAGGTGGATTTACCCGAACCCGATCCGCCGAGCAGGGCGAAGATCTCGCCCTTCTTGATTTCCAGGGACACATCGTCCACGGCAATCGTCTCATCGAACTTCTTGGTGACCCTGTCGATTTTGACCAGCACCTGTTTAGGTGTCTGGTCGCCCTCGAGGGCTTTCTTATAGGCGCCGGAGGCAACTGCCATTTGTAAAACTCCCAACAAGATTTAGCCGCCGGGCCTGGGTGACCCGGCTTTGGATGGTTCGACCCACGGGCACTATTTGCCCGACTTGACCTTGGTCCAGCTGCGGGTCATCAAACGTTGGATTTTCGGGGGTAGTTCAGAATTGACATACAACTTGTCCAAGACTGCCTGCGGTGGGTAAACCGCTTCATCGGTACGCACGGACTGATCCATCAGAGCGCCAGCCTTTGGGTTCGGGTTGGCATAACCGACATAATCGCTGACCTGGGCAATCGCTTCAGGCTGCAGCAGATAATTGATAAAGGCGTGCGCCTCCTTGACGTTGCCGGCGTCCCTGGGGATCGCCAGCATGTCGAACCAGAGGTTGCCGCCTTCCTTGGGAATCACATAGGCGATGTTCACGCCTTTCTTGGCTTCTTCGGCGCGCTTCTTCGCTTGGAAGATATCGCCGGAGAACCCGGCCGCCACGCAGATCTCGCCGTTGGCCAGATCGGAAATGTACTTGGACGAGTTGAAGTAGGTGACGTAAGGACGGACCTTCAGCAGCTTCTCTTCGGCCAACTTGTAGTCTTTTTCATTGGTGCTGTTGGGGCTCAGGCCCATGTAGTTGAGCACCGCCGGAAGCATTTCATCGGCGGAGTCGAGGAACGCCACGCCGCAGCTGGAGAGCTTCTTCAGGTTCTCCGGCTCGAACAGCACCGCCCAGGAGTCGATCTTGTCGACGCCCAGCGCCGCCTTGACCTTCTCGACGTTGTAGCCGATGCCGTTGGTGCCCCACAGATAAGGCACGGCGTACTGGTTGCCCGGGTCGTTCTTTTCCAGGCGTTTCATCAACGCCGGGTCGAGGTTCGCGTAGTTGGGCAATTGCGCCTTGTCGAGCTTCTGGAACGCGCCCGCCTTGATCTGCTTGCCGAGGAAATGGTTGGACGGCACCACCACGTCATAACCGGTGTGGCCGGCCAGCAACTTGCCTTCCAGGGTTTCATTGGAATCGAAGACGTCATAGACCGGCACAATACCGGTGGCTTTCTGGAAGTCCGCCAGGGTGGTCTGCCCGATATAATCCGACCAGTTATAAACATGCACGGTCGGTGCTGCTTGCACACTGACCGCCAAGGTCAGGCACGCGCCCGCCAGCATGGCTTTGCGAAAGAAAGAAATAGACAAGGGGAGGTCCTCTGGAAATCCGCGGGAGCTGCCAAAGGCTGCGCAACTCCCGCAGGTTGTCTCAAATCGGCTTATTTACCCGATTTGATCTTGGTCCAGCTGCGGGTCATTTCGCGCTGGGTCGCCGCCGGCAAGTCGGCGATGGCATACAGCTTGGCCTGCACATCCGCTGGCGGGTAGATGCCCGGGTCGCTGGTGATGCTCTTGTCAACCAGTGCGGTCGCCTTGTCGTTACCGTTAGGGAAACGCACGCTGTCGGTGATCGCCGCCATGACTTCCGGCTTGAGCAGGTAGTTCATGAACTTGTAGGCCGCTTCGGTGTTTTCCGCATCTTTAGGGATAGACACCATGTCGTAGAAGCTGCCAGCCCCTTCTTTCGGAATGCTGTAGGCGACTTTGACCTTGTCACCGGCTTCGGCGGCACGGGACTTGGCCTGCTGGACATCACCCGAGTAACCGATGGCGACACAGATGTTGCCGTTGGCCAGGTCAGAGATGTACTTGGACGAGTGGAAGTAGGCAATCGAAGGACGCAGTTTGAGGAACAGGTCTTCGGCTTTCTTCAGATCTTCCTTCTTCTGGGTGTCGGTCGGCAGACCCAGGTAGTGCAGGGCCACCGGCAGCATTTCGGTCGGCGAATCGAGGAAGCTCACGCCGCAGCTCTTCAGCTTGGCGAGGTTCTCGGGCTTGAGCACCGCGTCCCAGGAATCGATCTTGTCCACGCCCAGCGCGGCCTTGACCTTCTCCGGGTTGTAGCCGATGCCGATCGAACCCCACATGTACGGGAAGGCGTGCTTGTTGCCCGGGTCGCTGACCGAGACGGCCTTGAGCAGCGACTGGTTCAGGTTGCCGTAGTTGGACAGTTTCGACTTGTCCAGTTCCTGGTAGACACCGGCCTTGATCTGCTTGGCCAGGAAGTTGTTGGATGGCACAACAATATCGTAACCGGACTTACCGGCCAGCAACTTGGCTTCCAGGGTTTCGTTACTGTCGAAGACGTCGTAAACCACCTTGATGCCAGACTCTTTTTCAAAGTTGGCAACGGTGTCCGGCGCGATGTAGTCGGACCAGTTGTAAACGTGCAGCACCTTGTCGTCCGCGTGAGCGGCACCGGCCAATGCACCTGCCAGGGACAGGGCGAGGAGAGTCTTGCCGGCTACGTTCTTACCTAATGCCTTCATGCGTCATGCTCCAATTTGTTCTTTTTAACCCGCTGTTCGGCGGCCGATTCCCGGGCAACTCGAAACAGTGGGGGTAGTCTGGCAAGATCCAAGGCAGCCTTTCAAGGAAAGACCACCCTTTCTGATTGCTCTGAGCGAAAGCACCTACACCGTACTTCCGGCTCAGAGCCTAGCACTTAGCCCTGCAACGCACTCAGGGTCAGATCCAGGCACTTGCGTGCCTTGGCCACCAACTCGTCGATCTCGGTTTTGCTGATCACCAGTGGCGGCGCAATGATCATGGTGTCGCCAACGGCACGCATGATCAGTCCATTATCGAAGCAGAACTGCCGGCAGATCATGCCGACGCCCTTACCTTCATACCGCGCACGGGTGGCCTTGTCCTTGACCAGTTCGATGGCGCCCAACAGGCCCACACCGCGAACTTCACCCACCAACGGATGATCGTTCAGTTCCCGCAGACGTTTCTGCAAATAGGGTGCCGTTTCACTCTGGACGCGCTCGATAATTTTTTCTTCGCGCAGGATACGGATGTTTTCCAGGGCAACGGCCGCGGCCACCGGATGGCCGGAATAGGTGAAACCGTGGTTGAAATCGCCGCCTTCGTTGAGCACTGCGACCACTTCGTCCCGCACGATCAGGCCACCCATGGGGATATAGCCGGAGGTCAGGCCCTTGGCGATGGTCATCATGTCGGGCTTGAGGCCGTAGAAATCGCTGCCGAACCACTCACCGGTGCGACCGAAACCACAGATCACTTCGTCGGCGACGAAGAGGATGTCGTACTTGGCGAGGATTTCCTTGATGCGCGGCCAGTAGCTGTCCGGCGGCACGATCACACCGCCCGCGCCCTGGATCGGCTCGGCGATAAAGGCGCCGACATTATCCACGCCCAGCTCGAGGATCTTCTCTTCCAGTTGGTTCGCGGCCCAGACCCCGAACTCTTCCGCGCTCATATCGCCGCCTTCGGCGAACCAGTAAGGCTGCGGGATATGGACGATGCCCGGGATCGGCAAGTCGCCCTGCTCGTGCATATAGGTCATGCCGCCCAGGCTCGCGCCGGCCACGGTGGAGCCGTGATAACCGTTCTTGCGGCTGATGATGACCTTCTTGTTCGGCTGGCCCTTGATCGCCCAGTAGTGGCGGACCATGCGCAGCATGGTGTCGTTGCCTTCGGAGCCGGAACCGGTGAAGAACACGTGGTTCATGCCTTCCGGCGCGATCTCGGAAATGGCCTTGGCCAGTTCCAGCACCGGTGGGTGGGCGGTCTGGAAGAACAGGTTGTAATAGGGCAGCTCACGCATCTGTTTGCTGGCGGCGTCGGCCAGCTCATCGCGACCATAGCCGATGGCCACGCACCAGAGGCCGGCCATGCCGTCGAGGATCTGATGGCCCTCGCTGTCCCAGAGGTAGACGCCCTTGGCGTGGGTGATGATACGCGGGCCTTTCTCTTTCAGCTGCTTGAAGTCACTGAAAGGGGCCAGGTGGTGATCACTGCTGAGGGCTTGCCACTCACGGGTTTGCGGGTTGTTGCTGGTCATACGGATCTCCTAGTTCCAGTAAGGGCGCGGTCTTTATCTACCGCGCCCGGCGCATCAGACGGCGAAGAGCAGGAATTCCCGCTCCCACGAACTGATGACGCGCTTGAAGTTTTCATGCTCGGCCCGCTTGACCGCGACGTAGCCTGTGATGAATTTCTTGCCCAGGTATTTCTCGATGGTCTTGCTGTTTTCCATCCGCTCCAGGGCGTCTTCGATGGTCAGCGGCAGGCGCAGGTTGCGGCGTTCATAACCACGACCGACCACCGGCGCGCTCGGGTTGAGGCCTTCGACCATACCGATGTAGCCACACAGCAGGCTTGCCGCAATCGCCAGGTAAGGGTTGGCGTCGGCGCCCGGCAGGCGGTTTTCCACACGGCGGTTCTGCGGGCCGGCATCCGGGACCCGCAGGCCGACGGTGCGGTTCTCTTCGCCCCATTCGACGTTCACCGGGGCCGAGGTGTCCGGCAGGAAGCGGCGGAACGAGTTGACGTTCGGCGCGAACAGCGGCAACAGCTCGGGAATCAGCTTCTGCAGGCCGCCGATGTGATGCAGGAACAGCTCGCTCATGCTCCCGTCTTCATTGGAGAAGACGTTCTTGCCGGTGGCGATGTCGATGATGCTCTGGTGCAGGTGCATGGCACTGCCCGGCTCGCCGGTCATGGGTTTGGCCATGAAGGTCGCCGCCACGTCGTGCTTGAGCGCCGCTTCGCGCATGGTGCGCTTGAACACCAGGATCTGGTCCGCCAGGGACAAGGCGTCGCCATGCCGGAAGTTGATCTCCATCTGCGCCGTGCCGTCCTCGTGGATCAGCGTGTCGAGGTCCAGCTCCTGCAGTTCGCACCAGTCGTAGACGTCTTCGAACAACGGGTCGAATTCGTTGGCCGCTTCAATGGAGAAGGACTGGCGACCGGTTTCCGGGCGGCCGGAACGGCCGACCGGCGGCTGCAACGGATAGTCCGGGTCGTCGCTGCGCTTGGTCAGGTAGAACTCCATTTCCGGCGCCACGATCGGCTGCCAGCCCTTTTCGGCATAGAGTGCCAGGACCTTCTTGAGCACGTTGCGCGGCGACAGCTCGATGGGGTTGCCCTGCTTGTCGTAGGTGTCGTGGATCACCTGGGCGGTGGGCTCAATGGCCCAGGGCACCACATACACCGCATTGCTGTCGGGGCGGCAGATCATGTCGATGTCGGCCGGGTCGAGCAGTTCGTAATAGATGTCGTCTTCGACGTAGTCGCCGGTCACCGTCTGCAACAGCACACTCTCAGGCAGACGCATGCCTTTTTCGGCGATGAACTTGTTGGTCGGCGAGATCTTGCCCCGGGTGATGCCGGTGAGGTCGGCAATCATGCATTCGACTTCTGTGATCTTGTGGTCTTTCAACCAATCGGTGAGCTGGTCGAGGTTGTTACTCATAAGTGCCTCTGGGTTGGGGTTCCTGACGTCTATTATCGGTCAGGCGTTCCTGGACGTATCGACTTCGCGCTGTAAAACCCGCTTTCGACAGGCATCGCCGAAAGCCTGGAAGATCGCCAGGTAGACCGGGTTGCTCGTGACCTGCCATTCCGGGTGCCATTGCACCCCTAAAGCAAAAGCCTTGCCTTCGACCACCGAGACCGCCTCGATCAGGCCGTCCGGTGCCGTGGCTTCGACGCGCAACCCCGGTGCCAGGCGGTCCACGCCCTGACTGTGAATCGAGTTGACCTGGAATTGCGTCGGCAGCCCGAGCCCCGCCAGTACGCCGCCGGGTTGAACCTGCATGGCATGGGCCGGACCGTACTGTACGTCCAGTGGCTGGGACTCGTCTTCACGATGATCCAGGAAGGTTCCAACCTCATGAACCTTTTGATGCAGGCTGCCGCCGAAGGCCACGTTCATTTCCTGGAAGCCCCGGCAAATACCGAGCACGGGAATGCCCGCGGCGACAGCGGCACGGATCAGCGGGAGGGTGGTGCGGTCGCGTGCAGAATCATGAGCAGTGCCCGGCGCGCTCGCCGGACCGCCGTACAAATGCGGTTCGACGTTGGACGGAGAGCCGGTAAACAGGATTCCATCCAGGCCGTCGAGAATATCGGACGGCTCGAACAGCTCGGCCAGGGCCGGAAGAATCAGCGGCAGCCCTTTGGCTGCGACGGCGACAGCACGGACATACTTGTCGCCACTGATGTGATAAGCATGCAAACCGATCTGTTTGGAGCATGCGGTAACGCCGATCAACGGCAGGCGAGACATGTAGCACCCCGGTATTATTGCTGTTATGGGTTTCAATCGAGCTTAGCCTTGTTCATTTTTTTACACAACACCCCCGTAAAAAATACAACACGGCCCGCTCAAGCCCGCGGTGCCGGAGAGCGTCCGGTGCAAAAAATTGCCCCAAAAGGCCGCAAAAAAGCCCCCTGAGCGCTTTTTCAGGGCAAAAAAGGCCTCGCTTGACTTCGGCATGCCGTTCGGGTTGACTGAAACCAGAAAAGATCAATGATTGATATTTTTAACAACAAAGGTGTTGCATCATGTCGGTACCCCCGCGTGCCGTTCAGCTTAACGAAGCGAACGCGTTCCTTAAGGATCATCCTGAGGTTCTGTACGTAGACCTTCTAATTGCGGATATGAATGGTGTGGTGCGCGGCAAGCGCATCGAACGCACCAGCCTCCACAAGGTTTACGAGAAAGGCATCAACCTGCCTGCCTCTCTATTTGCCCTGGATATCAACGGCTCGACGGTGGAAAGCACCGGCCTGGGTCTGGATATCGGTGATGCTGACCGAATCTGTTATCCGATCCCCGACACCCTGTGCAATGAACCTTGGCAAAAGCGCCCGACCGCGCAGCTGCTGATGACCATGCACGAACTCGAAGGTGAACCTTTCTTCGCCGACCCTCGCGAAGTCCTGCGGCAAGTCGTGAGCAAGTTCGACGAACTCGGCCTGACCATCTGCGCCGCGTTCGAGCTGGAGTTCTACCTGATCGACCAGGAGAACGTGAACGGTCGCCCGCAACCGCCCCGCTCGCCGATCTCCGGCAAACGCCCGCACTCGACACAGGTCTACCTGATCGACGACCTCGACGAATACGTCGACTGCCTCCAGGACATCCTGGAAGGTGCGAAAGAGCAAGGCATCCCGGCCGACGCCATCGTCAAGGAAAGTGCCCCGGCGCAGTTCGAAGTGAACCTGCACCACGTGGCCGATCCGATCAAGGCCTGCGACTACGCGGTATTGCTCAAGCGCCTGATCAAGAACATCGCCTACGACCATGAGATGGACACCACCTTCATGGCCAAGCCTTACCCGGGCCAGGCGGGCAACGGACTGCACGTCCATATCTCGATTCTCGACAAGGAAGGCAAGAACATCTTTGCCAGTGAGGATCCCGAGCAGAACGCCGCGCTACGTCACGCGATCGGCGGTGTGCTCGAGACCCTACCGGCACAGATGGCCTTCCTCTGCCCGAACGTCAACTCCTACCGGCGTTTCGGCGCACAGTTCTACGTGCCGAACTCGCCGTGCTGGGGCCTGGACAACCGGACGGTGGCGATTCGCGTACCGACCGGCTCGTCCGACGCGGTACGTATCGAACACCGCGTCGCCGGTGCCGATGCCAACCCGTATCTGTTGATGGCTTCGGTCCTGGCAGGCGTGCACCACGGCCTGACCAACAAGATCGAGCCGGGCGCTCCGGTGGAAGGCAACAGCTACGAGCAGAACGAGCAGAGCCTGCCGAACAACCTGCGTGATGCCCTGCGTGAGTTGGATGACAGCGAGATCATGGCCAAATATATCGATCCGAAATACATCGATATCTTCGTCGCCTGTAAAGAGAGCGAGCTGGAGGAGTTCGAACACTCCATCTCCGACCTCGAGTACAACTGGTACCTGCATACCGTGTAAGCGCTTGAAGCAATAAAAAAGAACGCCGCCGGCCTTGGGCCTGCGGCGTTTTTTTATGCCCGCCTGCCAGCGATGCGGACTCACAGACACCACACAAGCGTCCTCGCGTACAATGCCCGCTGCCCTTGCCGGAGAACCCCATGACCCGCCCCGCCACCGCTCGCAAACCCCGCGCACGCAGCCAGGCCCGGATCGACTCGATCCTCGACGCCGCGCGCACCTTGCTTGCCGCCGAAGGCGTGGCCAGTCTGTCGATCTACAGCGTGGCGGAACGGGCCGAGATCCCGCCGTCCTCGGTCTATCACTTCTTCGCCAGCGTCCCGGCCCTGCTCGAAGCCCTGACCAACGATGTCCACGCGGCCTTCCGCGCCACCCTGCAGGCGCCCATCGACCACCAGGCCCTCACCAGTTGGCGCGACCTGTCACGGTTGGTGGAGCAGCGGATGCTGAATATCTACGAGGAGGATGCGGCGGCGCGTCAGTTGATCCTTGCGCAGCACGGCCTGACCGAAGTGACCCAAGCTGACCGCCAGCACGACATCGAACTCGGCGACCTGATGCACAAGCTGTTTATCCGGCATTTCGAATTGCCGACACTGCCCAAGGAAGTCGATGTGTTCGCCCTGGCGATGGAGCTGGGGGATCGGGTCTATGCGCGCTCGGTGCAGTTGCACGACCAGATCACGCCGCGCATGGCGGAGGAAGGCATGCGGGTGTTCGATGCCTACCTGGGGCTGTATTTGCCGCCGTATCTGCCTCGGCGCGAAAGCCCGCTCTGAAGGCTGTCGCGAACCCTGCGTCGCTTGATCCGGCCTCTTCGCGGGCAAGCCCTGCTCCTACAGTACGGTGTCGATCACGGATTTTGTGCACGACACAAACCTGTAGGAGCAGGGCTTGTCGGGACGCCGCACCGCCGCGAAGAGGCCCTTGAGCCTGGCCTCACTCATACAAGCACTCAGAACGGCGCATCACCCAGAATGGTCGCCCGATGCATCACCCGCCGATTCGGCCGGTAATCGTCCACCGCGTAATGCTGGGTCACGCGGTTGTCCCAGAATGCCACGTCATGCTCCTGCCAGCGCCAACGAATGGTGAACTCCGGGCGCGTCGCATGGGCGAACAGCAACTTGAGAATCGCCTCGCTCTCGGCCTCCTCCAGCTCGTTGATCCGGGTGGTGAAACCCTCGTTGACGAACAACGCCTTGCGTCCGCTCACCGGGTGCGTGCGGATCACCGGATGCGACAGCGGCGGGTTCTTCCTGCGGGTCTCCTCCCAGCGCGCCAGGTCCTCGGGCGTATTGCCGAAACGCTCGACAGGAAACGACTTGATGAAGTTGTGCGTCGCCGTCAGCCCGTCCAGCAACTGCCGCAACGGCGCCGACAAGGCTTCAAACGCCGCGATGCCACTGGCCCACAGGGTGTCGCCACCAAACGCTGGCAGCTGCTTGGCGCTGAGCACCGCGCCCAACGCCGGGGTCGGCAGGAAGGTCACGTCGGTGTGCCAGACCGCGTTGTCGCGCACGTCGGTCACCGCCGTGTCGAGGATCAGCACTTCGGGCTGCTCCGGCACGTTCGGGTAGATCGGATGAATATGCAGGTCGCCGAAATACGCCGCAAAGGTCGCCTGCTGCACCGGGTTCAACGGCTGGTTACGGAAGAACAGCACCTGATACTTGAGCAGGGCCTGCTGGATGGCATCGCGGTGCTCGACGCTCAACGGCCGGCTCAAGGTCACGCCGTCGATCTGCGCGCCCAGGGCGGCGCTCAGGGGAGTAATGGTCAGGCTCATGATCGTTCTCTTCAAATACGCGCCGGGCTGTCGGCGTGGTCAATACCTTGCGGTCTGTCAGTGAGCCAGGCCGTGCCACGGCACCAGCTTGCGCTGCAGGGCGCGCAGGCCCATCTCCATGGCAAAGGCGATGAAGGCGATCACCAGGATCCCCAGCACCACCACATCGGTCACCAGGAACTGTGCCGCCGACTGCACCATAAAGCCCAGGCCGCTGGTGGCGGCGATCAGTTCGGCGGCCACCAGGGTCGACCAGCCGACACCGAGGCCGATACGCACACCGGTGAGAATGTCCGGCAAGGCGCTGGGCAGGATCACATGGCGAATCAGCTGGGCACGGGTGGCCCCCAGGGATTGCGCGGCCCGCAGCTTGGCCGGATCGACAGTCCGTACGCCGGTGGCCGTGGAGATGGCGATCGGGGCGAAAATCGCCAGGTAGATCAGCAGCACTTTCGACAGCTCACCGATCCCGCACCAGATCACGATCAGGGGCAGATAGGCCAACGGTGGAATGGGCCGGTAGAACTCGATCAGCGGGTCGAAAATACCCCGGGCGATGCGGTTGTGGCCGATGGCGATGCCCACGGGAATCGCGGTCAACACCGCAAAACCGAGGCCCAGGCCGATACGCCCAAGGCTCGCGCCCAGGTGCTGCCAGAGGGTCGAGTCCATGTAGCCCTTGGTTGCCAGCAACCAGCCTTTTTCCAGCACAGCTCCAGGTGGCGGTAGAAACAATGGTTCGATAAGGCCCGCGGCGGTCACCGCCCACCAGAGCAGGACCAAGGTCAACAGGGTCAGCACGCTGATCCAGCGCGTACTCAGGCTGCGGCGAACCGGTATGACTTTCGGTTTGCCCGCCAGCGCCACCGGCAATTCATAGCTGCTCATACGAACTCCTGCCGCTGGGCGGCGCTGCGTTGGGAGAACACACGGGCCAGCACGTGCTCGCGGGTTTCGATAAAACGCGGGTCGGACTTGATCGCCCGGGCCGACTCACCGGCGCTGTAGCGTTGGCCGAAATCCAGGCTCAGGCGTTCGACGATCTGCCCCGGATTCGGCGCCAGCAGAATCAGGTCGGTGGCGAGAAAAACCGCCTCTTCTATATCGTGGGTAATCAGGAACACCGGCTTGGCGGTGCGGCGCCAGACCTGCAGCAACAGCTCCTGCATCTGCTCGCGGGTAAAGGCATCGAGGGCGCCGAAGGGCTCGTCCATCAGCAGCACCCGAGGGTCCGCCGCCAGGGCACGGGCCAGGCCGACACGCTGTTTCTGACCACCGGACAATTGCCAGATCCGACGCTTGTCGAAACCGGCCAGGTCCACCAGGGCGAGCATCTCCCGGGCGCGGCTTTCACGTTGCGGCCGGGGCACACCCGCCAGCTCCAGACCGAAGCCGACATTGGCCAGTACATCCTGCCAGGGCAATAGCGCGTCATCCTGGAACACCACGCCACGCTCGGCACTCGGGCCTTTGACAGGCACGCCGTCGAGGGTGATGCGCCCGGCGCTCGGCTCGACGAAGCCGGCGATCAGGTTCAACAGCGAGGTCTTGCCACTCCCCGAAGGCCCGAGGGCCACCAGCAGTTGCCGGGGGCCGAGGCTGAGGGAGATGTCCGCCAGCACCGGCTCGGCCGCGCCGGGGTACTGTGCGCTGATGCGCTCCAGCTGTAACAAGGCCATGACGGCGGCTCCTCGGCGGAATCAGTTGGTGATGAACTTGGCGCTGACATAAGGGGCGTAGTCCGGCAGCACCGCATCGACCTTGCCCTGTTCTTTCAGGAACGCGGCGGTGTCGGTGATGGCCTGGGCGGTCGGCTTGCCGAGAACGGTGACCTGGTCAGCCGCCAACGGGTAGACGTTGCCTTGCAGCAGCAGGGGAATATCAGACGCCTTGGCGCCAGAGAGCTTCACCAGCTTGTCGACATTGCCCTGGGTCGCCAGCCAGGCTTGCGGGTCCTTGCGGTACTGGGCGTAGGCATCCAGAGTGACCTTGGCGAAGGCCGTGACGATCTCCGGGTGCTTCTCGGCGAAGTCCTTGCGCACGATCCAGGCATCGAAGGTCGGCGCACCGAACTTGGCCAGCTCGCCAGACGTGATCAGCACCTTGCCGTTTTCCTTGGCCACGCCCAGGGCCGGGTCCCAGACGTAGGTGGCGTCGATATCACCGCGTTTCCAGGCGGCGATGATGGCCGGTGGCGCGAGGTTGAGAATCTGTACTTTCGAAGGGTCGATGTTCCAGTGCTTCAGCGCGGCCAGCAGGCTGTAGTGCCCGGTGGAAACAAAAGGCACGGCGACTTTCTTGCCGATCAGGTCCTGGGGCGATTTGATCCCGGAGCCGTCACGGGCCACCAGGGCTTCGGCACCGCCGATCTGGGTGGCGATCAGGAAGGTTTCCACCGGCACCTTGCGGGTGATGGCCGCGGTCAGCGGGCTCGAGCCGAGGTAGCCGATCTGCACATCGCCCGAAGCGATGGCGGCGATGATATCGGCGCCGTTATCGAATTTGCGCCAGTCGATCTTTGCATGCGTGGCTTTTTCATAAGCGCCATCAGCCTGGGCGACTTTCGCCGGATCGACGGTGGTCTGGTAGGCCACGGTCACATCGGCAGCCTGGGCAAACCAACTGGCCCCGGCCAGGGACAAGGCCGCCAGAAGGCGGAGCGGAGCAGGGAGTTTCATGGGACAAGTTCCTCGACAGGCGACCGGGAATCGGCATGTAGAGAGACTAAATGATCTAAGAATCTTAAAATAAATAACTTATTTGCATTAGCTTATGAGTCAAAATATGACACGCGACAGCCGGCGGCCGGCGCTTGCAGCGCCGGCTCGTGTCTGCGGGACGCCGTACCATCAGACGCTCAGCGGAAAATCCGCAAAATAACTAAACCCGACGAATGAAGGTGCGTTCCGCGTTTTTTCTTCTATGGTTCTTGGCACAGCAACATGTCAGCGGTCCGGCTTAATCAGCCAAATGCTGTAATAAATTGACGGGAGTGGCAGCGTTTAGCCATGATTGCGTCGCTTTTGTGAACTTTCCTGTCCCTGAGAACCGCTCTCAAATACGGATTGCTCGAAAAAAGCTGCTACAAATACTTTTCAGAAATAAGTCTGGAGGCCGACAAAAGCTTCAGACCAGGGTGAATTCCCAGGCGATTTATTCCTGAATCGTATTAAAAAGGACGAAATAGTTCTTTTTGGGTTTATGAAGAGTTTCATTACCCTGCAGGGACCAAATTCACAGCGAGTTAGACCAAAGTCTAGACGTGGTTTGTTACGATTGACTTGCCAGTCACGATCTGGTGCTAATCGCGCATCTGTGGCTACAAAGGGACGCTAGATCCCAGGCCAGGACACACAAAAATTAGAAATGAGAGGAGCTGTACCATGAAGAAGTCCACCTTGGCCCTAGCAGTGGCCGTAGGCGTTTTGGCGCAACACGCATATGCCGATGGGCAAGCGGATGCCAAAGGTTTTATCGAAGGCGCTACGTCGACCCTGGGTCTGCGTAACTTCTACATCAACACCGATAACCGCGACCGTGATGCTGGCAAAGCCGGTCAGAGCCTGAACTCGGAATGGGGCCAAGGTTTCGATCTGCGCTTCAACTCTGGTTACACCCAAGGCACCGTGGGTTTCGGCCTTGATGTTATCGCCCTGACAGGTATCCGGCTGGACACCGGTGGCGGTTCCAACGGCGCGACCACAACTTCCTCTGGTAGCACGCTGTTCCCAGCCGAAGCCACCGGCGGCAAAAACGCCAAGTCGGTCAATGACGTCAGCAGCCTGGGCCTGACCGGTAAAGTCCGCGTTTCGCAGACCGAACTGAAGATCGGTACCCTGCTGCCGAACAACCCGGTGATCAAGTACAACGACGGTCGTCTGCTGCCACAAACCTTCACCGGTGGCCAGATCACTTCAAACGAGATCAAGGACCTGACCCTGACCCTCGGCCAAGTCGAGAAGGCCAAGGGCCGTAACTCGAGCAACGATGACGACCTGTCGATCGCCGGTGCCAACGGCAGTTCCAACTTCTCCCAGGGGACTACTGGCAAGTTCAGCAACAAGTTCCAGTACGCAGGTGCCGACTACAAGGTCACCAAGGATCTGGTCGCTTCGTACTACTATGGCGAGCTGAAAGATTTCTACTCGCAGAACTTCCTGGGTCTGGTGCACAACTGGGCTATCGGTCCTGGCGTGCTGAAAAGCGACCTGCGCTACTACCGTAGCCGCGACGACGGTGCCAACGGCAACACTTCTACCTACTTCACCTCTGGCTACTACCCTGACAACACCCCCCTCAGCGCTCGCGCCAAGGGTAAGGTCGACAACAACCTGTACAGCTACCTGGCACTGTACTCGATTGCCGGTCACACCTTCGGTGCTGGCTATCAGTACAGCAATGGTGAAAGCGACTTCCCATGGTTGAACCAGGGTGACGGCTCGTCGAACAGCACTATCACCGACATGCAGATCCAGAAATTCGCCCACGCCGGCGAACGTACGTGGCAGGCGCGCTACGCCTATGACTTCGCCAAGGTCGGTGTCCCAGGCCTGACCGCAGGTATCATCTACCTGCGCGGCAACAACGTCGACACCGTGGCTAAAGAATACACGAGCCAAGTCGCTCCCGCCGCACTGGGCACTGGCCGCTCCGAGTGGGAACGCGATATCACCGTTGCCTACGTGGTACCGGAAGGTACTTTCAAGAACCTCGGTGTTGCCTGGAAAAACGCCATGTGGCGTAACGACATCATCGGCCAACGCGAACAAGACGAAAACCGCCTGATCGTCAGCTACTCGATCCCGCTGCTGTAAGCGTGATCGTTTAAAGTCGAGATCCACACTCAGCCCGGCGCAATGCCGGGCTGAGTGCTTCACGTACCGCTTAACACTACCTCTCAGCTTCGACTCGAACGCCAACCTTCGACATCACGGCGCCCGGCACCCCACTGAGTTACATCCCCTTAGCCCTCTCACAAGCTGTGGACAAGGTTGCTCCTGCGCCCGTCCGGCGTCCAATGAAGAAGTTTTTAATATTCAATTTCGATCTAGATAAATCGATATTTATTCTTTTTAAATAAACCCTGCAGCAGGCACAGTAGGCTCATCACGCACTCACCAGGAGCAGCACCATGAGCCTAAGACTCGGCGACATCGCCCCCGACTTCGAACAGGATTCCAGCGCCGGCACGATTCGTTTCCACGAGTGGCTCGGCGACAGCTGGGGCGTGCTGTTCTCCCACCCGGCGGACTTCACCCCGGTGTGCACCACGGAACTTGGCTTTACCGCCAAGCTCAAGGACGAATTCGCCCGGCGCGGCGTCAAGGCCATCGCCCTGTCGGTGGACCCGGTGGATTCGCACCACAAGTGGATCGAGGACATCAACGAGACCCAGCACACCGTGGTCAACTTCCCGATCCTGGCCGATGCCGACCGCAAGGTGTCCGATCTCTACGACCTGATCCACCCGAATGCCAACGACACCCTCACCGTACGCTCGCTGTTCGTGATCGATCCGAACAAGAAGGTGCGGCTGACCATCACCTACCCGGCCAGCACCGGGCGCAATTTCCACGAGATCCTGCGGGTGATCGACTCCTTGCAGCTCACCGATAACTACAAGGTGGCCACCCCGGCCAACTGGCAGGACGGTGACGAGGTGGTGATCGTGCCATCGCTCAAGGACGAAGACGAAATCAAGAAACGCTTCCCCAAAGGCTACCGCGCGGTGAAGCCGTACCTGCGCCTGACACCACAGCCCAACCGCTGAAACCGATTTTTACCGACTCACGATGCAGGGGTTTCAGGCCGTTTCGACGGCCTGTTTTTTTGCCTGGAAGAAAGCCATCCGCATATTCATTTAAAGAATAAACAAATGAAAAAATGAGATT
Organism: Pseudomonas sp. MWU12-2345; assembly: GCF_023242385.1. NCBI lineage: Bacteria > Pseudomonadati > Pseudomonadota > Gammaproteobacteria > Pseudomonadales > Pseudomonadaceae > Pseudomonas > Pseudomonas sp. MWU12-2345. The sequence continues at coordinate 31,548 of NZ_JALLJA010000022.1, read as the reverse complement.
TATAGATATATAAATCAGCTGATATGGTCTGTCCATCCCGGTGAGATCGCAGCCCGCGAATCGCCGACAAACGCTTAAGGAATTAGCCACATGCTGGTCGTCACACTTGGAGGAAGCCCCAGCCAGCGATCACGCTCCGGGGTACTGCTGGACCAGGCCAGGCGCTGGTTGATCGAACAAGGCGTGGAAGTGGTGAGTTACCAGGTCCGCGACTTCCCGGCCGAAGACCTGCTGCACGCACGCTTCGGCAGCCCGCAGATCATCGACCTGCTGCAACAGATCGAACAGGCCGACGGCCTGGTCATCGCCACACCGGTGTACAAGGCCTCATTCTCCGGCGCCCTGAAAACCGTGCTCGACCTGCTGCCCGAACGCGCCCTGAGCCACAAAGTGGTGCTGCCCATGGCCACCGGCGGCAGCATCGCCCATATGCTCGCGGTGGATTACGCCCTCAAGCCGGTGCTGTCGGCGCTCAAGGCCCAGGAAATGCTCCACGGCATCTTCGCCGAAGACAACCAGATCGCCTATGGCGAAGGCAGCGCCCTGGCGCAGCTGGCACCGGCCCTGGCACAACGCCTGAACGAGGCCCTGGAACAGTTCCACAGCGCCCTGGCGCGACGTCCCAAGCCCCTGGACCCGACACTGCTCAACGAACGCCTGCTCACGGCTCGCTGGAGCATCTGAACCGCTTTACCCGACATCGATGTACTGGCCTTACTCGCCCGCCAACGGGCAAGCAGGTGCAGCCAAAACCCTCACCGCAAAAAGGAGAGCGCCATGCGCACTGTCATTTTGCGTCGCGGTCTGGTCGCTCTGTTTGCTGCGGCTGTCACCTTCGGCGCCATTACTCAAGCTCAAGCCGAGACACTTCGGATCGGTTATCAGAAATACGGCACCCTGGTGCTGCTCAAGGCCAAGGGCACCCTGGAAAAACGCCTCGCGGCCCAGGGCGTGCAAGTGCAATGGACCGAGTTCCCCGGCGGCCCGCAACTGCTCGAAGGGCTGAACGTCGGTTCCATCGACTTCGGCGTGACCGGCGAAACACCGCCGGTCTTCGCCCAGGCCGCCGGTGCCGACCTGCTCTACGTCGCCTCCGAACCACCGGCGCCCACCAGTGAAGCAATCCTGGTGCCCAAGGACTCGCCGATCAAATCGGTGCAAGAGCTCAAGGGCAAGAAGGTGGTCCTCAACAAAGGCTCCAACGTCCATTACCTGCTGGTCCGCGCCCTCGAAGACGCCGGCCTGAAATACAGCGATATCCAGACCGTGTTCCTCGCGCCGGCCGATGCCCGCGCCGCCTTCGAGCGTGGCAGCGTCGACGCCTGGGTCATCTGGGACCCCTACCAGGCCGCCGCCGAGCAACAGCTCAAGGCCCGCACCCTGCGTGACGGTACCGGCCTGGTGGACAACAACCAGTTCTACCTCGCAACCCGCCCCTATGCCGAAAAACATCCCGAGGTGATCAAGGCCCTGGTGGAAGAAGTCCGCGCAGTAGGCGACTGGTCCAAGGCCAATCCCGAGGAAGTCACCACCCAGGTGGCACCGCTGCTCGGCTTGCCCGCCGACATCACCCGGATCTCGGTGAAACGCCAGGGCTATGGCGCGCAGTTCCTCACCCCGGAAGTGATCGCGGCGCAACAGAAAATCGCCGACAGCTTCTACCAGCTCAAATTGATTCCCAAACCGCTGAGCATCAAGGACGTGATCTGGACCCCGCCGGCGGCCGTTGCCAAAGCACTTTGAACCGTATTCCTTAGGAGACCACTCCATGAGCCTCAATATTTTCTGGTTCCTGCCTACCCACGGCGACGGCCATTACCTTGGCACCGCCGAAGGCGCTCGCGCCGTTGACCACGGTTACCTGCAGCAGGTGGCCCAGGCTGCCGACCGTCTCGGTTTCGGTGGCGTGCTGATCCCCACCGGACGTTCCTGCGAGGACTCCTGGCTGGTGGCCGCTTCGCTGATCCCGGTGACCCAGCGCCTGAAATTCCTGGTCGCCCTGCGCCCCGGAATCATCTCCCCGACAGTGGCGGCGCGCCAGGCCGCAACCCTCGACCGGCTGTCCGGCGGGCGGGCGCTGTTCAACCTGGTGACCGGCGGCGACCCGGACGAACTGGCCGGCGACGGCCTGTTCCTCAGCCACGAAGAGCGCTACCAGGCCTCGGTGGAATTCACCCGTATCTGGCGTCGTGTGCTGGAAGGCGAAACCGTCGACTATGACGGCCAGCACATCAGCGTCAAAGGCGCCAAGCTGCTCTATCCGCCGATCCAGCAACCGCGTCCGCCGCTGTACTTCGGCGGCTCGTCGGAAGCCGCCCAGGATCTCGCCGCCGAACAGGTGGAAATGGTCCTGACCTGGGGCGAACCGCCTACCGCCGTTGCCGAGAAAATCGAGCAGGTGCGGGCCAAGGCCGCCAAGCTCGGTCGTACTGTGCGCTTCGGCATTCGCCTGCATGTGATTGTCCGTGAAACCAATGCCGAGGCCTGGCAAGCGGCGGACAAACTGATCTCCCATCTGGACGACGAGACCATCGCCCGCGCGCAGAAATCCCTGGCACGCTTCGATTCCGTCGGCCAGCAACGCATGGCCGCCCTGCACGGCGGCAGCCGCGACAACCTGGAAGTCAGCCCCAACCTCTGGGCCGGTGTCGGTCTGGTCCGTGGCGGTGCCGGCACGGCGCTGGTGGGCGACGGCCCGACCGTGGCCGCGCGGGTCAAGGAATACGCCGATCTGGGTATCGACACCTTTATCTTCTCCGGTTACCCCCACCTGGAAGAGTCATACCGAGTCGCCGAACTGCTGTTCCCGCACCTGGATATCGAACGTCCGGAACTGCCGAAAAGCGCCGGTTACGTCAGCCCCTTCGGTGAGATGGTCGCCAACGACATCCTGCCCAAAGCCGTGTCCCAGAGCTGAGGCCGGCCATGACGACCTTGACCAGACTTACCCACAAACTCGCGCCCTGGGCCCTGCCGGTGCTGTTGCTGGCGGTGTGGCAACTGTCGGTGTCGGCCGGTTGGCTGTCGACCCGGATCCTGCCCGCGCCGAGCGCCGTGGTCGAAGCCGGCATCGCCCTGGTGAAGAGCGGCGATCTCTGGAAACACTTGGCCATCAGTGGCTGGCGCGCCGGTATCGGCTTTGCCATCGGCGGCGGCATCGGCCTGGCCCTGGGCTTTATCACCGGCCTGTCGAAATGGGGTGAACGCCTGCTCGACAGTTCGGTACAGATGATCCGCAACGTGCCGCACCTGGCGCTGATCCCGCTGGTGATCCTGTGGTTCGGCATCGACGAGTCGGCGAAGATTTTCCTGGTGGCCCTGGGCACCCTGTTCCCGATCTACCTCAACACTTATCACGGCATCCGCAACGTCGACCCGGCGCTGGTGGAAATGGCTCGCAGCTACGGCCTGTCCGGTTTCAGCCTGTTTCGCCAGGTGATCCTGCCAGGCGCCCTGCCCTCGATCCTGGTGGGTGTGCGCTTTGCCCTCGGATTCATGTGGCTGACGCTGATCGTCGCGGAAACCATTTCCGCCAGTTCCGGCATCGGCTACCTGGCGATGAATGCCCGGGAGTTCCTGCAGACCGACGTGGTGGTGCTGGCCATCGTTCTCTACGCCGTCCTCGGCAAACTGGCGGACCTCGCGGCCCGCGGCCTGGAGCGGGTCTGGCTGCGCTGGCATCCGGCCTATCAAGTGAGCAAGGGCGGTGTGCAATGACGGCTCAACAACCTCCACGCCTGCTGCGGGGTATTCCGCTGGCGGTGCGCAACCTGCAAAAGACTTTCGGCCAACGCCAGGTGCTGCGGGAGATCGACCTGCATATCCCGGCCGGGCAATTCGTCGCCGTGGTCGGTCGCAGCGGGTGCGGTAAAAGCACCCTGCTGCGCCTGCTGGCCGGTCTCGACCAACCTAGCGGTGGTGAATTGCTGGCCGGTTCCGCCGCGCTGAGCGAGGCCCGCGAAGATACCCGGCTGATGTTCCAAGAAGCGCGTTTGCTGCCCTGGAAAAAGGTGATCGACAACGTCGGCCTGGGTCTCAAGGGCAACTGGCGACCGCAGGCGCTGGAAGCGCTGGAAGCCGTCGGCCTGGCGGACCGCGCCCATGAATGGCCGGCGGCCCTGTCCGGCGGCCAGAAGCAGCGCGTGGCCCTGGCCCGCGCCCTGATCCACAAACCGCGTCTGCTGTTGCTGGACGAGCCGCTGGGGGCCCTGGATGCCCTGACCCGGATCGAAATGCAGCAGCTGATCGAACGTCTCTGGCAGCAGCATGGTTTTACCGTGTTGCTGGTGACCCACGACGTCAGTGAAGCCGTGGCCATTGCCGATCGGGTGATCCTGATCGAAGACGGCCAGGTCGGCCTGGACTTGCACGTCGAACTGCCGCGTCCACGGGCGCGTGGCTCCCATCGCCTGGCGGCGCTGGAGACCGAAGTGTTGAACCGGGTGTTGTCGCTGCCGGGCGTACCGCCCGAGCCGGAACCTGTATCGCCCTTGCCCACGCAGTTGCGTTGGGCGCTGTGACCCATGCCTTGCCTACTCAATCCACGACAGGAATCAATGCCATGACCATCAAAGCCATCAACGTTCGCAACCAGTTCAAGGGCACCATCAAGGAAATCGTCACCGGCGACGTGCTCTCGGAAATCGACGTACAGACCGCTTCGGGGATCGTCACCTCGGTGATCACCACCCGTTCGGTGAAAGAGCTGGAACTGCAGATCGGCAGTGAAGTGATTGCCTTTGTGAAATCCACCGAGGTGTCCATCGCCAAGCTGTAAGCGATGGATACCTATAGCCCCGAAGGGCTTGGCCCTTCGGGATTTTCTTTTTTGGCGAGAGGGACAGATGCCGTCCCTTGATCGAAAAAACCGGCGCAGGGCCGGTTTTTTTTACCCCAACGGCCAGTGAACTGAATCGCTGCGTACGGGGTTGAGTGGTCCGCCAAGGGTGCCACAGACGAGATTGATGTCAACATACCGCGACGGCTGAATACACACTTGCCCGCTCGCCACAAAGAGGGTGTTCCACGCACCGTCCGAGGACTATTCCCTTTCCCTTGCATGAACTTTCCTAGAAAATCCTTTCGGCTTGCGCCTGCGATTCTCGGGACCTAGGCTTGGACCTGTCACTGCAAAACACAGTGATCGGGTTTGGTCACCCGCCCAATGTCAGGCGCACCAGCGCCACTACGGTCTCAGGCGCTTTTTTGTGTCTGTCGCTTTATGGTGGGCTGTGCGCGGGGCACCTTCGGGTGCGCCGGGTGCCTGACATCCCGGTTGGCCAACCTGCGTACCGCCCGCCACCTTTCGTTTGGCCACGAAAGTGATGGGTTCTCAATATGTCAGGAGAATCACCATGTTCAAAGTCACGCCCAACCCGCCTGTTCAATCGCTGGAAAAGAACGATCCGGCTTTCAAGGCGGCGGCCGAACGCGCTTTCGCTCACTATGAATTGCCACGTCATCCAGTGCGCAAATCGCCCCTTCCGAACCCCGAAGACACCCTGAACAATCTCGACTCGATCCTGCGTTCGGCCGCCGCGACGGCGTATGAGTCCGCCGATCATCTGAGCGGCACGCCTCGCCAACTGGCGATGGCCTCGGTGCATCTGATCGAACTGGCGCAGAGCCAGGTGGATGACTTGCTCGCACAACGACACTGAGGCGCTGGACAGGTCCCTTTCTGGAGGCCTGAAGGCAGCCAAAAGCTTCGCGGGCAAGCCCTGCTCCTACAGTCTTCCGTCGTTCACCGATTTTGTGTAGGGCACAAAACTGTAGGAGCAGGGCTTGCCCGCGAAGAGGCCCCGGAGCCTTGCGCCACCTATGCAGACGCCACCGCCAGCAAGCCGGCGCCTACAGGGGGCGGTATCTGGCGTCAGACCTTGCGCCAGACGCTCGCCAACCAAGGCTGCTGCTCGCGCGGCAGTCCGGCGGGGCGGTAATAGTGTTCCAACTCGACAAAACCCGCCGCCGTCAGCAACTCCCGCCAGGCCTCCAGGTCGTGGTACGAGCCATAACGCTCGCCATTCCAACCCTCCTGATTTTCTCCACGCGGATTGGAACTGAACAACACGCCATCGGGTTTCAAGGCACCGTGCAATTGCCCCAGCACTCGCGGCAATTCCTGGCGCGGAATATGGAACAACACGGCATTGGCGAAGATTCCATCGAAGCGCTCAGACGGCAACTCGAGCTCAAGGAAGTTCTGCTGTAGCACCTCGCAACCACTGTCCTCGCGAGCCATCTGCGCAAAGCGCTCGGAGCCGTCGAGACCGACCGCGATATGGCCCATGCGGGTGAAGGTCTTGAGATCACGACCCGGTCCGCAACCGAAATCCAGCACGGTAAACGGTGCCTCACCCTGGATATGCCGCAACAACGCATCGATGTTCTGGCTCACATCGTGATCGCGGGTGCCTTCACGAAAACCTTCGGCCGTGCGGTTGTAATGGCCGAGCGTGGTGGCGGTGATGGTAACGAGAGCGTCGGGAGCAAGTTTCATGGCAGCGGCATGCAAGACTGAGATGCAACGACTATACGCTTGGCACCCGAAAAGCAGCGAGCCCAAATCATGGGGAAGCAAGAGGCCGACGCTGCCAAAGCAAGCCGGCCACGCTTATGTTGCCCACTCGCCTGTGCGCTCAATCATCGCGCAAGGCTTTTATCGGCTCCAATCTAGCCGCCGAAACAGCTGGGTAAATGCCAAAGAAAAGGCCGATCAACACTGAACTGCCAATGCCCATCGGCACAGAAACAATAGACAGGGCAAAGGTCCAGCCAGACAAAGATACAAAAATCAGCGTGCCGACCAGACCGAGCACGGCGCCTATCAACGCACCGCTGATAGAAAGACAAACGGCTTCCATCAAGAATAAATTAAGAATGTCTCGACGGCGCGCGCCCAAGGCCATCCGAATGCCAATCTCTCTACGGCGCTCCGTGACATTTGAAAGCATCACGTTCATCACGCCCGCACCGCCCACCAGCAGCGAAATCGCACCCAGCCCTGCCAGCAGATTGGAAAAAGTCCTCGTCTGCTGTTTGATGCTGTCCAGCAGTTGCTGAGGTATTTGAATCAGGATATTACGTTCACCCAGGACACCGACCAGGTACTCTCGCAGCGACTTGGCATGGCGTTCCATATCCGCGGTATCCCGTTCCTTGATAACAATCGCACTGACCTGCGGGCTGGAGGTCAGCCTTTTCATTCCTTCGATCGGAACAAATATCGAATTATTTATTTGTATCGGAATCAGCGGATTATCGAACTGATCCTCAAGCACACCCACCACTTGAAAGATATAACCTTCAATTTGCAACTGACGCCCAATCAACAGTTCGTCGGAAGGCTGGCTGAGCGCGCGCGCCACTTGGCTGCCGACGACGGCATAGGTGGCATGTCGGTCGAAATCCGACAAGAGCCTCCCACTGAAGACATTGAACTTCAGCGCCACCGACAAATCACTTGTGCTGCCGACGACAGTGGCACCGGTGGAGCGACCGTTGTAGCGGATGTCTGTCGCATAAATCGCCATGGGGGCGGCGTAGGATATATTCGGTAGCTTCTGGCGAAGCCTGGCGAAATCAAGCGCTTCGGGAGCGATACTTTGTTGCGAAGTGGAACCCGGAAATGAAGCAACCAAGGTATCAATGCCCATGTTCTGGAATGCACTGATCGCTTCAATTTCCGCGTTATGCCCGATGTTGAGCAGGGCGATGATAGCGGCACAGCCTACGGCAATCCCAAACAGCGCCAGCAAGGATTTGCGACCGAGTACTCTCAGCCCACGAACGGCTTCGGCAAAGGCGTGTGCCAGCGATGGGCCTCTCTCTTCATCCATTACAGAGAATCTGAATAATAAAGCTCCATGCCAACTGGCTAATTCCTTGATTCCCTGTGAATCCGCACCGACTGCCGCAGATCAATCGGCGCGGAGAATAACTTAATGCTCAGCGTTTGTTGAGCACCTTCGCCAACCGATCCCCACCCAACTGGATCACCGCCACCAGGATCACCAGCAACACGATCACCGTCAGCATCACCTGGCTGTCGAAACGCTGGTAGCCATACCGATAGGCGATATCCCCCAACCCGCCCGCGCCAATGGCGCCGGCCATGGCCGAGGAGTTGATCATGGTCACCAAGGTGATGGTGAAACCGCCGACAATCCCCGGCAACGCCTCGGGCAACAGCACATGCCAGACGATATGCCAACGCCGGCAGCCCATGGCCTGGGCCGCTTCGATCAGACCATGATCGACCTCCCGCAGACTCACCTCGGCAATCCGCGCAAAGAATGGCGTGGCCGCGATGGTCAGCGGCACCACGGCGGCCCACACCCCATAGGTGGTGCCGACGATCAGCCGGGTAAAGGGAATCAACGCCACCATCAGGATCAGGAACGGGATCGAACGGAACAGGTTCACGAACGCCCCCAGCACCCGGTTCACCACCGGCGCTTCATAGATCCCGCCCTTGTCGCTGGTGACCAGGATCACCGCCAGCGGAATGCCCAGCAGCAAGGCGATCAGCGACGACACGCCAACCATCAGGAAGGTGTCGATCACTCCCTGCCATAACCGATCAAGCCACATAACCCAGCACCTCCACCTGTTGCGCCCAACGCCCGGCGCGCTGGCGCAGTTCCTCGGCTCCCAGGGACGAACCGCTCACCGACAACAGCAACTGCCCCAGCACATGCCCCTGGATTCGTTCGACACCGCCCTGTAGCAAGCGCACCCGCCCACCGAGGGCGCTGAACAACGCCGCCAGGTCCGGTTCGTCGGCAGCGCTGCCGGTCAATTGCAGACGCAACACCACCGCCGATGCCGCTGACTCGGGCCGCGCCTGCAAACGCTCTTGCAGCTCCGCCGGCAAGGCGTGTTGCAACGGCGCCAGCAAGGTCCGGCTGACCTCGTGCTGTGGATCACCGAACACCTGCCAGACCGGCCCCTGTTCCACCACCCGACCATGCTCCAGCACCACCACCCGATCACAGATCTCGCGGATCACCGCCATCTCGTGGGTGATCAGGACAATGGTCAGGCCCAGGCGCTGATTGATCTCGCGCAGCAAGCCAAGGATCGATTGGGTGGTTTCCGGGTCCAGCGCCGAGGTGGCCTCGTCACACAGCAGGATCGCCGGGTCATGGACCAGCGCACGGGCAATCCCCACCCGCTGTTTCTGCCCGCCGGACAACTGCGCCGGGTAGGCCTTGTATTTGTCCCGCAGGCCGACCAGATCCAGCAGCTCGCGAACCTTCTGCTCCCGTTGCAGCTTCGGCACCCCGGCCACCTTCAGCGGCAGTTCGACGTTCTGCCAGACCGTCTTGGCCGACATCAGATTGAAGTGCTGGAAAATCATGCCGATGCGCCGACGCAGTTCCACCAGGCGGTTTTCGTCGAACTCACCGATATCGACCTGGTCGATCAGCACCCGCCCCGCACTGGGTTGTTCCAGGCGATTGATGGTGCGGATCAAAGACGACTTGCCGGCGCCGCTGCGGCCGATGATGCCGAACACCTCGCCACGCTGGATCGCCAGGTCGATGCCTTGCAAGGCATGCACCGGGCCCTGGCGGCCTTCGTAGGTCTTGCCCAGGCCAATAAAACGCACATGGGCACGATTGAGTTCGGGGTGCAGTTCGGTTTGCTCGGCACTGCGCGGCGTTTCCTCACGCGGGTGCTGGAGGTTGACGACACTCATGTCAGCCTTCCCAACCGGCCTGGTACAGCTTGCCGTGGGCTTTATCCAGGGCGGCGCGGACCACCGGCGAGTGCTGGTAGATATCGACGAACTTGATCAGCCGCGGGTCGGTTTTTTCTTTCGGCTGGATCACGAACTGGATCACGTATTCCTTGTGATCGAGACCGTCGAACAGCAGCGCGGAGCCGGCATCGAAGGTCTTCGCCAGGCGGATATAGGCCGGGTAGCCCTGGACCAGATCGGCGTCATCGTAGGCGCGCACCAGTTGCACGGCTTCAACCTGGAGGATCTTGATCTTTTTCGGGTTGTTGACGATGTCGTCTTCGGTGGCCTTGTAGCCGACGCCGGGTTTCAGGGTGATCAAGCCGGCCTTGGCCAGCAGTTGCAGGCCACGACCGCTGTTGATCGGATCGTTGGCGATGGCCACGGTGGCGCCTTGTGGCAGCTCGTCGAAGCTTTTGTATTTCTTCGAGTAGAGGCCGACGTTGTTGATGATCCCCGGGGCAAAGGGCACCAGGTCGAAACCGGCGGCGGCCTTGGCGTTTTCCAGGAAGGGAATATGCTGGAAGTAGTTCACGTCGATATCGCCGGCGGCGAGGCTGACATTGGGCGCGATCCAGTCGGTGAATTCCACCAGCTCGACTTTCAGGCCCTGTTTGCCGGCTTCTTCGACAGCGGCTTCCAGGGGGATGGCGAAGGCGGCGGTGGTGCCGACCTTGAGTGGGGCGTCGGCGGCGTGAGCGATAGCGCTGAAGAGGCCGAGGGCCAGGACCAGTGCTTTGACTGGTTGAGAGAGGCGTGTTGTTTTCATGATGGGTTTCCAGTCATAGGTTTGGGGTGTCTGGGCGGGCCTATTCGCGGGCAAGCCCTGCTCCTACAGTTTTGTGGTCGTACACAAGATTCGGGTACGACTCGAAACTGTAGGAGCAGGGCTTGCCCGCGAAGACGGCGGAACAGGCACAGCAACATCAAAGGGTGACTCAGGCTCTCAGGACCGGCGATAACCCGCCCCAGCATGTTGCTGCGGCAAATGCGCCTCACCGTGAAACAGCTTTTCGCGCAATGTCCCACTGTCATAAGCGGTCTTGTACGAGCCGCGCCGCTGCAACTCCGGAATCACCAGCTCGATAAAATCCACATAGCTTTCCGGAGTGACAATGCGGGTCAGGTTGAAACCATCCAGCCCGGTTTCGGCGATCCACGATTCCAGCTCATCAGCCACCTGCCCGGGCGAGCCGACCACAGTGAAATAGCGCCCACCCAACGCGTGCTGCTCAAGCAACTTGCGCCGGGTCCAGTCGTTGTTCTGCAGGTTCCTGGTCGCCGACTGGATCGCGTTGCTCTTCACATACTGGATCGGCTCATCCAGCTCGTACTCGGAAAAATCGATCGCGGTGGACGCGGAAAAATGCGCCACCCCAGCCTCCGCGCTGGCATACCCCAGATACTCGGCATGCTTGGCCCAGGCCGCTTCCTCGGTCTCGCCGACGATCACGTTCAAGCCCATGAATACCTTGATGCCATCGGGATCACGCCCCGCCGCCACCGCACTGGCCCGCACCTTGTCCACCTGGACCTTGGTCGCGGCCTTGTTCTGCCCGCTGATAAACACGCACTCGGCATGTCGCCCGGCGAACTCCAGGCCACGCTCCGAACTGCCGGCCTGGAACAGCACCGGCGTACGCTGCGGTGACGGCTCACAAAGGTGATAGCCCTCCACCTGATAGAACTCGCCGGCGTGTTGCACCTTGTGCACTTTCTCCGGCTGGGCGTAGATCCGCCGGGTCGGATCATTGAGCACCGCGTCGTTTTCCCAGCTGCCTTCCCAGAGTTTGTAGAGCACCTCCAGGTACTCGTCGGCCTGGTCGTAGCGTCGGTCATGCTCGACCTGCTCCTTCAGGCCCATGGCCCGGGCGGCGCTATCGAGATAACCGGTGACGATATTCCAGCCGACCCGCCCACGGCTCAGATGATCGAGCGTCGACATACGTCGGGCGAACAGGTACGGCGCCTCGTAGGTGAGGTTCGCGGTCAGGCCGAAACCCAGGTTTTTCGTCACCGCCGCCATGGCCGAAACCAGCAGCAGCGGATCGTTGACCGGCAACTGGATCGACTCCCGCAGCGGCACCTCCACCGATCCCTGATAGACGTCGTAGACCCCGACGATATCGGCGATAAACAGACCGTCGAACAAACCGCGCTCCAGCAGCTGCGCCAGCTCGGTCCAGTACTCCAACGTCTTGTACTGGGTCGAGTTGTCCCGCGGATGGGTCCACAAGCCGTGGTTGATATGCCCGATGCAATTCATGTTGAAGGCGTTGAGCAGGATCTTTTTCTTCGCCATCAGATCGTCCCCCGCAGCGGTGGGTTTTGCGCATTGAGGTAGTAGTTGCCCACCGCGTGGTACTTCCAGCGCACCGGGTCGTGCAGGGTGTGCACCCGCGCATTGCGCCAGTGGCGATCCAGCCCGTGTTCGGCCAGGGTCGCCTGGCTGCCGGCCAGTTCGAACAGGCTGCTGCCGGCCGCCAGGGAGATTTCGGTGCTGATGGCCCGCGCTTCGGCAACGGCAATCGAAGCCGCCGCCACGGTTTCGGCGTTGGTCTCGGCCTGGGCCCGGTCGAGGTATTCACCGGCCCGCTCCAGCAAGGCCTCGGCGGCGTGCAGGCGAATGCTCAGGTGGCCGATGCTCTTGAGGATCAAGGGATCTTCAGTGGCCTTGTCGCTGCCGGCATCGATCCAGGGCCGCGTGCGGGTGCGGACAAAGTGCAAGGTGTCTTCATAGGCCGCGCGGGCAATACCGGTGTCGATGGCCGCATGGAGAATCTGCGCCAGCGGGCCGACCGGGGTCGGACGTTCGAATGCCGTCTGAAAAGGGATCACATCTTCGGCGGCGACATACACGTCCTCGAACACCACTGAACCGCTGCCGGTGGTGCGCTGGCCAAAGCCGCTCCAGTCGTCGATCACATTCAGGCCGGCGCTGTCACGGGGCACAAAGGCCAGTTGCTGGACACCCTGTTCATCCACCACCGAAGTCGGAATGCGCTGGGCATACAAGGCCCCCGTGGCGTAGAACTTGCGACCGTTGATGCGGTAACCGTCGCCGTCCCGGCGCAGGCTGGTGACACGGTCATGGGCGGTCTTGGTGCCCAGTTCGGCCAGGGCATTGCCAAAGCGCCGCCCCGCGAGCACCTCAGCATACAGGCGCTGTTTCTGTGCCTCGCTGCCGTTGACCCGCAGCACTTCCAGGGCATAGAAATGGTTCTGCGGAATCTGTCCCAGAGAGGCATCGGCCTCGGCGATCAGTTGCGTGACCTTGGCCAGGGTCACGTTGGACACGCCGGCACCGCCGTAGGCTTTCGGCACGCTGATGCCCCAGAGGCCGGAGCGGGAAAACACCTCCAGCTCGGCCAGCGGCAGGCGCCGTTCACGGTCGCGCAGAATGCTGTCGCGCTTGAAGTCTTCGGCCAGGTCGCTGGCCACGATCAGGGCTTGCTCGTCGCTGCTGATGACCGCGACGCGTTGGGAAAAAGTCATGTGCTTCTCCAGAGGTCTGGTCGTCAAATCCAGGAATGCCGGGCCGGCAAACTGCCGTTCAGGTGATAGGCGCCCACGGCGTGGTATTTCCAGCGCACCGGGTCGTGCAGGGTGTGCACCCGGGCGTTGCGCCAGTGTCGGTCGAGGTTGAATTCGGCCAGGGTGGCGCGGCTGCCGGCCAGCTCGAACAGTTTCTCGCTGGCCAGCAGGGCGATTTCGGTGGTGAGGACCTTGGCCTCGGCCACCGCAATCGAGGCACGCGCGGCAGAGGCCGCATCCACCGGCCTGGCGCCGACCTGATCGAGCACCTGCCCGGCCTTGCGCAACAGCGCCTCGGCGGCGTGCAGTTCGATTTTCAATTTGCCGATATCGGCAATCACGTAGAGGTCGTCACTGGCGCGCTCGACCTTGGCATCGACCCACGGCCGCGAACGCTCGCGGACAAAGGCGATGCTGTCATCGATGGCCCCACGGGCAATGCCCGCGTCGATGGCGGCCTGGATCAGTTGCGAGTAGGCGCCCTGGATATTCGGCACCTCGCCCTGGCGCCAGTTGTCGACGACGTCTTCCGCTTCCACCCGCACCTGATTCAGCAACACGGTGCCGCTGGCGGTGGTGCGCTGGCCGAAGCCCGACCAGTCGTCGACGATGCGCAAGCCCGGGGTGCCGCGCCGCACGAAGGCCATGACCTGCCGCCCTTCGTCGTTGATCGCCTTGACCGCCACCCAGTGGGCAAACAGGGCGCCGGTGGAATAGAACTTCTGGCCGCTGATGACAAAACCGTCACCGTCGGCGGTGATCCGGGTCTTGAGTTCCAGGGTGTTTTTCGTGCCGCGTTCCGGCCCGGCATTGCCGATGCGCCAGCCTTCCAGCACGCTCAGGAACAGCTGCTTTTTCTGGCGCTCGGTGGCGGTGCCTTGCAGCAACTGGAGAATGCCGAACTGGTTCTGCGGGATCTGCCCGAGCGCCGGGTCGGCGGCGGAAATGATCGCGAAGACCTCGGCCACGGTCACGAATGAAACCTGCGGGCCGCCGTACTCGCGGGGAATGGTGATGCTGCCCAGGCCGCTGCGGGTGAACTGCTCGATCTCGGCCCAGGGCAGCTTGCGCTGACGGTCGCGGCGCGCGGCCTGCAAACGGGCAGCCTCGGCCAGCTCACGGGCGGCCTGCAGGGCTTCGGCGTCGTTGCGCAGCACCCGGGCCGGGAGCAACAACGGGGCAATATCCAGGTCGCTCCGGACCTGTGCTTCATGCAAATTAGACATCAACGCCACTCCGTGGCGTGCGCAATGCCCTGGCGATCCGCACAAGGGTGATTGTGTTCCTGACCATACCGTCCTCATCTCTCTTTGGAGGCGTCGCGAAAGCGCGACGCCAGCGAAATCAAACAAGTCCGGTGGTCCGGTGCATATACCCTAAGCGCGTATAAAAATTAAATAAACTAACTTTGGGGAATATACATAGAAGGTCAGCTTCTCAGCCTCGGCAGGGTTGGGCGAGTTTGGGGAAAACCGGGCGCGGGGCCCTGATGTAATGCCGGGCGCTGCCCACCCGGAGCCGCCGCGCCGGCGCCCAACGGGAGTTGTTGCCGACCCGGTCGATCACGCAGTAGGTGAGGTCCAGGCCACTGTCTTCACCGGCTTCCTGGATCACCGCCGGCGGCACGAAGACCCTGACCGGCTTGCCGACGTCCTCGCCGGCGAGCTTGGGCAGGTCGAGGCGCACATCGCCCCAGAGCAGGGTGATTTCGTCCTCGGCGGCCATGTTCAGATACGGCGCCAGGGTCAGCGGCACGCCTCGGCGCATCTGACTGGGGTTGACCCCGTAGCGCTGGATCGGCGCGGGAATGATCAGCGGCGCCAAGCCCTGGTTTTCCTCACCGAAGGGCTGGCCACCCGGGCAAGCGAGCTTGACCGGCACCTCGAGCCGACGCGAACAGGTGCCGGCGCTGCCCACCCGCAGCACCCGATAGTGAACCCGCGCCAGCCCGTCCAGGACGAAGCTTTCCGGCACCCGCAAACTCAGCGACTGGCCCACGTCATCGGCCGACACCTGCCGCGCCGTCACATAACAATCGTCCCAGAACAACTCGATCAGGTCGCCCTCATCCATGCCGACATAGGGCCGGATGACAATCGACAACTGCGCGGCGGCCAACAGGCCAATACCACGTCCATGGGCCTGGGGGACGACAGGCGGAGCCAGCCGCAGGGTTTCCTGAAAATGAGTCATGCAAAAATCCTTTTTGTAGGGTAACGAAAAGTCCAACGTGCAGGCGCAGGCCTGGGCCGCATAAACAACCGTTGTCCTTGAACCTTAATAGGCGTCCTTACCGTCGAACATTCTGGAAGGCGCACGCGCAGTCCGGCGAACAGTTGGCCGAAAGGTGCATACAGTCCTGATAACGTCGTGCAGGTTGTGAAGTGCAGCTAAGAGTTTTGCCGGGAAGGTGTCAAGCCATTAAGCCGTCAGGGCGGGGATCGCTCGGGAATTCGGACACTTCCTACTTTCGCAGTCGTTCGTGTGAAAGAAGAAGCCGGGGAAAGGCGGTAGTAAACAATTATTGCC
The DNA here is from genome assembly GCF_023242385.1 of Pseudomonas sp. MWU12-2345. Taxonomy (NCBI): domain Bacteria; kingdom Pseudomonadati; phylum Pseudomonadota; class Gammaproteobacteria; order Pseudomonadales; family Pseudomonadaceae; genus Pseudomonas; species Pseudomonas sp. MWU12-2345. Next base: position 15,740 of record NZ_JALLJA010000022.1, on the reverse strand, counting down.
GGATAGGCGGGAAAGCAACTTTTCGAAACCGTCGTACTCATTCCCTGAGTACGCCTTATTCAGTCAAGAAGTGTCCTACGTATTACCGAGAAACTTGCTGAGAAACTGCCGGGTGCGTTCTTCCTTGGGATTGGCAAACAGCGCCTTGGCTTCACCCTGTTCGACGATCACGCCCTTGTCGAAAAAGATCACCCGATTGGCCACATCCCGGGCAAAGCTCATTTCGTGGGTGACGATGACCATGGTGCGTTTTTCTTCGGCCAGGCCACGAATGGTTGCCAGCACTTCACCCACCAGTTCCGGATCAAGGGCCGAAGTCGGCTCGTCGAACAGGATCACCTGCGGCTCCATCGCCAGCGCCCGGGCAATGGCCACCCGTTGTTGCTGACCACCGGAAAGCCTGCGCGGATAGGCGTCTTCCTTGCCCGCCAGACCAACCTTGGCCAGCAGCTTGCGGCCCAGGACGAGGGCCTGGTCGCGCGGCATCTTCTTGACCACCAGCGGGCCTTCGACAACGTTCTCCAGCGCCGTGCGGTGGGGAAACAGGTTGAAGTTCTGGAACACGAAGCCGACCTGCTGGCGCAGCTTGCGCACCAGGCCCAACTGCTGGTTCAACGGACGACTGCCATCGATTTCGATGTCGCCGACCTTGATCCGGCCGCTGGTGGGTTCCTCGAGGAAGTTCAGGCAACGCAGGAAGGTGGTCTTGCCGGAACCGCTGGGGCCGATGATAGCGATCACCTCACCGGCCTCGACCGTCAGGTCGATACCGTTGAGCACGGTCTGCCCCTTGAATTGCTTGGTCAGTTTTTCAACCACAATCATGCTGTCAAGACTCCTGGTCATGCCGATTGACCCGCTCTTCCAGACGGTTCTGCAAGTGCGCGAGCAGGCTGGCAAGGACCCAGTAGATCAGGGCGGCGGCAAGATACATGGTGAAAATTTCAAAGGTCCGGGCGGTAATCAGCTGGGCCTGGCGGAACAGTTCCGGCACCTGGATGGTCGCGGCCAATGCCGTGTCCTTGACCAGGGAAATGAAACTGTTGCCCAACGGCGGCAAAGCCGTGCGCGCGGCTTGCGGCAGGATCGCCCGGCGCAGGGTCTGCGCCCGCGACATGCCGATGCTCGCCGCCGCTTCCCACTGGCCGCGCTCGATGGAGCTGATGGCGGCCCGCAGGATTTCACAGGCGTAGGCCGCCATGTTCAGCGAGAAACCGATCAACGCGGCGGGCAGCGGATCCAGCTCGATGCCCATCTGCGGCAGTCCGTAATAGATCACGAACAGCTGGACCAGCAGGGGTGTGCCGCGAAAGAACGACACATAGACCCTGGCGATCCAGCTCACCGTCTTGAAGCGCGACAGGCGCATCAAGGCCAGGCCGAAACCCAGCAGCAAACCGAAGAACATTCCACCCAGGCTGAGGATGACCGTGTAGTACGCGCCCTGGAGCAGAAAGGGCGCGGAGTCCAACGCAAGCTGAAAAGCTGCTTCCATTATTGAGTGACGTCAGCGTTGAAGTATTTTTCCGACAGCTTTTTCAAGGTGCCATCAGCGCGCAGTTCGTCGATGGCCTTGTTTACCGCGGCCAGCAACTCGGGTTCGCCTTTACGCAGGGCGATACCGGCTTCCTGACGGGAGAACGGCTCACCGGAAACGGCCAGGGTGCCGTTGGTTTTATTGATCAGTTCAAAGGCTGCCAGACGGTCCACCAGAATCGCGTCGATACGGCCTACGCGCAGGTCCTGGTACTTGGTCGGATCATCGTCGTAGGTCTTGATGACGGCTTTCGGCACATTGTCCTTGAGCCACTGTTCATAGTTGGTGCCCAGGCCGACACCGACCTTGTGGCCCGCCAGATCCTGGGCGGTCTTGAACTTGTCGGCGTCCTTCTTCTGCACCAGGGCCTGGATACCGGAAACGGTATAAGGCTCGGAGAAGTCATACTTCTTCTTGCGCTCTTCGGAGATGGTCACCTGGTTGATCACAGCGTCCAGGCGCTTGGACTCCAGGGCGGCGAGAATCCCGTCCCACTTGGTCGGTTGCAGCTTGACCTTCACCCCCAGTTTTTTCGCCAGGGCTTCGGAGAACTCGACCTCGAAACCGGCCAGCTTGCCGTCGGCACCGATAAAGCTGAACGGCGGGTAGGTGCCTTCCAGGCCGACGTTGATAACGCCGTCTTTCTTGATTTTGTCCAGTTGCTCACCGGCAAAGGCCTGGCCGAGCAGTCCGGCACCGAGTACCAATCCCAGGCTGCCGACCAGCAGACGCTTGCGAAATGCGGAAATATTCATGACGAGCCCCGTGTGTTTTCTTATGGGAAGGAACGCGAAACTGACGCTCTGGAGAGCAGCGTCAATCCTGCCTTAAAGCGGCGCCGGCGTCTCGCGCCAAATCGCCTGCGCCGCGACTATAGCGAGCGCTTAATATTCTATAAAATAATAAAAAACTATTTGTATATTCTATTTTATTACCCATTGGTCCCCAATTGATGCCGGGCTGCCCGCCTCTTGTAGGAGCCTGGCTTGCCAGCGATGAGGCCGATCAGGCGATGCAAGGCTCACGGGCCTCTTCGCGGGCAAGCCCTGCTCCTACAGTCTTCTGTCGTTCACCTATTTTGTGCTCGACGCAAAGCTGTAGGAGCAGGGCTTGCCCGCGAAGCTTTTAGCGGTCTCGCGGACCTCATCGCCGGCAAGCCGGACTCCTACAGAGGCCGTACTCGCCTCACGCTCAGGATCGGGTTACAGCATAGCGTTGTAGGCGAACAATGCTGGCGCCCCGCCGGTGTGCAGGAAGATGATCGGACCGTCCTCGAAGCGCTGGCGGCCGATGCCGTCGAGCAGCCCGGCCATGGCCTTGCCGGTGTAGACCGGGTCGAGCAGGATGCCTTCCTGGCTGGCCAGCAGCTTGACCGCCGCCAGGGTCCCGGCGTTCGGCTCGCCATAACGGGGAGCGAAATACTCGTCCCACAACTCGACCTTGAAACTGGCCGGCAGCGGTACACCGAGCAACTCGGCCGTACGTTCAGCCAAGCCCTGCACCTTCGGCCGCTGCGCCTCGTCGCTACGGGACACCGTCACGCCGACCACCGGCAACCCCGGCAGCGCTTCGCTCAAGGCCAGGCCCAGGCCGCTGTGGGTCCCGGCACTGCCGGAGGCCAGCACCACCGCGGCAAATTCCAGTCCGCTGTCTTCGATCTGCGCCGCCAGCTCGAAGCCGGCCCGCACATAACCCAGCGCGCCCAATGCATTGGAGCCACCGATCGGCACCAGATACGGCTTCTTGCCGTTGCTGCGCAGGCGCTCGGCCAGGGCCTGCAACTGCTCGTCGGCATTGTCCAGGTTGTCCACCAGCTCGACCCGGGCGTCGAACAGGTCGAGCAACAGGCGGTTGCCGTTGCCCAGGTAGTTGGCGTCCCTGGTGCCGATGGGGTTTTCCAACAAGGCCACGCAGCCCAACCCGAGGCGGGCCGCCAGGGCCGCGGTCTGGCGCACATGGTTGGACTGGATGGCGCCGGCGGTGATCAGCGTGTCGGCGCCGACCGCGAGGGCATCGGCCCCCAGGTATTCCAGCTTGCGCAGCTTGTTGCCGCCCAGGGCCAGGGGCGTCAGGTCATCGCGCTTGATGTAGATATCGCGGCCCACCCACGCCGACAGGCGTTCGAGCTTTTCCAGGGGAGTGGCCTGGGCCAAAAGTTCCAGGCGGTTAAAACGGGCAAGCTGTTGTTTGATCATGGGTCCGAGCTGGCTGTAGGAGATGCCTGGACTATAGGCAGCGGCTTTTCCCCAGGCAACTGTCATTCGCTTATGTCGGAAAGTTCTGAGGAAAGCACCATTCGTTCTTAATTACCGTTTGTGTCGGTGCCGTAAAGTGGAAGTCATTAAGGCGACCCGATGGGCCGGTCGTCCCGTCGGAGATTTGATCGTGAGCGAGCGTTCCAGCCATTGGCAACTACAGACCATCGTCGGCCAGTTGCGTAGCGCCCGGGATGAGTGGCGCAGCCGTAATGGCCGGGTCAGCGATGAACAGGGCGGCCGCGAGCTGCCGTCGCGCCAGGCCATGGTCGAGATTCTCGAATCGCTCTGCGGCGCGCTGTTTCCCATGCGCCTGGGGCCGGTGGACCTGCGTGAGGAAAGCGAGGACTTCTACGTCGGCCATACCCTCGATGCCGCCCTCAATGCCTTGCTGGCCCAGGCCCGCCTGGAGTTGCGTTACGTGGCGCGACATGGCGGCGAGTCGGACGCCGAGGTCCAGAGCAAAGCCGTACAACTGATCCAGGACTTCGCCATGGCCCTGCCGGAGCTGCGCCGGTTGCTCGACACCGATGTCCTCGCGGCCTACCACGGCGACCCGGCGGCGCGCAGCGTCGACGAAGTGTTGCTGTGCTACCCGGGGATTCTCGCGGTGATCCACCATCGCCTGGCCCATCACCTGTACCGCGCCGGATTGCCGTTGCTGGCGCGGATCAGCTCGGAGATTGCCCACTCGGCCACCGGCATCGACATTCATCCCGGGGCGCAGATCGGCGGCAGTTTCTTTATCGACCATGGGACGGGCGTGGTGATCGGCGAAACCGCGATCATCGGCGAACGGGTGCGCATCTACCAGGCGGTGACCCTGGGTGCCAAGCGCTTCCCGGCGGACGAGGATGGGCAGTTGCAGAAGGGCCATCCGCGTCACCCGATTGTCGAGGACGACGTGGTGATCTATGCCGGGGCGACCATCCTCGGGCGGATCACCATCGGCCGCGGCGCCACCATCGGCGGCAATGTCTGGCTGACCCGCAGCGTGCCGGCGGGCTGCAACCTGACCCAGGCGAATCTGCAGCAGCATGAGGAAGGGACGCAGCGCTGAGTCCAGGCACAACTTTATCGCCTGTCAGGCCGCCTTCGCTGGCAAGCCAAGCTCCTACAGGTTTTGCGTCGTACCTAGATTTCGCGTACGACAACAAACCTGTAGGAGCTTGGCTTGCCAGCGAAGAGGCCCGAACGATTTCCTCATAACAAGCGTCATACATCCCGCCTAAAGCCCACGTAAGAAAAGCACCACCGAGCCCTGCGATTAGTCCTGAACGCCCTATCCGTGTTTAACTTGACCGTTCGTTCAAGTTAAACCGGCGGTTCGCTGCCCGCTCACAACAGGAGGCTTGCCTTTGCTGAGTCCGAGATGTCCAGCCACGTTTCATATCATTGAGGTGCCCGTTTCATGAGCACTTCCCCACTCCCCACCAGCGGCCTGATCCGCATGAACCCGCCGGTGTTCTACTTCGCCGCGAGCTTTATCCTGCTGTTCGGCCTGGTGGTCATGGCCCTGCCCGAAGCGGCCGGCCAATGGCTGCTGGCGGCGCAGAACTGGGCGGCCAATACGGTCGGCTGGTACTACATGCTGGCGATGACCCTGTACCTGGTCTTCGTGGTGGTCACCGCCTTGTCCGGCTACGGCAAGATCAAGCTCGGTGCCGACCACGACGAACCCGAGTTCAGTTATCTGTCCTGGGCCGGCATGCTGTTCGCCGCCGGGATCAGCATCACGCTGTTCTTCTTCTGCGTCTCCGAACCCCTGACCCACCTGCTGCAACCGCCCCAGGGCGAGGCCGGGACCCAGGCCGCCGCGCGCCAGGCCATGCAGATCCTGTTTCTGCACTGGGGCCTGCACGGCTGGGGCGTGTTCGCCTTCGTCGGCATGGCCCTGGCCTATTTCGCCTACCGGCATAACCTGCCGCTGGCCCTGCGCTCGGCGCTCTACCCGCTGATCGGCAAACGCATCAACGGGCCCATCGGTTATGCCGTGGATGGCTTCGGCATTATCGCCACGGTGTTCGGCCTCGGCGCCGACATGGGCTTTGGCGTGTTGCACCTGAACTCGGGCCTGGACTACCTGTTCCACGTGCCCCATACCCAGTGGATCCAGGTCGGGCTGATCACCCTGATGATGGGCGCGGCCATCGCCGTCGCGGTCGCCGGTGTCGACAAGGGCGTGCGGGTGATGTCCGACATCAACATGCTGCTGGCCTGCGCGCTGCTGCTGTTCGTGCTGTTCGCCGGGCCCACCCAGCACCTGCTCAACACCCTGATCCAGAACGTCGGCGACTACCTCGGGGCCCTGCCGACCAAGAGTTTCGATCTCTACGCCTATGACAAACCGAGTGACTGGCTGGGTGGCTGGACGGTGTTCTACTGGGCCTGGTGGATTGCCTGGTCGCCGTTCGTGGGCCTGTTTATCGCGCGGATTTCCCGCGGTCGGACCATTCGCGAGTTCGTCTTCGGCGTGCTGCTGATTCCGCTGGGTTTCACCCTGGCGTGGATGTCGATCTTCGGCAACAGCGCCATCGACCAGGTGCTCAACCACGGCATGAGCGCCCTCGGCCAGTCGGCCATCGACGACCCGTCGCGGACCCTGTACCTGCTACTGGAAACCTATCCCTGGAGCAGGACCGTGATTGCGATCACGGTGTTTATCAGTTTCGTGTTCTTCGTCACCTCGGCCGACTCCGGCACCGTGGTGCTCTCGACCTTGTCCGCCCGTGGCGGCAGCGCCGACGAAGACGGGCCGAAATGGCTGCGGGTGTTCTGGGGCGCGATGACCGCGCTGATCACCAGTGCGCTGCTGTTCTCCGGCAGCATCGATGCGCTGAAGTCGGCGGTGGTGCTGACCTCGCTGCCGTTCTCGTTGATCCTGCTGTTGATGATGTGGGGATTGCACAAGGCGTTCTACCTGGAGTCGCAGAAGCAGATCGCCCAATTGCACTCCCTCGCGCCGCTATCCAGCTCACGACGCAGCGGCTGGCGCCAGCGCCTGAGCCAGGCGGTGCACTTTCCGTCGCGGGACGAGGTGTATCGCTTCCTCGACCAGACGGTGCGTCCGGCCATCGAGGAAGTCAGTGCGGTTTTTGTCGAGAAGGGCCTGAACGTGGTCACGCAGCCGGACCCGGCGAATGACAGCGTCAGCCTGGAAATCGGCCATGACGACCAGCATCCGTTCATCTACCAGGTGCAGATGCGCGGCTACTTCACGCCGTCCTTCGCCCGTGGCGGCATGGGCCCCAAGGAACTGCGCAACCGCCGCTACTACCGCGCCGAAGTGCACCTGCGCGAAGGCAGCCAGGACTATGACCTGATGGGCTACAGCAAGGAGCAGATCATCAACGACATCCTCGACCAGTACGAACGGCATATGCAGTTCCTGCATCTGGTCCGTTGAAGCCTGGGATCAGGTCTGGTCCAGCACCATGAACAAGGCCATGGCGATGGCCGGCAGGCCGAACACCGCCAGCCCGATCATCAACTCCGAAAGGAGGCTCTGGTGGGCGGTGATCACGCCGATGGCGCCGTTGACGATGGTCGCCAGCAGCCACATACCGAGAAAGCCGGCGCCGAGGATCTGCCGGCTGATGCCCAGGCGCTGACCGAAGAACAGCGTGCAGCCGAGCAGGATCAGGCCGATGGCGAGGATGATGGCGGTGTGCATGGGTTGGCCTCCGGGAGCTGTGTTGCCTGTGATTCCGCCTTCGCGGCGGTGCGGCGTCCCGACAAGCTCCGCTCCCACAGGTCCCCTGTCGTACGCCAAGTTTGGACACGACTCGGAACCCGTGGGAGCGGAGCTTGCCCGCGAAAGCCATTTTGAACGCCGCACATGACTTAATTCAGACGCTCATCCCTTACTAAACACTGTAGATCGAAACCCGCCCTCTCACTGGCCACTGACCCATAACAAATCCCCTACCCCGATCGGCCATGGCATTGACCACCTCGGCGACATCCGCATCCGCCGGCTCCAGCACCACAAGGCCTTGCAGTGCCTGATGCACCACTCCTACGTAGGGCCCCTCGGTGTATTCAAGCGCACGCGCCTGACCGCCCGCGAACCGGGTGATCATTCAGAAGGTGATGTGCTGATCAGACCAGGCCACCATTGGCCCGCAGGATCTGGCCGTTGACCCAGGCGGCAGCCGGGCTGACCAGGAAGGACACCACGCTGGCGATATCTTCCGGCTGACCGAGACGCTCCAGCGGTGGCATCTTGGCGAAGGTCTGGATCTGCTCTTCGCTCTTGCCGTGGAGGAACAGTTCAGTCGCCACCGGACCCGGGGCCACCGCGTTGACGGTGATCTGGCGGCCGCGCAGCTCCTTGGAGAAAACGTGGGTCAAGGACTCCACCGCCGCCTTGCTGGCGATATACACCGCGTAACCCGGCAGGTTCAGGCCCACGGTGCTGCTGGAGAAGTTGACGATACGACCGCCGTCATTCATCCGCGTCGCGGCCTCGCGCAGGGTGTTGAAGGTGCCACGGGTGTTGATGGCGAAGGTCTGCTCGAACAGCTCGTCGCTGTGCTGGGCCAACGGCAAGACCTTGAGAATCCCGGCGTTGTTGACCAGCACATCGACCTTGCCCAGTTGCTGCTCGGTCTCATCGAACAGGCGGGCAACGTCGGCGGAGCTGGCGACATCGGCCTTGATCGCGATGGCCTGGTGGCCGGCCTGGCGCAGTTCCACCACCAGTGCCGAAGCCTCGTTGGCGCTATTGGCGTAGTTGATGGCGACGGCAAAACCTTCCGAAGCGAGCTGACGGGCGATAACCGCGCCGATGCCGCGTGAAGCGCCGGTAACGATGGCCACTTTCCGAGTCTGGGTAGTCATGTCGAATCTCCTGGGGCGTGGGTTGGGTGTGGCGCCAATTTCACATGTTTACCCAGGGTGATAAATACTCGATAGTTGGCTTTACTATTCAATAATCGCCAACAATCAATCGCAACGGAGCGCCCATGGACCAGGTCAAGGCCATGAAGGCTTTTGTACGGATCTACGAGCGCAGCAGCTTCACCCTGGCCGCCGAAGACCTGAACCTGCCCCGCGCGACCCTGACCCACACCCTGAATCAGTTCGAGGCCTGGCTCGGCACCCGGCTGTTGGAGCGTAGTACCCGACGCGTGCGCCCGACCCTGGATGGCGAGGCTTATTACCGCCGTTGCGTGCAGTTGCTGGCGGAGCTGGAAGAAGCCGAACTGGCCTTCCGTTCGGTGGCGCCCAAGGGGCGTTTGCGGGTGGATTTGCAGGGGACGCTGGCCAGGTACTTCGTGGTCCCGGCGCTGCCGGCGTTTCTCGAGCGCTACCCGGATATCGAGATCTCGATGAGCGAGGCCAGCCACTTTATCGACCTGATCGCCGAGGGCGTGGACTGCGTGCTGCGTTCGGGCAATCTCGGCGACTCCTCGCTGGTCGGCCGGCGCGTTGCCAACCTGCGCCAGGTGACCTGCGCCAGCCCGGCCTACCTGCGCAAATACGGTGAACCGCAAAGTCTCTCGGACCTGAGCCAACACCAGGGCGTGAACTATGTTTCCAGGGTCACCGGCAAACTCTTCCCGTTCGAGTTCACCGAAGCCGGCGAGCTACGGGAAGTGCCCCTGGCGGGCCGGGTGTCGGTGTTCGGCGCCGAGATCTATGCCGCTTCGGCCGTCTCTGGACTGGGACTGATCCAGGTGCCGCATTACCGGGTGGCGGAGCAGATCGGCCAGGGCTTGCTCAAGGAAGTCCTGCCGAACCATCCGCCGCCGCCCATGCCGGTGTCGGTGCTCTACCCGCAGAACCGGCATATGTCGCCACGGGTGCGGGTATTCGTCGACTGGATCAGCGAGGTTTTCGCCAAGGCCGTTTGAAGTCAGGCACTTTCCCGCTCGATCAACTGGCAGGTCAGCAGGTTCAAGCGTTGCACCTCGTCCACCGGCAACACCCCGAGGCTCTCCAACACTCGGGTCGCCGCCAGCACGCCAATCTCCAGGGCCGGCGGTTTGATGGTGCTCAGGCTCGGCAGGAGCATTTCGGCAAACGGATAGTCGCCGAAGCCCAGTACCGCGCAGTCCTCGGGGATCGTCAACCCCGCCCGCTGCCCGGCCAGCAGGCCACCGGCGGCCAGGTTGTCATTGGCGAAGATGATCGCATCCGGTTTCGACGCGCCACTCATCAGCGCCTGCATCGCCTGCTTGCCGGCCTCGAACGGTGCGAGGTCAGCATCCGGGGCAAACACCCAGGGCTCCAGCCCCAGCTCCCGAACGGTCGCTGCATAACCGTCTCGACGCTCCAGGGCGCTGAAGTCCCCCGGGGCGCTGTTCTGCACAAAGGCGATCCGTCGATAACCCTTGCCATGCAGGTAACGCGCAGCGGTCACGCCGACCTCATGGTGGGAAAAACCGATCTGCATCGGTTCGCGCTGCGGCTGGTAATCCCAGGTCTCGATCACCGGGATATCCGCCTCGGCGAGCATTTTTTCCGTGCCCGCACTATGGAAATGACTGGTCAGTACCAGGGCCGCCGGTGACCAGCCGAGAAAGGCGCGGACCGCACTCTCCTCCTGCTCCGCCGAGAAGTAGCTCGACGCCAGCAGCAACTGATAGCCATGCCGACTGAGGGTGTCACTGAAACCCTGAATGGTATTGGCGAAAATCGGCCCGGAGATATTCGGGATCACCATCGCCACGATCCGCCCCCGCGCCGAGGCCAGGCCGCCGGCCACCAGATTCGGTACATAACCGAGGGCCGCGACCACCGCCGCGATCCGCTCACGACGCTCGGGCGAGACCTGCTCCGGGTTGTTGAAATACCGCGACACGGTGATCGCCGAGACCCCGGCCTCCTGGGCCACCGTGCTCAGGGTGACGCGTCCGGCGCCCCGACGTTTGCGGCCTGGCGATTTTTCAGCAGTCAAAGTGCGGCCCGTCTAAAAAAACCAAAAGGAATATAAAAGTAATTTTTCAGTATTGGACGGTCTATGTCGACCTTTCCGATACTGGTGATGTTAGCGCTAACAAAGTGCTTTGTCTGCTACTCGCTCGAGCGAATGCCCCAAGACAAATTTCAGGCGCCGTCGACGCAGAGCGACAGCAGTTCAGGGCCATTTTTCGAGCGGGCAACACATGCACAACACACTTGGGGTTCAACGCACACTGGCGCAGTCGATTCGCGCCACCACACCACGTCGTCCACACCTGGGCTGGCTGCTCGCCGGGCTCGCCGCCCTGCCGTCATCCGCGGTGTTTGCCGCCGACACCGGCAGCGACCAGGAGCCGACACTGAAGCCCGTCACCGTCACCGCCACGCGGCGCGAGGAATCGTTGCAGAAAGTCCCGGTGGCGGTCTCGGTGGTCGAGGGCGAACAGCTGGAGCGCGACAGTCGCAACGGCGTCGCCAGCATCGTCCAGCAAGTGCCGACGCTGAACTTCCGCACCGGCGCCTCGAACAAGGACACCTCGCTGTTCATCCGTGGCGTGGGCACCATTTCCACCTCGCCGGGGGTCGAGCCCACCGTGGCCACAGTGATCGACGGCGTGGTCTACAGCCGTCCAGGCCAAGCCACCCTCGACCTGCTCGACCTCGACCGCATCGAAGTGCTGCGCGGCCCGCAAGGCACGCTGTTCGGCAAGAATGCCTCGGCCGGCGTGCTGAACATCGTCACCAAGGCCCCGACCGCCGAGACCCACGGCTATATCGACCAGTCGTACTACAGCGGCAACGAAAGCCGTACCCGTTTCGGCATCGGCGGCAGCCTGATCCCCGAGACCCTGAAAGGCTCGCTGACCACCCTGTTCGGCAGCTATGACGGCAACGTCGAGAACAAGGCCAACGGCCAGGAAGTCAACGGCTACAACCACAAGGGCGTACGCGGCAAGCTGGAGTTCACCCCCAACGAGGACGTGAAATTCACCTTCGCCGCCGACTACATGGAGTCCCACGACAACGCGCCCAACGGCGTGGTCAGCAAGTCCCAGACCCCGGCCTTCGCCAATGCGTTGAACCCGGTCCGGGCCTCCAGCGACAACCGCGATATCAACACCGATACCCGCACCGAGGTCGACGATATCAACAAGGGCCTGTCCGGCCAGCTGGACTGGAACCTGGGCGACTACACCCTGACCTCGATCACCGCCTGGCGCGGCTGGAGCAACCACCAGAGCCAGGACGCCGATCGCCTGAGCACCATCACGGCCGCCTTCCCCGGCACCGCCGACCAGGGCGCGCTGGACTTCAACCAGTACTCCCAGGAACTGCGCCTGGCCTCGCCCAAGGGCCAATTCCTGGAATACGTCGGCGGCCTGTTCTACCTGCATGGCAAGGACGAAGAAACCTATCAACGCACCCTGACCGCGCCCGGCAGCGTCAATCGCGGCGTCGCCCACTACGGCACCACCAGCGACAGCTACTCGGCGTTCGGCGAAACCACCCTCAACTTCACTTCGGCATTTCGCGGCATCGCCGGCCTGCGCTGGACCCACGACGACCTGTCCTACGACCATCGTCGGGTCTCCACCTCCGCCACCACCGTCAGCGGCATCCAGCCCGCCACCAGCAGCAGCGGTTCGGTGGCCGAAGACGGTTGGTCCGGGCGTCTCGGCGTGCAGTACGACCTGAGCGATGCGGTGACCACCTACCTGACCTATTCGCGCGGCTACAAAGGCCCGGCCTACAACGTGTTCTTCAATATGCAGCCACGGGACACCGACGCGCTGAAACCGGAAACCTCCAACACCTGGGAAGCCGGGATCAAGGCCACCAGCTGGAACAATCGCCTGACCACCAACCTGGCGGTGTTCCACAGCGACTACAGCAACTACCAGGCGAACTTCTTCGACACCGTCGCCGGGCAAGTGGTGACGCGCCTGATCAACGCCGGCAGCGTCAGCACCGAAGGCGTGGAAGCCGATTACGCCTTGCAGGCCACCCGTAACCTCAAGTTCTCCGGTGCACTGGCCTACACCAAGGCGCGGATCGACGAATTCTCCTGCCCGCCGGGGGCGGCGGCCAGCTGCAACGTCAACGGCAAGCCGCTGCCGTTCAGCCCGGACTGGAAGAGCTACGTGCGCGCCGACTACAGCATCCCCCTGGACAACGGCCTGGATGTCGAACTGGGTACCGACTTCAGTTGGCAGAGCCAGGTGCAGTACGACATCAGCCAGAACCCCGACACCGTGCAAGGCGCCTATGGGATCTGGAACGCGAGCATTGCCCTGGCCGATTACAGCCAGGGCTGGCGGGTCGCTCTGCTGGGGAAAAACCTCGCCGACAAATCCTATTCACCCTTGCTGGCCAGCGGCGGCAACTACATCTACCGCGCCGTGCCACGGGATGACCAGCGCTACTTCGGCATCCAGTTGCGCAAGGATTTTTGAGCCGTTGCGTGCACCAACCCTCAATAGATCGCCAAGGACTCTGTCATGACCCACACCCCGCGCCAGCTGAAACTCGGCGCCTTCCTGATGGCCACCGGGCACCACGTCGCAGCCTGGCGCCACCCGGATGTGCCGGCCAATGCCGGGCTGGATTTCGCCCACTACAAACACCTGGCCCGCGTCGCCGAGGCGGCGAAATTCGATGCCCTGTTCGTCGCTGACAGCGTCGCCGCGCCCAGCGCTGAAATCGCCAGCCGCATGGCCCGCTCGGAACACTTCGAACCGCTGACCTTGCTGTCGGCGTTAAGCGCGGTGACCGATCACATAGGCCTGATCGCCACCGCCACCACCAGCTACAACGAGCCGTACCATGTGGCCCGCAAGTTCGCTTCGCTGGATCATCTGTCCGGCGGGCGCGCCGGCTGGAACCTGGTGACCTCGGACAACGCCGCCGAGGCCCTGAACTTCGGGCGCGCCGAACATATCGGCCACGCCGAACGCTACAGCCGGGCGCGGGAATTTCACCAGGTGGTCACAGGGCTGTGGGACAGCTGGGAAGACGACGCCTTTACCCGCGACAAATCCAGCGGCCAGTACTACGACCCGGCCCGGTTGCATGTGTTGAATCACAGCGGCGAACACTTCAAGGTCAAGGGCCCGCTGAACGTCGCCCGCTCGCCCCAGGGCCAGCCGGTGATCGTCCAGGCCGGCGCCTCGGAGCTCGGCCGTGATCTGGCGGCGCAAACCGCCGAAGTGGTGTTCACCGCGCAGACGTCGTTGAGCAAGGCCCAGGCGTTTTATGCCGATCTCAAAGGCCGCCTGGCAAAGTTCGGACGTTCGACCGACTCACTGAAAATCATGCCGGGGGTCTTTGTCGTGGTCGGCCAGAGCGAGGCCGAGGCCCAGGAAAAATATGAATCGTTTCAGCAATGGGTCGAACCCGAAGTTGGCGTCGCGCTACTTGGGCGTATGCTGGGCAACTTCGATCTGTCTGGATACCCGCTGGACGGGCCACTGCCGGAGCTGCCGTTGACCGACAGCGGCCAGCAAAGCCGTCAGCAACTGTTGACCGAACTGGCCGGCGCGGAAAACCTGACGCTGGCGCAACTGGGACGGCGCATCGCTGGCGGACGTGGGCACTACAGCCTGATCGGCACGCCGACGCAGATTGCCGACGAGCTGCAGGCCTGGTTCGAACACGGGGCGGCGGACGGCTTCAACGTGCTGGTGCCGCATCTGCCGGGCGGGCTGGAAGACTTTGCCGCTGGCGTCGTTCCGGAACTGCAACGCCGCGGGCTGTTCAGAACAGAGTACCAAGGCAAGACGCTGCGCGAGCACCTGGGGCTGGCGCGGCCGGCCAACCGATTTTTATAGCGACAACTTGTATTGACTGCCAAACGAGAGAGGATTCGATGACTTACCAAGCTGCCGAAAACCGCTACGACTCCATTCCCTACCGCCGCGTCGGACGCAGCGGGCTGGTGCTGCCGGCGCTGTCCCTGGGACTGTGGCACAACTTCGGCGACAGCACGCCGATCGACACCCAGCGCGCCCTGTTGCGCACCGCCTTCGACCTGGGCATCAACCACTTCGACCTGGCGAACAACTACGGCCCGCCCTACGGCAGCGCCGAGATCAACTTCGGCCGCCTGCTGCGCGAAGACTTCAAGCAGTACCGCGACGAGCTGATCATCTCCAGCAAAGCTGGCTGGGACATGTGGCCCGGCCCTTACGGCCAGGGTGGCGGCTCGCGCAAATACGTACTCGCCAGCCTCGACCAGAGCCTGCAACGCCTGGGCCTGGACTATGTGGATATCTTCTATTCGCACCGCTTCGACCCGGACACCCCGCTGGAAGAAACCGCCAGCGCACTGGCTACCGCCGTGCAGCAGGGCAAGGCGCTGTATATCGGCATCTCGTCGTATTCCGGGGTGAAAACCCGCGAGATCGCCGCGCTGCTGAAAGAATGGAAAGTCCCGCTGCTGATTCACCAACCGGCCTATAACCTGCTCAATCGCTGGGTGGAAAAGGACCTGCTGGACACCGTCGACGAGCTGGGTACAGGGGTGATTGCCTTTACCCCATTGGCGCAAGGTCTGCTGACCGATAAATACCTCAATGGCGTGCCGAAGGATGCGCGGGTCAACCGTCCGGGCGGTGGTTCGTTGCAGGCCTCGCACTTGTCCGAGGCGAATATCGCCCACGTGCGGGCGTTGAACGAGATCGCCCAGCGTCGTGGTCAGAGCCTGGCGCAATTGGCCTTGGCCTGGACCTTGCGCGATCCACGGGTGACCTCGGCCCTGATCGGCGCCAGCCGGCCGGAGCAGATCATCGAGAACGTCGGTGCGCTGAAGAACCTGAGTTTCACCCAGGAAGAACTGGCGGAGATCGATCGCTTTGCCCAGGAAGGCGGGATCAATTTGTGGGAGAAGCCGTCGACGGCGGAGTGATCACTGGCCCCTTCGCGGGCAAGCTCCGCTCCCACAATGTTCGAGTCGTACTCAAATCTTGAGTACGGCGCAAAACCTGTGGGAGCCGGCTTGCTGGCGATGGCGTCCGGTCAGGCGATGCAAGGCTCACTGGCCT
>NZ_JALLJA010000021.1:0-119624 GCF_023242385.1 Pseudomonas sp. MWU12-2345 | reverse complement strand
ACCGCTGAAGCTCTTGGTTTCCACCGAGGTATAGATCGTCGGTACGTTGAAGATCTTCGCTGCCTTGGCCAGGCCCACGGTGTTGTTCTTCAGCGTCTGACGATCGATCGATTGCACGCCGAAGGACATTTGCGGTTGGTGGTCGATCAGGATCAGGGTGGAGTTGGTTGGGTTGAGCAGTTCGCGGTTGGACATGATTGATTTCCTTATGAGTCGGGAGTGTTGAGAGATTGAATTCGGCAGCAGCTTGTCGTTTCGGTCAGTGGCTGCGGCATGGGTGTACTTTATTGTTCAATATCTCTCGGGACAATCCGGCAAAAACGGGAATCATTGATTCTAATAAAGAGACAATTCGCTCAGTGCCCGAGGGCGCGTGACAAGCCAGGTTGGCTTGTCACGGTAGAGGTCTAGACCTCCCCCAGCAATTGATCGGCGATACGAATGCTCAGCGCGGCGCCGGTCAATGTGGGGTTCACGCAAGACGACGAGGGCATCACGCTGGTTCCGGCGATAAACAGGTTGGCGTGGTCATGGCTGCGGCAGTCGCGGTCGACCACCGAGTTTTTTGGATCGTCGCCCATGATGGTGGTGCCCATGATGTGCTGGCGGTTCTGGAAGTTGACATCGGTGCCGAGGATATCGGCGTCGAGCAGGTGGGCGAACTGCTTGAGATCCTCCAGCGCCTTTTCCTTACCGGCATGCCAGTAGTCAGGGACACTGTAGTAGATCTCCGGCATCGGCAGGCCAATCGCATCGAAGCGCGTCTTGCTCGGTGTGATGCGGTTTTCCGGCAGCGGCAAGGTCTCGAAGTCCACTGCCCAGTTCAGCGAGCGTGCCGACTGCAGGCGTATCTGTTCGTCGAGCTTCGAGCCGAGCACGCCCTTGGCGATCAGGTTGCCGGTGATCTGCGAGGTCGGGACCGTGTTGCGGACCTTGATCTTGTAGCTCGGGTAGTCCTTGCGGAAGGCGCCGTCGCGGCTGTTCAGGTACACCAGCAATTGGGTCGGTCCCTCGCCGGGCCACATGTCCTCCTTGGTCATCACGTTCATGCTGACACCGGTGTGGTCCATCAGGTTGCGGCCGACCTGGTCGGAAGTGTTGGCGATACCGTTGGGGTATTTCTCGGACGTGGACATCAGCAACAGCTTCGGCGATTCGATGCCATAGGCCGCCAGCACGAAGTAACGGGCGGTCAGGCGATGCTGGGTCTTGTCCGGGCGCATGTACCAGATCGCGGTAATCTTGCCATTGTCGCCGGCCTCGATCTTGTAGACCACCGAGTTGTCCAGGAGCTTGGCGCCATGACGCTCGGCCTCGTCGATATGCATCGAACCATCGTACTTGGCGGCAATCGGACAGACCGGGTTGCAGTTGTTGTTGCCTGCGCACGGCGGGCGCTTGCCATAGGGGCGGGTGGCACGGCCATTGGGTTCGAGGATCGGGTGGTAGCCACCCTTGCTCAGCAGGGTCGAGAGGCGCTGGAACATATAGCTCGGCTTCAGGCCCTGCATCGGGTAGGGGATCGAGCGCGGCGGATAGGCCTTGCCGCCCTGGCCGCTTTCGTCCTGGCCATCGACCCCGGAGACGCCCAGCTCGGTTTCGGCACGGGCGTAGAAGGGCTCCAGTTCGTCGTAGCTGATCGGCCAATCGCGCCCTCGGCCATAGAGGGCGTTGAGGCGGAAGTCGTTGGGTAGCATGCGCCACAGCGAGGAGCCGAAGTGCCAGGTGGTGCCGCCGACCACGCGCAGGTAGGAGGTGTTGTATTTGACCGGGCCGACCTGCTGCAGGTAGTCGCCATAGGTGGACGGCGCGTGCGGCAGGCTCGGATAGGGCGAGCCGGCACCCTGCAGCTTGGTATTGGCCAGCGACAGTTTGACTGCGGAATTGCGGAAGGTCTCGACGATCTCGCGACGGTTCACCCGCGGGCCTGCTTCGAGGATGATCACGGATTTGTTCGCCTTGGCCAGGTTGCTGGCAATCAGGCCACCCATCACGCCGGAACCGATGACGATCACGTCGGCGTCGTAAGCCATGCTGCTCATAGTTTGAAATCCTGAGTGTCGGCTGGCTTGCTGCCCCAGGAGTCGGGGCCGCCACCGTAAGTTGGGATGATGAGGATGCCGTGGGTCGGGCGGTACATCAGTGCCTCGGCGTAGCTGACCAGCTCGGCGTCGGCGAGCTCGCCGACGGTGCCCAGGTACCAGGCCGAAATGATGCTGGTCGCGGTCGCCTTCAATGATGGGTCGGGGTTGGCCTGGGCGAGGTATTCATCCACATGCTTGAAGCCCTGTCCGACGATCAGTTGTTTGAGGGCAGCGACATTGCCGCTGAAATTCGCCGCGCGCCGGCTCAGGGCGCGGTAGTAGCGTGCCGCCAGGACCGGGTTGACCGGTCGGCTGACCAGGAATTGCGACAAAACGATAAAGTCCTGGTCGCTTTCGGCCATGGCCATGACCGGTTGCCAGGGGCCGAGACCACCGACCAGGGCCGCCAGGCCCAGGGTGACCGAGCCGCTTAGCAGGCTGCGGCGGGACAAGACATGGGAGGGGGCGGATGGAACGGGCACGTGTTTGTCAGTCATCGAAGTTTCCATTGCTCAGGCTTCCCTATACCGACGGCGAACATTGAATCTGAACAGGGCCAGGATGATCAGCAGGCCGAGAATGATCAGGCCTGGCACGCTGAACTGCGCCAGCACGGCGAGCGGCGCCTTGGGGCCGCCTTCGCGTACGCGCGCCACATCGGCGGCGGTCACGCTCGGTTCGGGATTGCCGTAGTGGGACAGGACATAGTTGCTGACATCGGCGATCTGCTGGTCGTCGAGGCGATCGGTGAACCGCGCGTCGGGACCGAAGGCCGGCATATCGATTGCCACGCCGTCGACTTCGCGGTGCACACCGTAGACGATGGTCGCGATCAGGTTGTCGCGGCGGCTGGTCGCGGTGTTATGGAACAGTGATGGGTACTCGCGGGTGCCCTGGCCGTTGGCCTGGTGGCAGTTGGCGCAGGTGCCGCTGAAGATGTGCCAGCCCGGATTGTCCTGCGGGTTGCCGCCGCGCAGGCTGAGCTCGTCGCTAGACGCCTGGCCGAAGGTATGCCGGGCCTGGCGCTCGTCGCTGGTGATGGGGCGGGTCTGCAACAGGTAGGCCGCGATGGCCTTGAGGTCATCTTCGGCGAGGTACTGCAGGCTGTGCTCGACCGCCTCGGCCATGGGGCCGGCAGCCTGTGCCTTGCCCTCGACATGGCCGCTGCGCAGGTAAGCGACGATCTCGTCGTTCGACCAGGCACCGATCCCGCTGGTCTTGTCCGAGGTGATGTTCGGTGCGTACCAAGTCCCCAGCGAGCCGCCGGACAGCGCCTTGTCATTATCCGCGGCCATCAGGAAGTTGCGCGGGGTATGGCAGGTGTCGCAATGGGCCAGCGCATTGACCAGGTAGTCGCCGCGATTGACCTGCCTGGACTTGCCCGGATCCGCCACGAAGCGTTCCTGGCGGTGGAACAGGAGGTTCCAGCCGAGCATCGAGGTGCGGATATTGAACGGAAAGTCGAGTTCGGTCTTGCGGCTGGGCATATCCACCGGCGCGACTTCCTGCATGAAGTACTGATACAGGGCGGCGACATCGCTATCAGTCAGCTTCGCGTAGGACGTATAGGGCATCGCCGGGTACAGGCGGGTGCCATCCGGGGTCACGCCGTCGCGCACGGCGCGGGAGAAGTCTGCCTGGCTGTAATTGCCGATACCGGCGGTTTTCGAGGGGGTGATATTCGTCGAGTAGATGACACCCATCGGCGAGTTGAGTGGGTAACCGCCGGCAAAGGGCTTGCCTGCGTCGCTGCTATGGCAGGCCACGCAATCAGCGGCCACCGCCAGACGCTTGCCTGGCGAAGCACTGGCATCGAGCGCCTGGCCATGGGCCGCCAGGCTGACCGCCGTCAGGACCAGGCACCCTGCGATCGTAATCTTCATGGGTTTTGCCTTGCGCGCACCTGGCAATGGCTGACCCATCCTCTGCGGATGCATAGGTAACTCCTCATGGTTTGGCCCACACGCGTGATCTTGGTGGGGAGGGCCAAAGTTTTTTCCTAGTCATACGATGTCGTACATTGCGATCAATATTTCACATGAGGTAATCTTTCTCAACAAATATGGCAAATAGCCATTATTTATTTTTTCCAGTAGATGGCTCTGGAATGGGTATTTCAGCGTGGTGTTGGCCGGAAACATCGTGAGTGCGATGGGACGGCAAGAAAGAAAGTTGTCCTTTTTGACTCCCTCATACTTGAGAGCCAGCGGGTGTTTTGGCTTGTGCGTTTGTGGCGTGGTACGACGTCATGTTCAAGAAAACGTGCCAGGCATTGCGCTGGCGGTGCCTGCACTGTCGCCAGGCGGGCCCGAGTGGCGATGGAGTACCGACACGGTCCCTTCACCTGGCATTACGCAGGGCGGGGAAATACACACATAACAGGGCTGTGCGATCAGCACCCTATGAGGAACCACCGATGAACTGGCTCAATGATGCAAAATTCTCGACCAAACTGATCACTTCCTTTGTCCTCTGTGCCTTGATCACACTCGCTGTGGGAATGCTTGGCATCAGCGGTGTTTCCGCGCTGTCGGCGCGCCTGCAGGCGGTGTTCGGCAACAACCTGGTCTCGGTCGCCAACACGTCGCAGACCAAGACCAAGGCGGTTGGCCAGATGCGCGACATGTACCGGCTTTATGTCGCCACCGCCGGCAATGCCCCGCAGAGCATGAA
Source organism: Pseudomonas sp. MWU12-2345 (assembly GCF_023242385.1). NCBI lineage: Bacteria > Pseudomonadati > Pseudomonadota > Gammaproteobacteria > Pseudomonadales > Pseudomonadaceae > Pseudomonas > Pseudomonas sp. MWU12-2345. The sequence goes on along the minus strand of NZ_JALLJA010000021.1, from coordinate 114,867 downwards.
GGATGAGTTTCTCGCCTCGATGAAAGGCAACCAGTTGGCCAGCGAGCAGGCGTTTGCCGCGTATCGCAAAGGGCTCCTGGCTGAAGACGAGCGCATTGCCGGCGACCAGATGGCCCGCGACTGGCCGGTCTACCAGGCGATGGTGCAGCAGTATGTGGCACTGATGGCGGCCGGCGACCTGGAGAAGGGGTACCCCCTGCTGCTGGGTGACCTGCAGAAGGCTTATCGCAAAGTGATGGATCAGTTGACCATCATGATCGACTCCAATGATCGCCAGATCAGTGAAGATGCCAAGGCTGCCAAGCTTCAAGAGGTGTCGGCCAGGACCCTGTTGTACAGCGGCATTATCGCGGCCTTTGTAGCTGCGTTGCTGTTGGGCCTGTTTATCAGCCGCCTGATCAGCCGACCGATTGCCACGGCGGTCGATTGCGCGCAACGCATCGCCCAGGGCAACCTGACCCAGCCCATCACCAGCCAGCGCCGCGATGAAGCCGGCCAGTTGCTCAAGGCCCTGGGGGACATGCAGGCCAGCCTGAAGTCGACGATCCAGCAGATTGCCAGCGCTTCGGATCAGTTGGCTTCCGCCGCCGAGGAACTGACGGCTGTCACCGACGATGGAAGCCGTGCCTTGACCCGGCAGAATGACGAGATCCAGCAGGCGGCCACGGCTGTGACCGAAATGACCTCGGCAGTCGAAGAGGTGGCTCGCAATGCCGTCTCCACCTCCCAAGCTTCGCAATCGACCAGTCTGCAGGCCAGCAATGGCCGCGACCAGGCACGTAACGCGATGCTGGCGATCAACAATGCAACCCTGGAAATCACGTCATCCACCGGCTTGGTCAGGGACCTTGCCGTGCAGGTTCGCGATATCGGCAAGGTGCTGGACGTGATTCGCGGGATCGCCGAACAGACCAACCTGCTGGCCCTCAATGCGGCCATCGAGGCCGCCCGCGCCGGTGAGCAGGGGCGCGGCTTCGCCGTGGTCGCCGATGAGGTTCGCGCCCTGGCTGCGCGCACCCAGGCGTCCACCGGTGAAATCGAGAGCATGATTCGCTCGGTACAGAACCGTGCCGACGGCGCAGTCGAGGCCATGGGCAAGAGCCAGGCGCTGGTGACCGAGACCCAGGGCCTGGCCCAGACCACTGGCGAGGCCCTGGAGCAGATCGCCGACGGTATTGCGCAGATCAATGACCGTAACCTGGTGATCGCCACGGCTTCGGAGGAGCAGGCCCATGTGGCCCGTGAGGTCGATCGCAACCTGGTGAATATCCAGAATCTCTCGACCCAGTCCGCCGCCGGTGCGCACCAGACCAGCGCTTCGAGCCAGGAATTGTCGAACCTGGCCCTTTCGTTCAACACGCTGGTCAGCCGTTTCCGCCTCTGACCCTATGTGCCAGGAATGGTACTGACTTGCCCATGCACCGAATGCGTTCGGGTAGCTACTTAGCGGCCTGATGCTGGTTATTGCTGGGCTGGAGCCAGCCGCGCCTCCAGCTCCGCCACCTTCGCCTCCAGACTCTCCAGCCGCGCGCGAGTCCGGGCCAACACCACCATCTGGCTGTCGAACTCTTCCCGGCTGACCAGGTCCAGCTTGCTGAAGCCGCTCTGCAACAGCACCTTGAACTGGCTTTCGAATTCCTGGCGGGGCAGGGGTGTTTCACCGCTGAACAAACGGGAGGCGTGGCCGCTCAGGGCATCGAGGAAAGCTTTGGGCGCAAGCATGGCTAAGGTTCCGGAAACAGATTACCGACCAGTGTACCACGCAGTGTCTATAGTCATTTCCATGGGGCGGGCGCACGGTTATCGCGCATCGCGCTGGCGCAGTGCGCACCGTTGTTGTGCGTATAGCCCGGGCGCAACGTGCTTTTTCACCCTCCATAGCGACCAAGGGACTGAAATCATTGGTTTTTACGGAGCTGGCAAGCTTTCTGCTTAGTTGCCAGTGACCCATGCACTGATGCAGTCGCTGTGACGAATGCAGTGCGGCAGGCGAAGCTGGGAAGTTTCGCCGGCAGCGGTTAGCTGGCGTCGGGCGGTAGATGTGGACCGACGATGCGTTACAAAGCCAGGCACTGCGCTTAGACTTGAGTCGGGTTTGTTTTCCTGGGGCAAGTCCACCAATTCGGGAGAGAGTTTTCATGAAGCTAGTCACTGCCATCATCAAGCCGTTCAAGTTGGACGACGTGCGCGAGTCGTTGTCCGAGATCGGCGTGCAGGGCATTACCGTTACTGAGGTCAAAGGCTTCGGTCGGCAGAAGGGTCACACCGAGCTGTATCGCGGCGCGGAATACGTGGTCGACTTCCTGCCCAAGGTGAAGATTGATGTCGCCATTGACGACAAGGATCTTGACCGGGTTATCGAGGCGATAACCAAGGCGGCCAACACCGGCAAGATTGGTGACGGCAAGATCTTTGTGGTCAATCTGGAACAGGCTATTCGCATCCGTACCGGCGAAACCGATACCGACGCAATCTAAGCCGCCAAACCCCAACGCCCCAGGAGAAAACAATATGACTCTGCGTAAATTCGCAGGGCTAGGAGCCCTGTTGTCCCTCGTAATGCCGGCCTTGGCCATGGCGGCGGACCCGGTACCTGCTCCAGTCCTCAATTCCGGCGATACCAGCTGGATGCTGACCTCCACAGCCCTCGTGCTGTTCATGACGATCCCAGGCCTCGCGCTGTTCTACGGCGGCATGGTGCGTTCGAAAAACATTCTTTCCGTGATGATGCAGTGCTTCGCCATTACCGGGCTGATCACCGTTCTGTGGTTCATTTATGGCTACAGTCTTGCGTTCGATACCACCGGGATGGAAGCCAACGTCGTCAACTACAACTCCTTCGTCGGCAGTATGGCCAAGGCCTTCCTCGCGGGCATCACGCCGGCCAGCATCACCGGGCCGACGGCGCTGTTCCCCGAGGCGGTGTTCGTCACCTTCCAGATGACCTTCGCCATCATCACCCCGGCGCTGATCGTCGGTGCCTTCGCCGAACGCATGAAGTTCTCCGCGATGCTGGTGTTCATGGGCGTGTGGTTCACCCTGGTCTATGCGCCGATTGCGCATATGGTCTGGAGCGGCCCGGGTTCCCTGCTGGGCGACTGGGGCGTGCTCGACTTCGCCGGCGGCACCGTGGTGCACATCAACGCTGGTGTTGCCGGCCTGGTGGCCTGCCTGGTGCTGGGCAAGCGCAAAGGCTTCCCGAGCACACCGATGGCACCACACAACCTCGGTTACACCCTGATGGGCGCGGCCATGCTGTGGGTCGGCTGGTTCGGCTTCAACGCCGGTTCCGCCTCGGCGGCCAACGGCACCGCCGGTATGGCGATGCTGGTCACCCAGATCGCTACCGCCGCCGCTGCGCTGGGCTGGATGTTCGCCGAGTGGCTGACCCACGGTAAGCCAAGTGCCCTGGGCATCGCTTCGGGTGTGGTCGCCGGTCTGGTTGCCATTACGCCTGCTGCCGGCACCGTGGGCCCGATGGGCTCGCTGATCATCGGCCTGGCGGCCGGTGTGGTGTGCTTCTTCTGCGCCACTACGCTGAAACGCAAACTGGGCTACGACGACTCCCTGGACGCCTTCGGCGTGCACGGTATCGGCGGTATGCTCGGCGCGATCCTGACCGGTGTGTTCGCCGCACCGTCCATGGGCGGCTTCAACACCGCTACCACCGATGTCGCCGCACAAGTCTGGATTCAGTGCAAAGGCGTCGGCTTCACCGTCATCTACACCGCGATTGTCACCTTCATCATCCTCAAGGTGCTGGATGCCGTGATGGGGCTGCGTGTGACCGACGAAGAAGAGTCGGTGGGCCTGGACCTGGCGCAACACAACGAGCGTGGCTTGAACGTGTAACCGCACTGAAAAAAAATGCCCGGCTTGCCGGGCATTTTTTTGCCTGGAGTTTGTCATTGAAAAAGGGACTGAAAGGATTTATCCAAAGGCATTACGGCCAAAACCCCAGGGCGTTTTTGTAAGGGTCGATTGCTTACAGCAAAGCAAGAGGATTAGGCGCTTTGCTTTTTTCCACAGCGCGCTAGAATGCGCGCCGAAGGGCGGAGAACTGTATGTGGCAACAGACCCTGATTACCTTGCGGGCCAGGCCCCGGGGTTTTCATTTGGTGACCCAGGAGTTGCTCGACGGTTTGCCTGAACTCCAGGCGTGCCAGGTCGGTCTTTTGCATCTGTGGCTGCAGCATACCTCGGCCTCGTTGACCATCAACGAGAATGCCGATCCGGCGGTCCGTCGCGACTTCGAGCGTTTTTTCAACCGGCTGGTACCCCAGGTCAAGGCCGATTATGAACACAACGACGAAGGCGCGGACGACCTGCCGGCGCACTTCAAGGCCAGTTTGCTAGGCTGTCAGCTGACTTTGCCGGTGACGGCGGGACGGTTGGCCCTGGGTAGCTGGCAAGGTGTCTATCTGGGCGAGCACCGGGATCATGGCGGTGCTCGTAAAGTCCTTGCCACCCTTTACGGTGACGGGGCATAAGCCGCTGGTATGCAGCGGATGTTGATTTTTTTCCGGCGGCCTTCGACAGTCGGCACAGCTGGGCTATAACTAATCTGCTTTTCGCAAGTCATGAGGTAGAACATGAGCGACGATGATCTGGAAAACGACGACCTCGAGGTCGGTGAAGACGACGAAACCGAAGAAGGTCTGGAAGCGGCGTCAGCTGAAGATGTAGATGTTGCCGATGACGACGGTGGTGATGCACCGGTACCGACTGCCAAGGGCAAAGCCAAGGCTGCGGTGTCGGTTGACGAACTGCCGAGCGTTGAAGCCAAGAACAAGGAACGCGACGCCCTGGCCAAGGCCATGGAAGAGTTCCTGGCGCGTGGCGGCAAGGTGCAGGAAGTCGAGGCCAATGTGGTGGCCGATCCGCCCAAGAAGCCCGATAACAAATACGGCAGCCGGCCTATCTGAGTCTCAGCGTCGGTTTTCTGCTTTGTTGAAAAAGCCCGCCGTCGCTGCGGGCTTTTTCATGGGCGGACAGTGGTGTTTGGCACCGGCTGCGCCGGTGATCGCGAGCAAGCTTGCTCCTACGGGAGCGTGCGCTCAGCCAGGGATATTCCAGCCGGCCAGCAGTGCCGGTAGCTCGCTCAGGCTGCGAACCTGCGCATCCGGCTGCCGCTCTGCTTCCCAGGCCTTGCCCGTCGGGTTGTACCAGATTGCCCGCAGGCCGGCCTGCTGGGCCCCGGCGATGTCGTCCCCGGGGTGATCGCCGATATGCACCGCCGCGCTGGCCGGGACATTGCCGCCGCGCACCAGGGCTTCGTGGAACAGCCGTGCATCCGGCTTGGCAATGCCGATGTCTTCGGCACACAGCGCAAAGCGGAAATAGTCGGCGAGCCCGAGGCGGCGCACGTCGGCATTGCCATTGGTGACCACTCCCAGGGCAAAGGAGCGGCCCAAAGCCTCCAGGGTCGGCTCGACCTCCGGAAACACCTCGATCTGGTGCCTGGCGTGGATAAACACCTCGAAGCTCTCCTCCGCCAGCTGCGAAGCCTGCGCATGAGGATAACCGGCCTCTTCCAGGGCGTGGAACAGAACCCGCCGGCGCAAGGCGCTGATGCGGTGCTTGAGCGTCGGCTCCTTGAGCAATACCCGTTCGCGAATCGCCCACAGGTGTTCCACCGGCACGCCGCCCAGGTTCGGGGCATGCTCGGCCAGCCATTCACGCAAAACGGCCTCCGCGCTGTGGATAACCGGCGCGGTATCCCACAGGGTATCGTCGAGGTCGAAGGTGATCAGCTGAATCGTCATTACTCACTGTCCTTGCTGCGTTTGGCCCGGGGATGGGCGCTGTCATAGACGGTTGCCAGGTGCTGGAAGTCCAGGTGGGTGTAGATCTGCGTGGTCTTGATATCCGAGTGGCCGAGCAGCTCCTGCACGGCGCGCAAATCCTGGGACGACTCCAGCAGGTGGCTGGCGAAGGAGTGCCGGAGCATGTGCGGGTGCAGGTTCTGCCCCAGTTCGCGCTCGCCGGCGGCCTTGACCCGCAGTTGAATGGCCCGTGGACCCAGGCGGCGGCCTTGCTGGCTGACGAATACGGCGTCGTCGGGGGGATTGCTCAGGGCGCGCAACGGCAACCAGCTCTGCAAGGCTTCCCGGGCTTTGCGGCCGATGGGCAGGACGCGGGTCTTGCTGCCCTTGCCGTGGACCTGCACCAGGCCGTCGGCCAGGTCCAACTGCTCTAGATCGAGCCCGGTCAGCTCCGACAGGCGCAGGCCCGAGGAGTAGAACAGCTCGAGGATGGCCTGGTCGCGACGGGCGATAAAGTCGTCCTCCACCCCGCCGTCCAGCAATTGCAGGGCGCGGTCGGTATCCAGGGTCTTGGGCAGGCGGCGTTCGCCCTTGGGCGGTGCCAGGCCGGTGGCCGGGTCGTGGGTGCAGAGGCCTTCGCGGTTGAGGTACTGGTACAGCCCGCGCACCGCCGACAGCAGGCGGGCCAGGCTGCGAGAAGACTGGCCCTGCTGGTGCAGGCGGGCGATCAGGCGCCTCAGGCGTTGGATATCCAGGGCGCTCCAGCTGCCGATCTGTTCCTTGGTGCAAAAGCCCAGGACCTTGTCCAGGTCGCGGCGATAAGCCAGCAGCGTATGGGGCGACACCTGGCGCTCACTGCGCAGGTGCTCGCAGTAGGCGTCCAGCTGCCGCTCCATGGCTAGCGCACCGAGCGCAGGGCGGGGGTGAAGCGCGGAACCACGCGGCCCATGACTTCGGCGATGTAGCTGAGGAACAGGGTGCCCACCGAGCTTTTGTAGTGTTGCGGGTCACGGCTGGCCACGGCCAGGACGCCATGTACGCCCTGATAGCTGATGGCGACCACCGCGGTGGAGCCGATCTGCTTGCGTTGTTCTTCGCCGAACAGGAAGTCCAGCTCGTGCTCACGCAGGCTGCCGCTGATGCTCTTGCCTTCCGAGAGCAGGCCGCCGATGGCTTGCTGGGCTTCGGCATGGCTGACCCAGCGGCCCACCGGCATGGCGTTGTCGCCGAACAGGATCAGGCTGACGAAGGGCACCTGGAACTCCTGGCGCAGGCTGTCTTCCACGGCCATGACCAGGTCATCCAGGCTGGTGGCGTCCATCAGCGCTAGGATCAGGCGGCGGGTTTTCTCGAACAGGCGATCGTTGTCCCGGGCCACATCCATCAGTTGCGACAGGCGATGGCGCATCTCGATGTTGCGCTCGCGGAGGATCTTCATCTGGCGCTCGACCAGCGACACCGTATCGCCGCGTCGATGAGGAATGCGCAGCGCCGGCAGCAGTTCCTCGTGCTCGACGAAGAAATCCGGATTGGCCTCCAGATAGGCGGCGACCTGCGCCGCCTCAAGGCTCTGTGCAGGCGACTCGTTGGGCTGTTCGGCTGGAACCTGAGGCTGGTCGGTCATGGTATTGGCTCGCTTATAGACGCACTTGTCCTTCATACACCCGAACGGCAGGACCCGTCATCATCACCGGTTCGCCGACACCTGCCCATTCGATGGACAGGCGTCCGCCGGGCAGGTCGAGGGTCACCGGTGAATCCATCCAGCCCTGGCTGATGGCTGCCACTGCGGCGGCGCAGGCACCGGTCCCGCAGGCCTGGGTTTCCCCGGCGCCACGTTCCCAGACTCGCAGTTGTCCGCGGTGGCGGTCAATCACTTGCAGGAAGCCGACATTGACCCGGGCCGGAAAGCGCGGGTGATGTTCGATCTTCGGTCCCAGTTCATGCACCGGCGCGCTGTTGATATCGCTGACCCGCAGCACCGCATGGGGATTGCCCATGGACACGGCCGCCAGGTCGACGTTCTGGCCGTCGACATCCACGGCGTAGCTCGTGGCCTGTTGCTCGGCCTGGAACGGGATTTCGGCCGGCACCAGGCGCGGCGGGCCCATGTTCACGCTGATCTGGCCGTCCTGGCGGACATCCAGCTCGATGACCCCGCTCTTGGTTTCGACGCGGATCAGGCGCTTGGCGGTCAGGCGTTTGTCGAGCACGAAACGGGCGAAACAGCGCGCACCGTTGCCGCACTGCTCCACTTCCGAACCGTCGGAGTTGAAGATCCGATAGCGGAAATCCACTTCCGGATTGCTCGGTGCCTCGACGATCAGCAACTGGTCGAAGCCGATACCGGTGTGGCGGTCGCCCCATTGCTTGGCGTGCTTGGGCTGGATATGCGCGTGCTGGCTGACCAGGTCGAGGACCATGAAGTCGTTGCCCAGGCCGTGCATCTTGGTAAAACGCAGCAGCATGGTCTTACTCCGGCAGCAGGCTTTCGCCGGCATACAACTCGGCGAGCGTCTCGCGACGACGCACTTCGAACATCTGCTCGCCATCCACCAGCACTTCGGCGGCGCGGCCGCGAGTGTTGTAGTTGGAGCTCATGACGAAACCGTAGGCGCCGGCCGAGTGCACGGCCAGCAGGTCACCTTCCTCGAGGGCCAGCTGACGTTCCTTGGCCAGGAAGTCGCCGGTCTCGCAGATCGGCCCGACGATATCGTAGACCCGCCCGGCGGCTTCGCGCGGACGTACGGCGCTGACGCCCATCCAGGCCTGGTACAGGGCCGGACGGATCAGGTCGTTCATCGCCGCGTCGACGATGGCGAAATCCTTGTGTTCGGTGTGCTTGAGGTACTCGACCTGGGTCAGCAACACGCCGGCATTGGCGACGATATAGCGGCCCGGCTCGAACATCAGCCCCAGGTCGCGACCGGCGATACGCTCGCGCACGGCCTTGATGTAGTCGCCGACCAGCGGTGGCTCTTCGTCGCGATAACGCACGCCGACGCCGCCACCGAGGTCGATGTGCTGCAGGTGGATGCCGCATTCGCCGAGGCGGTCGATCAGCGCCAGCAGGCGGTCGAGGGCATCGAGGAAGGGCTCGAGGGTGGTCAGTTGCGAGCCGATATGGCAATCGACGCCCAGCACTTCCAGGTTCGGCAGCTGTGCGGCGCGGATGTAGACATCCTCGGCATCGGCAATGGCGATACCGAATTTGTTCTCTTTAAGGCCGGTGGAGATGTACGGGTGGGTGCCGGCGTCGACATCCGGGTTGACCCGCAACGAGACCGGCGCACGCACGCCCAGCTCGGCGGCCACTACTTGCAGGCGTTCCAGCTCGTCGGTGGACTCGATGTTGAAGCAGTGCACACCGACTTCCAGGGCGCGGCGCATGTCTTCACGGGTCTTGCCGACGCCGGAGAAGACGATCTTGTCGGCGCTGCCGCCGGCGGCCAGGACCCGCTCCAGTTCACCACGGGAAACGATGTCGAAACCGGCACCGAGGCGCGCCAGGACGTTCAGCACGCCCAGGTTGGAGTTGGCCTTGACCGCGAAGCAGACCAGGTGCGGCATGCCTTCGAGGGCATTGGCATAGGCGTTGTACTGCGCCTCGATGTGGGCGCGGGAATAGACGTAGGTCGGCGTGCCAAAGCGCTCGGCAATGGCGGACAAAGCTACACCTTCCGCGAACAGCTCACCGCCACGGTAGTTAAAAGCTTCCATGGTGATCCCTTAGTAGGTGTCGTGCTGGTGCGCTTTGGCCTGCGAGGACTTGGCCTGGTCGTCCGGGTTCTGGCTGCCATCGGGCAGATACAGCGGACCTTTTTGACCACAGGCGGAGACGAGGCAAGCGATCGCGAGGAGCGCAGCAAGGGAAGAGATCAGGCGCTTCATGGCGAAATCCTTTGAAAAAGCATTAATTGCGCCGGAGTATACCGGCCACCCGGCGGCTTGCCTATGCGGGCCGCTGCCCGTCCGGCGGCACCCGGGCACCGTTTGTGGATTATTGATGTCACTCTTGGCTTCACGTGGTTATGCTTTGCAATCGTCCGGGAGCGCTCGTATCTTGCGGCGCTTGAAGGGACACGCATTTTTCGAGGTTCGCGCAATGAGTTTGACTGAAGCCCGTTTTCACGATCTGGTCGATTCCACCCTGGAAAACCTGGAAGAAGTGTTCGATGAGAGTGGCCTGGATGTGGACCTGGAAAACTCCGCCGGTGTGCTCACCGCGAAGTTCGAAGGCGGCAGCCAGCTGATCTTCAGTCGCCAGGAGCCGCTGCGTCAGCTCTGGCTGGCGACGGCCAAGCCCACCGGTGGTTATCACTTCGAGTACAAGGAAAGCAGCAGCGAGGATGAAGACGGCAGCTATTGGTTCTGTGTGAAGAGCGAAGAGAAGCTCAACGAGATCCTGGCGCGCTTTACCCTGGAACAGGCCGGTGTCGACCTGGACTTCGAAGAGATCTGATCGTGACGCAGCAAACCGCTCCGGCACGCCACGCCAAGCCGTTGTACAGCAATGTCAGCCCGGCCGTGCCGTCGCCTTGTGTGAGCCTTTGTCGGCTGGACGAGCAGAAAATTTGTATCGGCTGTTTTCGGCACGTCGAGGATATCCGCGAGTGGCGCGCGGCGGATGATGCGCGCCGGCGGGAGATCTGCGAGCAGGCCCGGCAGCGCCAGGCGCAGGCCTGACGGATTGTCGGGGGCAAACCCCTTCCGCCTCGGGTTGTGTATTTACGCCGCTGTGGTAGTGTCCGGGTACGCCTCGTGTCGACGAGGCCTGTGAAAACCCCGCCTTTCGTGGCGGGGTTTTGCTTTTATCGTGCAGAAAAAAGGAGTCTGCCTGGATCATGAGCACCGCACCTTCCATCATCCTCACCCGCCTTGACGTGCAACGTCTGGAGCGCCTGATCGACAGCCTGGACGACACGCTGCCCGGTGTCATCGCGTTGCAAGCCGAACTGGACCGTGCCGACAGCGTGGTAGGCCACGAAGAAGTGCCGGCCGGTGTCGTGACCATGAATTCCCGGGTGCACTGCCGTGAAGAGGTCAGCGGCAAGGATTATCGCCTGACCCTGGTGTACCCGCAGGACGCCAATGCCGATGAAGGGCGGATTTCCATTCTCGCGCCGGTGGGCAGCGCCTTGCTCGGTTTGCAGGTCGGCCAGCACATCGATTGGCCCGCTCCGGGCGGCAAGACCCTGAAGCTGAACCTGCTGGAAGTGGAATATCAGCCGGAAGCCGCCGGCGACTTCCACCTCTGAGCCCGCCCTGGCGCCCTCAGACCTGGTCCAGTGCCAGGTTCAGTGCGCTTTCCAGTTCGGCCTTGTAGCGCAGGTAGAGATTGCTCGAACCCTGTCCGTCACCGATCAGCGCACTCAGGTCCAGGTCGGTTATGTAGCAGCGGTAGCGTTCGATTTCCCGGCGCTGCCCGACGATTTCCCGGGCGACCGTGATAAACAACTGGTCGCCGTATTCCAGTTCGGAAAACTCCCGCTGATTGCAGTACAGGGTGACCTGGACCGTATCCGTCCCGGTTTTGCCGACAATCGCCTGGACGTCATAGAACGGCTTGTTGACCGGGGTTTGCGGCGCCGGCCGGGGTTCAACCCGGCGCGCTCGCCCGGGTCCCGAGGGCAGCACCTGGTAGTAGAGGATTTCCAGCGCCGCCGAAGACGCCGTCGTCTCCATGGGCATCAGCGCCTCGCGGCGGTAGAGAATCGACTGCAGGAAGCGTTGCAGCGGCACCAGCAGGCTTTGCTCGTCATGGAACGGCAGGCGCTGTTGCCAGAGGGCATTGAATTCATCCAGCACGTACAGCTCGGCGTAGGTGTCGTTGATCCGGTAGAACACCTGCACGCATTCGGGCTGGCCCATGGGCAGCACCAGCGCCAGGTCGTGCTCCTCCATCGCCCGGATGTCCACGTACAGCGGGCTGTAGGCGGACAGTTCCTGGTTCAGGTAGCTGAGCAACTCCGCCAGGCTGTCCAGGGCGATATGTTTGACACGGCCCTGCACCAGCTCCAGGACGTGATAGTGCTGCTGGACCTGGACCAGATAACGATGATTGAGGTTGCCGAGCAACAGTTCCTGGGCGGTGTTGAGCACTTCCTCGACCCGTTGGGCGATGAACTGCGCGCGGTTGTGGCAGAAGCAGCGCACCCGCAAGCGCGGCAGCTGGCGCCCGACCGGCAGGTGGTTGAGGTAGTTGCACAGGCAGTCGAGCAGCGCGTGAGGGCCGTCGTAACGGTTGATCAGCACTTCGTTCCAGCTGTTGAGCGTGACCTGGTCGAGGGTCAGCACCAGGTTTTCCCTGACGCCGGCGTAACTCAGGGAGTCGGTGCGCTCGGTGGTCATCAGGATATTCAGGTCGCGGTGGTGCTTGAGCGGGTCGACCCCGATATTCACCAGGATCAGCACTTCGGCCGCAATACTCGGGCGCAGCAACTGGTCCTCGCTGACGCTGCCCAGGGGCAGGGCGATGGTCTGTTGCAGGCTGCCGAGCAGGTTGAACAGTTCGAACTCGGTCAGGTCGCTGCTGCCGGGGTGCAGCGACAGGCGTGTGGTGGGGTCGATCACACCATTGCGATGACTCCAGGCCAGCAGTTCCAGCAGTTCGCGGCTGCGCTTGATCGGGGCGAAGTTTTCCCATTCGAGGGCGTTCAGGCTGCCGTTGTACAGGGCCCAGTGGGTTTGCCCCGGTTCCTTGCGGTTGGGCGACTGGACCAGGGTAAGGGTGTCTTCGGCCAGGTCCGGGGCGATGCCGGGGTTGATGAACTCGATCTTGCCGGCCTTGCGCTCGAACGCGGCGTACAGACGGCGGCCGAGGACATTCAGGTCGCGCTTGTTGATCAGGCTGACGGCCTGCTCGGTGCGGGCGAACTGGGTCAGGAAGCGGTAGCTGTAGTTGAGTTCGTTGACCAGGGCCCGGCGTTCGGCGCTGACCTGGCGGACTTTCCACTGGCTGCGGCTGTCGAGCAGCGCCAGTTGCCGGCGGTCCCAGCCCCACTCGGCGGCCAGTCGCATCAGCAGCAGGCGCTGCCAGCTCTGGTTGCGCGTGCTCTGGCCGGTAAGCTTGCGGTTGACCTTCAGGTACAGGCTGCGCCGCACCAATTCCAGGCGCTCCGGTTCATTGCGGGCCTTGAGGTACTCCTCGATGCGCCGGTAGACCACGACATAGGGGTCCAGCTCGTCGAGGTCCAGGTGATTGGCGAACACCGCCTGCTTGAAGCGCAGGCTCAGGCACTCGACGTGGGGATGTTCGCTGGCGTAGACCTCGATCAGCAGCAGCTTGAGCACCGATTTGTAGGGCGACTCGATGCCTTTGAACAGTTGCCAGAGCCCGGCACCGATAAATTCCCCCGGCGGAATCCGCGCCAGATGGCCGAGGTCGAGGGTTTCGTTGGCGCGGATAAAGCGCTTGGACAACAAGGTGTGGGTGTACTGGTCGTAGTGCTGTTCCTCATACACCGGCACCAGCCACCACAGCGGCGTGCGCCCGGCGAGCCAGATGGCGGTGCGGTAGAACTCGTCCAGCAACAGGTAATGCTGGGTGGTGCCGCAGTCTTCCGAACTCAGTTGCGTATCGCGCTCGCCGCGCACGAAGCGGCTCGGGTCGATCAGGAAGAAATGCGCTTCGGCGCCCTGGCTGGCGGCCCACTCCTCCAGCAGCTGGCACTTCTTGCGCAGTTCGGCCAACTCGCCCTGGCTCAGATCGCTGGCGTGGCAGACCCACATGTCCATGTCGCTCTGCTCGGCCTGGGCCAGGGTGCCGAGGCTGCCCATCAGGAACAGGCCGTGGATCGGCCGCGGTGGATTGCCGTGGCGGGTCTTGTAGGAAAACGAGCGGGTCAGGCGCTGGGCTTCGGCCAGGGCCAGCTCGCCGGGCTCATAGTCCGACAGTCCGGCCGGTGTGCTGCCGGAGACATAACCGGGCAGCAACGGGTGATTGACGTGGAAAAACAGCGGCAGCAGGTTGAGCACCACCTGTTGGCGTGGTGACAGACCTTCGAGGGCACGACTCATGCGCCCCTGGTTGAGCTTCAGGAAGCGCGCACGCAGTTGGCTGAGGACTTTGCGATCGATTCCCTCGTCCAGGTTCGGGCGAATTTCGTGGGTACGCGTCATGTCTAACTCAAACCGGCTCGCGGGGCTCGAAAGGAAGGGGTTCGCAAGGGTGGCAGTTTAGCGCCGAAGTGCCAGGACGCTTAAACAGAATTTCTTCTGGACGTCGGTTTTTCAGCGTTTTGTCGTCGGCGCCCGCGAGATCCGGCAGAAGGCGATCCCGTGGGCGCGGCGAAGGGTCAGGCGGCTTCTTTGATGGCCAGGATGGTCAGCAGGCCTTGGGCATGCTCGGCTGCGTCACGGCCCAGGCTGGTCAGGTAACCGCCGTCGGCTTGGGTGATCAGCTCTTTCTCGAACAGCCGTTGGGCGGCGGCGATGGCTTTTGGCGCGGCGGTCTGATGAATTTTCAGGCCTTCCTGGGAATTGCCCAGATTGAACAGTGCAAGGATTTCCAGTTCGGCAACCAACTCAGGGGTATACGACATAAGGACTCCAGACTTTCTAGGAATTATTGGACGACAGCGCCCCTAAGGTGATCGCAGTTGAGCGCTCTGTCCAGTCTTCGATGTGGATGCGGTCGAACGGTGGGGACAGCGCCCCGGGACCGAGTGGTGAGGGGGCGATATCAGTGTAGACAGGGGGCGCTGCAAATCCAGTGGGGTTACTGAATCTCGGGAGGCAGTTCCGGCAGGGCACGCAAGGCGGTCTCGTACCATTCTGTATTGAACGGGCGATCTTCATCCAACATCGCATCGATCTCCACGGCCAGCACGTGGGCCATCAGGTTGAGGATCTCTTCGCGCTCGTAACCCACCAGGGTCAGCTTGTTGAAGATCGCCTTGGCCGCCGGCGGGTTATCGGTCTCGATCTGGTTTTCGATGGCCTGGACCAGGGTGCTTTCGGCGAACGCTTCGTCGTCGTTGTCGATATCGGTTGGCTCGCTCATGGCGGACTCCTCAAGGAAAGGCGGCCAGTTTAACTGTATTCAGGGGCGTGATGCTGCTGGCGAGAGAGCCTTCGAGGTTCTATAACTGCCGGGGCCAACCCCCTGCACGGCCTGGAGGCTTTGTGATGCTCAAACTTTATGGATTCGCGGTCAGCAACTACTACAACATGGTCAAGTTGGCGCTGCTGGAAAAGGGCCTGCCTTTCGAGGAAGTGCCGTTTTATGCTGGGCAGACCCCGGAGGCCCTGGCGATAAGCCCCCGTGGCAAGGTCCCGGTGCTGGGCGTAGAGCAGGGTTTTATCAACGAAACCGCGGTGATCCTGCCCTATATCGATGACACCCAGCCGGGGGTGAAGCTGCTGCCGGCCGATCCTTTCCAGCGGGCCCGGGTGTTGGCGCTGGCCAAGGAAATCGAGTTGTACATCGAGTTGCCGGCGCGGGCGTCGTTCGCCGAGGCCTTCTTCGGGATGCCGGTGCCGGAGGCGATCAAGGAGAAGACCCGGGCCGAATTGCTGCTGGGTTTTGCCTCGCTCAAGCGTCATGGCTCGTTCGGCCCTTATGTGGCGGGCAGCGAGTTCAGCGTGGCGGATATCTACTTTCTCTACAGCGTCGACCTGGCCTGCGCGGTCGGCCAGAAGCTGTTCGGGATTGATTTGTTGGCCGAGATGCCTGAGGCCAAAGCGTTGCTGGAACGCTTGCAGCAGTGGCCGAATGTGCAGCGAATAGCCGCGGACAAGGAAGCCGGGATGCCGGCGTTCCTGGCGATGGTTGCGGCCAAGAAATAGCTTTGTAGCGCTCATCAGGACGCCATCGCCGGCAAGCCGGGCTCCTGCAAGGAGCGGGGCTCGACGGTATCTCGCGGTGAAACACGGTTCTGTGGGAGCCGGCTTGCTGGCGATTCAAGCGACGCGGTCTATCAGACACACCGCGTCATTGTTCATCGCCAGCAAGCCGGCTACAACACAGGGATCAGCGGCTGGCGAGCAGCGCCTGACCGCGGGCAACGGCCAACTTCACCTGCGCCGGTGCAGTCCCGCCGATATGGTTGCGGGCATTGACCGAACCTTCCAGGGTCAATACCGCAAACACGTCGTCATCGATCTGGTCGCTGAACGTGCGCAGTTCTTCCAGGCTCATTTCCGCCAGGTCCTTGCCGGTTTCCACGCCGTACTTCACCGCATGGCCGACGATCTCGTGGCAATCACGGAACGGCAGGCCACGACGCA
Source organism: Pseudomonas sp. MWU12-2345 (assembly GCF_023242385.1). Classification (NCBI taxonomy): domain Bacteria; kingdom Pseudomonadati; phylum Pseudomonadota; class Gammaproteobacteria; order Pseudomonadales; family Pseudomonadaceae; genus Pseudomonas; species Pseudomonas sp. MWU12-2345. Next base: position 98,872 of record NZ_JALLJA010000021.1, on the reverse strand, counting down.
CCAGGTAATCCGCCAGGTCGGTCGCGGTGGAGAAACCCCGCAGCGCCGCTTCGCGCATCACCGCGTGCTTGGGTTTGATCGCCGGGATCATGTCGGCAAACGCCCGCAACGAATCGCGCAGGGTGTCGGCGGCGTCGAACAGCGGTTCCTTGTCTTCCTGGTTGTCCTTGTTGTAGGCCAGCGGCTGGCCCTTCATCAAGGTCAGCAGGCCCATCAGCGCGCCGAACACCCGGCCGGTCTTGCCGCGCACCAGCTCCGGCACGTCGGGGTTCTTCTTCTGGGGCATGATCGAGCTGCCGGTGCAGAAGCGGTCCGGCAGGTCGATGAACTGGAACTGCGCGCTGGTCCAAAGCACCAGCTCTTCGGAGAAGCGCGACAGGTGCATCATCGCGATGCTGGCCGCCGAGCAGAACTCGATGGCGAAGTCACGATCCGAGACGTTGTCCAGGGAGTTGCCGCCGACCGCGTCGAAGCCCAGCAGTTGGGCGGTGTATTCACGGTCGATCGGGTAGGTGGTGCCGGCCAGCGCCGCGCTGCCCAGGGGCATGCGGTTGGTGCGCTTGCGGCAGTCGACCAGGCGCTCGTAGTCGCGGCTGAGCATTTCGAACCAGGCCAGCATATGGTGCCCGAAGGTCACCGGCTGGGCGGTCTGCAAGTGTGTGAAGCCGGGCATGATGCTGCCGGCTTCGCGCTCGGCCTGTTCCAGCAGGCCTTTTTGCAGGCGGGTGATTTCAGCCAGGATCAGGTCGATCTCGTCCCGCAGCCACAGGCGGATATCGGTGGCCACCTGGTCGTTGCGGCTACGACCGGTGTGCAGCTTCTTGCCGGTGATACCGATACGGTCGGTCAGGCGCGCTTCGATATTCATGTGCACGTCTTCCAGGTCCACGCGCCAGTCGAACTGGCCGGCCTCGATTTCACCCTGGATGGTTTTCAGGCCGTCGGCGATGCTGTCGCGTTCGGCATCGGTCAGCACGCCGACCTTGGCCAGCATCGTGGCGTGGGCGATGGAGCCCATGATGTCGTGGCGATAGAGGCGCTGGTCGAACGTGACGGAGGCGGTGAAGCGTGCGACGAAGGCGTCGACGGGTTCACTGAAGCGGCCGCCCCAGGACTGGTTGGTCTTGTCGGTGCTCATGGATTCGCTCGTGATCTGCTGAAAGTGGGTTGCCGGAAAAGTTGTCACCGATCATAACAGGGTTGCGCCGAGGCCCGTCAGCCGGCCGGCGTGCACAGGGTGGATTTGCGGTCGTGGTGGATTAAATTTCGACCGAATCTGTCGAACGGCTTGTCGGCACGGGCGCGGGCGCAGAGACTGGGCCCATGCCTATTTCACGATCGACCGAAGGGCGTGACGCGCCCGCGACCCAGGAATTCTTCCTTCCGGAACTCTGCCTGCCCGAGGCGCTGCTGGTGCTGGTGGTGTTGGCCGAGCTGCTGGTCATGGTGCTGGTGCTGGCCGAGCCGATGCCCGTCGGTTTCGACTGGGTGCGCCTGGCGCTGACTTCCTTGTATGTGCAGTGGATCGTGCTGTTGTCGGCGGCGTTGTTGTGCAGTGCCCGGGCCTGGTTGGCGCGCTTGCGCCCGGGGCTGGCCGGGGTGCTGTGCTGTGCCCTGGTGGTCGGGTTGAGCCTGGCTTGTACCGGCCTGACCGAGTACTTTTCCCTGGCCGGCCCGCCCTCGGGTGAAGGTACGCTTGGGCACTATCTGCGCCATGGTTTGATCAGCCTCATCATGTCGGCCCTGATGTTGCGCTACTTTTACCTGCAGAGTCAGTGGCGTCGCCAGCAGCAGGCGGAGTTGCAGGCGCGCATCGAAGCCTTGCAGTCGAGGATCCGCCCGCACTTCCTGTTCAACAGCCTGAACAGCATCGCCAGCCTGGTGGTGAGCGATCCGCGACAGGCCGAGCAGGCCGTGCTGGATCTGTCCGACCTGTTCCGCGCCAGCCTGGCCAGGCCCGGCAACCTGGTGACCTGGCGTGACGAGCTGGAATTAGCGCAACGATATTTGTCGATTGAGCAATATCGTCTTGGCAACCGTCTACAGTTGGACTGGAGGGTGGGCACAATTCCAGAGGATTTGCCGATCCCGCAATTAACCTTGCAACCACTGTTGGAAAACGCTCTGATCTACGGCATCGCACCGCGCATCGAAGGCGGCGTGGTCAGGGTCGAAGCCGACTATAAAGAGGGAGAGTTCATATTGTGTATCAGCAATCCCTACGACGATGCCGCACCGCGGCAGGTGTCGGGCGGTACTCAATTGGCACTGGCAAATATCGGTGCCCGACTTACGGCACTTTTCGGGCCTCGCGCTAGTCTTAGCGTGGATCGCCGTGACGGTCGTCACTTCACCTGTCTACGCTATCCTTGTGCGAGACTCACGCAGGAATCCAGTGCAATATGAATGTCCTGATCGTTGATGACGAACCCCTGGCCCGCGAGCGCCTGAGCCGTTTGGTCGGCGAACTCGAGGGTTACAGTGTCCTGGAGCCCAGCGCCACCAATGGCGAAGAGGCATTGTCCCTGATCGAGAGCCTGAGGCCCGATGTGGTCCTGCTCGATATCCGCATGCCCGGCCTCGACGGCCTGCAAGTGGCGGCACGGTTGTGCGAGCGTGAGGCACCACCGGCCGTGGTGTTCTGCACCGCCCATGACGAGTTTGCCCTGGAAGCGTTCCGGGTCAGCGCCGTGGGTTACCTGGTCAAGCCGGTTCGCGCCGAGCACCTGCTCGAAGCGCTGAAGAAGGCCGAGCGTCCCAACCGCGTGCAACTGGCGGCCCTGACACGGCCCGCCGCTGAATCCGGTGCCGGTCCGCGCAGTCATATCAGCGCCCGTACCCGCAAGGGCATCGAGCTGATTCCCCTGGACCAGGTGATCTACTTCATTGCCGACCACAAGTACGTGACCCTGCGCCACGAGGGTGGCGAAGTGCTGCTGGATGAGCCGTTGAAGGCCCTGGAAGATGAGTTCGGCGATCGTTTTGTGCGTATTCACCGCAACGCGCTGGTGGCTCGCGAACGCATCGAGCGCCTGCAACGTACGCCGTTGGGGCACTTCCAGCTGTTCCTCAAGGGCCTGGGCGGTGACGCGCTGATCGTCAGTCGACGCCATGTCGCTGGCGTGCGCAAGATGATGCAACAGCTTTAATCCGTGCCTTGCGCGTGGCGCAAGGTACCGTCTACCCGGTATTTCCAGGCCAGGGAGGCCGCTTATTGGCTGATACAAGTCAAAGCGGGCCGGGCCGAGCTGTTATTATCTGCCGTATCTATTCAGTACGGATCGATCCATGTCTTCTCGCGAAATCCGCATCGCTACCCGTAAAAGTGCGCTGGCCCTGTGGCAGGCCGAATACGTCAAGGCCCGCCTGGAGCAGGCTCATCCCGGTTTGTCGGTGGTCCTGGTCCCCATGGTCAGTCGCGGCGACAAGCTGCTGGACTCACCGCTGTCGAAAATCGGCGGCAAGGGCTTGTTCGTCAAGGAGCTGGAAACCGCGCTGCTCGAGCACGAGGCCGATATCGCCGTGCATTCGATGAAAGACGTGCCGATGGATTTCCCCGAAGGCCTCGGCCTGTTCTGCATCTGCGAGCGCGAAGACCCGCGCGATGCCTTCGTTTCCAATACCTTCGCCAGTCTTGAGGATCTGCCGGCCGGCAGCGTGGTCGGCACTTCGAGCCTGCGCCGCCAGGCACAATTGCTGACCCGTCGGCCTGACCTGCAGATCCGCTTCCTGCGTGGCAACGTCAACACCCGCCTGGCCAAGCTGGACGCCGGCGAGTACGACGCGATCATCCTCGCCGCCGCCGGCCTGATCCGCCTCGGTTTTGAAGATCGCATCACCTCGGCCATCAGTGTCGAAGACAGCTTGCCGGCCGGTGGCCAGGGCGCGGTGGGTATCGAATGCCGCAGCGCCGACACGGAAATCCATGCCCTGCTGGCACCCCTGCACCATGCCGACACCGCCGTGCGGGTCACCGCCGAGCGCGCCTTGAATAAACATCTGAACGGCGGTTGCCAGGTGCCGATTGCCTGTTACGCCGTGCTCGAAGGCGAGCAGATCTGGCTGCGTGGGCTGGTCGGCGATCCCAAGGGCGGCCTGCTGCTCAGCGCCGATGCCCGGGCGCCGCAAGCTGACGCCCAGGCCCTCGGCGTGCAGGTCGCACAAGCGCTGCTGGCCCAGGGTGCGGATGCGATTCTCCAGGCCGTCTATGGCGAGGCTGGCGAAGAGTGAGTGGTTGGCGCCTGTTGTTGACCCGGCCGGCGTCAGAGTCGGCGGAGCTGGCGAGCGCCCTGGCCGCGGCCGGGATGTTCAGCAGCAGCCTGCCGCTGCTGGAGATCGAACCCGTGCCCCTCGACGGTGCCGGGCGGACGATGATCTACGACCTGGCCCACTACAGTGCGGTGATCGTGGTCAGCAAGCCGGCGGCGCGCCTGGCGGTTGAGTTGGTGGACCAGTACTGGCCGCAGCCGCCGTTCCTGCCATGGTTCACGGTGGGTGCCGCGACTGCGGGGATCCTCGCCGATTACGGCCTCGAGGTTGATTATCCCGCCGAGGGCGACGACAGTGAGGCCTTGTTGGCGTTGCCGGCGTTGCAGCAGGCGCTGGCGTGCCCCGAGCCGCGGGTATTGATCCTGCGCGGAGAGGGCGGACGCGAGCTGCTGGCCGAGCGTTTGCGCGGCCAGGGTGCTAGTGTCGACTACCTTGAGTTGTACCGTCGGCTGTTGCCCGAGTATGCCGAGGGCTTCCTGGCCCAGCGCGTCGCGGCGGAACGCCTGAACGCCCTGGTGGTCAGCAGTGGGCAGGGTTTTGAACACCTGCTCCAGTTGGCGGCGACGGCCTGGCCGGAACTGGCGCGCCTGCCGTTGTTTGTTCCAAGCCCGCGGGTGGCCGAAATGGCCCGCGCCGCAGGGGCCCAACATGTGGTGGATTGTCGTGGTGCCAGTGCCACGGCTTTGCTAGCGGCGTTGCGGGAGCATCCCGTACCCGCTCTCTAGAATGCAAAGGATGGACACGTGAGCGAAACAGCCTTGCCGAAAGAAGAAGCCCAGCCGGTGGTCGATACCCCGGTTCAACCGCCGGTGGCGCCCGTGGCGCGTCGTGGCAATGGCCTGGCGCTCCTCGCCCTGTTGCTCGGCGCCGCCGGCGCGGCGGCGGGTGGCTGGGGTGTCTGGCAGGTGCGCAACCTGCAAGCCAACCATCAGCAGCAGAGCGGACAACTGCAAGACCTGGGCAGCCAGGCGCAGTCCCTCAAGCTGACCGAACAGCAACTGGCCGCGCGCCTGGATCAGTTGCCGGGTGCCGGTGAACTGGAGGAGCGTCGTCGCCTGGTGACGCAGTTGCAGGGCGATCAGCAGCGTCTGAACCAGAAGCTGGAAAGCGTGCTGGGTGCCAGCCGCAAGGACTGGCGCCTGGCCGAGGCCGAGCATTTGCTGCGCCTGGCGAGCCTGCGCTTGTCGGCGTTGCAGGACATCACCAGTGCCCTGGCCCTGGTGCAGGGCGCCGACGATATCCTGCGTGAACAGAACGATCCGGGTTCCTTTGCCGCCCGCGAGCAGGTGGCCAGGAGCCTGGCCGCGCTGCGCAGCACCGAGCAGCCGGACCGTACCGGCCTGTTCCTGCAACTGGGCGCCCTGCGCGACCAGTTGCCCCAGCTCAACGAGCTGGCGCCGGAGTACAAGGATCGCGGCGACTCCCTGCTCGGCCTGACCGCCGACGGCGATGGCGCCAGCCGCTGGGCCCTGTGGTGGGATGAGATCTCGCGTTATATCCGCATCGACTTCAATGCCAACAAGAACATCCGGCCGTTGCTCGCCGGGCAGAGCCTGGCGCAGGTCCGCCTGGCCCTCGGCCTGGCCCTGGAACAGGCCCAGTGGGCCGCCTTGAATGGTCAGGCCGGGGTCTACACCCAGGCCTTGACCGAGGCCCGGGACGTGCTGACCGGTAGCTTCAACCCGGACAATCCACAGAGCAAGGTCATGCTCGAGCGCCTGGCCGAGCTGAGCAAACAGCCGGTGACCGTGGTCACGCCTGATCTGGCCGGAACCCTGGCGGCGGTGCAGGCCTATCTCGAGCGGCGACATGTCGAGATCGAGACCCCGGTCAGCCCGAGCGTGACCCCGGTCGAGGGGACCAGCCCATGAAGCGCTTCCTCCTGATCCTGGTACTGGTCGTCGCCATTGCGGCGGGCCTCGGCTATGCGATCTCGCGGCACGCGGGTTACGTCCTGATCGCCTATGACAGCTTCCGTTACGAATCGAGCCTGTGGGCCTTCCTGGCCGTGCTGCTGCTGGCATGGCTGGTGCTGTGGCTGGTGAAATTCCTGGTGGGGTTGGTGACCACCTCGGGCTCCGTGGCCAATCCCTGGTCCCGGCGCAATCGCAGCCGACGCACCCAGGTGGCCATCGAGCAAGGCCAGATGGACCTGGCCGAGGGCCGCTGGGCCAGTGCCCAACGCCATTTGCAACGGGCCGCCGAGGCCGAACGCCAGCCGCTGCTGTACTACCTCGGCGCGGCCCGGGCGGCCAACGAACAAGGCAAGTACGAGGAGTGCGACAGCCTGCTGGAGCGCGCCCTCGACCGCCAGCCCCAGGCCGAGTTGGCGATTGCCCTCAGTCACGCGCAGTTGCAAGTGGACCGTGGCGACAGCGAGGGGGCTTTGAATACCCTGCAGGCCATGCACGAGCGTCATCCCCATAGCATCCAGGTCCTGCGTCAGTTGCAGCGCCTGTATCAGCAACGTGGCGACTGGTCGGCGTTGATCCGTCTGTTGCCGGAGTTGCGCAAGGACAAGGTGCTGGCCAAGGCTGAACTGGCCGAGTTGGAACGCCGTGCCTGGGGTGAGAACCTCAGCCTGGCGGCCCAGCGCGAGGACGGCGAAGCGGGCCTGCAGGCGCTGGAGCGGGCCTGGCAGCAATTGAGCTCGGCCCAGCGCCAGGAGCCGCCATTGGTGCTGGCTTATGCCGAGCAACTACGCCAGCTCGGCGCCGACGCCCAGGCTGAAGAAGCCCTGCGCGAGGCGCTCAAACGCCAGTACGACAGCCATCTGGCGCGTCTGTACGGCTTGTTGCGCGGACGTGACCCGGCCCGACAGTTGCAGACTGCCGAAGGCTGGTTGAAAGACCATCCCGAGGATGCCAGCCTGTTGCTGACGCTGGGACGCCTGAGCCTGCAAAACAGTCTGTGGGGCAAGGCCCGCGACTACCTGGAAAGCAGCCTGCGGGTGCAGCGCCACCCTGAAGCCTGCGCGGAGCTGGCGCGACTGCTGGCCCAACTCGGTGATACCGAGCGCAGCAACCAGTTGTTCCAGGAGGGCCTGGGTCTGTTGGACAAGCGTCTGCTGGCCTCGCCACTACCGGTGTGAGGTGGCCTGGAAGACGGGATGCGGCTTCAGGCATCCCGTCTTTGCGTGTCAGGATGCTTCCCTTGCCGTGACGAAGTCTGATTCCTACTTCTGAATTAATGGTTTCATAGGATGTCCGTCGGTAATTCCTTACAGGCTTAAGGAATTGTCTGCTCTGGCTCGCCTTGAAAGGGCCAAGGGCTTTCCTCTACCGTAACTGCCTGTCTCTCCTGTTACGGATAAGCCATGTTCTTGGCCCGCTCACGTTCTCTGTTCTCCCTGGCCTTGTTGACAGGTGCCCTGGTCATGGGGGCGTCGCTGTACCTGGAGCGTGTGACCGGGCTGGAGCCTTGCTCGCTGTGCATCGTCCAGCGCTTTTTCCTCGCCGGGTTCTGCCTGGTCAGCCTGGTGGCGGTGTTGCACGGCCCGGGTCGTATCGGCCGCTGGGTCTATGGCGGCCTCGACCTGCTGCTGGCCCTCGCCGGTGCCGCCACGGCGGCGCGGCAGGTCCTGTTGCAGCGGGTGCCGGCCGAGCAGCTGATGATCTGCCAGCCTGACCTGCATTGCCTGATCCAGCAGGTACCCACCCTCCAGGCGTTCAAGTTGATGTTCCGGGCCACGGCCGAATGCGCGGAGATCCAGTGGACCCTCTTCGACCTGAGCATTCCCGAGTGGAGCCTGCTGGCTTTCGTGGGTATGAGCCTGCTGATGATCTATCAGCTGGTGGGGCCGGATTCGGTGTCGGGCGGGGCGTAAAAGTAACCGGCAGTCGTGCCTCGGATTAAACACTTGTATGAACTTTCTCTCCTGCGTACCTTGAAGCAGGTGTCGAGCGGGCATAATCTGGCCCGCATCGCGTTATCGCAATCAGCTTGTTCTGTTTGGCCAAGTCAGGAGCCTCGATGTGTCCGAGGCGTCGGTCGGCATGACCCAGAAGGGAAGAGATCACCATGCTCGAAAGTTGTCGGAATGCTCAGGAACGCTGGGGTGGAGTGCATCTGCTGATCGATCGCTGGCTCAAGGAGCGTCACGAGCTCGTGGGGGCCTACGATGCCCTCGGTGCCGAGCCGGGTGCACTGGCGCAGAACCCCAAGCCCTTGCAGGAGTTCTGCGGTTTGCTGGTTGACTATGTGTCGGCCGGCCACTTCGAGATCTACGAGCAGTTGACCGGCGAGGCCAAGGCCTTTGGCGACAAGCGTGGCCTGGAGCTGGCGGAGACGATCTACCCGCGTATCGATGTGATTACCGAGAAGCTACTGGCCTTCAACGATCTGTGCGATGAAGGCGAGTGTGTGGCGCATAAATTCCAGGAACTGGGCGGCTTGCTGCACGAGCGCTTCGAGCTGGAGGATTGCCTGATCGAAGTGTTGCATACCGCGCACAAGGAAAAGGCTGAAGCCCAGGCCTGATCCCAATGGCTACACATGAAAACGGTGCGCTCAGGCGCACCGTTTTTCGTTCTGGTGCCAGCGTCAGCTGGCCACGCCGAGCAGCTCGATTTCGAACACCAGCGGTGTGTACGGCGCGATCAGATCGCCGGCACCGTCGGCGCCATACGCTTGTGCCGAGGGCAGTACCAGGCGCCATTTCGCACCGACAGGCATCTGGGGCAGGGCGCTGCGCCAGCCATTGATCACACTGTCCAGGCGGAACCATTGCGGCTGTCGGTTCTGATCGAACACCGTGCCGTTGGGCAGGCGTCCGACATAGCGCACCTGGACCTTGCCGTTGGCCGCGACTTTTTCTCCAGTGCCAGGTGTCAGTTCCGTCATCAGGATGCCGTCGGCCAATTCGTGGACGCCGGGCTTGGTCTTTTCTTCAGTGAGGAATTTTCGCTCGGCTTCCAGCGCGATTTCGCTCTGGGGTTTGGCCGCTTCCTGGGCGACCTGGGCATCATGCGCGGCGAGAATCTGCTGGATGCGTTCGTCCTTCAAGGCCAGCGGTTTGCCCTGGTAGGCCTGCTTCAAACCGTCGAGCAGGGCCTTGATCTGCAGGTCCGGAGCATCCTGGCGCAGACGCTCGCCGAGGCTGGCGCCGAGGCTGTAGGCCAGGTCGTGGGCGTCATCGTTCGCGACCTCTGGCGCGGCGTGCGCAAGCGACCAGAACACACACAGTGACAGCAGAAAATAACGCGGCATAAGCACTCTCCGACCTCAGGTTCGGAGGATTATGCCAGTGCTCTGGATGAGTTGTTGAAGAAGCATTTTTCAAGGCATGCAACGCGGGCCCTTCGATACTGTCAACATGCCCTAGCGGCGGTAGTCCCAGAGGGCTAGTATGAGCCGCATTCACATCAGTCAGGAGGTACACCATGTCGGCCACCAAGAAGCCCGTAAATACTCCGTTGCATCTGCTCCAACAGTTGTCGGGCAGCCTGCTCGAACATCTGGAAACTGCTTGCACCCAGGCTTTGGCTGATGCTGAAAAACTGCTCGCCAAACTGGAAAAGCAACGCGGTAAAGCCCAGGAAAAACTGCACAAGGCGCGGACCAAATTGCAGGACTCGGCCACTGCCGGAAAAGCCAAGGCACAAGCCAAGGCCAAGAGCGCGGTCGGTGAGCTCGAAGAGTTGCTGGACAAGCTGAAAGCCAGCCAGTCGGACACCCGTGGCTATATCCTGCAACTCAAGCGCGATGCCCAGGAAAGCCTGAAACTGGCCCAGGGTGTTGGCCGTGTGAAAGAGGCTGTCACCAAGGCGCTGTCGACTCGTGCTGCTAAACCCGCTGCCGCCAAACCGGTTGTCGCCAAGCCTGCTGCAAAAGCTGCTGCCGCTAAGCCAGTTGCTGCCAAGCCCGCTGCAAAAGTGGCTGCCGCTAAACCAGCCGCTGCCAAGCCCGCTGCAAAAGCTGTAGCTGCCAAACCTGCCGCCGCCAAGCCAGCTGCAAAAGCTGCTGCCGCTAAACCTGCCGCCGCCAAGCCTGCTGCAAAAGTGGCTGCTGCCAAACCAGCCGCTGCCAAGCCCGCTGCAAAAGCTGTAGCTGCCAAACCGGCTGCCGCCAAGCCTGCTGCAAAAGCTGCTGCCGCTAAACCGGCCGCTGCCAAGCCTGCTGCAAAAGCTGTTGCTGCTAAACCAGCTGCTGCCAAGCCTGCTGCAAAAGCTGTTGCCGCTAAACCAGCTGCTGCCAAGCCCGCTGCAAAAGCCGTGGCTGCCAAGCCTGCCGCTGCCAAACCGGCCGCAAAGCCTGCTGTCACCGCCGCCAAGCCAGCCGTAGCAGCCAAGCCGGCGGCACCTGCATCGGTCGCGCCCGCCAGCGTCGCCGCAGCCGCACCGGCTGCTCCAGCGCCAGCCGCGCCTGCTGCCGTAACCCCGACCAGCGCTTCCTAAGCCTGGTTCACCGCGACGCGCAGCTGCTGCAGCGCGTCGCTATTCAGGCCTGTGGCCTGGGCGGTCACCGCCTCCAGCCACGTGTCCAGATCTTCCGCGCCGACCTCGGGCCAATCCCGAGCCAACGCTTCCAGTCGCTGCAACAGATGCTGCTCGGCGGCCAGTTCCAACGCCTTGACCTGATCCCTCAGCACTTTCAACTCGACGTCCTCCAAGGCCGCCGTGCGCCATTGCGTGCGCAACTGCCGCAGTGGCTGCACCACCTGGTCGTGCCAGGGCTCGGCGAGAGCCTGCAATTGCCCCGCGCGTTCGGCCTCGCAGCGCACTCCGCGTTGGCCCAGCCAGGCCGCGCAGAGCAGCAGGCAGACATTCGCCCCCTGGGCCTGGAGCGCCAGGCAGGTTTGTTCCACGCCGGGCTTGGCGTAAGTGTTCAGGGAAAACGTCCACAGGTCAGCATGCATGGTGAGATCCGCGCCAGTTGCGAGGGAAGCTGGTAGACTCCGCCGCCATTATGATTCGACTTCAGAACCTGACTTTACAGCGTGGCCCGCAACGTCTGCTAGAAGACGCCGAGCTGACCCTGCACGCCGGCCATAAAGCCGGCCTGATCGGTGCCAACGGCGCCGGCAAATCCAGCCTGTTCGCCCTGCTGCGGGGCGAGCTGCACCCGGACTCGGGTGATTGCTTCCTGCCGGCCGATTGGCGTATCGCCCATATGCGCCAGGAGGTCGACACCCTCGAACGCCTGGCGGTCGACTACGTGCTCGATGGTGACGTGCGCCTGCGCCAGGTGCAACGCGACCTGGCGGCGGCCGAGGCGGCCCATGACGGCGCCGCCCAGGCCCGTCTGCACTCGGAGCTCGACAGCGCCGACGGTTACACCGCCGATGCCCGCGCGCGCAAGCTGCTGGCCGGCCTGGGCTTCACCAACGACCAGATGGACCATCAGGTCTCGGCATTCTCCGGTGGCTGGCGGATGCGCCTGAACCTGGCGCAGGCGCTGATGTGCCCGTCGGACCTGTTGCTGCTCGACGAACCGACCAACCACCTGGACCTCGACGCGATCATCTGGCTGGAAGACTGGCTCAAGAGTTACCCCGGTACCTTGCTGCTGATCTCCCACGACCGTGACTTCCTCGATGAAGTGGTCGATCACGTGGCCCATGTCGACCAGCGCAAGATCACCCTCTACCGGGGTGGCTACACCGCGTTCGAGCGTGCCCGTGCCGAGCGTCTGGCTCAGCAGCAACAGGCCTACGAGAAGCAGCAGGCGCAGCGTGCGCACATGGAAAGCTACATCGCCCGCTTCAAGGCCCAGGCCACCAAGGCCCGCCAGGCCCAGAGCCGGATCAAGGCCCTGGAGCGGATGGAAGAGCTGTCCGCGGCCCACGTCGATTCGCCGTTCGACTTTGTCTTCCGCGAATCGCATAAGATTTCCAGCCCGCTGCTCGACCTGTCCGACGCACGCCTGGGTTATGGCGACAAGACCGTCCTGGAGAAGGTCAAGCTGCAACTGACCCCGGGTGCCCGGATCGGCCTGCTCGGCCCCAACGGCGCGGGCAAGTCGACGCTGATCAAGAACCTCGCCGGCGAGCTGTCGCCGTTGGCGGGGCGCATGACCCGTGGTGAAAACACCGTGGTCGGCTACTTTGCCCAGCACCAGCTCGACTCGCTGGACTCCAAGGCCAGCCCGTTGCTGCATCTGCAACGCCTGGCACCGACCGAGCGCGAGCAGACCCTGCGCGACTTCCTCGGCGGTTTCGACTTCCGTGGCGCGCGCATCGACGAGCCGGTGCTGAACTTCTCCGGTGGCGAAAAGGCCCGCCTGGCGTTGGCCTTGATCGCCTGGGAGCGGCCAAACCTGTTGCTGCTCGACGAACCGACCAACCACCTCGACCTGGAAATGCGCCTGGCGCTGACCATGGCCTTGCAGGAGTTCAGCGGTGCGGTGCTGGTGGTCTCCCACGACCGTCACCTGCTCAAGAGCACCACGGATAATTTCTACCTGGTGGCGGACGGCAAGGTCGAAGAGTTCGACGGCGACCTGGAAGACTACGCCCGCTGGCTGGTGGAGTATCGCCAGCGCAATGCGCCGGTGAGCAATACGCCAGTCAATGCCGACAAGACCGACAAGAAAGCCCAGCGCCAGCAGGCCGCCGCGTTGCGTCAGCAACTGGCGCCGCACAAGCGTGAAGCCGACAAGCTCGAAGCCGAGTTGGGCAAGCTGCACGAGAAGCTGGCGAAGATCGAAGCGAGCCTGGGTGACAGCGCGGTCTACGAGGCGGCGCGCAAGGATGAGCTTCGTGATCTGCTGGCCGAACAGGCCAAGTTGAAAGTGCGCGAGTCCCAGCTGGAAGAGGCGTGGATGGAAGCCCTGGAGTTGTTGGAGAGCATGCAGGCGGAGCTGGAAGCGCTGTCCTGACACGGATTCCTGAACACACCACGAACCCTTGGAGCCTGGCTTGCCAGCGATAGGGGCCTCAAGACCGCCAAAAGCTTCGCGGGCAAGCCCTGCTCCTACAGTTTCTCGGCGGATGCAGCATTAGCGTACGACACAAACCTGTAGGAGCAGGGCTTGCCCGCGAAGACGTCGGTCCTGACGATGCAGGCCTGGAAGCCTCGGCGGCATGTCTGCCCGAGAAAAAACGATAGTCAATTTCACGCCCACGGATTAGCTTAGGGGTTTGTAACAACTCTTGAGATCCGAGGTGCGTGATGCTGCTTGAGACATGGCTGGCCTTTTTTGCCGCGTGCTGGGTAATCAGCCTATCCCCGGGTGCCGGCGCCATCGCCTCGATGTCCAGCGGTCTGCAATACGGTTTCCTGCGTGGCTACTGGAATGCCCTCGGTCTGCAACTGGGCCTGGCGGCGCAGATCGCGGTGATTGCCGCGGGCGTCGGGGCGATCCTGGCAGCCTCTTCCTCGGCTTTCTACGCCATCAAATGGTTCGGGGTGGTCTACCTGGTGTACCTGGCGGTCAAGCAGTGGCGCGCGTTGCCCAGCAATATGGCCGAAGAGTCGACGATTCGCCCGGTCGGCAAGCCGCTGACCTTGATGTTCCGCGGTTTCCTGGTGAACGTCAGCAACCCCAAGGCCCTGGTGTTCATGCTGGCGGTGCTGCCGCAGTTCATCGATCCCCACGCACCGCTGGTGCATCAGTACCTGATCCTCGGCGTCACCATGATCGCCGTCGACATGGTCGTCATGGCCGGCTACACGGGCCTGGCGGCCAAGGTCCTGCGCCTGTTGCGCACGCCCAAGCAGCAGCGCCGGATGAACCGTACCTTTGCTGGCTTGTTCGTGGGGGCGGCGGGTTTTCTGGCGACCTTGCACAAGGCGACCGCCTGAAGTTCATCGTTGTCTGATCGGACGCTATCGCCGGCAAGCCGGCTCCCACAGGATTTGCGTTGTTGTAGGAGCCGGCTTGCCGGCGATGAACGATAACGCGGTCGCGGATCAGTGCAGAACCCGTGGCGCCTCATCCGGCGGCAGGTTATTACGCAGCGGCGGCGCTGCCCCCGGGCCCATATCCGGCCCACCCAACTGCAGGCTCAACTGCCGCGCCACATCCTCGCCCAGCGCCTTGGACACATCGCGGATCACCCGTGGACGGTTCAGCGACACGTGGACATCCCGGCTGTTGACCAGCTTGGTGTCCTGGCCTTCGCCCATGGCGGTGAACGCCGAGGTGATCTCGTAGGTGCGGGTATTGATCAGGCTGAAATCGCCCACCAGGGTCAGCCCCAGCACTGCCGAGTAGCTGTTGGTATTGGCCAGCTCGTTGATGTCCTGGGTGAAGTCGATGTCCGACACCGTACCGAACAGCACGTAGTCGGCACCCTTGAAGTTGCCGCCCTTGATCCGCTTGATGACGTCGTAGACATCGCCCTTGGAACTGGCGGTATAAGGCGTGCCCTGGATCAGCTGGAACATCCCGCTGCGCAGGATCTCGCCCTTGATATCGCCGGTGAAGCGGCGCAGCTCGCCCTGCTCGATATAGCTGTTGCGGCTTTCGGACTCGTCATAGCTCGACGAGCCGCTGGCACCGTAATAACTCTCCTGGTGGTTGTCCCGCGCCGAAATAGTGTGGATGTACTGCTCCACCTGCGCCTGGTACGCCAGGTCCGCCACCGCCACCTTGGGCGCGGCCTGGACGCCAAAGGCGCAGACCAGGCCGATCATGCCAATCCATGCACGCATTGTTCAACGCTCCGTGGTTTTGCGGATCTCTTTTTCGTCCATCCATTCGGCCAGGCCGCTTTCGACGTCGATCAGTTGCAGGCTGAACTTGTAGAACACGTCCTTGTAGTCGCTGCTGCGCTTGACGATCGAGCTGATCGAACCTTCCAGGCGATACTTGGCGGCAATCATGTTGCCGGTCTTGCTGACGGTGCTCTTCTTGTACAGGCCGCTCTGGTTCTGCAACTTCAACTGGTCGACCTGGCTCTGCATCTCGGTGTTGTCGCTGGCGAAACGGGCGGTGCCGCTCTTCATCAACTGGGTCTTGATCGAAGTGGTGATCTCGCGGGTATCGATGTACTCGCTGGTCTTGTTCTTCACATCGTAGACCTGCACCACCGGACGCCCTTGCAGGACACCGGACTGGGCCAGGGAGCGGGTCATGGACTCGGCGATCATCTGCAGGTCGGTGGAGCCGAACTCGTTGGTCACCAGTTCCACGGCCTTGGTATCGCCGTAGCTGATGTTTCCGCCGCCCAGTACGGGCGAGGTGTTGTTGGCGCAGCCGCTGGCCAGCAGGGCGACGACGGCGAGGAGGGACAGGCGTGCAAACATGGACTGATTCTCTTCAAAAGGACGCGAGAGGGCGGCGTCGACTCAGGGGGTTTTGACTTCAAGACGGAAATCGGTGGCCTTGGGCGTCGGGGCGATGGCCGGCAGGAAGGTGCTCTGGGCGCCATACAGGTTCAGGGTTTTCCAGACTTCATCGTCGGCCACCGGAAAACCGTCGTTGCCCAACCAGGCAAAGCGGTAATACATCATCTTGTTCTTGGTGCGGGTGTTGCTCAGCTGCACCTTGACGGTCAGGAAGCCGTTTTCCCGGGCGACGCGGATGGCACCGACCTCGATGTTCTCCATTTCGCCCATGGCGACGATCTTGCTCGCCGCGCTACCGGGGGGCGGTGGTGGCGGCGGCGGGGTGACGCACCCGGCCAGCAGGGCCAGGGCAACGGCAACAGTCAGTTTGAAACGCATGCACGAGACTCCTTTCTTCAAGGTTGTTTGAGGCTGGCCACGGCCGTCGGTCCGGCATCCGCCAGCCGTTGAGTGGCGACGCCGCTGGTGAACACCTGGTTGCCGACGGCGCGCAGGCTGATCACCTGATAGCGTCGGTCGACGGTGAAGGCCACGCGGGAACCGCCGAGGGCGTTGGGCAGGGTCACCTGGTGCTCACCCTTTTTCAGGCGCAGGCGTAGCACCTGGGTGGTGTCCGGCAGGGTCCGCCAGGTGCGGGTGTCGGCGCCTTCTAGGACCGCGGAAGTGATGCCCACGGCCAGGCCGGCCAGCGGATTGGTCTTGTTCAGCTTGGCCTGCGCGGCGCCGCGGCTGATGGCCCGCACGCTGGTGCGCAGGATGATCCCCGGCATGTCGTCACGCAGGGCGCGACGGGACATGGCGGTGGTGCTGTTGAGCAGGGTCAGGTTCTGCGGCAGGCCGTCGACGCCGATCTGGGCGAAGGTGGCCGTCGAGGTGTCGGCCTGGATGACCGGGAACGACAGCGGGGTAATGACCAGATGCTTGTCGATCGGCAACGGCAGCGGAATGCTGATGGAGGCACGGGACGGCGCCAGGCCGCTCTGCACCACGATCAGGATGTCGCTGTCGTCATCCTTGCCGGCAGGCTTGTCGAGATTGACCAGTGCCTGCTCCAGCAGCGGCGTGTTCGGGCGCAGTTCGATGGCCTGGCGATAACCGGGGGCGGCGAGATCTTTCTCGCCGATGGCTTCGTAGACGAACCCGGCCAGATAATGGCTGAACGCGCTCTGGTAGCTGTTCTTCAGGCCGACCACTTCCGGCGCGTCGAGGCTGGCCACCGGATAGCCCTGAAGGTCCTTGTACTGGGTCTTGATGCCTTGCTGGTCGGCTTCGGTTTCGCTCTTGAGGTATTGCTTGTCGCGCAGATCGGCGATCACCGCTTCGCGCTCATGGGTTTTCTTGATCGCGATACGTGCGCCGTCGAAGTCGTTCAGGGCCAGCTGGTTCAGGGCCATCTGCGTGGTCAGCATGACCTTTTCGTAGTCATAGCCTTCGTAGCGGCGGACCTTGTCGTTGATCAGGAAGCTGCCGAACTGGGCGAGGTACCTGGCGCTGTCCAGTTTGACCGCGTCTTCCCACTGACCCACCATCTGGTCGGCGCTGCCCCAGGCTTTCTGGCTACCGGCCAGGTCACCCTTGGCTTGCAGCAACTCGCCTTTTTCGAAGAAATACAGCAGGTCCTTGTCGGCATCGCCGTTGTTCTTTTCCAGCAGGGCCAACGCCCCGTCAACATTGCCCGAGGCCAGTTGCTGGTTGGTTTGCGCCAGTTCGGTGTCGTAGCTGCGCATCATCGAACAGCCGGACAGCAAGGTCGCGGCGCCGAGGGCGAACGAGAGGAGGGCACGGGATGCCATGGGATCTTCCCTGATGAAAAAATCAGCCGAGCATGCTGGTCGGGCTGAGATGGACCCATTGAGAGGGAAAGCGGCTACCCTGCCAATTCCTCATTAAACGAGGAGCTTTTAATGCCATATCGCAATAACGA
Source organism: Pseudomonas sp. MWU12-2345 (assembly GCF_023242385.1). Classification (NCBI taxonomy): domain Bacteria; kingdom Pseudomonadati; phylum Pseudomonadota; class Gammaproteobacteria; order Pseudomonadales; family Pseudomonadaceae; genus Pseudomonas; species Pseudomonas sp. MWU12-2345. The sequence continues at coordinate 81,448 of NZ_JALLJA010000021.1, read as the reverse complement.
AGGCAGGGCAGTATAACCATGGCTATTGGCTATGTAATGGCTTTTTAGCGTCATCCGGGCAGGAGGAAGACCTGGTTGCCGATGACCCGCAGGCTCACCACCTGGAAGGGATGTTCGATATTCAGGCTGACCGGTACCGCGCCTTTGACACCTGGCAGCAGCAATTTGTGCGCGCCGGGCTTGAGGCGCAGGCGCACGACCTGGGTGTTGTCCGGCAGGGTGCGCCAGGTGCGGGTGTCGGAGTCACCGGTGAAGCCCTGGTAAACCGACGAAGCCTTGTCCGGCTTGCGTTTGTTCTCCTTGGCTTGCAGTTCGGCATTGAAACGCACGCTCGCAAGGGCGAAGTTGATGATCGCGGGCATGTCGTCGTGCAAGGTGCGCAATGACATGTGGGTCGTGCTGTTGAGCAGGGTCAGCGACTGTGGTTTGCCATCCACGCTGATCTGCTTGAGGGGCGCTGTCGACTTGTCGGCTACCAGCACCGGAAAAGGCTGGTTCACGGTGATCGCCTGGCCGTCCTCGGTTTGCACCTGGATGGGCACGCGCAGCGAAACGAGCGCCGGGGCCAGGCCGGTCTGGACGACGATCAGCACGTCGCTGTCAGGAGAGGTGTCGGCGGGTTTGCCCAGGTTGGCCAGGGCTTTTTCCAGCAGCGGTGTATTGGGCCGCAACTCGATGGCCTGGCGGTAACCCGGCGCGGCGAGGTCGCGCTCGCCCAGGGCTTCGTAGACGAAGCCGGCGAGGTAATGGCTGAACGCACTCTGGTAGCCGTTTTTCAGGGCAATGACCTGCGGCGAGTCGAGGGTGGTCACTGGGTAACCCTGCAGGTCCTTGTAGCGCAGCTTGATGCCTTTGGCCTTGGCCTGGTCTTCGACCGCCAGGTATTGCTTGTCGCGCGCTGTGGCGATCAGGGCTTCGCGTTCGTGGCTTTTCTTGATATCGACGCGGGCGCCGTCGAAGTCGTTCCGGGCCAACTGGTTGAGGGCCATTTGCGTGGTCAGCATGACCTTCTCGTAGTCATAGCCCTCGTAGCGATGAAACTTGTCGCCGATGAGTCCGATGCCGAGGATCTGGTCGAGCCCCAGGTTTTTCAGGGTGGCGACGACCTGCGTCCCTTCTTCGTACTGGGACACCTGTTGGTCCGCCCTGCGCCAGGCGTCCTGGCTGCGGGGTAGATCGCCCTTGAGCCGCAGCAGTTCGCCTTTTTCCAGGGAATAGAGCAGGTCCTTGTCGTCCCAGGGGTTGTGTTGCTCCAGCAACTGCAGCGCGCCATCGACGTTGCCCGAGATCAACTGCTCGTTGGTGGCCTGGAGTTCCCGGTCGTAGTTGTGCAGCAGTCCGCAGCCGCCCAGGAGCAACGCACAGGACAGCAGTGTGAGTAAGAGGCGCGAGGGCATGGCGTGTCGTTCCTTTCCTTGGCTGACGGGCAGTGGGACTTGAGGGCGGGGATTATGCACAAAGCCGTGGTCGAGATGGCATTCTCATGGCCATCTCGATACATGACCCAGAGCAAAACATTGAGGAATCGGGCCGATCAGGGTTGAGCCAAACGTATTGAGAGGGAACAATGTGTTACTTCGCATTTAGATTTAGGCTTTCCATGACTTTTCCCTCTCGTTTCCTCGCGTGGCTGATGCTGCCGCTGTTCGCTCTCTGCAGCTTCAACCTGTTGGCCGAAACAGCGGAGGGCGCACCCCAGGCCCTGCATCTGCTGGACTATATCGGCGCCGATTACCCGCCCACGGTGCACGCGGGCCAGGTGGTCGACGATGGCGAATACCGCGAGCAGCTGGAATTTATCAAGGTCCTGCAAGGGCTGGTCGCCGCGTTGCCGGCCAAGCCGGAACAGGCTGAGCTGGTTCAGGGTATCGAGGGTTTGCAGGCGGCCGTGACGGCTCGGGAGGAGGGTGAACGCGTTGCCCGCCAGGCCCGGCAACTGGGGGCGAAGCTGGCCGTGGCCTATGAAGTCAGCCAGGCACCGATCATCACCCCGGACCCGACTCGTGGTGCGCCGCTGTATGCCCAGCATTGTTCGGTGTGTCACGGCGAGGCGGGGGCGGGCGACGGTCCGGCCGGTGTCGGCCTGACACCGCCACCCGCCAACCTGCGCGATGCCGCGCGGCTGGATAGGTTGAGCCTCTACGCGATCTACACCACCCTCGGCCTGGGTGTTGAAGGCACCGATATGCCGGCGTTCGCCGACCAGTTGGATGAGCGTCAACGTTGGGACCTGGCGACTTACATTGCCGGATTCAGTGCCGCTCCTGCCGCCGCCAACGACGGGAAAACCTACAACCTGGCCGACCTGGCCCGTTCGACGCCGGCTGAAGTACAGTCCGCCGAAGGCCCGGCCGCCGCCGTCGCCTTCCGTGCCCAGCGCGCCCAGCCGCCCCAGGTCAAGCGCGGTCCGGGGCAATTGCTCGACTACACCGCGACGACCCTGGACAAGAGCCTCGCGGCCTACCGCGCCGGCGAGCATGAACAAGCCTACGACCTGTCCGTTGCTGCCTATCTGGAGGGCTTCGAGCTGGTGGAAAGCTCCCTGGACAACGTCAATGCCATGGTGCGCAAGGACACCGAGAAGTCGCTGATGGCCTATCGGCAATCGTTGCAGGACGGCTTGCCGCTGGAGCAGGTCGAGCAGCGCCTGGATTTTGCCAAGGGCAAGCTCAAGGAGTCCGCCGATCTGCTGGGCAATGATGGCCTGAGTCAGTCGCTGAGCTTTATCTCCGGGTTGCTGATCCTGCTGCGCGAAGGCCTGGAAGCGATCCTGGTCCTGGCGGCGGTGCTGGCTTTCCTGCGCAATACCGGCCAGCAGTCGGCGGTGCGCAGCGTACATGTCGGCTGGGGTCTGGCGCTGGTCGCCGGGTTGCTGACCTGGGCGGCGGCGGCTTACCTGATCGATGTCAGTGGCGCCCAGCGTGAATTGCTTGAAGGCTTCACGGCTTTGTTTGCCAGCGTCATGGTGCTCTGGCTCGGGGTCTGGATGCATGACCGCCGGCACGCGGCGGCCTGGCAGGACTACATCAAGAGCAGCCTGGTCAGTGGTGGCGGGCGCTTCGGCTTTGCGCTGCTGGCGTTCTTCTCGGTGTACCGGGAATTGTTCGAAGTCATCCTGTTCTATGAAACCCTCTGGTTGCAGGCGGGGCCGGCGGGACATAACGCCGTGCTGGCCGGTGCCGGCACCGCGCTGGTGCTGCTGATCGGCCTGGCCTGGGTGATCCTGCGCGGTTCGGCGAAGCTGCCGCTGGCGTTGTTTTTCGGGATCAATGCCGGGTTGTTGTGCGCCTTGTCGGTGGTGTTTGCCGGGCACGGGGTCAAGGCGTTGCAGGAAGCCGGGATCTTCGGTACGCGGCCGGTGGCGTTCTTTGAATTCGACTGGCTGGGGATTCATGCCGACGCCTACTCGCTGGGGGCGCAGGCGTTGGCGTTGCTGGCGATTGGGGTGCTGTACAGCCGCAGCCGGTTGGCGGAAAAGCGTCGGGTCCAGGCGACCTGACAGTGTGGGCTTGCCGGCGATGGCGTTCTTATGAGCGGCGCAAGATTCGAGGGCCTCTTCGCGGGCAAGCCCTGCTCCTACAGTGTTGTGTGATACGCAAAATCGATGAACGACGGCGTACTGTAGGAGCAGGGCTTGCCCGCGAAGGCGTTCGGATGGGCACCGCAAGGCTCAAGGGCCTCATCGCTGGCAAGCCAGCTCCCACAGGGGCCGCGTGAACCTACAGGGAGCGCGTTCGACGTTCCCTGGTTTCTGGCGTTAAATGTCTACAGCTTTGGCATTCATTGTCAGCGGATTTTCCCGCCATAGCCCCTAATCTTTGCAGATCGACTCTGGAAGGTTGGCCCCATGGACTTCGTGCCTTACGCGGTACCGTTTTTCATTGCATTGATCGTCATCGAGCTGCTCGCCGATCGCTGGCGTGGCGTGAGCAACTATCGCATGGCGGATGCCATCAACAGCATGAGCACCGGCGTGCTGTCGACCACCACCGGGCTGTTGACCAAGGGGGTCGGGATCCTCACCTACGCCTTTGCGCTGCAGCACCTGGCGCTGTTCGAGCTGTCCGCGCAAAAGCCCTGGGTCTGGGTGTTCGCCTTTGTCGCCTACGACTTCTGCTACTACTGGCTGCACCGTATGGGGCACGAGCGCAATATCCTCTGGGCCGCCCATTCGGTGCATCACCAGAGCGAGGACTACAACCTCAGCACCGCCCTGCGCCAGACCAGCACCGGCTTCCTCCTGAGCTGGATCTTCTATCTGCCGCTGGCCGTGCTCGGCGTGCCGCTGGTGGTGTTTATCAGCGTGGCCTCGCTGAACCTGTTGTATCAGTTCTGGGTACATACCCGGCACGTGCCCAAGCTGGGTTGGTACGAGTGGTTCTTTGTCACGCCGTCCAACCATCGGGCGCACCATGCGCAAAACGCGCTGTATATGGATCGCAACTACGGCGGGGTGTTTATTCTCTGGGACCGCCTGTTCGGCACCTTCCAGGAAGAGGACGAGCGCGAGCCGGTGATCTTCGGCGTGACCACGCCGCTGGCCAGCTGGAACCCGCTGTGGGCCAACCTGCAGTTCTATGCGCAGCTATGGGCCGATGCCCGGCGTACGGAAAGCTATTGGGACAAGCTGCGGATCTGGTTTATGCGCACTGGCTGGCGCCCGGCCGATGTCGCGGCCAGATACCCGCTGAACAAGCCGGACCTGAGCCAGTTCCGCAAATTCGAGGTGTCCCTGGAGATCCGTCAGCAGATCTACCTGGCCCTGCAATTCGCGGTCTATGTCGGTTTGGGCAGCTACCTGATGAACTTCGGCGAGCATTTGCCGCTGGCGGCGCTGCTGCTGGGCTGTGGCACCCTGGTGCTGGGGTTGTTCGTGCTCGGCGCGGCGCTGGAGAATCGCCCTTGGGCGTTGCGGCTGGAACTGGTCCGCCTGGCGTCCAACCTGCCGTTGGTCTGGTGGGCACCGTTGGTCGGGCTGTGGCCGGCCAGCCCATTGGGCTGGATCGGCGTGTTCAGCTACAGCCTGTTGAGCCTGATCGGCCTGTACTACTGCAGCAAGCCGCGGGTCATTCGTCTGGCCGGTTCGTAGTTTCGGCCAGGCGGGCCTCGGCCCGGGCCAGGCGCGCGCTACGGATGCGTCGCCAGCTCCAGAGCAGCAGGCCGGCCACCAGCAGGCCGCCGAGCACCCACAGCTCGTATTTCTTCACGCTGCCGAGCATCCCTTCGAGAATCGCCCCGAAGTGATAGGCCGCCGCCGCCAGGGCCGCGGCCCAGATCGCCGCGCCGATGCCGTTGAGCAACAGGTAGCGGCCCGGCGGATAACCCGACAGGCCGATCGCCACCGGCATCACCGTGCGCAAACCGTAGACAAAGCGGAAGGTCAGCACCCAGATATCCGGATGGCGGCGGATATGCTCCAGCGCTCGATCACCCATCAATTGCCAGCGCGGCTTGCGTGCCAGAAGTTTGCGGCCATGCTTGCGCCCCAGGAAATACCAAAGCTGGTCGCCGGCATAGCTGCCGAAGAACGCCACGATAACCACCAGGTTGATGTCCATGTATCCGCGGAACGCGAGGAAGCCGGCCAGTACCAGAATGGTCTCGCCTTCGAAAAACGTGCCGAGAAACAAGGCGAAGTAGCCGAAATCCTGCAGAAATTGTTGGAGCATTGTCTGGATGCTGGCGAAATGAACGCGCAGCCTAACCCTTCGAGGACAGAGAGGAAAGTGTCGAAATGTGTCTCGACGTTAACATTTCCTACAAGGGTAGCGGCTGTGGCGACGGGTCGCAGGAGTAAGCACAACTGTAATTCCTTCGTCATAATGGCCGCTTATAACTGCCATGCTCGCCCGCTTGTGCGGGCTCAGGAGTCTGCCGTGAGCTTTACCCCCGCCAATCGCTTGTTTCCCGCCACCCGCCTGCGTCGCAATCGCCGTGATGATTTTTCTCGCCGTCTGGTGCGTGAGAATGTTCTGACAGTCGATGATTTGATCCTGCCGGTGTTTGTGCTGGACGGTGAGAATCGCCGCGAAGCCGTGGCGTCGATGCCAGGGGTCGAGCGCCTGACCATCGACCTGCTGCTCGAAGAAGCGGCGAACTGGGTCGAGCTGGGGATTCCGGCCTTGGCGCTGTTCCCGGTGACGCCGCCCGAACTCAAGTCCCTGGACGCCAGCGAGGCCTGGAACCCGGAAGGTATTGCCCAGCGCGCCACCCGTGCCCTGCGTGCCCGCTTCCCGGAACTGGGGGTGATCACCGACGTCGCCCTGGACCCGTTCACCACCCACGGGCAGGACGGTATCCTCGACGAGCACGGTTACGTCCAGAACGACATTACCGTCGATGCACTGGTCAAGCAGGCCTTGTCCCACGCCGAGGCGGGCGCCCAGGTGGTGGCGCCTTCCGATATGATGGACGGACGCATCCAGGCGATCCGCGAAGCCCTGGAACTGGCCGATCACGTCAACGTGCGGATCATGGCCTATTCGGCCAAGTACGCCAGCGCCTACTATGGACCTTTCCGCGATGCCGTCGGCTCGGCCCTGAACCTGGGCAAGGCGAACAAGGCGTCGTACCAGATGGACCCGGCCAACAGCCACGAAGCCCTGCATGAAGTGGCCGCCGACCTCGCCGAAGGCGCCGACATGGTCATGGTCAAGCCGGGTATGCCGTATCTGGATATCCTTTTTCGGGTCAAGGATGAATTCAAGGTGCCGACTTTTGTCTATCAGGTTAGCGGTGAGTACGCCATGCACATGGCGGCCATCCAGAATGGCTGGCTGGGCGAAGGCGTTATTCTTGAATCCCTGACCGCTTTTAAACGGGCGGGTGCCGATGGCATCCTGACCTACTTTGCCGCCCGCGCCGCCCAACTGCTACGAGAGCAGAAATAGCCCTCACAGGAACACTCGATGAATACCGAAGGACTCAGCGAAGTTGAAGTAAAAGACGCTCAAGCGGTGGTCGAGCCGATCGTCGAAACCCCGCCGGAGCTGGAACCCGCGCCGGTGGTGGTCGAAGCCCCCCATGTGGCGGTGCCGTCGGCGGTGGTGATTCCGAGCCTGGATGACAGCAGCCTGTATATCCACCGTGAGCTGTCGCAGCTGCAGTTCAACATCCGCGTGCTGGAGCAGGCGCTGGACGAGTCCTATCCGCTGCTGGAACGCCTCAAGTTCCTGCTGATCTTCTCCAGCAACCTGGATGAGTTCTTCGAAATCCGTGTCGCCGGGCTGAAGAAGCAGATCACCTTCGCCCGCGAACAGGCCGGCGCCGATGGCCTGCAGCCGCACCAGGCCCTGGCGCGGATCAGCGAGCTGGTGCACGGGCATGTCGATCGCCAGTACGCGATCCTCAACGACATCCTGTTGCCGGAGCTGGAAAAACATCAGGTCCGCTTTATCCGCCGCCGCTACTGGACCACCAAGCTGAAGACTTGGGTCCGTCGTTATTTCCGTGACGAGATCGCACCGATCATCACCCCGATCGGCCTCGATCCGACGCACCCGTTCCCGTTGCTGGTGAACAAGAGCCTGAACTTTATCGTCGAGCTCGAAGGTATCGACGCCTTCGGTCGCGATTCGGGCCTGGCGATCATCCCGGCGCCGCGCCTGCTGCCGAGGATCATCAAGGTACCCGAAGACGTGGGTGGGCCTGGCGATAACTATGTATTCCTGTCGTCGATGATCCACGCACACGCCGACGACCTGTTCCAGGGCATGAAGGTCAAGGGCTGCTACCAGTTCCGCCTGACCCGCAACGCCGACCTGGCGCTGGATTCCGAAGACGTCGAAGACCTGGCCCGCGCCCTGCGCGGCGAGCTGTTCTCCCGCCGCTACGGTGACGCCGTGCGCCTGGAAGTGGCCGATACCTGCCCGAAACACCTGTCGGACTACCTGCTCAAGCAGTTCAACCTGAACGAGAGCGAGCTGTACCAGGTCAACGGTCCGGTGAACCTGACGCGGCTGTTCAGCATCACTGGCCTGGACAGTCATCCGGAGCTGCAATACACGCCGTTCACTCCGCAGATCCCGAAACTGCTGCAGAACAGCGAGAATATTTTCAGCGTGATCAGCAAGCAGGACATCCTGCTGCTGCACCCGTTCGAATCCTTCACCCCGGTGGTCGACCTGCTGCGCCAGGCGGCCAAGGACCCGCACGTCCTGGCCGTGCGCCAGACCCTGTACCGCAGCGGCGCCAACTCGGAAATCGTCGACGCCCTGGTGGACGCGGCGCGCAACGGCAAGGAAGTCACCGCGGTGATCGAGCTGCGGGCGCGCTTCGACGAAGAGTCCAACCTGCAACTGGCCAGCCGCCTGCAAGCGGCCGGTGCGGTGGTGATCTACGGCGTGGTCGGCTTCAAGACCCACGCCAAGATGATGTTGATCCTGCGTCGCGAGGCCGGCGAGATCGTCCGCTACGCGCACCTGGGCACGGGTAACTACCACGCTGGCAACGCCCGCCTGTATACCGACTACAGCTTGCTGACCTCCGACGACGCCCTGTGCGAAGACGTCGGCAAACTGTTCAGCCAGTTGATCGGCATGGGCAAGACGTTGCGCATGAAGAAGTTGCTGCACGCGCCGTTCACCCTGAAGAAGGGCATGCTCGACATGATTGCCCGGGAGACCCAGTTCGCCGTCGAGGGCAAGCCGGCGCACATCATCGCCAAGTTCAACTCGCTGACCGATCCGAAGATCATCCGCGCGTTGTACAAGGCCAGCCAGTGCGGCGTGCGTATCGATCTGGTGGTGCGCGGCATGTGCTGCCTGCGTCCGGGCATCGCCGGGGTCTCGCACAACATCCAGGTGCGCTCGATCATCGGTCGCTTCCTCGAACACACCCGGGTCTTCTACTTCCTCAACGGCGGCGAGGAGCAGATGTTCCTCTCCAGCGCCGACTGGATGGAGCGCAACCTCGACAAGCGTGTCGAGACCTGCTTCCCGGTCGAGGGCAAGAAGTTGATCCTGCGGGTCAAGAAAGAGCTGGAAAGTTATCTCACCGATAACACCCACAGCTGGAGCCTGCAGCCGGACGGTCGGTATATCCGCAACACGCCGACCGGCAACCAGAACGCCCGTAGCGCCCAGGCGACCTTGCTCGATCGCCTGAGCAACCCGCTCCTCAGCGTACGTTGAGGGTAATGTTGACTCGGGTCAGCCACTCCGCTTCCAGCGCGAAGTCGGCCTGAGTCAGCTGGTTCTGCTCCAGCCAGTCCTTGGGAAACACCACATCCAGGCTATCGCCGTCGGCACGCAAGGTGACCTGCGGCATTTCCTGGGTGCCACGGATGTGATGGAACAGGATCGCGAAGCGCAGCAGCACGCACAGGCGAATCAGCTTGATGCCTTCATCGCCGAACTCGGCAAACTTGTCCTTGGGAATATTGCGTCGGTGTCCGCGCACCAGCAGGGCGAGCATTTGCTGGTCTTCCCGGGAGAAGCCGGCCAGGTCCGAGTGCTCGATCAGGTAGGCGCCGTGCTTGTGGTACTGGTAGTGGGCGATGTCCAGGCCCACTTCATGGACCTTGGCGGCCCAGCCCAGCAGTTCGCGCCAGACCCCGTCAGTCAGTTCCCAGGCATCCTTCACTTGATCGAAGGCATGCAGCGCCTTGCGCTCGACCCGTGCCGCCTGTTCCAGGTCGACGTGGTAACGCTCCATCAGCGAGCTGAGGGTGCGTTCGCGCACGTCTTCGTGGTGATGGCGACCCAGCAGGTCGTAGAGCACGCCTTCGCGCAGGGCGCCGTCGCAGTGATCCATGCGTTGCAGGTCGAGGGCGTCGAAGATCGCTTCGAGAATCGACAGGCCGGCCGGGAAGATCGCCCGGCGGTCGGGCTTGATCCCTTCGAAATCGATTTTCTCGGCATCGCCGAGCTTGAACAGCTTGCGCTTGAGCCAGGCCAGCCCTTCGGCATTCACTTCGCCGCTGCCCTGGCCGCCGGCCTTGAGGGCCAGGCCGATGGCGCGGATGGTCCCGGAAGAGCCGATGGCCTCATCCCAGGTCAGGCGGTGCAGGGCGTGCTCGATGCTCATGATTTCCAGGCGCGCCGCCGTGTAGGCCTGGGCGTAGCGGGCCGGGGTGATCTTGCCGTCGCGGAAATAGCGCTGGGTGTAGCTGACGCAACCCATTTGCAGGCTTTCGCGCAGCAGCGGCTCGAAGCGCTGGCCGATGATGAATTCGGTACTGCCGCCGCCGATATCGGCCACCAGGCGCTTGCCCGGGGTGTCGGCGAGGGTGTGGGACACACCGAGGTAAATCAGGCGGGCCTCTTCACGGCCGGAAATGACTTCCACCGGGTGACCGAGGATTTCCTCGGCGCGGCGGATGAATTCGCCGCGGTTGCGGGCTTCGCGCAGGGCGTTGGTACCGACGATGCGCACGGCGCCCAGGGGCATGCCGTTGATCAACTGGGCAAAGCGCTTCAGGCAGTCGAGCCCGCGCTGCATGGATTCTTCGGTGAGCTGACGGTCCTCGTCGATACCGGCCGCCAGCTGAACCTTCTCGCCGAGGCGCTCCAGGATCCGGATCTCTCCGTTCTGGGCCTTGGCCACGACCATATGGAAGCTGTTGGAGCCCAGGTCGATGGCGGCGATCAGGGACAGATTCTTGGCTTGGGAATGCGGCATGGTTGAAGGATCTCGGTCGATAACCTCGCCATCGTGCCACGATCAGGCCCTGACGCCAATGTAGGACGCCTGTGAGCATCAGGCCTGGGGCTTGCAGCGAGGGGGGTGGACAATCATTGCTTCAATTTTCCTACATAAATATTTCATATTGATGACCTGCGTCATGAATTGTGACGACAGTGATGTTTATTAAAGTTTGCAGTGTTTGTCTCTGCGTCGCACCCGGAGCGTGGCCTCTTCCGGTTTTCTTGTCAGGTGCCAGCGTGGAAACTAGCGGCCGGCGATTATGCCGGGGTGTTAATTATTTATCGGACTGCGGACGGGAGGCCTAAGCGCTGACTCTTTTTCGGGTGTGAACCTGGATTGAATTCCGCAGTTCTGAATAACAAGCATCTGCTTACACTTGATAATAGGGAGTAGGAAAATGAAGTTGGTATCTGGATGGACGCTCGGTGCTCTGTTGGCTGTACTGGGGGTCAATGCCAACGCGGCGGACTTGTTGGTGAAGGGGACCATCGTCCCGGCCAGTTGCACACTGAGTCTGCACAATGGTGGTGTGGTCGATTTCGGGAAAATCCGTGCCGCTGAACTGAGCGCCAATGCCTATACGCGCCTGCAGCCCAGGGGCGTGCCTTTTACGGTCAATTGCGACGGCGGCACCCGGGTGGGGGTGAAGACGCTCGACAACCGCTCCAGCAGCAAGGTCCCGGGCATCCTGCAGGCGGCTCTTGGCCCGGGCTATAACGATGCCTACAACTACGGCCTGGGGACCACGGCGGTCGGTCAACGGGTCGGCGGCTATGCCCTGAGCGTGAAGGATTCCGTGGCGGATTTCCCGCTGGTCAACACCATTGTCTCGACCAATAACGGTTTGAACTGGAGCCGTGGCAACGGTGCCTTGGGCCAGTATCAGAACATCATGTCCTGGAGCGGCTTCTTCGCTACTCATCCGGCGTCGGTACAGCGGGTCAGCGGTACCCTGGAAGTTCAGCCGGTGATCAATAAGACCTCCGAGCTGGATGTCACCCAGGAACTGTATCTGGATGGCTTGGCTACGCTGGAACTGCGTTATCTCTAACTTTCGTTGATGTCAGTAACCAGGCTGCCGGCACAGGACTCTGTGCTGGCACTCTCTTTCTATGTGTGTTGAATAATAAAAATAGATTCGCAAGGAGCGTATTACTTGAAAGTTGTGCCTCTTATGCCGATGTTCAGTTCATTGTCTATCGGTGTGCTGTTCTTTTTCCTGGGCGTGTTCTGGAGCGCCGCCCGTGCCGATGGCATGCAGCCGGAAACCACGGTGGTGATTCTCTATGAAGAGGAGGGGGAAGCCAGTATCCAGATCAAGAACACCGACAGCGGTCCGGCCTTGCTGCATTCGGCTGTCGAATCGATTCCCGAGGATCTTGAGTCGCTGGTGGTGATCACGCCCCCCGTGACCCGGGTCGACGCCGGCGAGACCCAATTGGTGCGGTTTCTCAGCGCCAACGGCGAGCCACTCAAGACCCAGCGCCTGAAACGAGTCACCTTCGAAGGTATTCCCCAGCGCAAAACCGGGCCCGGCGCTACCGTCGGCGTCACTCTGCGCCAGAACCTGCCACTGATCCTGCATCCCAAGGGACTGGCCCGGCATCCGGCGCCCTGGAAGGAACTGACCTGGCACCTGGAGAAGTCCCGGCTGGTGGTGCGCAATGACAGTCCCTATGTGGTGCGCCTGTCGCCGGAACTGGAACTCAATCCGCACAAGGTCAGCGTGATGCTGAGTCGCGATTATGTCCTTCCGGGGGAGACGCTGGCGGTGGAAATAGACACGACTCAGCCCACGGCCACCTCGGTCACGCTGCAGCCGGCGACTGTCTATGGTTTTGCCGTGGCCCGTCACGAAGCGCCCATTCTGCTCGAGGCGCTGTGACGTGGGATCCCTAGGCAAGCCTGCCCCTGTCTCGAGGCTGGCGAAGGTACTGGCGCCGCGCCGGGGCCTGGTGAGCGGGCTGGGCGTCGCGGTCTTGCTGGGACTGGGCGAGCCGGTCGCCGCCGAGAAAAAGGACGATGCGGCTGACGCGGAGTTTGACCTGTCGGTGCTTTCCGAGCGCGGTCTCGATCCACAGGTGGCCGACTATTTCCGCTCGGCGCCGCGCTTTCGTGAAGGAGCGCAGCGGGTGACGCTGGAACTCAACGGCAAGCGCCTGGGGCTGGCGGAGCTGCGTTTCGACCGGGACGGCGAGTTGTGTTTCACCTCCGGGTTGCTGGACAAGGCCGGCTTGAAGAGGCCCGACGTTGGCGCGGATGCCGATGAGGACGCCTGTCACGCCTTTGTGCGTGAGTACCCGCAGACCCAGGTCATCCTGCGACCCAACAGCGAGGAGGTTGTCCTGCTGGTGCCGACCCAGGCCCTGCGCGGACCGGAGCTCGACAGCGGGGTCTACGCCCGTGGCGGCACGGCCGGACTGCTCAACTACGAGGTGCTGGGTTTCGATACGCGCTCGCGCCAGGGCGGCGGGCGTTTCTTCTCGGCGACCACCGAAGCCGGGTTCAATGCCGGCGACTGGATTGTCCGTAGCCGTCAGTTGCACGTCTCCAATGACGGGCAAGAGCAGACCGAGCATCTGTATGCCTATGCGCAGCGGGACTTCCGACCGTGGCAGACGACCTTCCAGGCCGGCCAGATCAACAGTGCCGGACCGGTGTTTGCCGGGGTCCGGCTTTCCGGTGTGCAATTCATGCCTGATGGCGCGCAACGAGGTCAGGCCGGGCGCGGTGTCCTGGTCGAGGGGGTGGCCTTCGACGCGTCGCGGGTCGAGGTTCGCCAGTCCGGGGCTTTGATCCATACCAGCCTGGTGCCGCAAGGCCCGTTCAGCCTGGGCGGCTTGCCGTTGCTCAATGGCACCAGTGATCTGGAGGTCAGGGTGATCGGCCAATCCGGCGGCGAGCGCCGCTTTGTCGTGCCGGCCGCATCCTTTCCGGGCGCCACGGCGGTCCAGCCCGGTTACTACCTGTCCCTGGGGCGACTGCGCGGCGCCACCGGTCGCGGCGAAGAGCCGCCCTTGCTCGCCACCGGCAGCGGCACCTGGGGACTGGGCGAGGCCACGTCATTCAGCGCCGGGCTGCTGGGCAGCGATGACTACCGTGCCAGCGGCTGGGCGCTCGACAGCCGCCTCTGGCAGCAGGTCGGTGTCGGCCTGCGCAACAGCCTGTCCCATGACACCCGGCGTTCGCTGGCGGGGAGCCAGAACAGCCTGTCGTTGAACAGTCCGTTGGGGGCGGGTGTCGACCTGGACCTCAGTGCCACCCTGCGCAGTGCCGGCTATCGCGATCTGCTGCAAATCGGCGAGGTGGGGCTGGCGGACGATCCCGGCTCACGCTTCAAGCACCAGTACACCGCCGCGCTGGGCTGGTCGGCCCCGCAACTAGGTGGTTTCAGCCTCGGTTACTCGCGCAGTGTGATGTTCGACGGGAGCTTGTCCCGGCGTCTGCACGGCACGTGGAGCAAGAGCTACCGCTACGCCAGCCTGAGCCTCAGCGTGGATTCCGACGTCGGTTCAGGCAGTGGCCGGCATGCCGTCGACTCGGGCCTGGGGCTGCGGTTGGGGGTCAGTGTCCCGCTGGGCGGCGACCGGCGCATCAGCAGCTACCTCAATCGCCGTGGCGAGCGCCTCGATATCGGCGGCGACTACCGCGAGCGGGTCAACGATACCCTCAGCTATGACCTGGGGCTGGAACAGGACCTCAAGGGCGACCGGCAGATCACCCGGGGCAACCTGAACCTGATGCCGCGTTACACCCAGGTCGGCCTGGGGGTGACACGCAGCGACTCCAGCAGCAGCTACAGCGGACATTTGTCCGGAGGCCTTGCGCTGCACGAGGGCGGCCTGACGTTCTCGCCCTACGCGATCCAGGAGACCTTTGGCGTGGTCTCGGTGGGCGATCTTTCCGGCGCCCGGATCACCACGCCCCAGGGGCCGGTCTGGACCGACTTCAGCGGCCAGGCGGTGGTCGCCGGTCTGCCGGCCTACCGCAGCAGCCAGTTGGAAGTCGACACCCGCTCGTTGCCACGGCGGATCGACCTGCGCAACGGAACAAAAAGCCTTGAAGCCGGGCGCGGCTCATTCAATCGGGTGGATTTCGCGGTGGTGAAGGTTCGACGGCTGCTGCTCAAGGTCACTGATGAAAACGCCGAGCCGTTGCCCCAGGGCGCCTCGGTGTTCAGTGAAGACAAGGCCTTCCTGACCACGGTGGTCGGCGGCGGCATGATTTTTCTGAGCGATGTCGAGGCCGGCCAGCGGCTCACGATCAGGCGGGCGGATCACACGGCCTGCACGCTGCCGGTCGAAATACCCGAATCCGCGGACAGCGATCGGCTTTATGAAACGGCCACGGCGGTTTGCCGGGCAAGTCAACCCTATGGAAGACCTCTATGAACTCTCGTGTCCGCGTGGTTTTACGGCGTTGTTGCGTCGCGCTTGTCCTGTTTTCAGCCCCCGCCGGGGCCAATGACTGCACGCTGTCGCTGAGCCAGTCGCAGATCGAACTGGGTGCACTGCGCCCGGGAGCTTTGGCAATGGCGCCCGGCCAGCCTGACCTGTTCCTCGGGACCCGGCGGCTGAGCCTGAATATTGCCTGTCCCTGGCCGACCTCGATGGTGTTGCGGTTCGATGGGCCGGCGGCGGGGCCACAGGCCTTTCGTTTTGATCGCCAGGGGCGTTTCACGGTCGGCCTGAGCAATGCCCGGCTCGACGGCAAGCCGGTGAGTCTGGCCTCGGCGCAGCGTCCGGCCGAGGCCTCTGCCAGCCACCTGATGGCGCCGGGCCAGAGCCTGGTGGTGCTGGCCCGGGACCTGCCGGCCAAGGGGCGGTTTTTCTCGGCGCAGGTGGAGATCGGCACGCACCTGCCGGTCAGCGCGACCCGGGTACGCGACGAGACATCGGTCGAAGGTCGCGGACGTTTCGAACTGCTGCCGGGCGAATAACCATTCAGGCCGGCTGTTCCACGCTGCCGATAAAATTCGCCAGCTCCGGCGTCTGCGGATGGGCGAAGAGGATCTTGGGATCGCCCACTTCATGCACCTTGCCCTGGTGCATGAACACCAGCTTGTCGCCGACTTCCCGAGCGAAGCGCATTTCGTGGGTGACCATGATCAGGGTCATGCCCTCCTTCGCCAACTGGCGGACCACGCTGAGCACTTCATTGACCAGTTCCGGGTCCAGGGCCGAGGTGATCTCGTCGCACAGCAAGACCTTGGGCGACATCGCCAGGGCCCGGGCAATCGCCACGCGCTGCTGCTGGCCGCCGGAGAGACGATCCGGGAAGGCGTCGAACTTTTCCCCCAGGCCGACCCGTTCGAGCATCTGCCGCGCCAGCTCGGCGGCCTTGGCCTTGGGCATTTTCTGCACCACCTGGGGGGCGAGCATGACGTTTTCGCCGACGCTCAGGTGCGGGAACAGGTTGAACTGCTGGAACACCATGCCGACCGTTTGCCGCAGGCTGCGCAAATCGGCGCGGGCGGCGTCCAGGTAGTGACCGTCGACCTCGATCACCCCGTCGTTGATCGACTCCAGTCCGTTGAGGGTGCGCAGCAGGGTACTTTTGCCCGAGCCGCTGCGACCGATGATCGCCACCACCTGGCCTTCCTCGACGCTGAGGTCGATGCCTTTGAGCACGTGGTGATCGCCGTAATACTTATGCAGGGCAGAAACTCTAAGAAGCGGCATGCAGTCTCCTTTCCAGGTAGCGCGCACTGAGGGACAGGGGGTAGCACAGGGCGAAATATCCGAGGGCTACCAGGCCATAGATCGTGAAGGGTTCGAAGGTGGCGTTGGCGAGCATGCCGCCGGTCTTGGTCAGTTCGGTGAAGCCGATGATCGAGGTCACGGCGGTGCCCTTGATCACCTGCACCGAAAACCCCACGGTCGGCGCCACGGCAATGCGCAACGCCTGCGGCAGGATCACATGGCGCAGTTGTTCATACGGGGTGAGCGCCAGGCTCGCCGAGGCCTCCCACTGGCCGCCCGGAATCGACTCGACGCAGCCGCGCCAGATCTCCGCCAGGTAGGCGCTGGTGAACAGCGTCAGGGCGATGGCCGCCGCCAGCCAGGGCGAGATGTCCACCCCGAGCAAGGCCACGCCGAAAAACACCATGAACAGTTGCATCAGCAGCGGGGTGCCCTGGAACAGCTCGATATAGGCCCGGGCGAAACCCCGGGCAAAGCCGTTGTCGCTGATGCGCAGGACCATCACCAGCAGCCCGATCAGTCCGCCGCCGACAAAGGCCGTCAGTGACAGGGCGACGGTCCATTGCAGGCCTGCCAGCAGATTGTTGAGGATGTCCCAGAAGGTGAAATCCATCAGCGGTTCCTCGCGATGTAGCGGCGTCCCAGCCAGTTCAGCAACTGGCGGATCAGCAATGCCATGACCAGGTAGATCAGGGTGGTCAGGGTGTAGGTTTCGAAGGCGCGGAAGTTGCGGGACTGGATGAAGTTGGCGGCGAAGCTCAGTTCCTCGGTGGCGATCTGCGAGCAGACCGCCGAGCCGAGCATGACGATGATGATCTGGCTGCTCAGGGCCGGCCAGACCTTGCCCAGCGCCGGCAGCAGGACCACATGGCGAAAGGCTTCGAAGCGGGTCATGGCCAGCGCCGCCGCGGCTTCCAGTTGTCCGCGGGGGATCGCCTGGATACCGGCACGGATAATCTCCGTGGAATAGGCGCCGAGGTTGATCACCATCGCCAGTACGGCCGCCTGCCACTCGGAGATCTGCAGGCCGAGGGATGGCAGGCCGAAGAAAATGAAAAACAGCTGCACCAGGAACGGCGTGTTGCGGATCAACTCGACGTAGACGCCGAAGATCGCCGCGAAGGGGCGGATCTGCCAGGCCCTGACCACCGCCCCGACAATGCCCAGGCTGACCCCGAGCAAGGTGCCGATGGCGGTCAGCTCCAGGGTGAACAGGGCGCCGCGCAACAGCAGGTCGGCGTTGTGCAGCACCGGCAGGAAGTCGAACTGATAAGCCATGGGGCGGACCTCAGGCAAGCGCGATCAGAGATCGGCCGGAAGCGGTTGCTTGAGCCACAGCTGGGCGTTCTTCTCCAGGCTGCCGTCGGCCTTGGCCGTGGCGAGGATCTGGTTCACTTTTTCCAGCAGCGCCGGTTCGTTCTTGTTCACGCCGACGTAGACCGGCGAGTCCTTGAGCTTGACCTTCAGGGCCGGAATGCGTTTCGGGTTGCGTTCGGCGATGGCGACCATCACCACGTTGCCGCTGGCGATCAGGTCGACCTGCTTGGCCAGGTACGCGGCGATAGTGGTGTTGTTGTCCTCGAAGCGCTTGATGGTCACGCCTTCGGGGGCCACGGCGGTCAGCTCGATGTCCTCGATGGCGCCACGGGTGACACTGATGGTCTTGCCCTTGAGATCGGCCAGGCCGTTGATCGGCGCGTCCGGCGGACCGAACACCGCGAGATAGAAGGGCGCATAGGCCCGGGAAAAGTCGATGACCTTCTCCCGCTCCGGGTTCTTGCCGAGGCTGGAAATCACCAGGTCGACCTTGCCGGTGGTGAGGAACGGAATGCGATTGGTGCTGTTGACCGGGGTCAGTTCCAGCTTGACCTTGAGTTGTTCGGCCAGCAGCTTCGCGGTGTCGATGTCCAGGCCACGGGGTTTCATGTCCGGGCCCACCGAGCCGAACGGCGGGAAGTCCTGGGGCACGGCGACCTTGAGGGTGCCACGGGCGATAATGTCGTCCAGGCCATTGGCGTGGGCGGGGGCCTGGCTCAGCATCAGGCTGGCCAGCAAGGCAGTGAGCAGGGCGCTGCGGCGTTTGGTCATGGCAACTCTCCGAATCCAGAAGGCGATCTCTGTCCGGGGCACTGCACAGCCCATGCCACACTTGCCCCAAGCCGTGCCCCCGCTGCTGTGGCAGGGTTTTTCATGGTCTTACTGGTCTGAACAGTTGCGGGGCTTTCGCACCCTTATCGAGCATGGGTTCGCGGCGTTGAACCAGCGCTGGGCGTGACTTGCCGGATCTTGCCAATAGCTTTACAACTAGCGCTTTCCCGGACTGACAGCTGAAAAAACGATGAATTCGATCTCCCGCGCCGTCCCGGAAGTGGCGCTGCAAGCTATTCGCAAACTGATTGCCGACGAGGGTTTCGGCCCGGGGGACGTGCTGCCTTCGCAGCGCGACCTGGCGCTGCGCCTGGGGGTGAGCCGGGCGTCGCTGCGCGAGGCATTGTCGTCCCTGAGTGCCCTGGGAGTGATCAGCGTGCAACCGGGCAAGGGCGTCTTCGTGCAGGCGCCGGTGGAGTTGGCGCCTGCGGCCGGTGGCCTGGCCTGGCCGTTCGCGGCCCAGGCCTCGGCGGAGGATATCTTCCAGTTGCGCTATGCCCTGGAGGGTTTTGCCGCCGGCCTGGCGGCGGTGACCTTGACCGCCGATGAGCTGGATGCCTTGCAGGACAACGTCGAGGCCTTGCGGCTGGAGCTCAAGGCCGGGGATTTCGAGGCGGCCGCGCGGCTGGATTTCGATTTTCACCGACGCATCCTGCTGGCCAGCGGTAACCAGGCCATGGCCAGTATCCTCAGCGCCAGCGCCGAGCTGTTCCTGGAAAGCCAGAAGTTGCCGTTCATCCGTGCGGAGCGGGCCATGGAAACCTGGCAGGAGCACCGCAAGATCCTCCGCGCCCTGGCGCGTCGCGCCTCGGGGCCGGCACAAAAGGCGATGCAGGAACATGTGCGCAATGCCGCCCTGCGCACCGGTATTGCCTTCGTCACGCCCGGCTGACCGTTGGTATTTGTGTGCGGGGGCCGTATTGGCTATACCCAAACTGATCATTTGTCATAGTTAGACTCAATCAACTGCGGCTTCCTGTACGTAGGAAGGACGGCTATGATGGGCAACGTTTTTTTTGGCTTACAAATCCGGAGACTTCCATGAGCAGCGATCTGATCAAACACGTTAGCGACGCTAGCTTCGACGCTGATGTACTCAAGGCCGAGGGCGCTGTACTGGTCGACTACTGGGCTGAATGGTGCGGTCCCTGCAAGATGATCGCCCCTGTGCTGGACGAAGTTGCCGAGACCTACAAAGGCAAGCTGACTATCGCCAAGCTGAACATCGATGAAAACCAGGAAACCCCGGCCAAGCACGGCGTGCGTGGTATCCCGACCCTGATGCT
Source organism: Pseudomonas sp. MWU12-2345 (assembly GCF_023242385.1). Classification (NCBI taxonomy): domain Bacteria; kingdom Pseudomonadati; phylum Pseudomonadota; class Gammaproteobacteria; order Pseudomonadales; family Pseudomonadaceae; genus Pseudomonas; species Pseudomonas sp. MWU12-2345. Next base: position 61,665 of record NZ_JALLJA010000021.1, on the reverse strand, counting down.
GTTCAAGAACGGCGAGATTGCCGCGACCAAGGTCGGCGCACTGTCCAAGTCGCAACTGACCGCGTTCCTCGACGCTCACCTGTAAGGTCGGCATCGGCAAAAAAGGCCCCGCAAATAGCGGGGCTTTTTTCGTTGTCAGGGGCTAGACGTTCACAATTGCAGGTGTTACATTCGGCCCCGCACTGGTTTCTCCACTGCCCCCTGCAAGCCGTCGCCGACGCTCTCCTTTTCGAACAAGTACGCGATCCTGTCGCCTTCTCCGCGGCGCGGCCTCATTAAGCCAAAAGCTTAATTTCTCCCCCCTCCATAAATGATTACGTCATTCCTATATGAATCTGACTGAACTCAAGCAAAAGCCGATTACCGAACTGCTCGAATTGGCCGAACAGATGGGCATAGAAAATATGGCCCGTTCGCGCAAGCAGGATGTGATTTTCTCCCTGCTGAAAAAGCACGCGAAAAGCGGCGAGGAAATCTCCGGTGATGGCGTGCTGGAGATCCTCCAGGACGGCTTCGGCTTCCTCCGCTCTTCGGATGCCTCCTACCTGGCCGGCCCGGACGACATCTACGTCTCGCCGAGCCAGATCCGCCGCTTCAACTTGCGCACCGGTGACACCATCGTCGGCAAGATCCGTCCGCCGAAGGAAGGTGAGCGTTATTTCGCTCTGCTCAAGGTCGACACGATCAACTTCGACCGTCCGGAAAACGCGAAGAACAAGATTCTCTTCGAGAACCTGACGCCGCTGTTCCCGACCGTGCGCATGAAGATGGAAGCCGGTAACGGTTCCACCGAAGACCTCACCGGTCGCGTGATCGACCTCTGTGCGCCGATCGGCAAAGGCCAGCGCGGCCTGATCGTGGCACCGCCGAAAGCCGGCAAGACGATCATGCTGCAGAACATTGCGGCGAACATCACCCGCAACAACCCGGAAGTGCACCTGATCGTCCTGCTGATCGACGAGCGTCCGGAAGAAGTGACCGAAATGCAGCGCACCGTGCGCGGCGAAGTGGTCGCCTCGACGTTCGACGAGCCGCCAACCCGTCACGTGCAAGTGGCCGAAATGGTCATCGAGAAGGCCAAGCGCCTGGTCGAGCACAAGAAAGACGTGGTCATCCTGCTCGATTCCATCACCCGTCTGGCCCGTGCCTACAACACCGTGATCCCGAGCTCCGGCAAGGTCCTGACCGGTGGTGTCGACGCCCACGCCCTGGAGAAGCCAAAGCGTTTCTTCGGTGCCGCGCGTAACATCGAGGAAGGCGGTTCGCTGACCATCATCGCCACCGCGCTGGTTGAAACCGGCTCGAAGATGGACGAAGTGATCTACGAAGAGTTCAAGGGTACCGGTAACATGGAACTGCCCCTGGACCGCAAGATCGCTGAAAAGCGCGTCTTCCCGGCGATCAACATCAACCGTTCCGGCACCCGCCGCGAAGAGTTGCTGACTGCCGACGACGAGTTGCAGCGCATGTGGATCCTGCGCAAGCTGCTGCATCCGATGGATGAAGTCGCTGCCATCGAGTTCTTGATCGACAAGCTGAAACAGACCAAGACCAACGATGAGTTCTTCCTGTCGATGAAACGCAAGTAAGTCGAGCAGGGCCGCAAAAGCCGGGGAAACCCGGCTTTTTGCTGTCCGGGTGTTGTTCGATTGCGCGGTATCGGGGCGAACCGGGTAAACTGCCCACCCCGAACGCCACGGATCTACGAGGCTCACGCATGCAGTATCGCGACTTGCGCGACTTTATCAGCGGCCTGGAACAGCGCGGCGAACTCAAGCGCATCCAGGTTCCGGTTTCCCCTGTCCTGGAAATGACCGAGGTCTGCGACCGCACCCTGCGGGCCAAGGGGCCGGCGTTGCTGTTCGAGAACCCCACCGGTTTTGATATCCCGGTACTCGGCAATCTGTTCGGCACGCCCGAGCGCGTGGCCCTGGGCATGGGCGCCGAAGCGGTCAGCGAACTGCGGGAAATCGGCAAGCTGCTGGCTTTCCTCAAGGAGCCGGAGCCGCCCAAGGGGCTCAAGGACGCCTGGTCCAAGCTGCCGATCTTCCGCAAGATCATCGCCATGGCGCCGAAGGTGGTCAAGGATGCGCCCTGCCAGGAAATCATCATCGAGGGCGATGACGTCGACCTCGGCAAGTTGCCGGTCCAGCATTGCTGGCCGGGCGACGTTGCGCCACTGATCACCTGGGGCCTGACGGTCACCAAGGGGCCGAACAAGGACCGCCAGAACCTCGGTATCTATCGCCAGCAGGTGATTGCCCGCAACAAGGTGATCATGCGTTGGCTCAGCCACCGTGGCGGTGCGCTGGATTATCGCGAGTGGTGCGAGAAGCATCCGGGCCAGCCGTTCCCGGTGTCGGTGGCCCTGGGCGCGGACCCCGCGACCATTCTCGGTGCCGTGACCCCGGTGCCGGACAGCCTCTCCGAATACGCCTTCGCGGGCCTGCTGCGGGGTAACCGCACCGAGCTGATCAAGTGCCGTGGCAATGACCTGCAAGTGCCGGCGTCGGCGGAAATCGTCCTGGAAGGTGTGATCCATCCGGGGGAAATGGCCCCGGAAGGCCCTTACGGCGATCACACTGGCTACTACAACGAAGTCGACAGCTTCCCGGTGTTTACCGTTGAACGCATCACCCACCGGATCAAGCCGATCTACCACAGCACCTACACTGGCCGGCCACCGGATGAGCCGGCGATTCTCGGCGTGGCGCTGAACGAAGTGTTCGTGCCGATCCTGCAGAAGCAGTTCCCGGAAATCACCGACTTCTACCTGCCGCCGGAAGGTTGCTCGTACCGCATGGCCATCGTCACCATGAAGAAGTCGTATCCGGGCCACGCCAAGCGCGTCATGTTGGGTGTCTGGTCGTTTTTGCGACAGTTCATGTATACCAAGTTCGTTATCGTCACCGACGACGATATCAACGCCCGCGACTGGAACGACGTGATCTGGGCCATCACCACGCGCATGGACCCCAAGCGCGACACGGTGATGATCGATAACACGCCGATCGACTACCTTGACTTCGCCTCGCCGGTGTCCGGCCTGGGTTCGAAGATGGGGCTCGATGCCACGCACAAATGGCCCGGCGAGACCACGCGTGAGTGGGGCCGGGTAATCGTCAAGGATGAGGCCGTGACCCGACGGGTCGATGCCATTTGGAATCAGTTAGGAATAGATTGATGCGTGTGACCTTGCAGCCGTCCGGCGCCGTGCTTGAGATACGGCCCGGCGAGCGGATTCTCGACGGTGCCCGGCGCCTGGGCTATGACTGCCCGCAGAGCTGTCGCAACGGCAACTGCCATGTGTGCGCCGCGCTGCTGGTGGAAGGGCGGGTCGCGCAGGCCGGTGACGTGCGTGACCACGGCGAGTTCTACACTTGTATTGCCGAACCCCTGGAAGACTGTGTGGTGCTCTGGGATGGCGTGCTCGCGCAAGGAGAACTGCCGGTGCGCAAGTTGGCCTGTCAGTTGATCGAATGCGCCGAGATCGGTGGTGATGTCTGGCGCGTGCGCCTGCGCGCGCCGGCGGGCAAGCCGCCGCGTTATCACGCCGGCCAGTACCTGATGATCGAGCGCGACAACGGTGAGAAATCGGCGTTTTCCCTGGCCTCGGCGCCCCATGCCGGGCGCGATCTTGAGCTGCATGTGCTGGTGCGAGAAGCCAGTGCCCAGGGTTTGATCGAGCAGTTGCGGCGCAACGGCATGGCGCGGGTCGAACTGCCGTTTGGCGATACCCACTTGGCCCAACTGCCCGAGGGGCCGCTGGTGCTGATCGCGGCGGGTACCGGCATGGCGCAGATGAACAGCCTGATCGAGCATTGCCGTTCCAGTGGCTTCCAGTACCCGGTGCACTTGTACTGGGGCGTGCGCCGGCCCGAGGACTTCTACACGTTGGAGCATTGGGAGGAGTGGAAGCAACTGCCGAACCTGTTCCTGCACAAGGTGGTCAGTGATCTGTGTGGCTGGGAAGGGCGTTGCGGGATGCTGCACGAGGCGGTCCGCGAAGACATTGCCGACCTGTCTGGGGTGAGTGTCTATGCCAGCGGCTCGCCGGCGATGATCTATGCGACGCTGGATGCACTGGTGAACGCCGGGATGGATGCACATCAGATGCGTGCCGATGTGTTTGCCTACGCGCCCAGGCCTTAGTGCCTGGCGTTTGATTCTTCTGCGCCTGTTCCATCGCCTTCGCGGGCAAGCCCTGCTCCTACAGTACGGCGTCGACTGCAGATTTTGTGTACGACACAGAACTGTAGGAGCAGGGCTTGTCGGGACGCCGTATCGCCGCGAAGAGGGCTTCAAGACCGCTGCAAATCCCTCAGAAACGCACCCCGGCGGTAAGCATCGCCGCATTAAAACCCAGTAACACCACCTCCGCCGCCACCGGCCCATAATGCGCGCCGACGGAAGGAATGATCACCGGCGCAACGCCCAGGTGATTCAGCGGGATCTTGTCGCGATATTCGCCTTTGTATCCCTGAAGTAAGCCACCTGTGACTTTCAGGTACACCGGATAGTCGGCGCTCTCGAAGCGTTTACCCGCATAGGCGTAATACGAACGCTGGCTGAACGAGTTGCGAAACGTCGCCGCCCCATACAGAAATCCCGAAGCGTCATTGCGCTCCAGGCCGATCAGGTCCTGGTGATTGTTGTGGTCCGGGTCCGGTGAGAAATGGCGGGTGAAGACGCTGGTTTGCAGGTACCAGAAGCCCTTGTCAGCCGCGTCCGAATCGTTCGACGCCCAGGCGCTGGGCGCCAGCAGAAACAGGCACAGGGCCTGGATAAGGAGTGATGGGTTCATGGTCATTGGCCCCTGGTGAAACCGTAGCGATTGAAGTAGGCGGCCGTTATACGTAAGTCCAAATCGGATTATCAGATCGTGGCCTCTGAAATATCTGTAGGGGTTTTCCCGTACGCGATGTTTAGCTTATCGTTATATGATTTTGATATTTAATTTATTTTTTACATAACATTAGGCTATATGCCCATCGGACCACCGGCTTTGTATCTGCCAATCAACACCACAATGACCGACACCGTTCGCCACACGGACCGATCGTGCGAACTCGGGGCAAGACGCCTCGACCTTGGATTCAAAGGGGAGCGGTATGGGGAGCAACACGCAACAACGTTTGTACACGGCGATTTTGTCGGCACATTTGCTGACCGCCGCCAGCGCTTTTACCTTCAGTTCGACGGCTGCCGCCGAGGCGGAAAGCGCCGAAGCGCCAAAGCTCGACACCGTTATCGTCACCGGCACGCGCTCCCAGGAGCGCACGGCCAGCCAGTCGCTGTCGCCCATCGATGTGATCAGCGGCGACAGCCTGCGCGGCACCGGCTCGGATGAGCTGGGCACGGTGCTGGCGAAGTTGATTCCGTCCATCAACTTCCCGCGTCCGAGCCTGGTGGACGGCGCCGAGCTGGTGCGCCCGGCGCAATTGCGCGGGCTGTCACCGGACCAGGTGCTGGTGCTGGTCAATGGCAAGCGGCGCCACACCAGCGCCTTCGTCAACCTGGGTGGCGCGGTGGGCCGGGGTTCGGCTCCGACCGACCTGAATGCGATCCCGCTGTCGTCGATCGACCATATCGAAGTGCTGCGCGATGGTGCGTCCGCCCGCTACGGCTCGGACGCGATTGCCGGGGTGATCAACATCATCCTCAAGAACGCCGACCATGGCGGTTCGATCTCCAGCAAATTCGGTGAATACAAGAAGGGCGACGGTATCCAGCGGCAGATCTCCGGCAACAGCGGGTTCGCCATCGGTGATAACGGTTACTTCAACCTGTCCGGCGAAGGTGCCGACAACGATTACACCAACCGTGCCGGTAACGACTACCGTCCCGCCAGCGTCGGTTCCACCACCTATGGCCAGCAAGTGTTCCGCCAGGGGGAGCCGGCCAGCGACGAAGGCAAGCTGGCCTTCAACTCGGCTTACAGCTTCAACGACGCCGCCGAACTCTACAGCTTCGGTGGCTATAGCAAGCGCCGGGGCGAAACCGCCGGCTTCTATCGCGCCAGCAATGCCTCGAACAACCTTCCGGCGATCTTCCCCAACGGTTATCTGCCGCTGATTCGCGGCGACCTCGAGGACACTTCCCTGGTGGTCGGCCTGCGCGGCCTGCTGACGGATAACTGGCACTACGACCTGTCCGCCAACTACGGCAAGAACCAGTACGACCTGAGCACCGAGACGATCAACACCTCCCTGGGCCTGAACACCCCGCGCAAATTTGAAAACGGCACCCTGAGCAACGACCAGCGCCAACTGAGCCTGGACCTGTCGCGGGAATTCAGCCTCGGCTGGCTGCCGTATCCGGTGTCCGTGGCGTTCGGCGGCGAATACCTGCGCCAGGGTTATCAGATCAGCGCCGGCCAGCCTGAGTCCTATTACCAGACCGGTAGCTCCGGCCTCGGCGGCTTCCGCGAATCGGATGCCGGCAGCTATTCGCGGCATAACTTCGCCCAGTACCTGGACCTGGAAACCAACTTCACGGAAAAACTCAGTGCCTCGGCGGCGGTACGTCGCGAGGACTACAGCGACTTCGGTGCCAACGTCAGCGGCTCGTTGTCGGCGCGCTACGATTTCACCCCGCAGGTGGCCTTGCGCGGCAGCGTCTCCAACGGCTTCCGCGCACCGTCCCTGGCCCAGCAGAACTTCGCCTTTACCTCCTCGCAACTGATCGGCTCGACCGTGCAGGAAACCGGGGTGTTCCCGGCCAACGGCAAAGTGGCGCGGTTGCTCGGCTCCGATGATCTGAAACCGGAGAAGTCCCGCAACTACAGCCTCGGCCTGGTGCTGCAGCCGACGGACAACCTGACGCTGACCGCCGATATCTACCGGATCGATATCAGCGACCGCATCAGCCTGTCGTCCAACCTGTCGCTGAACAACGCGGCGATCGCCTATCTGCAGGCCAACGGTGTGGGCAATATCAACTACACCAGCGCCCGCTACTTCACCAATGCAACCAGTACCCGCACCGACGGCATCGACCTGGTGGCCAACTATCGCTACCAGCTGGACAACGGGGTGAGCTGGAACAGCACCCTGGGCTACAACTTCAATCACACCAAGGTCACCGACGTGAAGGCCAACCCGGCGATTCTCAATCAGTTGGGGGTCAATCTGTTGCGGGTGGACCGCCGTGAAGAGCTCGGTCTGCTGGGTGACAGCACTCCGGAGCAGAAACTGACCCTGGGTAACGACTTCAACTACGGCAACTGGACGCTGCACACGACCCTGGTGCGTTATGGTTCCTTCACCAGCTACCAGGCCGATCCGACCTATGACCAAACCTTCAAGGCGGCCTGGCTGCTGGACCTGGCGGCGGACTACAAGCTGAAGAACTGGACCTTTACCGTGGGCGGCGACAACGTCACCGACAAATACCCGGAGAAACTCAATGCCTACGCCAGCAACGGCGGCAACCTGGCCTACAGCACTTTTTCGCCGTACGGTTACAGCGGTGCGTTTTATTACGGTAAAGTGACTTACAACTGGTAATGATCAGGAACCCCGCGCAATTCGTCATGACCGCTATCGATCCCGCGTTGTCGAGTTTGGCCTATCCGCCGCGCCTGGAACTGGGGGCGCAACTGACCCACGAGCAACTGCTCTGCTCCATGCAGGCCACCATGGCCCGGCACAAGGGCGGACCGGTCTGGCTGTTCGCCTACGGCTCGTTGATCTGGCGTCCCGAGTGCTCCGCCGTGGAGCGGGTGCGCGGGCGGGTTCATGGTTACCACCGGGGCTTGTACCTGTGGTCCCATGAACACCGGGGCACACCGGAGTTTCCGGGGCTGGTGTTCGGCCTGGATCGCGGCGGTTCCTGCAGCGGTTTTGCCTATCGGTTGCCGGACGATCAGCTGGAAGCGTCGCTCTATGCCTTGTGGCAGCGGGAGATGCCGGTGCCGTCCTATCGGCCGCACTGGCTCAATTGCCGCCTGGCCACGGGGCAGACGGTTCAGGCGCTGGGTTTCGTGCTCGAGCGGCACTTGCCCAGCTATGCCGGCAACCTGCCGGACCATGTGCTGAACCAGGTGCTCGAAAGCGCCTGTGGGCGTTATGGCACCACCCGCGACTACGTCGAGCAGACCGCCAGCGCCTTGCGCAGCCACGCCATGCCGGATCGCAATCTGGAAGCGCGACTCAAGCGCTGCCGTTCGGCCTCGCATTAATATCACGGCGATGTTTAAAACCATTCAGTGAAATATACCGCCCTATTTTTATAATCTTCAAAAGCGCTATTTGATATCGATGTGGAAGACGTTATCAAAGAGAGAGGCTCTTTGTGGGGCCGTTTTTATGTTCAAGAATTGTTTCATTATCCGCGTTCATGAATGAGCTGGGGCAGTGCTATAACGAGTGATCTTTTGCACTCGGGTAAAGCTCCATATGAAACTGAATATAGTGCGTGGGCTATCTGCCATTGTCAGTACCGGCATGCCAATACAACATGGCCGAGCCTTTCAGCGTGTGGCCGACACTCATGAGTGTGTCATTGCCGTGCGGGCCGTGGGGCCTTGCGCCACGGGGTTGTTGTTGGAAAGTTATGCCACCAAGGGCTTTCACAATAAAGCCAAAAGTTGCACCTGGGGGCCGATGGCCGGGTTTGTCCTGGCGGATCCAAGATTTACCAAAAACCCGGATATCGCCAGTCAGCGTAAAGCCTTGCAAGGAGCAGTCAGTTCAGGGGGCGACGAGACGCCGTTGTATATAACCAATGAGCGACGCAAGGCACTGGAAACTCAGCTGAAGTGCATGACGCTGGTGGGTGGGAATAACCAGGAAATGCGTTATATGGCGTCTGGTCCAACGGGTGTTTCCATGAGTTTCATATTGAAATATACAACGGGTGTGGCGGGCACCAAGGGCGAGGGACTCTGGGGCGTGTTTTATGGACCGCAGGAAAGCCGCCTGTCCAATAGCCTGACGGGACTCAACCAGGCACAGGATCGGACAAACCTGCTCCCGGTCATGGCCATTGTCGACCCCTATTGCCCGGTGGAGGTGCGCCAGACTTATCGGGCCGCGACCACCTGTGATTATGACCTGTGGGCGGTTTTCCCCAGGCGCAGCAGCTATTCCCGCTCAGGGGCGGACCGACGTCGGGTGCCGGGCAGTGATCGCCTGCGTCAGGGGCTGAAGTCTTTTATCCAGCATGAGGATCCCCACCTGGGCAACATCACGCCGCGTATCAATCTACTCCGGACCGCGCTGAACACTGCGGTTCGTACGGAAGGCTATCAGGGCGGAGATGTGGTGCACCACAGCGACGAAGCGGGGCGTCCGCTGGTTTCGGACATTGATTTTCCCTGCCTGTTCTTTACCCCACATGAAGAGGCCTATTGCGCCCGGAATGTGCACGATGTGAAGCACCTGCTCAGTGTGTTGAGCTTTGACTATGTCCTCGGCCTGAATCCGGGTTGGCATCGTCAGTTGGGGCTCACAGTAAGCCGGGAAGGACACTACGAGGTGTAGCGCCGCCCCCTTTCGGTGTCAGCCGGGAAACGGCGGTTCATCGACCTTTTCGCTGCGGGACTCGATCAACTGCCCTTTGTGGTCAAAGCGCAGCACGATCAGCCAGTCATACACCTCCTCGGGCCAGTGTTTGTAGCCGGTGAGCTTTTTCGCATCGCCACCGAAGGCTTCGATCAGGTTGTCGATATGCCCGTGGTGCCAGGCGATCAGTACCACCGGCACGCTGTTGTCCTTGCCCAGGGATTTGACCAGCTTGTCGACCTCGTCGTCGGCGTAGGGTTGTTCGATGGGCAGGTTCAAGCGCAGCGACAGCGGGGTGAGGGTCAGGCGTGGCCGGTCGCTTTCCTTGCTGTCGCTGGTGGCAATCAGGCGTTGCGGGGTCAGTTGCGCACCGTCCAGCGACAAGGGATCGAAGTAGCTGGCGTAGGCCTGGGCCCGATGTTCGCCCGCGGGGCTGAGCCCGCGGCCCTGGTCGGGTTTTTCCGCGTGGCGGACGATCAGCACCGTGACATCGCTCAAGCCGACTTCCTTGTGGGCCATGGCCGGTGTGGCAAGTATCAGCGCCGAGAAAGCGAGTACGCCGGGGAGCAGGGTCTGTAGCAGTTTGAGCATGGATTTGCCTCGATGGGATGCAGGGGCGCGCTCGTCATGAGCGCGCCCGGGCCATGGGCAAAATATAGCGGTATTCAGGCAGCGTGCCGGGTGAAACTGTCGTCAGCGGCTCAACGCACCTGCACCACCACTTTGCCGACGGCCTTGCGCTGGGCCAGGTCATTGATGGCCTGGGCGGTCTGCGCCAGGGGATAGGTCTGCGATACCAGTGGCTTCAATTTGCCTTCGGCAAACCAGTTGAACAGTTGCTGGAAGTTGGCGGCGTTGTCCTGGGGCTGGCGCTGGGCGAACGAGCCCCAGAACACCCCGATCACCGCCGCACCCTTGAGCAGTGCCAGGTTCACCGGCAGCTCCGGGATTCGCCCGCTGGCAAAACCCACCACCAGCAGGCGGCCGTTCCAGGCGATGGAACGGATGGCCTGGTCGAACAGGTCGCCGCCGACCGGGTCGTAGATCACGTCGACGCCGTTGCCGTCGGTCAGGCGCTTGATTTCATCCTTGAGATTGTCCTGGCCATAGTTGATCAGCTCATCGGCGCCGAGGGCCTTGGCCACCGCCAGCTTCTCCGCGCTGCTGGCGGCGGCGATCACCCGGGCGCCCATGGCCTTGCCGATTTCCACGGCGGCCAGGCCCACGCCTCCGGAGGCGCCGAGTACCAGCAGGGTTTCCCCTGGCTGCAACTGCGCACGCTGCTTGAGGGCGTGCATGGAGGTGCCGTAGGTCATGCTGAAGGCGGCGGCGGTGGTGAAGTCCATGGCGGGGGGGATCGGCAGCACGTTATAGCCGGGCACTTTCACCTCTTCGGCAAAACTGCCCCAGCCGGTCAGGGCCATCACCCGGTCGCCGACCTTGAGGTGGCTGATCTTCTCGCCCACCGCGGCGACCACGCCGGCCGCTTCGCCACCCGGGGAAAACGGGAAGGGTGGCTTGAACTGGTATTTGCCCTCGATGATCAGCGTGTCCGGGAAGTTCACCCCGGCGGCGTGTACCTGCAAGAGGATCTCGTTCTTTGCGGGCACCGGGCTGGCGACCTCTTCCAGCACCAGCGTTTCGGCGGGGCCGAAGGCTTTGCAGAGCACGGCTTTCATCGGGCTATTCCTTTGGGAGTGATGGCCGATAAGTGTAGGTGTGTGAGTCGAAGGGTCAACGAGCATGCCCCACCCTGATAGTCCGCCATAAGCTTTTGCTTGGGCAGGGCGGTGCGGGTCGCTATGCTAGGCCGCAAACCGGATAAGGAGCGAATTGTGAAAGCGTTGATCATGTTGATGTTGGCCTTGTCCCTGCCGTTGGCGGCAGTGGCGGCGGAAGAAGCCAAGGAAGGGGAAGGCGCGGGTCCGAAAGTCAGCTATATCAGCCTGACGCCGCCGTTTGTCGGTAACTATGGTCTTGATGGCAGTCCGAAACTCAAGGTCTACAAGGCCGATGTGGCCTTGCGCGTGACCGGCGAGGAAGCGGCCAAGGCGGTCAAGGCCAACGAGCCGTTGATCCGTAACCAACTGGTGGCGCTGTTCGCCCAGCAGACCGTGGATTCGATGAGCAACGTCGACGCCAAGGAAAAGATGCGCCAGGAAGCGCTGAAGCAGGTTCAGCAGGTGATGAGCGACGAAACCGGCAAGCCGGTGGTCGAGGACCTGCTGTTCAATAACCTGATCGTTCAGTAAACCTAGGACGCCAGGCTCCTGCGGAACCGCGCCAGGGCCACGCTGAAGAACACCAGGCCGATGCCCGCCAGCGCCAGCAGGTCGGGCCAGACCACGCTGACCCCGGCATCGCGGAACAGGATCGCCGACGCCAGGCTGACGAAGTGCGTCGACGGCGAGCCCTGCATCACCCATTGCAGCCAGGTCGGCATGCTGTCCAGCGGCGTGCTGCCGCCGGACAGCAGGAGCATGGGGATGATCACCGGGATCGCCAGCAGGCCGAACTGCGGAGTCGAGCGGGCCAGGGTCGCGAGGAAAATCCCCAGGGCCGTGCTGGCGAACAGATACAGCGCCGTCACCCCCAGGAACAAGCCCAACGAGCCGGCCAACGGCACGCCCAGCGCGCCCTTGACGATCACTTCCAGCGATACCCAGGTGCAGATCACCACCACCAGCAGGTTGCTCCAGATTTTCGCCAGCATGATTTCCAGGGCCGTGAGCGGCAGCACCAGCAGGTGATCCAGGGTGCCGTGCTCGCGTTCGCGCAGCAGTGCGGTGCCGGTGAGGATGATCGCCAGGATGGTGATGTTGTTGACGATCTGGATCACCGCCAGGAACCAGCCGCCCTCCAGGTTGGCGTTGAACAACGCCCGGCTGGTCAGTAGCACCGGCGTCTGGCTCGCGGCGTCGGCCTGGCCGCCGTACTCGAGGAGTTCGCGCTGGAAGATCCGCCCGATATAGCCGGCACCCATGAATGCCTGGCTCATGGCGGTGGCGTCGACGTTGACCTGCACGGTGGGTGAGCGGCCGGCCAGCAGGTCGCTCTGGAAGTTGGCCGGCACATTGATCACGAAGGTGTACTGGCCGCTGTCCAGGGCCGCGTCCAGGCGGTCGTAGGCCAACGGCGCCGGGCGCTGGAATTCCGGCGGTTGCAGGGCATCGCCCAGTTTGCGCGACAGCGCGCTGCGGTCCTCGTCCACCAGGGCGACACTGGCGTTGTGCACGCCGATCACCGAGCCGGCCGCGGGCATGTAGATCGCCACGCTGAAGGCATAGAACAGGAACAGCAGCAGGACGCTGTCATGGCGCAGGCTGGTCAGTTCCTTGATGCCGAGGCGCAGGATATGGGCGAGCTTGTGCATCAGGCCTCCTGCTTCTTGAGCATGAGCAGGCTCAGGCCGGTAAAGGCGACGAAGAACCCGAACAACGCCAGGCACTGCGGCCATAGTTCGCGCAGGTCCAGGGCCTTGGTGAAGGTGCCGACGGCGATATCGAGAAAGTGCCCGGCGGGGAACAGCATGCCCATCAACGCGGCGCCGCCTTCCAGCGACGAGCGCGGCACGATCAATCCGGAAAACTGGATGGTCGGCAGGCTGGTGATGATCATGGTGCCGAGGATCGCGGCGATCTGGGTGCGGGTGAAGGCCGAGATCAGCAGGCCCATGCCGGTGGTCGCGAGCACATAGAGCATGCCGCCCAGGGCCAGGGTCAGGCCGCTGCCCTTGAAGGGCACGCCGAACAGCCAGCGGTTCATCGCCACCAGCAGGGCCAGGTTGATCAGGCTGACCACCAGATACGGCGCCTGCTTGCCCAGCAGGAACTCCAGGCGGGTCAGGGGCGTGGCATAGAAGTTGGTGATCGAACCGAGCTCCTTCTCCCGAACAATGCCCAGGGCGGTGAGCATCGCCGGGATAAAGGCCAGGATCAGCGCCATGACGCCGGGGCCGATGGCATTCACGCTGACCACGTCCTGATTGTAGCGAAAGCGGGTTTCCAGTCGGGCGGCGGGGCGGGCGTCATAGGCCGGGCTGCTTTGCGCCGCCAGTTGCTCGAGGTTGGCCTGGTGCACGGCCTCGACATAGTTGCGGCTGGTTTCGGCGCGGAACGGCATGCCGCCGTCCAGCCAGGCGGCGACCGTGGGCTGGCGCCCGGCATACAGGTCGCGGCCGAAGCCCGGGGGGATCTCCAGCGCCAGCTTGATCTCCGAGCGTTGCAGGCGCTGGTGCAGTTGCGCGGCATCGCGGATCGGGGTTTTCTCTTCGAAGTAACGCGAGCCGCGGAAGGCTTCCAGGTAGGCCCGGCTTTGTGGCGTCTGGTCCTGGTCATAGACGGCGAAGGCAAGATTTTCCACGTCCAGGGAAATCCCGTAGCCGAAGATCACCATCATGAACAGCGATCCCAGCAGGGCGAAAGCCAGTCGCACCTTGTCGCGCAGCAGTTCCTTGCCTTCGCGGCTGGCCACGGCCAGCAAGCGCGCCGGACTGAAACCGGTCTTGTTCGGTGCCAGGCCGGACGATGGCAGCGCTGTGTCACCGCTGGCGGCCTGCGGTTCCGGCGAACTGCCCTGCGCCTGCTCCAGGCAGCGGACAAAGGCGGCCTCCAGGGTGTCGCCGTGAAACTGCCGTTGCAGGGCATCGGGGGTGTCGCAGGCGAGCACCTGGCCGGCATGCATCAAGGAAATGCGATCGCAGCGCTGGGCTTCGTTCATGAAGTGGGTGGAGAGAAAGATCGTCACACCCTGTTCCCGGGACAGCTCGATCAGCAGGCGCCAAAAGTCATCCCGTGCCGCCGGATCGACCCCTGAGGTGGGTTCGTCGAGGATCAGCACTTCCGGGCGATGGAGTACCGCCACCGCCAGCGACAGGCGTTGGCGCAGGCCCAGGGGCAGGGCGCCGGACGGCTGGTCGGCGATCTCGCCAAGGTTGAAGCGCTGGATCAGTTCCTCGATCCGGGTCGCGCTGTCGACCTTGGGCAGGTCGAACAGGCGCGCGTGCAATTCAAGGTTCTGCCGCGTACTGAGTTCGCCGTACAGCGAGAAACTCTGGGACATGAAGCCGACCCGCTTGCGGGTCGCCAGGTCCGCGGCGTCCACCGGTTTGCCGAGCAGCGTGGCACTGCCTTCGCTGGCGGGCATCAGGCCGGTGAGGACCTTCATCGTGGTGGTCTTGCCGCAGCCGTTGGAACCGAGAAAACCGAAGATCTCGCCGCGACCGATGGCGAAGCTGACCTTGTTCACCGCCGTGAAGTCGCCGAAGCGCAAGGTCAGTTCGTGGGCTTCGATGGCGATATCGGTCTGGCCGGCGTCCCGGGGCGGGATCACCAGGGGCTGGTTGTCGTGGCCGCTGTCGCCCTGGAAATGGGTGAAGGCGTCGTCGAGCTTGCCGCTCGCGGTGCTGGCGGCCAGTTCCTGGCTCAGGCCGGCGGCGATCAGGCGGCCACGGTCGAGCATCAGGCAGTGCTCGAACTGTTCGGCCTCCTCCATATAAGCGGTGGCCACCAGCAGCGTCAACTGCGGGCGCTGGCGGCGGAATTCATCCACCAGTTCCCAGAAGCGCCGCCGCGACAGCGGGTCGACGCCGGTGGTGGGCTCGTCGAGGATCAGCAGGTCGGGGTCGTGGATCAGCGCACAGCACAGGCCGAGCTTCTGCTTCATGCCGCCGGAGAGTTTGCCGGCCGGCCGCTCGCTGAAGTGCTCAAGGTCGGTGGCGCGCAGCAGACTGTGCATGCGCAGGTCGCACTCGGCCTTGCCCAGCCCGAACAGCGTGGCGAAGAAACGGATGTTTTCGCTGATCGACAAGTCGGGGTAAAGGTTGCCCCCCAGGCCCTGGGGCATGAAGGCGATGCGCGGGTACAGACTGCTGCGGTGGCGGCGCTCGTCGATGGCCCCGCCGAGCACCTGCAACTGGCCTTGCTGGAGTTTCTTGACCCCGGCGATCAGTCCCAGCAGGCTCGATTTCCCGGCGCCGTCCGGGCCGATCAGGCCGCAGCGGGTACCGGCGGGCAGGCTGAAGGCGATGTCGATCAGGGCCTGCTGATCGCCGTAGCGATGCTGGATGCCACTGGCTTGTAGCGCCAGGTCACTCATTTCAGGTTGGCCGGCCAGTCCACGGGACTTGTGCGCACGTAACCGGCGCCGGGCATGCCGGGTTTGGCCTGGGGCACGGCGGCGGGTTCGGTCAGGCGCAGTTTGACCCGGAACACCAGTTTCTGCCGTTCGTCGCGGGTTTCCACTTCCTTGGGGGTGAACTGCGACTTGGCGGCGACGAAGGCGACTTTCGCCGGCAGGGGATGTTCGGGCAGGGCGTCGAGCAGGATCCGCGCGTCGTCGCCCTGGGTCAGGCGGCCGACCACGGAGGCGGGCAGGTAGAGGTTCATGTACTGGTCGTTGGGGTCGATCAGCAGCAACACCCGGCCGCCGGCGCCGAGGACTTCCCCGGGTTCGGCCAGGCGCAGCTGGATGATGCCGTCGAGGGGCGCGCGCAGGCTGCTGTCATCGATTTCGCTGGTCAACTGGGCGACCTGGGCCTGGGCCGCGCCGATGGCGGCGTTGGTGGCCGAGACCTGGGCCTTGGCGGCGGTCAGCGCGGCGGTGCTGGTGTCGTAGCGGGCCTGTTGCTGGTCGATCACCTGGCCGCTGGCGAAACCACGCTGGGACAGTTCGCGAAAGCGCTTGAGCTCCTGGCCGGCCAGCAACAGTTCGCTTTGGCGCAGTTGCACGTTGGCCTGGTTGGCGGCGAAGTTCTCGCGGGCGCGCAGCACTTCGGCTTCAGCCTGGTTGCGCTGGGCTTCGAGGGTGCGGGTGTCGAGGCGGGCAAGCAGTTGGCCCCGGGTGACCTTGTCGCCTTCGTTGACCAGCACTTCGGCCAGCCTGCCCGGGGTTTTGCTGGCGATCTGTACTTCGGTGGCTTCAAGGCGGCCGTTGCCCATGCCGAGGCCTTCGGGCAGGCGGTCGTGAAGGGATTTCCAGTAGCCGAAGCCACCGGCGGCGGCCAGCAGCACGAGCAGGGCAGCGGCGAAAAGACGGGAACTGTGTTGATTCATCGACATTACGGCATCCTGCGTCAGTAGCGTCCAATTTTGACCGGATACGCGGCGAAACGCGTTGATATTGGTCAAATGAACGGCAAGCCTAACCTGAATCGAGTGCAGGGTGCATCGTTGGATGTTGTGTTGTTCGTGCCGGCCTCTTCGCGGGCAAGCTCCGCTCCCACATTAGGTCAGTGTCGTGCACAAAATCCGTGATCGACACTGTACTGTGGGAGCGGAGCTTGCCCGCGAAGAGGCCAGTAGGCTCAGCGCAAAGCCAGAACCGCTGCCCACTGCCCGGCTGTGACCGGCATCACCGACAATCGGCTGCCTTTCTGCACCAGCGGCATCTCCGCCAACTCGGCCTGCTGCTTCAGATAGCCGAGCCCCAGCACCTTGCCAAAGGTCTCCACATGGGCCACCTGCAACGCGCTCCAGGGATTCTTCTCGGCACTGGCCTTGGGGTCGTGATAAGCGCTCTCGGGGTCCAGCGCCGTCGGGTCCGGGTACGCCGCCGCCACTATCCGACCAATCCCGGCAATCCCCGGCTCCGGGCAGCTGGAGTGATAGAAGAAAAACTCATCACCGGCGGCCATCGCCCGCAGGAAATTGCGCGCCTGGTAATTGCGCACGCCATCCCAGCGTGTCTCGCCGAGCTTGGCCAGGCCTTCGATGGACAGTTCGTCGGGCTCGGATTTCATCAGCCAATAGGCCATGGTTTTGCTCCTTGGGCAATTTGTCGGGCAATTTCGGGCACTAACCGACGGTCGGTTGACGCCAGTGTTTGCGTAGTGCTTCACGTTATCGCAAAATGCCGGGATTTTAAGCTTGACGCTGCTGCACGGCCTATAACGAAAACCGTTGCTGTCATCGTGGATCATTTGCCTAGGGGGGCAATCGATGAAACGCAAACCGGATTTACTATGGATTTTGGTGATTTTGTTCGGTTTGGGCGTGGTCACTACGGGCTATGCCCAGGGCCTCTGGTCCGGCAAGAAAGACGTGCCGGTGGAAATCGTCCAGAAGCAGCCTCAGCAGTCGACTCTGTTCAAGCGCTGATCCCGGCGGTTCTTGCCGGATCCAACCGATTCTTTATTGCGCGAAATACCAGGCGCGGTCGGTGACCGTGCCCTGTAACGGCACATCCCAGCTGGCCTGATTCAACTTCGCGACTTTCTGGCATTCATGGGCCAGCCCCAGCAGCGTCGGCTTGCGCCAGCTTTGACGGCGGGCCAGGTACGCCAGGCTGCGGTCATAGAAACCGCCGCCCATCCCCAGTCGTCCGCCTTCCACATCGAAACCCACCAGTGGCAGCAGCACCAGGTCCAGCGTCCAGACCTTGCGTTGCGCGGCCAGCTTGACCCTTGGCTCAAGGATGCGAAAACGATTGGGTTGCAGCTTCTCCCCCGGCCGAATGCGCTGGAACACCATCCGCGTGCGCGGCCAGGCGCTCAGCACCGGCAGATAGGTGTGCTTGCCGCGCCGTTGTGCTTCACGCAGCAGCAGGCGCGGATCGATCTCGCCGTCGGTGGGCAGGTACAGGGAAATATGGCGGGCGCGGCGAAACAGCGGGTGTTGCGCCAATTGCCGATACAGGCCACGGGCAGCCTGGCGCTGTTTGCTGGCGCTGAGCGCGCGGCGGGCTTTGCGCAGCAGTCGTCGAAGTTGCGGGCGGGAAGGCGGCGCAGGTTCGGTCATGGCATCTGGCTTGGGCAATCGAGCGGCCAGGACGGCAACTCGTTAACACCAATGCCGGCAGTGAAAGCCGGCACTGGGTTGAAATCAGGCTCCCCGACGTACCGCTGTCGGCTTAGCCCTTGAACCCGAGAGTTCAAGGTGGAAGTTGCAGGAGGCCTTAAGGCTTTCCGTCTAGCGGACATGCGCACCGGCCCCAACGTGCAACTCCCGTGGTTTTGCGAATCGGCTCAGGGACATCACCAACTGGCAAGCACTCCAGGGAGTGGCATCAGTATACCCGAAACTCGCTGTAGGAATCAGCCTTTGCTGTTGTCCGGATCAGTGGACAGCGCCAAATCGACACGCTCGAGCAGATCACGCACCTGTTCGCGGGTCGAGCCGCTGGCCTGCACATCCGGGCGTTCCTGGCGGTGCAGCAGGTCGTGGGTAATGTTCAGCGCGGCCATCACGGCGATGCGATCGGCACCGACGACTTTACCGCTGCTGCGGATCTCGCGCATCTTGCCGTCCAGGTAGCGAGCGGCACTGACCAGGTTGCTGCGTTCTTCCTGCGGGCAGATGATCGAATATTCTTTATCGAGGATCTGCACGGTCACGTTATTGCTTGAACTCATGAGTCTTGCTCCAGGGCTTTGAGGCGCGAAATCATGGATTCGACCTTACGCCGGGCGATTTCGTTTTTTTCAATGAGGGTTGCGCGCTCCTCGCGCCAGGTCTTTTCCTGAGCTAGTAAGAGTCCATTTTGGCTTTTTAGTTGCTCGACCCGGGTAATCAACAGTTCGAGTCTGGCCATCAGCGCGTGCAGGTCGGTGTCTTCCATCGGGTATCCACTGAATATGACTGATGAGCGGTAGTAATCACAGCGCGGAGCAAACGTTTGGACGGCCGATGGTCTGGCTCGTGCGCGAATGCTAGGATACAAGGCCTTCATTCTAGACATTGCGCCGCTTGGCGCCTAGCCGCCCATGCCCATTCAGAATTCCCCGTATAACGCCTTTGCCACCCTGCTGAGCACCAGCGGTCATCCTGTCTCGCCGGCCGAACTGCACGGCCTGTTGCTCGGCCGCAGTTGCGCCGGTGCCGGCTTCGAAGCCGACAGCTGGCTGGTGGACGCCGCCGAGCTGCTCGAAGGCGAACCGCAAGACAACGTGCGCAACGCCCTGATCGGCCTGCAAGAGATGGTCAAGGGCGAGCTTACCAGCGACGACATGACCGTTGTCCTGCTGCTGCCCACCGACGATGCGCCCCTGACCGAGCGCGCGATTGCCCTGGGCCAGTGGTGCCAGGGCTTTCTCGCCGGTTTCGGCCTGACCTATCGCGCCAACGCCCTGAGCGTCGAGGCCACCGAGGTGCTCCAGGACCTGGCGGCCATCGCCCAGGTGCAGGAAGCCCTGGAAGAGTCCGACGACGGCGAAAGCGACTATATGGAAGTCATGGAATACCTGCGGGTCGCGCCGCTGCTGCTGTTCACCGAAATCAACAAACCGGCTGAACCGGCTGCCAAGCCTTCTCTGCACTAAGAAGCCTTCAGACAGGGAGCTCCATCTGCCCATGATCCATATCCCGAAAGCGGAATACGCCCGGCGCCGCAAGGCCCTCATGGCGCGGATGGAACCCAACAGCATCGCGATCCTGCCGGCCGCCGCCGTGGCGATCCGCAATCGTGATGTCGAACATGTCTATCGCCAGGACAGCGACTTCCAGTACCTGAGCGGTTTTCCCGAGCCCCAGGCGGTGATCGTGCTGATCCCCGGCCGGCCCCACGGCGAGTACCTGTTGTTCTGCCGCGAGCGCAATGTCGAGCGCGAGCTCTGGGACGGCCTGCGCGCCGGCCAGGAGGGCGCGATCCGCGACTTCGGTGCCGACGACGCGTTCCCGATCAACGATATCGACGACATTCTCCCGGGCCTGATCGAAGGGCGCGACCGGGTCTATTCGGCCATGGGCAGCAACCCGGAGTTCGACCGGCACCTGATGGAGTGGATCAACGTGATCCGTTCCAAGGCCCACCTTGGTGCGCAACCGCCGAACGAATTCGTTGCCCTGGATCATCTGCTGCACGACATGCGCCTGTATAAATCGGCGGCGGAAGTGAAAGTGATGCGCGAGGCCGCGGCGATTTCCTGCCGTGCCCATGTGCGGGCGATGCAAGCCAGCCGCGCCGGATTGCATGAGTTCAGCCTGGAAGCGGAGCTGGACTACGAGTTCCGCAGGGGCGGGGCGAAGATGCCGGCCTACGGTTCCATTGTCGCGACCGGGCGCAACAGCTGCATCCTGCACTATCAGCAGAATGACGCGGTGCTCAAGGACGGCGACCTGGTGTTGATCGACGCCGGTTGCGAGATCGACTGCTACGCCAGCGATATCACCCGCACCTGGCCGGTCAGCGGGCGGTTTTCGCCGGAGCAGAAGGCGATCTACGAACTGGTGCTGGCGTCCCAGGAAGCGGCTTTTGCCGAGATCGCGCCGAACAAGCATTGGAACCAGGCCCACGAGGCGACGGTGCAGGTGATTACCGCAGGTCTGGTGGAACTGGGGTTGCTGCAGGGCGATGTCGACGAGCTGATCGCCAGCGAAGCCTACAAGGCCTTCTACATGCACCGTGCCGGCCATTGGCTGGGGATGGATGTGCATGATGTCGGCGACTACAAGGTCGGCGATCAATGGCGCGTGCTGGAGGTCGGCATGGCGCTGACCGTGGAGCCGGGGATCTATATCTCCCCGGACAACCAGAGCGTGGCGAAGAAATGGCGAGGTATTGGCGTGCGCATTGAGGACGATGTAGTGGTGACCAGACAAGGCTGTGAGATTCTCACCGGCGGCGTGCCCAAGACCGTGGCCGAGATCGAGGCGCTGATGGCGGCTGCCCGGACCCAGGCGGCATGAGTCGGGTCAATCTGGCGATCATTGGCGGTGGCCTGGTCGGTGCCAGCCTGGCGCTGGCCTTGCAGGCCGGGGCCAAGGCCCGGGGCTGGAAGATTACCCTGATCGAACCGTTCGCCCCCGGCGACAGTTATCAACCCAGCTACGACGCGCGTTCTTCTGCGCTGTCCTTCGGCGCCCGGCAGATCTATCAGCGCCTGGGTGTGTGGCAGTCGATCAGCCCGCGCGCCGAGCCGATCAAGCAGATTCATGTGTCCGACCGCGGGCGTTTCTCCACCGCGCGGCTGTCTGCCATGGAGGAGGGCGTGCCGGCCCTGGGTTATGTGGTGGAAAACGCCTGGCTGGGGCAATGCCTGTGGCAGGCCCTGGACCAGGAAGTGATCAGTTGGCGCTGTCCGGCCGAGGTCACCCACCTGCAACCGCTGGAAGACGGCTATCGCCTGACCCTGGGGGATGAAACCCAGCTGGACTGCGACCTGGCGATCCTGGCCGACGGCGGCCGTTCCGGGTTGCGCGAGCAGTTGGGGATCGGCGTGCGCAAGCGGCCTTATCACCAGAGTGCGCTGATCGCCAATATCACCCCCAGCGAAGCCCATAACGGCATGGCCTTCGAGCGCTTTACCGACGAGGGGCCGATGGCCCTGCTGCCGTTGCCGGAGAATCGTTGTGCGCTGGTCTGGACCCGTCTCGGGATGGATGCCCAGCGTCTGGCCGCACTGGACGAGCGCAGTTTCCTCGCCGAGTTGCAGGGGGTGTTCGGCTATCGCCTGGGCACCTTGCGCCAGGTCGGCGCGCGGCACCTGTACCCGCTGAGCCTGGTGGAAGCCGAAGAACAGGTGCGTGCGCATCTGGTGGTGCTGGGCAACGCGGCCCACAGCCTGCATCCGATTGCCGGGCAGGGCTTCAACCTGTCCCTGCGCGATGCCCAGGCCCTGGCCGAGGCCTTGCTGGCGAGCACGGCACCCTTGGGCGACCTGAGCACCTTGCAGGCCTATCAGGAGCGCCAGCGCCTGGACCAACAGCTCACCGTGGGCTTCTCCGACCAGGTCACCCGCCTGTTCGGCAATGCCCAGCCGCTGGTGGCCCTGGGGCGTAATATCGGCCTGCTGGGCCTGGACCTGCTGCCGCCGGCCAAACGCTGGTTCGCCCGGCAGGCGATGGGCTTGGGTACCCGTTCCGATGTCTAGGGCCTTGCCGGGCCCGGAATGCGCCCGTATCCACACCTCGAACCCTGTAGGAGCAGGGCTTGCCCGCGAAGCTTTTGGCGGCCTCAAGGCCCTCTTCGCGGGCAAGCCCTGCTCCTACAAGGTCCGCATAACCTTCACTAAGGCTTAAAGCATGGAAATGCGCGCAGATGTGCTGATTGTCGGGGCCGGAATGGTCGGAAGCGCCCTGGCCCTGGCGTTGAAAGACAGCGGGCTGGAGATTCTCCTGCTCGACGGCAGCCCCCTGAGCGTCAAGCCGTTCGACCCGCAGGCAGCCTTCGAGCCGCGGGTCAGCGCGCTGTCCGCCGCCAGCCAGCGGATTCTCGAACGCCTCGGCGTATGGGACGGGATCAGCGCCCGGCGGGCCAGCCCGTACCGCGACATGCAGGTCTGGGACGGCAGCGGCACCGGGCAGATTCACTTCTCGGCGGCCAGCGTGCATGCCGAGGTGCTCGGGCATATCGTCGAGAACCGGGTGGTCCAGGATGCCCTGCTCGAGCGCCTGCATGACTGCGACATGGGCCTGCTGGCCAATGCACGCCTGGAGCAGATGCGCCGCTCCGGCGACGACTGGCTGCTGACCCTGGCCGATGGTCGCAAGCTGCGCGCACCCCTGGTGATCGCCGCCGACGGGGCTAATTCGGCGGTGCGCCGCCTGGCCGGCTGTGCCACCCGCGAGTGGGACTACTTGCATCATGCGATCGTGACCAGCGTGCGCAGCTCGCAACCGCACCAGATGACCGCCTGGCAGCGTTTTACCGATGACGGTCCGCTGGCATTTTTGCCCCTGGAGCGTGATGGGCAGCAGGACTGGTGCTCGATCGTCTGGTCGACCACGCCGGAGCAGGCGCAGCGCCTGATGCTGCTGGAAGAGGAGGCCTTCTGCCGGGAGCTGGAGCGGGCCTTCGAAGGTCGGCTGGGGACCGTGCTGTCGGCGGACTCACGGCTCTGTGTGCCGCTGCGTCAACGCCACGCCAAACGTTATGTGGCCGAAGGGCTGGCGCTGATCGGCGATGCCGCGCACACCATTCACCCGCTGGCTGGCCAGGGTGTGAACCTGGGCTTTCTTGATGCGGCGGTGCTGGCTGAAGAACTGCTGCATGCGTGCGAACGTGGCGAGCGGCTGGCGGATGTGCGGGTGCTCAGCCGTTTCGAGCGGCGGCGCATGCCCCACAACCTGGGGTTGATGGCAGCGATGGAAGGTTTCGAGCGGCTGTTCCAGGCGGACTCGCTGGCACTGCGCTGGCTGCGTAACACCGGGTTGAAAAGCGTCGAGCAGATGCCCGAGGCCAAGGCGCTGTTCGTGCGCCAGGCGCTGGGGCTGACGGGCGACCTGCCGGAGCTGGCCAGGGCCTGACGGGCCTCGTGCAACATCTGGTAACTCCTCCGTCCCCGGTTAGGTTTGAGAAGCGAAATGTGAGTCACTATCATTTCGCGCTCATTTCGAAATCGAGAGACCGCTCCCATGTTGGCACCGAAGCGTCTACTGACTGCCCTGGCCCTTTCCCTCATGGCCGGCACTGCCCACGCCGCCGACGAAGTGGTGGTCTACTCCTCGCGCATCGACGAACTGATCAAGCCGGTCTTTGACGCCTACACCGCCAAGACCGGGGTCAAGATCAAGTTCATCACTGACAAGGAAGCGCCGCTGATGCAGCGGATCAAGGCCGAAGGCGAAAACGCCAGTGCCGACCTGCTGCTCACCGTCGATGCCGGCAACCTCTGGCAGGCGGAAAAGATGGGTATCCTGCAGCCCTTCACGTCCAAGGTGATCGACGCCAATATCCCGCTGCAATACCGTTCGTCCGCCCATGCGTGGACCGGCCTGAGCCTGCGTGCGCGGACCCTGGCGTATTCCACCGAACGGGTCAAGCCGGCCGACCTGAGCACCTACGAAGCCCTCGCCGACAAGCAGTGGGAAGGCCGCCTGTGCCTGCGCACGGCGAAGAAGGTCTACAACCAGTCGCTGACCGCCACGCTGATCGAGGTGCATGGCGACGAGAAGACCGAGCAGATTCTCAAGGGCTGGGTCGGCAACCTGTCCACCGATGTGTTTTCCGATGACATCGCCGTGCTGGAGGCGATCAATGCCGGGCAGTGCGACGTCGGGATTGTCAACACCTACTACTACGGTCGCCTGCACAAGCAGAACCCGAACCTGGCGGTCAAACTGTTCTGGCCGAACCAGGGCGACCGTGGTGTGCACGTGAATCTCTCGGGCATCGGCCTGACCCAGCACGCGCCGCATCCGGAAGCGGCCAAGGCCCTGGTGGAGTGGATGACCACCCCCGAGGCGCAGCGCATCTTTGCCGACGTGAACCAGGAGTTTCCGGCCAACCCGGCGGTGCCGCCGTCGGCGGAAGTGGCGAGCTGGGGCAAGTTCGTGCCCGATACCTTGCCCGTCGAGATTGCCGGCAAGCGCCAGGCCGAGGCGATCCGCCTGATGGATCGCGCCGGCTGGAACTGACTTGGCCCATCCCGCTCAACGCCGCTGGTACCTTCCGGTATTTGCTGTCGCCGCCCTGGTACTGCTGCCGCTGAGCGTGCTGCTGTTGTCCTGGCAGTCGATCGACCTGCAGATCTGGTCCCACCTCTGGGATACCCAGCTGCCGCGTCTGCTGGGCAACACCCTGACCTTGGTGCTGGGCGTCGGCCTCGGCGTCACCCTGCTAGGGGTGAGCCTGGCCTGGCTCACCAGCCTCTGCGAATTCCCTGGCCGGCGCTGGCTGGACTGGGCGCTGATGCTGCCGTTCGCCATCCCGGCCTATGTGCTGGCGTTTGTCTTTGTCGGCCTGCTGGATTTCTCCGGCCCGGTGCAGAGTCTGTTGCGCGAATGGCTCGGCAGCGGCCTGCGATTACCCCGGGTGCGCTCCACCGGCGGGGTGATCCTGGTCCTGGTGCTGGTTTTCTACCCCTACGTCTACCTGCTCGCGCGCACCGCCTTCATGGCCCAGGGCAAGGGCCTGATGGAAGCCGCCCGGGTGCTCGGGCAATCGCCCTGGCAGGCGTTCTGGCGGGTGGCGCTGCCCATGGCGCGTCCGGCCATCGGTGCCGGCGTGGCCCTGGCGCTGATGGAAACCCTGGCGGATTTCGGCGCCGTCGCGGTGTTCAACTTCGACACCTTCACCACCGCCATCTACAAGACCTGGTACGGCTTCTTCAGCCTCTCCAGCGCCGCGCAGCTGGCCAGCCTGCTGCTCCTAGCGGTGATGCTGGTGCTCTATGGCGAACGCCGCGCCCGTGGCGCCGTGCGCAGCGGCAATGAGCGCCCGCGAGCCCAGCCGCTCTATCACCTGCACGGGTTCAAGGCCCTGGCGGCCAGTGCCTGGTGCCTGCTGGTATTTGCCTGCGCTTTTGTCATCCCGCTGCTGCAACTGCTGGTCTGGTTCTGGCAGCGCGGTCGCTTCGATCTCGATGAGCGCTACACCGGCTTGATCCTGCACACCCTTTACCTGGGCGTCATGGCGGCCCTGATCACCGTCGGCGTGGCCTTGCTGCTGGCCTTTGCCCGGCGCCAGGCGCCGACCCGGCTGATCCGCTCCGGGGTCAGCCTGGCCAACCTCGGCTACGCGCTGCCGGGCTCGGTGCTGGCGGTGTCGATCATGCTCGCGTTCAGCTATCTGGACCGGGTGCTGGTGATCCCGCTGTCGGGCTGGTTGGGCGGGGCAGGCAAGCCGTTGCTGCTGGGCAGCCTGTCGGCCTTGCTGCTGGCCTACCTGGTGCGCTTTATCGCCGTGGCCTATGGTCCCTTGGAAAACAGCATGGCGCGTATCCGACCGTCCCTGCCCGAAGCGGCGCGTAGCCTTGGGGTCAGTGGGCCAGTACTTTTTTGCAAAGTGTATCTGCCGTTATTGTTGCCCGGCGCCTTGAGCGCGGCGCTGCTGGTGTTCGTCGATGTGCTCAAGGAAATGCCCGCGACCCTGCTGATGCGCCCGTTTGGCTGGGACACGCTGGCGGTGCGGATCTTCGAAATGACCAGCGAAGGGGAGTGGGCGCGGGCCTCGCTGCCGGCCTTGACCCTGGTGCTGGTCGGCCTGTTGCCGGTGATCGGTTTGATTCGCCGCTCGGCGCATCGAATCGGCTAGGTGTCATGGCTCCCCCTTGCGGCTACAATGCGCGGCATTCGGTGCGGTCCGTCTGACAGACCGGGTACGAAACAGGACTCAAGGCCCCATCCATAAAGGGCTCAAGCCGGTTTCCTGCCTGTCCGCGCCTTCGCCACGCCCGGAAGGAGAAACCCATGGGACAGCGTACGCCTCTCTATGACCTGCACCTCGCCCTCGGCGCGAAGATGGTCGATTTTGGCGGTTGGGATATGCCACTGCATTACGGCTCGCAGGTCGAGGAGCACCATCAGGTGCGACGTGACTGCGGTGTGTTCGATGTCTCGCACATGACCGTGATCGATATCACCGGCAGTCAGGCCAAGGCTTGGCTGCGCCATCTGCTGGCCAACGATGTCGAGCGTCTCGACGGCCTCGGTCGCGCCTTGTACAGCGCGATGCTCAATGAGCACGGTGGGGTGGTCGACGACATGATCGTCTATCGCACCGAGAGCGGTTACCGCCTGGTGGTCAATGCCGCGACCCGTGATCAGGACATGGCCTGGATGCAGGCCCGGCTCGGCGGCTATGACGTGCAACTGCACGAGCGCCCGGAGCTGGCGATGCTGGCGATCCAGGGGCCACAGGCCCGGCACAAGATCGCCGAACTGGTGAGCCAGTCCCGCGGCCAACTGATCCAGCAACTCAAGCCCTTCGAAGGCCGCAGTGACGGCGACTGGTTTATCGCCCGCACCGGCTACACCGGGGAAGACGGTCTGGAAATCATCCTGCCGGCCGACCAGGCCCCCGGCTTTTTCAACGATCTGGTGGGCGCGGGTATCTCGCCCATCGGTCTGGGCGCCCGGGATACCTTGCGCCTGGAAGCCGGCATGAACCTGTACGGCCAGGATATTCACCAGAACGTTTCGCCGCTGGCGGCCAATATGGCCTGGACCATTGCCTGGGAATCGGCTGATCGCGACTTTATCGGGCGTGGTGCCCTGGAGGCGGAAAAAACCGCCGGCGCCAAGCTCAAGCTGGTCGGCCTGGTGCTGGAAGAGCGCGGCGTTCTGCGGGCTCACCAGGTGGTTCGGATCGCCGAGATTGGCGAAGGAGAGATCACCAGTGGTAGTTTCTCTCCTACGCTAAGCAAGTCGATTGCGCTGGCGCGTGTTCCCGCCGCCACGGCTGATCGCGCTGAAGTTGAAATTCGCGGCAAATGGTACCCGGTTCGCGTGGTAAGGCCGACGTTCGTGCGTCATGGTAAAACCCTGATCTGAATTTTCCGGCGGGCCCTCAATCGCTCCGCCACTGATACTTAAATGTGAGGACACTGAATATGAGCGATATCCCTGCTGATCTGCGTTTTGCCGAAAGCCACGAGTGGGCCCGCCTGGAAGCTGACGGTAGCGTCACCGTCGGCATCAGCGACCATGCTCAGGAAGCCTTGGGGGATGTGGTGTTCGTGGAACTGACTGAAGTCGGTACCGTGTTCGCCGCCGGCGAGGCTGCCGGTGTGGTCGAGTCGGTGAAGGCGGCTTCGGATATCTATTCGCCAGTGTCGGGCGAAGTGATTGCGGTCAACGAAGCGTTGTCCGGCGAGCCTGAGCTGCTGAACTCCGATCCGCACGGCGCGTGGATCTTCAAGCTCAAGCCGAGCAATGTGGCGGAGCTGGAGAAGTTGCTGGATGCGGCGGGTTACAAGAAGGCTATCGGCGAGTAATTCGTCAGGTTGACCGCGTTATCGTTCATCGCGAGCAAGCTTGCTCCTACAAGAGCAGGCGTGCTCGCGATCACGGTGTTACGGCTTCAGGACTGCCTTGACCGCCGCCACCGAACGCTCGACATCGGCCTTGGTCATGGCGTTGAACATCGGCAACGACACGATCAGGCGCCCGACGCGCTCTGCGATCGGGAACATGCCTTCCTTGAAGCCGCGTTCGCGGTACAGGCTCAGCAGGTGGATCGCCGGGTAGTGATAACCGATGCCGATGCCGCGCTGCTTCATCTCTTCCATAAAGGTCGCCCGCGCCGGCTGGCCGTCCTGACGCTCCGGCAGTACCAGCTGGAACATATGCCAGTTGCTGTTGGTGAAATCCTTCACCGGTAGCTGGGCACCGTATTTCTCTTCGAAATCACTGCCAAAGCACTCGAAATAGTACTCGGCCAGCCCGCGGCGGTGCGGGGTGATGGCATCGATATGGGCAAACTGGCCCAGGCCGATGGCGGCGGCGACGTCGGTCATGTTGAATTTGCCGCCCAGCACGTCCACGTCCAGGCCGTCATGGCCGGTACGGGTCACGCCCTGCAGGCGGTACTTCTCGGCCAGACGGGCCTCTTCGGCGTTGTTCAACACCAGGCAGCCGCCTTCGGACGAAGTGATGTTCTTGTTCGCCTGGAAGCTGAACGACACCAGGTCACCCAGGGCGCCGATCTTCTGGCCGTTCCATTCCGAACCCAGGGCCTGGGCCGCGTCTTCGACGATGCGCAGGTTGTGTTTCTTGGCGATGGCGTACAGGCGATCCATGTCCACCGGCAGGCCGGACAGGTAAACCGGGATGATCGCCTTGGTACGCGGGGTGATGGCGGCCTCGACCTTGTCCAGGTCGATATTGCGGGTCACCGGGTCGATATCGGCGAACACCGGGGTCGCGCCGACTTCGATGATCACGTTGGCGGTGGCGACCCAGGAGATCGGCGTGGTGATCACTTCGTCGCCC
This sequence comes from Pseudomonas sp. MWU12-2345, assembly GCF_023242385.1. Taxonomy (NCBI): domain Bacteria; kingdom Pseudomonadati; phylum Pseudomonadota; class Gammaproteobacteria; order Pseudomonadales; family Pseudomonadaceae; genus Pseudomonas; species Pseudomonas sp. MWU12-2345. Next base: position 32,573 of record NZ_JALLJA010000021.1, on the reverse strand, counting down.
GCGCCGATACCGGCGATGCGCAAGGCGATTTCCATGGTGCAGGTGCCGGAGTTGAAGGTGCGCACCGGACGCCCGCCGAAATATTCCGACAGTTGCGCTTCAAAGGCCGCGACCTTCGGACCGCTGGTGATCCAGCCGGAACGCAGGACATCGCCCACGGCGGCAATGGTCGCTTCGTCGATGGTCGGTTTGGAAAAAGGCAGGAAAGGAAGTTCGCTCATGGGGTCGTGACGTCCGATGTGAAGGCCGACAGTGCTCTACCGGCAGTGAAGAGTAGACAGCAAGGCTGCAATGCTGGCGATGATACTGTTTTAAGGTGAAAATTCGGTGCTTTTTTTGCTGTCCGGACGCTGAACGAGCACGTCGGGCCGGTGCCTGGGTGTCGATCGGCGGTTTCTGCCGGGCAACGCAAAACGCCGCGGGTGAGCGGCGTTCTGGTTTGTGGGTGAAGTGTTTGAATCAGTCTTCGGCGACGGTGTTCTTCGCCAGGATGGCGTTGGCCAGTTGCATGTCGGTGACCTTCAGGTCCGGGTTTTCGGCCCGCAGTTTTTGCATCGCGGCCTCCAGGTAAGGGCCACGGATGCCGCCATTGCTGGCGACGAAGCTGCTGGCATCGTCCTGGGCCGCGGCCACCAGCTTGTGGTCCTTCCTGAAGGTCAGGTAGGTGGAGCCGGTGGTGGCGCCAGAGGAAAGAACGTTGCGCCAGAACTCGTCGGCCATCGCTGCGCCAACGGGAAGGGTAAACAAGGCCAATGCGACAACTGCTGTTTTGAGACGCATGAGAGTAACTCCGGTGTGGGTATCTGAAAGGTTTGATTACCGTTGCCTCACCGGAGTTCCATCGCCTTCACTCAATCCTTTCCACCTGCAGGGTACTGCCGTCCTGGCCGACCACCCGGACTCGGGTACCCACTTCGCTATCCGGCCCGGTGGCCATCCAGACACTGTCGCCGACCTTGATCTTGCCACGGCCGGCGACAATGGCGACATGCACCATGAACGTCTTGCCGAGCAGATCATGACCGCGCTCATTGAGCCCCGGCTGGTCGCTGGGCCGGGCGTTGCTGCGCTGGCGCTTCCACCAGAGCCATGCGGTCAGAATCGACAGCACGCCGAACAGCACGAACTGCAAGGCCCAGTGCAGGCCGGGAATCAGGTAGGTCAGGACGCCCACGGCCGCGGCGGCAGTCCCCACCCACAGCAGGTAACCGCCGGCGCCGAATATCTCGAAAATCAGCAACAGCGTGCCGAGGGCCAGCCAGTCCCAGAACGACAGGTGTTGCAGGAATTCCCACATGGGCGTTGCCTCAGGGTTTCTTGCTGTCGAAGGTGGCCTTGACGATCTCGCCGATGCCGCCTATCGCGCCGATCACCTGGCTGGCCTCCAGCGGCATCAGGATCACCTTGCTGTTATTGGCCGAGGCCAGCTTGCCCAGGGCGTCGATGTATTTCTGCGCGACAAAGTAGTTCACCGCCTGCACGTTACCCTTGGCGATGGCCTCGGAGACCACCTGGGTCGCCCGGGCTTCGGCTTCGGCCTGGCGCTCGCGGGCCTCGGATTGCAGGAAGGCCGACTGCCGGGCGCCCTCGGCTTCGAGGATCTGCGCCTGCTTCTTGCCTTCGGCGGTGAGAATCGCCGAGGCGCGCAGGCCTTCGGCCTCGAGGATTTGCGCGCGTTTGACCCGCTCGGCCTTCATCTGCCCGGACATGGCCGCCATCAGGTCGGCCGGCGGGCTGATGTCCTTGATCTCGATGCGGGTCACCTTGATGCCCCACGGCGCGGTCGCTTCGTCGACGGTGCGCAGCAGGCGTTCGTTGATGGCGTCGCGCTGGCCGAGCATGGCGTCCAGTTCCATGGAGCCGAGCACGGTGCGGATATTGGTCTGCAACAGGTTGCGGATGGCGTGCTCGAGGTTGTTTACCTCGTAGGCCGCCTGGGCGGCGTTGACCACCTGGAAGAAGCACACGGCGTCGATCTGCACCGTGGCGTTGTCGGCGGTGATGACTTCCTGGGGCGGGATGTCGAGCACGCTTTCCATGACGTTGATCTTGCGCCCGATGCGGTCCATGACCGGGATGATGATATTGAGGCCCGGCTTGAGGGTGTTGGTGTAGCGCCCGAAGCGCTCCACCGTCCATTGATAACCCTGGGGCACGACCTTGAAGCCCATGAACACCAGGGCAATGGCCAGGCCGACGAAGAGCAGGAGTACGCTACCGATTTGCATGACGATTCCCTGTTGCAAGTGTTGATCGAGAAGGCTGTTACCTTGAGTGTAACGGGGCTTGCCGGGATAAAAAGTGTTTACTCGGCAATGGACGCATGTCGTGACACTTTCATCAGCGCTGCTCGCTCTGCGGCGTGACCCGCAACACCTCCTCGACGGTGGTCAGCCCCGCCGCGACCTTTTGCGCGCCGGACAGGCGCAGGCTGCGCATGCCGTCCTTGAACGCCTGGCGACGCAGGGCCAGGAGGTCGGTATCGGCGTGGATATGCGCTTTCAGGCCGTCGTTCAGGACCAGGATCTCGTAGACCCCGGCGCGCCCGTGATAACCGGTGTCGCGACATTCCAGGCAACCGACGGCGCGCTGGGCACCGCTGGGCATTGGCGCCTGCCAGGGTCGGGTCAGGCTTTGCCAGTCGTCTTCTTCCAACTGGGTCGGCGCCTTGCAGTGCGGGCACAGGGTACGCACCAGGCGCTGGGCCATGACCCCGAGCACGGTGGCCTTGATCAGGTAATGCGGCACCCCCAGTTCCAGCAGGCGGCTGATGGCGCTCGGCGCGTCGTTGGTGTGCAGGGTCGAGAGCACCAGGTGGCCGGTGAGCGCGGCCTGGATCGCCATTTCGGCGGTTTCCAGGTCGCGGATCTCGCCGATCATGATGATGTCCGGGTCCTGGCGCATCAGCGCGCGCACACCACTGGCGAAGGTCAGGTCGATATTGTGCTGGACCTGCATCTGGTTGAAGGCCGGCTCGATCATCTCGATCGGGTCCTCGATGGTGCAGAGGTTGACCTCCGAGGTCGCCAGTTTCTTCAGGGTGGTGTACAGCGTGGTGGTCTTGCCCGAGCCGGTGGGGCCGGTGACCAGGATGATGCCGTTGGGCTGGCGGGTCATGTCCTGCCAGCGGCGCAGGTCGTCGGCGCCGAAGCCCAGTTGGTCGAAATCCTTGAGCAGCACCTCCGGGTCGAAGATACGCATCACCATCTTTTCGCCAAAGGCGGTGGGCAGGGTCGACAGGCGCAATTCGACTTCGCCGCCGTCCGGGGTCTTGGTCTTGACCCGTCCGTCCTGGGGTTTGCGCTTTTCCGCGACGTTCATCCGGCCCAGGCTTTTCAGGCGGCTGACGATCGCCATGGTCACCTGGGGCGGGAACTGGTAGACGTTGTGCAGCACGCCGTCGATGCGAAAGCGCACCGTGCCCTGTTCGCGACGCGGCTCGATATGGATATCGCTGGCCCGTTGCTGGAAAGCGTACTGGAACAGCCAGTCGACGATATTGACGATATGGGCGTCGTTGGCGTCCGGCTCCTGGTCGCTGGCGCCGAGGTTGAGCAACTGCTCGAAGTTACTCGGATTATGGTTTTTCTGGTCGACCAGGCTGGCCCCGCTGACCGACTTGGCCAGGCGGAAAAACTCCACGGTGAAGCGCTGGATATCCACCGGGTTGGCCACCACCCGGCGAATCGGCAGCTTCAACACATGGCTGAGGTCGGCTTCCCAGGCCCGCACATAGGGCTGGGCGCTGGCGATGGTCACGCCGTCGCGGTCGACCGACACCGCGAGGATCTTGTGCCGCTGGGCAAAGGCGTAGGACATCAATGAAGTCACCGCCGCCACGTTGATCTTCAGCGGGTCGATGCGCAGATACGCCTGGCCGGCATGGCGGGCCAGCCAGAGGGTGAGGTTTTCCAGGTCCAGGGGTTTGCCGGGACGACTCAGGTCGGCCAGTTGCTGGCTGGCGATGAACTCCAGCGGATGCTGCTGGGTATCGCGCGCGGTACGCCGGGTGGCCAAGGCCTGTTCGGCCGCCTCCTGGCTGATAAAACCCTGGGTCACCAGTTCGCGCAACAGCTCGTTGAGATCCAGCCAGCGGTCCTGGGGAAGGGGGGCGACGGGCATGCGGGCTCCTATTCGGTCGGTCCTGCAACCAGCGATTCAGACGTAGTCCCTGTCTGATCGTCAATTGCCAAGAATAGACGCGAGGCTGCCTGACGTTGGCGTCGATACCAAGACAAAGATTGCGATTCTTTTCAAAAAAGCCGTCAGCCCGCGGCCTGTGCGCTGTGCAGCTGTGCGCCTTGGGTCGGTTGCAGGGCCACGGAACAGACGCTGATCAGGTTGCGCATTTTTTCACCGATGACCTGGGCGCGGTGCCAGCTCAGGCCGTCCAGCACGATATCGATCGCCAGCAGTCCGTCGCCCTGTTGCGCCTGCACTTGTCGCGGGGTCAGGAACTGCAGGGCAAACAGGTTCAGCAGGCGGCAGAGCAGGTCCGGTTCGGCTTCGGCGAGGACCTGGTAGCGCACCTGGCAGTGGGCATTGCCCGCCGCCCAGACATCGGCACGGGTGGGGGCGTCATGGAGGGCTTTGGGAGAAGGCATGGTGGATTTCCTGGGGCGGCGACGGGATAGGCTGGGGGAATTTTTACACGCCGAGCCGGGTATTTCTTATCTATGATGGGCTGATAAGCTCTGATCAAGAGATGATCTATTCGACAATAGCCAGTTAGAGGGTTTTTTTATGCAAGGCGAGCTGGACACCTACGACCGCCGGATCCTGGCCTTGCTGCAAGAAGACGCCTCGCTTTCCAGCGCGCAGATTGCCGAGCAGGTGGGGTTGTCCCAGTCACCCTGCTGGCGGCGGATTCAGCGGCTCAAGGAAGAGGGGGTGATCCGTGCCCAGGTGACCTTGCTCGATCGCAAGAAAATCGGCCTCAACACGCAGATCTTCGCCGAGGTCAAACTCAACGCCCATGGTCGCTCCAATTTCACCGAGTTCACCGAGGCGATTCGCGGTTTCCCGGAAGTGCTGGAGTGTTATGTGCTGATGGGCGCGGTGGATTTCCTGCTGCGGATCGTCACGGCGGACATCGAGGCCTATGAGCGGTTTTTCTTCGAGAAGCTGTCGATGGTGCCGGGGATCCAGGAGGTCAACTCCATCGTTGCCCTGTCCGAGATCAAGTCCACCACCAGCTTGCCGGTATTGCGCCCGGCCTGAAGGTTCATTGGGCAAAGATGTCCTTGACGAACACCAGGACCGGTTTGCCGTTCTGGGACAGGATCAGCACCGTGTAGCGCTCTCCCGATTCCAGCGGGCCCAGGCTCAGGGGCGCGGTGACCAGGGTACCGTCGCAGAAGCCTTGCACGGACAGCTTGACCGGGTTGACGTCGCGTCGCTCCAGCAGACCGGGGTTCAGGTCATGGAAAATCGGCTGCTCCTGCCGACCTGCACGACGCAAACCGCCGCCGGTACAGTCCGGGTCGGCGTTGATCAGCGCCAGCGACGCCTGGAGGCCATTGAAGTCTTTCGGTTGTTCGCGCACGGTCAGCAGTTCAAAGCCCTTGTCGCCGGGGACCACCACGAAGGTCACGAACTCGCCGGGGACCAGGTTCAACTTGACCGGCACGCTGACGCCGGCACTGCTCAACGCGCCCGTGACCGGTTTGTCGGCGGGAACCGCGGAGAACACTGAGACCACCGATGGCGCCAGTGTCGAAGGTGTCTGTTCGCCCTCCGGGAGCACGTCGAGGGGGCTGTCCAGGGCGTTGACGAAGCGGATGAAAGCCGAGTCCTGGCTCGGCCCGGTGGGATACAGCGCAGTATCGCCGTGGGCGGCAGCGAAGCTTATCAGCGTCGCCAGGCCCAACAGCAGTTCGCGTATCCGATTCATTTTCCCGCTGCCTTGAGCGCCGGTGCCTGCAACAACGCCTTGACGATGTCCTCGCTCCAGGTCTGGTAGCCGGTGCGGGTCAGGTGCTGGCCGTCAATGGTCGCCCACTGGCCCTTGGTGGAGAATTGCAACGAATCGATATAGCTGCATGGCGCGACGTTTTTCGACAGGAAGTCCGACATCGTCTTGACCCGTTCGTAGGTCTTGCCGTACATGCCGCCTTCGCTGCCCCAGTTCGGCCCGACCCAGACGCAGGGTGTGTGGTGGGCGGCGATGGCCTTGACCAGGCTGTCGGTCTGTTTCCAGATCCAGGCCTTGGGGAAACTCGGTTTGTCGTAGCTGGCCATGGTGTCGCCCATGACAATCAGGGTGAGGTTGGGTTTGTCGCTGTCCAGCAAGTCGCCGATCGAGCGGGTCGATGCACCGACCAGCACCGTGGCCTCGGCCGTGCCCCGGCGTTCGGCGCCGCCGCAGGGGCTGGGCGTGGCCTTGAGCCAATCGCCGGCATTGGCCCCGCAAATGCCCAGGGAGTGGACCTGGGCGCCCTGTCGGCTGAGGGCATCGTGCAGCGGGTTGAGCAGGAAATCCGGAGTGGCCAGGTGGCTGTCGCCGATGATCAGGATGGTCAGGCCCGCCAGTACGGATGAGGTTGCCACGATGCACGCTCCCTGGAGTCAGTTGGAGTAAGGCGAACGATAGGGGCTGACCGGCAAGGCCATGGGCCCGGTCATCTTCTCGAACAGGTAACGCAGGTACAGCTCGGCGTTCACCTGTCGGTAATCCTGGGCGTTATCCACCCCCAGCGAACCGCCGAGCAGCACATTCGAGCCGAGCCGGTATTCGCCCGCCGCATTCAGGTTGTAGCCGATGCCGGTGCTGTTCTGGCCCGGATACGTGAGGTTGTTGGCGGCCTGCTCGGCGCTGTGGCCGGGAAAGTAGTCGGCGCCTTTCTGGTCGATATGCTGGACTCCCAACGCGCCGCTGAGCTTGTAAGTGAAGCGGTCGGAACGCTGGGACCAGGTGACCGGGACCGCCATGGAGAAGAACGTCTGCGGGCTGAAGTAGCCGCCGTGGCCGTAGGTAAAGAACCCCTGGTTGTTCTCGTAGGACAGGGCCGAGGTGCTCAGGCCCACGGTCAGCTTGTCGTCGGGCTGGTTGTCCAGGTACCAGTAGATCCCGCCGCCCAGTTCGGCGCGGGTGTTGGACTCGACGTTGTTGCCGACCAGCTTGTGCAGGGCGCCGTAGCCGTAGACCCCGACTTCCTGGTCGTCGTAGCCGAGCTGGGCGCGTCCGCCGTTGGCGGTCACGCCACCCCACTTCACGCCGGTCCGCCGGTCCTCGGTGCCGGCGAATGAGGTCACGCTGTCGGTGACCGGGCGCCGTGACAGGGCGATGCTGTAGTGCATGTTGGGGCTGGATACCAGCGGCTGGTCCAGGCTCACGCCGCCGATCACGGTGTTGTAGGTGAAGCCCACCGGGCTCACGCCGATATCGGCCTTGATGCCGTGCTCCGGGTTCTCCACTGCCACGGCCATGCCCACGCCGTTGGCCTGCTGCGAACCGGGGGAGCCGCTGGCCAGGCCGCTGCCGAAGCGGGTGAGGCTGTCGCTCTTGACGCTGCCGGCGTGCAGCGAAACCGGCGTCACCCGCAGCGCCACGCGATTGTCGCCGGCGGGCAGGTTGGCTTCGAACGGCGTTTCGACATCGGTCAGTTTGCTCAGGCCCGATTCATTGTTGTTGCTGCGCACGCTCAGGCCCTGGGCGATATAACCGCTGCGCTCCTGGAGAATTTCGTCCAGCGCGAGCTGCGCCGGGCTCTGGTTCAGGCGCGCGGGGTCGTCTGAACGGCGGCCGGGGGCAAAGGGATTGGCGCTCGGTGCCGGGTCGTTGTCCAGGCCGCTGTCGGGCACGGCGTCCGAGGCACTGTAGAGCTGCGGGGCCATGGCCGGGTCGGGTGGCATCGTATCGGCGGCCTCGCTGCCCGGCGCCAGCGGATCGGCTGTACGGGCGGTACCTCGACGCGGCTGTCCGGTTTGATTGCGGAACGGGTTGTCGCTGTCGTCGTCCTGGCTGTCGAAGGGCTGGCCGTCGCGGCGTTGACCGCCTTCGATGGCCACGGCCTGGCGCAGCAGTTCGGCGGCCTCGGCACTTTTGCCCATGGCGCGGTAGGTTGCGGCGGCGCTGGTCAGCACCTTCGGCACGCCCGGCTTGAGCGCCAGGGCGGTCTTGAGGGACTTGTCGGCCTGTGCATAGTCGTGGTCCTGGGCGGCCAGGCTGGCCACGCTCAGTTGCAGGTCGGCGTTGCGCGGGTCGTTCTGCAACAGGGGTTTGTACAGGGCCATGGCCTTGGCGTTATTGCCGTTGGCGGCATACATCCGCGCCAGCGCCGAAATCGCCTGGGTGTCATGGGGGTATTGCTTCAGAGTCGGCTTGAGCAGGTCGTAGGCCCCGGCCAGATTGCCTTTCTCGCGCAACTGGTCGGCCTGCTTGATGCGGTACAGCTTCACCAGCTCGGCGTAGTGGCGGTGATCGCTGTCGTTGAGCCGCGCCCCTTGCAGGGAGCGGAGGATGTCCGCGGCATCGTTGTGCTGGTCGGCCTTGAACAGGATGTCGGCGTACAGCAGTTGCAGTTTGGCGTCGGGACTGGGGGAGCGCTCCACCAGGTCGCGCATCAGGGCCACGCCCTGTTGCGGTTGGCCGGCATCGATATAGGCCGAGGCCAGGATCGCCACCCGATCCGGCTTGCCGGCGGTCAGGGCCTGGCTGCGGGCCAGCAGCGCCTGGGCTTCCTGGCGCTGGCCGCGCCTGAGGTTGTCGACGGCGGCTTCGGTCTGTACATGCAGGGCGATCTCCTTGCCCAGTTCGTCCATCTCGCGGCTGCGCCTGGCCTGGGGGATGCGTGCGAGGCTGGCCTGGGCGTCCTGCCATTCACCCAGCTGGGCCGAGAGCAGGGTCCGGGTATACAGCGCATCGGGTTGGTCGGGGTGGCGTTTGAGCAGGTCGTTGACCTGGTCCTTGGCGGCCTGGGTGCGGCCTTGCCCCAGGTAGATCCGGGCCAAGGCAAAACGTGTCCAGGTATTGCCCGGGTCGTCCACCAGGGCCTGGCGATAGGCTTGCTCGGCGGCGCGCAGGTCGCCGCGCTGTTCGGCGAGCCGCGCGACCTGGGTGGCGCGCAACGAGCGGATGGACACGGCGGAGCCCAGGCGGGCCTGGTCCGCCGGGGGAATCGAGTCGATCAGCTTGAGCGCTTCATCGGCTTTGCCCTGCTGCGAGAGCACCGCGATCAACCCGCCCAGGGCCTGAGGATCGTCGCGATGACTGGCGAGGATACGCCGGTAGCTGGCCTCGGCCTGGGCCAGTTGGCCCCGCTCGGCCTGCAAATTGGCCAGTGCCACCTGGCTGGCCGGCTGGCCGGGGTTCTGCCGGGCGGCCTGTTCGATCATGTTCCGCGCCTGATCCTCACGTCCGGCCTTTTGCGCCTCGCTCGCGCCGGCCATCAGCCGCCAGTAACGGACGTTGTCCAGCGCCTGTTTCCAGGGATGCCCGCCGGGCTGTTGGGTGGCCCGCAGCAGCAGGTCCTCGGCTTCGTTCAGGCGGTCCTGCTTTTGCCGCAGGACACCCAGGCCGCCGAGGGCGTCGGGGTCGTTGGGTTTTTCCTTGAGACGGGTTTGAAACGCCTGCTCGGCGGCGGCCAGGTCACCGCCCTCAAGCGCCTGCAGGCCTTGGGCGTCCTGCGGGTCGCGTTGCCAGGCGGGCACTTTGCGGGCGGGTGCCGCACTGCTGCGGGCCAGGGTCTTGCCCTTGTTCATCAGGTCGCGGATTTCCTTGTCGTTCGGGTGCGCGGCGAGGAACTGCTCGAACAGCGGGACTTGCGCCGGCGCCGGCGGGCCGATCCAGGTCAGGGCGAAGCGCCAGGTTTCGTTGGCGTCACCGCCGACATCCTTGTCCTTGGCGAGGACCGCCAGGCGGCGGATGCCTTCGGCCCGGGTGTCGAGGTTGCGGACCATGTGCTTGGCCAGGAACAGCGCCACGGCGCGGTCGTCCGGGCGTTCGCGCAGCAATCGTTCAAGACCGGCGCGGGCCTCCTGTTCACCGCCCTTGGTGTAACCCAGCAGGTAGTAATACTCGCGGGCCAGGGTGCCCTGGGGCTGCCGACCGTTGAGCAACTGGCGGTAGACTTTCACCGCGTCGTCGTATTTGTCGGCGTCCACCAGTTGCCGCGCCTGGGCCAACAGCCGGGCCTGCTCATCGCTGCCCAGGGCAATGTCCTGTTCGAGTTGCTGGGCCTGGCGGGGCTGCGGCACCAGTGCCTGCAAACGGGCCAGGTACTTTTTCGCTTCCTCCGGGCGCTTGAGCTGGACGTTGCTCAGCCCCAGGCCATAGAGCGCTTCCGGTTGATCGGGGGCGATCAGCAGCAACTTGTTCCAGGCGTCCATGGCCCGGTCGGGGTTGTTCTGCGACTGCCAGTAGCGCCCTTGTTCGATCAATTGCGCTTGTGGATCGTCGGCCCGGGCCTGCAGGACCGGGCTGGCCAGGGCAAACAGCAATGTCAGGGTGAGGGTGTGGCGCATGCCTGTTCTCCCGCGCCGTGGATTCACGACAACCGCCGTTTGGCCTGGGCCCGCAGCCCCAGGAAGATCAAGGCACAGAGCAACACGAAGCCGATCAGGACCGCGAGCAGCATCCCGCTCAGATGCCGCGACAGCAGCAGCTGCAAGTGCCGGAACCAGCCCAGGTGACCGACGTAGTACGGCTGGTCGGCGGCCAGGGTGGTGATCTGCTTGTCCTGGATCACGGCCAGGCGGCCCTGGATCAGGTCCTTGTAGTCATCGCCACCGATCATCGCCGCGGTCACCTCGCCCAGTCGCGCCGGGTCGCTGCTGGCGACCACCACCACACTGCGACCGTTTTTGAGCGGCGACTCGAAGCCCGCCAGATAAGGCGTGCCTCGGCCCGACCATTCCAGGGTGGCGCGGGTCTTGCGGATCGCCGCTTGCGAGTCTGGGCTGAACCAGTCGTGAATGCGCAAGGCCAGGTCGCTGAGGTCGAAGAAGTGCCGGCTGCCTTCGCTACGGGCCGGCGACGCGTCGGCCCATTGCTTGAGCAGGGGCTGGTCGTTGCCGGTGGCGAACACCAGCAGGTCCTTGTCGCTGACCGCCTCGACGTCACGGGCCTGGATCACTTGCAGGCCGGTGGCCGGATAGCCGGTGGATTCGCCGAAACGCCCGAGCACGGTGAGGAAGGCGCTGAGGGTCGCGGGCTCCTGGGTGTCGGGCATCACCACGGCGGTTTCCGAGAGGTCGGCCAGGCGGGTGAAGGGGAAGCCGCTGTCGCGGAACTTGCCCAGGTCGGGCATCGCCGTGTAGTGGTCCAGGCCGCTCAGGTCGAGGGTCGAGTCGCCCTCGATCTGGCCGCGCATGTCTTCGACGATGACGTCCCGGCATTCGCCCTGTTTGACATAGTCGTACAGGTAGCGCATTTGCAGCTGCGACTCGTAGGTGGCGATGTCCAGGGGCAGGTACATGCTGGCTTCGCGGGGCAGGCTGTCGTCTTTCTTCAGCCACTCGAGCAGGTCCGGGCCGCCGTTGAGATTGGGGATCGACGGCAATTGCATCGAACGCACCAGGTGGTCGTTGAGGTGTACCAGCAGTGCCGAGTTGGTCGAGAACTGCTGGGGCGTGTAACGGTATTTGAGCAGCAGCGGAGCGCCGCGTCCGCGCCATTCGAACAGGTCCGGCGGCAGGCGCAGGGCGATGACGATGTCCTCGGGGCTGTAGCCGGAGACATGCAATTGCCGGGCTTCGACCAGTTCGCCGAGCTTTACCGGGCGGTCGGTGGGCAGCCAGTTGGGCGCGTCATAGGGCACGCGCACCGGCAGCGGGTCGAGGTGGTCGATCAGCGCGGTGGCCCCGGACAGCGACTGGCTGCCCAGGGCGACGGCCGTGGCGGCAATCTTCAGTTCAGCGTCGTTGCGTCCGCTGATCACCAGCAGCTTGCCATAGGGGTCGTTGGGGTTGGTCATCATGGTCACGCTGGGGCCGCTGGCCGGGTTGCTCGACAGCTCGCCCAGCGCCAGGGTTTCGCGGTGGGTGACGAAGACAATGGCATTGCCCTTGGCCGGTAGTTGCCCGACGCTGGCGGGAAAGGTCGCGGTGCGATAGCTGGCCAGGGCGCCGAACTTGGAAGCGATCGCCGCGGCGGCTTCCAGCTTGGCGGGGCTGGGGTTGGCGTCGAACACAAAGGGCAGGACCAGCGGGCGCGCGTCGTGGCGGTCGAAGAACGGCACCGGCAGCAGGGCCAGGTCATTTTTCAGGGCGATGGGCGAATACTGGATATTCAGCTGGCTGTCGTTGCCGACCCTGGCCCACAGGCTCGAGTGCAACGGGTCTTCGCACTGCATCGTGTAGTGCCCGATCAGTTGCAGGTCCAGCCGGTTGAAGTCGGTGATCAGTCGCGCGGGGATCTCGACCACCCGCTCCAGGTCCTTGCCGGCCTGTTCCCGGGGTAGCGGCAGGCTGACGGCGACCCTGTCGTTGACCAACACGTTGATCTGCGACAGCTCGGGCAGCATCAGCGCCGAATAACCGTAATGCAGGACCACCTGGACGCCGGTCACCACCTGGTCGGCGCGAATCCCGAAGTCGACGCTGTCGGTCGACTCGACACCGCGCAGGTACAAGGGGTCGCGGCGTCCCAGTTGCTTGAAGGTCAGGCTGTAGCTGTTCTTGTCAGCGGCGATCACCGGGGCCTGGCTGGTGCCGGCGGCGGGGCTGCTGCGGTTGTCTGTTTGCGTCACGGCGTTGCCGGAGCCCGGATAGACGCCGCAGCAGAGCAGCAACAGGAGGGCGTAACGAATGCAGCGTCCGTCGCTGCCAGCGGAGAATATCGGGCTCATGGCGTGTCCAGGGCAGGTGCTGAGGAAGAGGTGCCGGAGCGCCGCCGTTCGAGCGCCTGGCCGGGTAATCTGAGGGTTGCCTTGAGCAACTCGGAAACGCCGTGCACGGCGATGACACTGATCGCGCGTAGGGCCTTGAGGGGGGAGTCGGGTACGCTGGTGCCCCAATTCCGCGCCCAGGTGTCGGCGCGCGAGAAGGTCAGGTGGACCAGATCGCTTTGCTGGCTCAAGGTCATCGGGTCGAAGCGGATGCCGACCGTATTGTCGCGGCTGAAGACCACGCTGCCGTCGAAGTGATAGTGCTGCTGGTGGCGAAACAGCGAGACCCGCAACGGCGTGCCGAGGGGAATCGATTGACCCGGCGCCAGCTTCAGGCCCAGGCCGCCCTGGGAAAAGTCTTGGGTGTGGCTGTGATACTCGGTGCCGTCGGCCAGCCGCAGACCGACCGGCAATTGCGCCTCGACCCGGGGTTCGGCCCGTACCTGGCGGGTTTCGCTGGCGACCGCGATGGCGGCGGCGCACATCAGGGCGTTGTACAGGGCCCAGACCTGGTTGAGCAGCACCGTTTCATCGGTGGTGACATCGGCGCCGAGGTAGTCGTAGACCCCGTACACCACGGCGGCGATATTCAGGACGAGCAGCACGATGTAAGGCCGGGCCATCTTCCAGTCGAAGAAGCCATGGTGCAGGTCGCCGCCCTTGTCGGTGACGTTGAAGTGCCCGGATTTTGGCTTGAGCATACCCATCAGCACCGGCGTCAGGATGTACCAGGCCAGCACCGTTTCGTAGACCTCGTTCCAGTACGAATGGCGGAAGCGCCCCTGGATGCGCGAGTTGGTCAGGTTGGCCAGCAGCAGATGCGGCGCCGCGTAGGCGGCCACCATCAGCGGCGCGGCGTGGAAGATCTGCGCGCCGAAAATCAGGTAGGCCAGAGGCGCGGTGAGAAACACCAGGCGCGGGAAGCCATAGAAGAAATGCAGCATGGCATTGCTGTAGCAGATGCGCTGGCCCAGGGTCAGGCCGCGGCCGAGCATGGGGTTGTCGGTGCGGAAAATCTGCGTCATGCCGCGGGCCCAGCGCACCCGCTGATTGATATGCCGCGAGAGGTTTTCGGTGGCCATGCCGGCGGCTTGCGGCAGGGCCAGGTAGGCGGTGTTGTAGCCGGCGCGGTTGAGTTTCAGCGAAGTGTGAGCGTCTTCGGTGAGCGTGGTTTCATCCATCCCGCCGACGGCTTCCAGCGGCGCCCGGCGCATCAGGGCGCAGGAGCCGCAGAACATCGCGGCGTTCCACAGGTCGTTGCCGTCCTGCACCAGGCCGTAGAACAACTCGGCTTCGTTGGGGACCTGCTGGTAGGTCTTGAGGTTTTTTTCGAAGGGGTCCTGGGAAAAGAACACATGGGGGGTCTGCAGCATCGCCAGCTTCGGGTCCTTGAGGAACCAGCCCATGCTGATTTGCAGGAAGGAGCGCGAGGGCACGTGGTCGGCGTCGAAGGCGGCAATGTATTCGCCATGGGTGACCTTGAGCGCCGCGTTGAAATTGCCGGCCTTGGCGTGCAGGTTGTTGTCGCGGGTCAGGTAGTGGGCGCCGACGCTCTCGCAGAACAGCCGGAACTCCTCGCGGTGGCCGTCATCCAGCACATAAACCTTGAGCTTGTCTGTCGGCCAGTTCATCCGCAGCGCGGCGAACACGGTGATCTTGACGATCTCCAGCGACTCGTTGACGGTGGTGATAAACACATCGACGCTGGGCCATTGCGCCGGGTCTTCGCCGAGCAGGATCGGCCGGCGCTTGAGCGGCCAGGCGGTCTGTACGTAGCCGAAGACCAGCACCAGCAGCGCATAGAGCTCGGCCAGCACCAGGGTGTAGCCGAACAGCATGTCGTGGAAGTTCTCCAACTCCAGGGTCTCGGTCAGGCGCCAGTACATGTAGCGCAGCGAGGCGATCAGCGACAGGCTGACCATGGCGATGATCGGCAGGTGACCTTCGAAGCGTCGCAGGACCAGGACCGCGACCAGGCAGGCAAGGCCGAACAGGGTTTGCTGGAGCAGGTCCGCGGGCGCGCTGATCACCCCGGCCAGGACCACGGCGCAGAGGATCGCGGCGCACAGCATCAGGCCCAGGCGCAGCGGCTGCGACCATTGGCGGAGGTGGTGCAGGGCGGTGCCGAGCAGGCGTTGGACGCGGCGTTCGAAGGTCATGGGTGCTGTGACTCCAGCTGATCGTGGAGCTTGTCGGCGATGGCCAGGAGGTCCTGGCAGCCGCGGGATTCGGCGGATTGCTCGAACGGATTGCATTCATAGGCCAGCGCCTCGGCGATGGCCTCGTCCCAGGTGATCGTGCCGAGCAGTTGGGTTTTCAGTTGGCTCTCGAGGATCTGCGCGATGTCCACGGACAAGGGGTGGGCGTTGTCCACGCCGTTGATCACGAACCAGCAGCTTGCCGGCCTGTCACCGCCCAGGTGGGGCTTGATCGCCGTGATCAGGCGCTCGAGGGCGGCGTGGGAGGCCGCGTCGGGCCGGACGACGGCGATCACCAGGTCGGCCATGTGCAGCGCCTGCTGCTGATAGAGCGTGCTGCCGGGAGGGGTGTCGATGATCAGTGTGTCGTGCTTGCCTAGGGCCAGTTCGTTCAGGTGGCGGGCCAGCCAGTGCGGGTCGGCTTCGAGCTGGTGTTCAAGGGCTTGCAACTGTTGCGGGTCGTTCTCGCCGAAGGCCAGCAGCCGGGTGTTGGCGTAGCCGGTTTGCGCAAGATCGCGCCAGCTGCGCTGTTCCAGGCTGGCCTGGCAGATACCTTGTGCGGGTGGGCGGGTGCCCAGGTGATGGTATTGCGCATTCTGTGGGTCGAGTTCGAGGACGATGGCCTGCCGGTCAGTGCTGTTGAGCAGGATGGCCAGGAGACTGGCCAAGGTGCTGCGGCCGACGCCGCCACGGGTCGAGACCACCGCAATGATCCGGCCCGGAACCTGGGCGGCGAGGGCCGGCTGGGGTTGTTGCGTGGCCTGCGCCTGGCGTTGCCGGGCGAGATCCTGGAGCAGTGTGCGCAGGGACGGTGCTGCGGTTGTTTCAGGCGCGCCGGTATCACCCTGGACGAGCGGCGGCGAGGTCGGTTCGGCAGGCGTGGGGGCTGGAGGCTGGGGGGCCGCAGGGGTGGGCGCTGGCGTTTCGGTGAAGACCCGGGCCACCTCGATTTCCCGATAGCGGTCGGCCTTGGCACCGAACTTTCCCATCAGGTTCGCAACATCATCGTCGTCATCTGAAGGCTGCATGACAGCACCCATCCGTACCATTCTAAGAAAATCTTGAAAGGGGACAGATACGGCTAATCACACAATGCCGTCGTGCTGCATGCCTACCGGGCGGTGGGCAAACGATGGTGTTCTTAAAGGTGTCGCCTGAACGTCTTGCGATAGAACCGAAGGCACTTAGTGTTAATCCAGAGTGCTTTATTGATCTATCAGGTTCAAATGTAGACCAGATTTACCGATGCAAGAAATTTTCGGCGTGTGTCATGTCGAACAGCGCACGGTTGTGGCACGTTTACCTTTAGGAGCCGGCTTGCTGGCGATAGCGATTTATCAGGCGACAACGATGTCGGCTATCTGATCGCATCGCCAGCAAGCCGGCTCCTACAGTGGACCGCGCTGGGGCGTTACAGACGCAACAAGGTCTTCCAGGCACGGCTCTGGAACACCGCCAGCGCCTGCTGCACCCGGGCCTCCAGCACTTCATCGCTGATATCGGTCTCGGCCAGTTGCGCCAGCTTGTTCATTTCACCGAACAGGCGATCCAGCTCCGGCAACTCCAGCACGCCACGGGCCAGATGCAGCCATGCCTGGATACGCTCGATACGCGGCAGTTGTTCGGCGAGGTCTTCCGGTTGCTGCTGGTAGCGTCCCAGTTGCAACGAGGTGGCTTCTTCGGCCAGCAGCCGTGGCAACCAGTTCTGCAACTGGGCCGCGCCCTGGCGATTACCGCGGGTGGTGCGCTCGGCGGTCCAGCTACGGGCCAGCAACCAGCGCGAGGTGTTCAGCGAGAACAGGCCCCAGCGCACATCTTCCAGCTCTTCCAGGAACTGCTCCGGCGCGGCCTTGCGCACGTCTTCGTCTTCCTGGCCGGCGTGGACCAGTGGGCGCCAGTCTTCCAGCAACGCATCCAGGGCGCTGCGCAGTTCGCTGGTGGATTGCCGTGGCGCGGCCTGGCCGAGGCTGCCGAGCAGGGCGCGCAACTCGGTCAACTGCGCGACCCAGTCCTGCAGCAAGCGCCAGTGACCATTGAAGCGATATTGTTCGGCCAGTCGCTGGCTGCTGGCGAGCAAATGCCAGCCCAAGGCGGCGAACGCATCGTCCAGCGGCATCTCGGCGCTCAACTGCGGGGCCGGCAGGCTCAGCGAATAGCTGTTGGCGTCGAACAGGCGATAGCCGCGTTCGGCCTTGCTGATATCGCACGGCATCAGCGCCAGTTTCTCGGCCAGCTCGGCGGCCAGTTCCAGCAGTGCCGACGGGTCGCCTTCGCGCAATTCCAGTTCCAGCTCGCAGATTTCTTCTTTCTGCTTGCCGGCGATGACAAAGCCCAGGTCCAGGGCGGCTTCGATCACCACCTTGGCCTTGCCGCGACCCCAGGCGATTTCGGCGCGTTCGCGGACGAAATCGGTGGTGAAGATCGGCTTCAGGGTTTTCTTGTCCAGCTCGGCCAGCGCTTCGGGCCAGCATTCGCCGTCGAGTTTTTTCACATCGAGCTTGGCCTTGGCCAGGTGCCAGTCGTACTCGTTGCGTTCCGACAGACCGGCGACGCTCTGGCCGCGGGTCTTGAGGGTCTGGATCACTTCTTCGCCGTCACGGCGCAGGCGCAGGGCGACCTTGGCCTTGGCCAGGTCGCGCTCGGGGGTGTCGAAATACTGATTGGTCAGCTCGCGACGTTCCCAGCCACTTTTGTTGCGTTTTTTCAGCAGCGGGTGCTCGCGCAGGGCGGCGAGGGTTTCGCGGCTGACGCGGAGTTTGATTTCGGTTTCTTTCTGCATGGCCGGAAAATCCAGGATCGGGAGCGCAGCCGGGGAGAAGGGGGCTGCCTAGGCCGTGCAGTGTACAGGACAAGCGGGCGGCACGCGTCGCGGCGGTTTATTCCAGTCGCCGGATGGCTCTATGATGAGCTTCGCCTTGGAGTTCGGGAGTCAGCGTCATGCCGTTGCCGTCGATGAAAGATCAATTCGCTGCGCTGGTTGCCGCGCCGTCGGTCAGCTGTACCCAGCCGAGCCTGGATCAGTCCAACCGTCCGGTGATCGACCTGCTGGCGACCTGGCTCGGCGACCTGGGTTTCAGCTGCGATATCCAGCAGGTCAGCCCCGGCAAGTTCAACCTGCTCGCCAGCTTCGGCAGCGGCCCCGGCGGCCTGGTGCTGGCCGGGCACAGCGACACCGTACCGTTCGATGGCGCGCTGTGGCAGACCGACCCGCTGAAACTGACCGAAGTCGATGGCCGCTGGGTCGGCCTGGGCAGTTGCGACATGAAGGGCTTTTTCGCCCTGGCCATTGAAGCGGTGATCCCGCTGCTCGAGCAACCGTTCAAGCAGCCGTTGCTGATCCTCGCCACCTGCGACGAAGAAAGCTCCATGTCCGGCGCCCGGGCCCTGGCCGAAGCCGGCCGGCCCCTCGGTCGCGCCGCAGTGATCGGCGAACCCACGGGCCTGAAGCCGATCCGCCTGCACAAGGGCGTGATGATGGAGCGCATCGAGATTCTCGGGCGCAGCGGCCACTCCTCCGACCCGAGCCTGGGCCATAGCGCCCTGGAGGCCATGCACGACGCCATCGGCGAGCTCAAGGGCCTGCGCTGGCAATGGCAGCGCGAATACAACAACCCGCAATTCAGCGTGCCCCAGCCGACCCTGAACTTCGGCTGCATCCACGGCGGCGACAACCCCAACCGCATCTGTGGCCAGTGCTCCCTGGAATTCGACCTGCGGCCCTTGCCGGGCATGGACCCGAGCGTGCTGCGGGCGGCGATTCGCGCCAAGCTCGAACCCCTGGCGCAACGGCACCAGGTGAAGATCGACTACGCACCGCTGTTTCCCGAAGTGCCGCCGTTCGAACAGGCCGCTGACTCGGAACTGGTCCAGGTCGCGGAAAAAATCACCGGTCATCGCGCCGAGGCAGTGGCATTCGGCACCGAAGCGCCTTATCTTCAGCGCCTTGGCTGCGAAACCCTGGTCCTGGGCCCTGGCGACATCGCGTGTGCGCATCAGCCGGGGGAATACCTCGAAATGTCACGTTTGCAGCCTACCGTGCATCTACTGCGTGAATTGATTCAACATTACTGCTTGAGCCCGGCCGCAACCTTGCGTTAAATGCGCGGCTCATTGATTTTTTCCTGGATACCAAGGAGAGCGCGCGTGTCGCCAAGCCTGTTCCGACGATAACCAACAGCCCGTTGTGCGTTTTGACGTTGCATCTATTTTCTATTGGCTGTTTTTTATACAGGTTCAGGTTTTATGCCCGATTACGTGAATTGGCTTCGCCATGCGTCTCCCTATATCAATGCCCATCGGGACTGCACCTTCGTGGTCATGCTCCCTGGCGACGGTATCGAGCACCCCAACTTCGGCAATATCGTCCACGACCTGGTGCTGCTCCACAGCCTGGGCGTGCGGCTGGTGCTGGTGCACGGCTCGCGTCCGCAGATCGAAAGCCGCCTGGCGGCCCGTGGCCTGACCCCGCATTACCACCACGGCATGCGGATTACCGATGCGGCGACCCTGGAATGCGTGATCGACGCCGTCGGCCAACTGCGGATCGCCATCGAGGCGCGCCTGTCCATGGACCTGGCCGCCTCGCCGATGCAGGGCTCGCGGCTGCGGGTGGCCGGCGGCAACCTGGTCACGGCGCGGCCGATCGGCGTGCTCGAAGGCGTCGACTATCACCACACCGGCGAAGTGCGCCGGGTCGACCGCCGGGGTATCAACCGCCTGCTGGACGAGCGCTCGATTGTCCTGCTGTCGCCGCTGGGTTATTCGCCTACCGGGGAAATCTTCAACCTGGCCTGCGAAGACGTGGCGACCCGTGCCGCCATCGACCTGGAGGCGGAAAAACTCCTGCTGTTCGGCGCCGATCACGGCCTGATCGATGAAAATGGCAAGCTGGTCCGCGAGCTGCGTCCGCAGCAGGTGCCCGCGCATCTGTTGCGCCTGGGCAACGATTACCAGGGCGAGCTGCTGGATGCGGCGGCGCAGGCCTGTCGTGGCGGTGTGGCGCGCAGCCATATCGTCAGTTATGCCGAGGATGGCGCGCTGTTGACCGAGCTGTTTACCCGTGACGGCGGCGGTACGCTGGTGGCCCAGGAGCAGTTCGAACTGGTGCGCGAGGCGGCTATTGAAGATGTCGGCGGTTTGCTCGACCTGATCAGCCCGCTGGAAGAGCAGGGCATCTTGGTGCGGCGTTCGCGGGAAGTGCTGGAGCGTGAGATCGAGCAGTTCAGCGTGGTTGAGCGCGAGGGGATGATCATTGCCTGTGCGGCGTTGTATCAGATTGCCGATTCAGAGGCGGGGGAGTTGGCGTGCCTGGCGGTGAACCCGGAGTATCGCCATGGCGGTCGCGGCGATGAGCTGTTGGAGCGGATTGAAGCGCGGGCGCGGGAGCAGGGATTGAAGACCTTGTTCGTGCTGACGACCCGTACGGCACACTGGTTCCGTGAGCGTGGCTTTGAGCCGAGCAGTGTGGAACGGCTGCCGAGCGCGCGGGCTTCGCTGTACAACTATCAGCGTAATTCGAAGATCTTCGAAAAAGCCCTCTGATCTTCATGAGCGGGTCTGGTCCTTGAGGTTTTTTGTCGGTCTCAAGGGCCTCTTCGCGGCGGTGCGGCGTCCCGACAAGCCCTGCTCCTACAGTACGTCGTCGACCACTGACCTTGTGTAGGACACGGAACTGTAGGAGCAGGGCTTGCCCGCGAAGGCGTCAATGAAGACGCCGCATCAATTACTGATTGCCAGAATACTCGCCTGGTACGACCCGACAAACACGTCGAAATCCCCCACCTCGTTCTGTTCCAGCTCAGCCTGTTGCACCAGGGATTTACGGGCCGCTTCCTCGAAGCCGGCCTGTTCTTCCTTGCTCAACGGCTGACTGCGGAAGAACTCGGCATGGGCCTGGCTCTGGCGCATCGAGAACTGCGCGAAGCTTTCCTTGTGCGCGGTCATGCTCGCCAACACCTGGGCCGATGGTGTCAGGGACGAATCCTTGACCTTGGCAAGCTGCTCGTCCAGCGCCTTGGCGTGACTATCACCACCATGGCTGCGGTCCAGCAACGCCGCCAGCGGCGCGATCTTCTCCAGCAACTCGTTGGCCCATTCCTTCAGGCCCACCGCCTCACCCCGACGCTGCAATTGCAGGCCCGGGCGCCGACCTTCCTTGACCACGCTGAGGAAGTTCGAGGTGGCATTGCCGCACTCGTTGTTTTCGAACAGCGGACTGTCGTTCAGCGCGCAATACAGCAGGAACGCATCGAGGAAACGCGCCTCGGTCAGATCGATACCGGTCGGCAGGAATGGGTTGATGTCCAGGCAGCGCGCCTCGACATACTGCACGCCACGGGCCATCAGCGCCTGGATCGGCCGCTCGCCGGTGTAGGTCACGCGTTTGGGGCGAATATTGGAGTAGTACTCGTTTTCGATCTGCAGGATGTTGGTGTTGAGCTGTACCCACTCACCATCCTTGTGTGTGCCAATCTCTACGTAAGGTGCGTAGGGAGTGGCCACCGCCTTGCGCAGGCTGTCGATGTAGCTGTCCAGGTCGTTGTAGCAGGGCGTCAGGCCGGCCTGGGCGTTGCTCTGGTAACCCAGGTCGCTCATGCGCAGGCTGGTGGCGTAGGGCAGGTACAGCGTATCGGCGTCGAACTGTTCCAGCGAATGGGCACGCCCGCGCAGGAAACCGGCGTCCAGGGCCGGCGATGCACCGAACAGGTACATCAGCAGCCAGCTGTATCGGCGGAAGTTGCGGATCATCGCGATGTAGGCCAGCGACTGGTAGTCGCGGTCCGTGCCGACGAAACCCTCTGCCTGCTTGAGCACGGGCCAGAGCTGTTCCGGCAGGGAGAAATTGTAGTGAATCCCGGCAATGCACTGCATGGTCTTGCCGTAGCGCAGGGCCAGGCCCTGGCGGTACACATACTTGAGCTTGCCGATATTCGAGGTGCCGTAATAGGCGATCGGAATATCTTCTTCCGCCGGCAACGGGCAAGGCATCGACGGGCTCCACAGGTACTCGTTGCCGAGCTTGCTGTAGGCAAAACGATGGATCTTGTCCAGGCTGGCCAGGGTGTCCGCCGGGTCGGCCAGGGCGGGAGTGATGAACTCCAGCAGCGACTCGGAATAGTCGGTGGTGATTTGTTCGTTGGTCAGTGCGGAGCCCAGCTCTTCGGGGTGCGGTGTCTGCGCCAGACGAGCAACGCCGGTGACGCGCAGGCATTCACGCTCGATGCCGTGCAGGCACTGTTCGAGCAGAGAGAGGTGGTCGCGCTCGCCGAGCAGAGCCAGGCGGCGGTTGAGAAGTTCGCTCAAGTTGGATTCCTTCACGCGTCGGTCGCCCCAATATGGGGGTGGGCAAGACGGTCTACAAGGGTGAAGTTGAGAACTGGCGTGGTCGCCTGGTAAATATCAGAAAACGCCGACACTTCCTCCCTGGGTCGGAGGCAGTGAAAGGGAAAACCCCGACACTGCTTTCACAGTGTCGAAATTAACCCAAATCGAGCCAGGGCGGCTAGAGAACAGCGAAGGTGCCTTGTGCTTTAGCGACAAGTTTGTCGCCTTGGCGCACTTCGGCTTCGACCACCAGGGTGCGGCGGCCGGGGTGGATGACCGTGGCGACGCACAACACTTCGCCCTCGGCCACCGCCCGCATGTAGTTGATCTTGCACTCGATGGTCACGCTGCGCTGGTCAAAACCATGGGAGCTGGAGCAGGCCAGTCCCATGGTGATGTCCACCAGGCTGAAAATCGCCCCGCCGTGCATCACGTTGCCGCGATTGCGCAGGTGCGGCTCCAGCGCCAGGGCCACCTCGGCAACACCGGTTTCCAGGCGTTGCAGGCGGCAGCCGAGCATCTCGCTGAAAGCGCTCTGGGTGAGGCCCTCAGGAATGTCCATCAGCGTTTCTTCAACTGTTTTGCGTTGGCGAACAGCGAAGCCATGGCATTGTTGCTTGGCGCGGCCGGGGTGCTTTCCTTGCGCGGCGCGCTGTTCTGCGACGGCCGTGGTGCCGAGCCCGGACGCGAGCCACGGGCCCCGTCGACTTTCTCGCCCGGGGTGTCGCTCATGCGCATCGACAGGCCGACGCGTTTGCGCGGGATATCGACTTCCATGACCTTGACCTTCACCACATCGCCGGCTTTCACCGCTTCACGGGGGTCCTTGATGAACTTCTCGGACAGCGCCGAAATGTGCACCAGGCCGTCCTGGTGTACGCCGATATCGACAAAGGCACCGAAGTTGGTGACGTTGGTCACCACGCCTTCGAGAATCATCCCCGGCTCCAGGTCCTTGAGGTCTTCGACGCCGTCCTGGAACGCTGCGGTCTTGAACTCGGGACGCGGGTCGCGGCCCGGCTTCTCCAATTCCTGGAGAATGTCGGTGACGGTGGGCAGGCCGAAGGTTTCATCGGTGAATTTCTTCGGGTCCAGGCGCTTGAGGAAGCTGGCGTCGCCGATCAGCGAACGGATGTCGCGGTCGGTTTCTGCGGCGATGCGCTGCACCAGCGGGTAGGCTTCCGGGTGCACGGCGGAGGAGTCCAGCGGATTGTCGCCGTTCATCACCCGCAGGAAGCCGGCGGCCTGCTCGAAGGTCTTCTCGCCCAGACGGGCGACTTTCTTCAGCGCGGCGCGGGTCTTGAACGCGCCGTTTTCATCGCGGTGGTTGACGATATTCTGTGCCAGGGTCGGGTTGAGGCCGGAAATCCGCGCCAGCAACGCCACCGAGGCGGTGTTCACGTCGACGCCGACGGCGTTCACGCAGTCTTCCACCACCGCATCCAGGCCACGGGCCAGCTTGAGCTGGGACACGTCGTGCTGGTACTGGCCGACACCGATGGATTTCGGGTCGATCTTCACCAGCTCGGCCAGCGGGTCCTGCAGGCGGCGGGCAATGGACACGGCGCCACGGATCGACACATCCAGGTCGGGGAATTCCTTGGAGGCCAGTTCAGAGGCCGAGTACACCGAGGCGCCGGCTTCGGACACCATGACCTTGGTCATCTTCATGGCCGGGTATTTCTTGATCAGCTCGGCGGCCAGCTTGTCGGTTTCGCGGCTGGCGGTGCCGTTGCCGATGGCGATCAGGTCCACCGAATGCTTGGCGCACAGGGCGGCGAGCACGGCGAGGGTCTGGTCCCACTTGTTGTGTGGCACGTGGGGGTAGACGGTGGCGTGGTCCAGCAGCTTGCCGGTGGAGTCCACCACCGCGACCTTGCAGCCGGTACGCAGGCCCGGGTCGAGGCCCAGGGTGGCGCGCGGGCCGGCCGGGGCGGCCAGCAGCAGGTCGTGCAGGTTGTGGGCGAACACATTGATCGCCTCGGTTTCCGCGCCGTCGCGCAGCTCGCCCAGCAGGTCGGTTTCCAGGTGGGTGTAGAGCTTGACCTTCCAGGTCCAGCGCACCACTTCGCCCAGCCATTTATCGGCGGGACGGTTCTGGTTCTGGATGCCGAACTGCTGGCCGATCATGCCTTCGCACGGGTGCATGCTGCCCGGCTGCTCGTCGCCGACCTTCAGCGCGGAGCTGAGGATGCCTTCGTTGCGGCCACGGAAAATCGCCAGGGCGCGGTGCGACGGCATGCTTTTCAGCGGCTCGTCGTGTTCGAAGTAGTCGCGGAACTTGGCACCTTCTTCTTCCTTGCCGGCGATGACCCGGGCACTCAGGGTGGCTTCCTGCTTGAGGTAGTTGCGCAGCTTGTCCAGCAGGCCGGCGTCTTCGGCGAAGCGTTCCATCAGGATGTACTTGGCGCCTTCCAGGGCCGCCTTCACGTCCGCTACGCCTTTTTCACCGTCGACGAAGCGCGCGGCTTCGACTTCCGGATTCAGCATCGGGTCGTTGAACAGGCCGTCCGCCAACTCGCCGAGGCCGGCTTCCAGGGCGATCTGGCCCTTGGTGCGGCGTTTCTGCTTGTACGGCAGGTAAAGGTCTTCGAGGCGGGTCTTGGTGTCGGCCAGCTTGATATCGCGGGCCAATTCCGGAGTCAGCTTGCCTTGCTCCTCGATGCTGGCGAGGATGCTGATGCGCCGTTCGTCGAGTTCTCGCAGGTAGCGCAGGCGCTCTTCCAGGTGACGCAGCTGGATGTCATCCAGGCTGCCGGTCACTTCCTTGCGGTAGCGCGCGATGAAGGGCACGGTGGAGCCCTCATCCAGTAGAGCGACGGCCGCTTCGACCTGTTGTGGGCGGACGCCGAGTTCTTCGGCGATGCGGCTGTTGATGCTGTCCATAAAACCACCTGACAAAGTGTGAAAGCAGACGCGTCGAGGCTCTCAAGCCATCGGGACGAATCTGGTTTGGGATCAAAAGGCAGCCTTGAGACCCATGAAATCAGCACATTGCTGTGTGCCTTGGAAAATAAAGAGCGGCACGCCACAGCAATGATCAGACGTTGCCTGAGACAAGAGGCGGCGCATTATAACCAGCGTTCCGGGCTTGCGGGGATTGTGCACCCGCGCTGTGCCTTTAGAGCGTTTACTGGTAGTTGAGGAAAAATCTGCTAACAATGCACCGGATACGGATAAGGGCCGCTGGGCCCATAATGCGTGCCGAGATCAAAGGAGCATCCAATGAGCAGCACTGCAAACCCTGCTGAAGGCGAAAAAATACTCATCGTTGATGACGATCCCGGGCTGAGCAGCCTGCTGGAACGTTTTTTCACCAGCAAGGGCTATCGCGCCCGCGCAGTGGCGAACACCGAACAGATGGACCGCCTGCTGTCCCGTGAAGTTTTCAACCTGGTGGTCCTCGACCTGATGCTGCCCGGCGAAGACGGCCTGACCGCCTGCCGTCGCCTGCGCGCGGCGAACAACCAGGTGCCGATCATCATGCTCACCGCCAAGGGCGATGAGCTGAGCCGGATCAAGGGCCTGGAGCTGGGCGCCGACGATTACCTGGCCAAACCCTTCAACCCCGATGAGCTGATGGCCCGGGTCAAGGCGGTGTTGCGTCGCCAGTCGGCACCGGTGCCGGGCGCACCGGGCAGCGAAGACGAGAGCGTGACCTTCGGTGACTACGAGCTGTCCCTGGCCACTCGCGAACTCAAGCGCGGCGAAGAAGTGCACATGCTCACCACCGGCGAGTTCGCCGTGCTCAAGGCGCTGGTCATGCATGCCCGCGAGCCGCTGACCCGCGACAAGCTGATGAACCTGGCCCGTGGTCGTGAATGGGATGCGCTGGAGCGTTCCATTGACGTGCAGATCTCCCGTCTGCGCCGCATGATCGAACCGGATCCGTCCAAGCCGCGCTATATCCAGACCGTCTGGGGCGTGGGTTACGTGTTCGTGCCGGACGGCGCCGCGACCAAGTGACGATGCCCGGTGCCTGTTGACGGGTGCCTGTTGATCGGTAGGAACGATTCGCCCGGGTAAACCCCGGGCGAGTCGCAATCCGCAATATGCGAGCCCGCCCGCTCGCCTCTGCAAAGTGTCCAGCGGCTGCCCATGAAAACCCCTCTCTGGTTCCCCCAAAGTTTCTTCGCCCGTACCCTCTGGCTGGTGCTGATCGTCGTGCTGTTCTCCAAGGCACTGACCCTGGTGTACCTGCTGATGAACGAAGACGTGCTGGTGGACCGTCAGTACAGTCACGGCGTGGCCCTGACCCTGCGTGCCTATTGGGCGGCGGACGAGGACGATCGCGACAAGATCGCCGATGCCGCCGGCTTGATCCGGGTGGTCAGCGGTGGGGTGCCGGAAGGTGAACAGCACTGGCCCTACAGTGAGATCTACCAGCGCCAGATGCAGGCCGAGTTGGGTGCCGACACCGAGGTGCGGTTGCGCATGCACTCGCCGCCGGCCCTCTGGGTGCGGGCGCCGAGCCTGGGTGCCGGCTGGCTGAAAGTGCCGCTGTATCCGCATCCGCTGCGCGGGCAGAAAATCTGGAGCGTGCTGGGCTGGTTCCTGGCCATCGGGCTGCTCTCCACCGCATCGGCGTGGATCTTTGTCAGTCAGCTCAACCAGCCGTTGAAGCGTCTGGTGGATGCCGCGCGGCAACTCGGCCAGGGGCGCAGCGTACGGCTGCCGATCAGTGATACCCCCAGCGAAATGACCGAGGTGTACCGGGCCTTCAACCAGATGGCCGAGGACGTCGAACAGGCGGGTCGAGAACGGGAGTTGATGCTGGCAGGTGTGTCCCATGACTTGCGTACGCCGTTGACGCGGCTGCGTCTGTCACTGGAGCTGATGGGCAGTCATGACGATCTCAGCGATGAGATGGTCCGGGATATCGAGGACATGGACGCCATCCTCGACCAGTTCCTCGCCTTTATCCGCGACGGTCGCGACGAGTCGGTGGAAGAGGTCGACCTGAGCGAGCTGGTGCGCGAAGTGGTGGCGCCCTATAACCAGAGCGAAGAGCGGGTACGCACGCGGTTGCAACCGATCCAGCCGTTCCCGTTGCGCCGGGTGTCGATGAAGCGGCTGTTGAATAACCTGATCGGCAACGCCTTGCACCATGCCGGCGAGGGCGTGGAAGTGGCGGCCTATGTTTCGGGCGACAGCAGCGCGCCGTACGTGGTACTGAGCGTCATGGACCGAGGGACGGGGATTGATCCGGCGGAGCTGGAAGGCATCTTCAATCCCTTCACCCGGGGCGACAAGGCCCGTGGCGGCAAGGGCACGGGCCTGGGGCTGGCGATTGTCAGGCGGATCGCCTCGATGCATGGCGGCAATGTCGAACTACGCAACCGCACCGGTGGCGGCCTGGAAGCGCGGGTTCGTTTGCCGCTGGGGTTGATGCTGCCTCGCGACGCGGTGTAGAAATCAGCCTTTACCCTTGGTCCGGGTCATGTTCGGGCCGCCGTTCTTCTCGATGTGCTCGATGATGATCCCGGCCACATCCTTGCCGGTGGTCACCTCGATGCCCTCAAGGCCAGGCGAGGAGTTCACCTCCATCACCAGCGGGCCGTGATTGGAGCGCAGGATATCCACCCCGGCCACGCTCAGGCCCATCACCTTGGCCGCGCGAATCGCGGTCATGCGTTCTTCCGGGGTGATCTTGATCAGGCTGGCGCTGCCGCCACGATGCAGGTTGGAGCGGAACTCCCCGGGCTTGGCCTGGCGCTTCATCGACGCAATCACCTTGTCGCCCACCACGAAGCAGCGGATATCGGCACCACCGGCTTCCTTGATGTACTCCTGGACCATGATGTCCTGCTTCAGGCCCATGAACGCCTCGATCACCGACTCCGCCGCCGTCGCCGTTTCGCACAGCACCACGCCGATACCCTGGGTGCCCTCGAGCACCTTGATCACCAGCGGTGCGCCGTTGACCATGGCGATCAGGTCGGGAATATCGTCCGGCGAGTGGGCAAAACCGGTCACCGGCAAGCCGATCCCGCGCCGCGACAGCAACTGCAGCGAACGCAGCTTGTCCCGCGAGCGAGCGATGGCCACCGACTCGTTGAGGGGAAACACCCCCATCATTTCGAACTGGCGCAGCACCGCGCAGCCATAAAAGGTCACCGAGGCGCCGATCCGCGGGATCACCGCATCGAAACCCTCCAGGGGCTTGCCGCGATAGTGGATCTGCGGCTTGTGGCTGGCGATGTTCATATAGGCTCGCAGGGTGTCGACCACCACCATCTCATGGCCGCGGGCAACGCCGGCCTCTACCAGGCGACGAGTGGAATACAGACGCGGGTTACGCGACAGCACAGCGATCTTCATGCAACACCTGTGGCAGAGGTAGTAGTGACCGGGAAAACCGGCTTGTCTTGAACGTATTTGTGCTCTGGATTGACCACCAACTGGCCATCGATCAGGGCTTTGGAACCGAGCAACAGGCGATAACGCATGGCTTTGCGGCAGGCGAGGGTGAACTGCACCTGCCAGACCCGGTCGCCCAGGGCCAGGGTGGTGGCGATCACATAACGCACCTGGGCATGGCCGTTGGAGCTCTTGATGGTCTTCATCGTCAGCAACGGCGCTTCGCAGCGGCGGTGACGCAATTGCACCACGCTGCCCAGGTGGGCGGTGAAACGCACCCACTTCTCACCGTCGCGCTCGAAGGGCTCGATTTCGGTGGCGTGCAGGCTGGAGGTGCTGGCACCGGTGTCGATTTTCGCCCGCAGGCCGGCGACTCCCAAATCCGGAAGCGCCACCCACTCGCGCAGACCCACAACAGTCAAATGGTCAAATGTCTTCAAAATGCTCAACCGGTGGAGAAAGGCGCTCTGGCTGCCCGGCAGCCGTAATTGCGGTATTCACGCAGAATATCGGGTAAATGGCGATAGTTATCTCTGCGACCTGTTTCAGGTCGTGAAATTACCCCCTGGATCACCTGGCATTCTAGACTGGCCAGGACCATTCAGCTTCGACGGCAACGGTAGTACAGTTCGACAATATTTCAGTTTGAGGAAGGACAGTGGCGCAGAAAGCGGAAGAGGACGACAAGGTTCGGTTGGACAAGTGGTTGTGGGCGGCGCGCTTCTATAAGACCCGTGCCCTGGCCAAGGCGGCGATTGAAAGCGGCAAGGTGCATTGTCGCGGCTTGCGCTGCAAGCCGGGCAAGGAGCCACGGGTGGGCGACGAGATCCAGATTCGCACCGGTTTCGACGAACGGACCGTGGTGGTGCAGGCGCTGTCGCTGGTCCGTCGCGGCGCTCCCGAAGCGCAGACGCTCTATGCTGAGACCGAGCAGAGCCTGGCCAAGCGCGAAGCCGCGGCGGCGCAACGCAAGGCCGGTGCGCTGGGCCTGACCACCGACGGCAAGCCGAGCAAGAAACAGCGACGCGATCTGTTCAAGTTTCGTGGCAGCGGCGCCGAATAGGGCGCAGCGCGTCGCCTCAGTCCTTGACTGAGCGCCATTCGCCCCCATGTTGCTTGGTACAAATCCCGTTTGTTCATAAAATGCTCACTTCCCTGGGCAGAACACC
Source organism: Pseudomonas sp. MWU12-2345 (assembly GCF_023242385.1). NCBI lineage: Bacteria > Pseudomonadati > Pseudomonadota > Gammaproteobacteria > Pseudomonadales > Pseudomonadaceae > Pseudomonas > Pseudomonas sp. MWU12-2345. The sequence continues at coordinate 2,696 of NZ_JALLJA010000021.1, read as the reverse complement.
CCTATTCCTACTTCCAGAATTGATACCTATGTCAGACCTACCGGACACCGACTACACCCAGCGCTTCATCTTCGATGACAGCGACACCCGCGGCGAATTGGTGTCGCTGGAGCGCAGCTACGCCGAAGTACTGGCCAAGCACCCCTACCCGGAGCCTATCGCGCAACTGCTCGGCGAGCTGATGGCCGCCGCGTCGTTGCTGGTCGGTACCCTGAAGTTCGACGGCCTGCTGATTCTCCAGGCGCGTTCCGAAGGCCCGGTGCCGCTGCTGATGATCGAATGCTCCAGCGAGCGCGAGATCCGTGGTCTGGCTCGCTACGACGAGGCACTGATCCCGGCTGACGCGACCCTGGCCGACCTGATGCCCAATGGCGTCCTCGCCCTGACCGTCGATCCGACCCAGGGCCAGCGCTACCAGGGCATTGTCGACCTGGACGGCGAAACCCTGTCGGAGTGTTTCACCAACTACTTCGTCATGTCCCAGCAGGTCGGCACACGCTTCTGGCTCCACGCCGACGGTCGCCGTGCCCGTGGCATGCTGCTGCAACAACTGCCCGCCGACCACCTGCGCGAGCAGGAAGAGCGCGACGCCAGCTGGCAGCACCTGACCGCCATGGCCAGCACCCTGACCGCTGACGAGCTGCTGAGCCTGGACAACGAAACCGTCCTGCACCGCCTCTACCACGAAGAGGCCGTGCGCCTGTTCGACCTCCAGCCGCTGCGTTTCCATTGCAGCTGTTCGCGGGAGCGTTCGGGCAACGCGCTGGTCAGCCTGGGGCTGGAAGATGCGCAGCAACTGGTGGTCGAACACGGTGGCCATATCGAGGTCGATTGCCAGTTCTGCAACCAGCGTTACCTGTTCGACGCCGCCGATGTTTCGCAATTGTTCGCCGGTGCCGGCGTCGACACCCCGTCAGATACTCGTCACTAAAACGGTTCAGCGCAGGTAAATCTCCTGTCAAACGACAGAAAACGGGCGTTCTGACAGGAGGACCCTACTCTTTTTGGGCTTTTCTGGCATAATCCGGCCCACTTTTTTCGCGGTAGTAGTGCACGACTTTCTACTACAAAACGTTTGGAGCACTCGGCCAGTGGCCGACGGGGAATCTCATGACGCAAGCAAACAATGCCGTGTACACCGATCTGAGTGTTGACGATCTGGTAAAAGAAGCCCTGGCTCGTGGTGAAGGCGAACTCGCCGACACCGGCGCGCTGGTCGTGCGCACCGGTCACCGTACCGGTCGTTCGCCGGTCGACCGTTTTATCGTCGAAGAGCCTTCCACCCAGGACGCCATTGCCTGGGGCCCGATCAACCGCAAGTTCCCGGCCGACAAGTTCGATGCCCTGTGGAACCGCGTTGAAGCCTTTATCGGCGAGCGCGAGCGTTTTGTTTCCCACGTGCACGTCGGTTCCGACCCGGCGCACTACCTGCCGGTCAAGATGACCACCGGTACTGCCTGGCACAACCTGTTCGGCCGTTGCCTGTTCATCAACCCGGAAGCCGGCCAGTACAACGCCGGTGGCAAGGACGAGTGGCAAATCCTCAACGTGCCGGAGTTCGAGTGCGTGCCAGAGCGTGACGGCACCAACTCCGACGGCACCGTGATCCTCAACTTCGCGGCCAGGAAAGTCCTGATCGCCGGCATGCGTTACGCCGGCGAGATGAAAAAAGCCCTGTTCTCGGTGCAGAACTTCCTGCTGCCGGCCGTCGATGTACTGCCGATGCACTGCGCGGCCAACATGGGCGAAGAAGGCGACGTGACCCTGTTCTTCGGTCTGTCGGGCACCGGCAAGACCACCCTGTCGGCTGACGAAAGCCGTTACCTGATCGGTGACGACGAACACGGCTGGGGCGTGGGCGTGGTGTTCAACATCGAAGGCGGTTGCTATGCCAAGTGCATCGACCTGTCCGAGAAGAACGAGCCGGTGATCTGGAAAGCCATCCAGCACGGCGCCGTGCTGGAAAACGTCGTGCTGGACGCCAACAAGAAGGCCGACTACGCCGACGACAGCCTGACCCAGAACAGCCGTGCGGCCTACCCGCGCGAACTGATCGAAAAACGCGCACCGAAAAACCTCGGTGGCGAGCCAAACGCCGTGATCTTCCTGACCTGCGACCTGACCGGCGTACTGCCACCGGTGTCGATCCTCAGCGAAGAACAGGCCGCTTACCACTTCCTGTCCGGCTACACCGCTCTGGTGGGCTCGACTGAAATGGGTTCGGGCGCCGGCATCAAGTCGACCTTCTCCACCTGCTTCGGCGCGCCGTTCTTCCCGCGTCCGGCTGGCGAATACGCTGAACTGCTGATCAAGCGTATCCGTGGTTTCGGTTCCAAGGTCTACCTGGTCAACACCGGTTGGACCGGCGGCGGCTACGGCGTTGGCAAGCGCTTCAATATCCCGACGACTCGTGGCGTGATTGCCGCGATCCAGAGCGGCGCGTTGATTGGTGCCGAGACCGAGCACCTGGACACCATCAACCTGGACGTGCCATTGGCCGTACCGGGCGTCGAGACTGGCCTGTTGAACCCACGCAACACCTGGGCTGACAAGGCTGCCTACGACGAAGCGGCGAAAGCGCTGGCGGGTCTGTTCATCGAGAACTTCAAGAAGTTCGACGTGAGCGACGCGATCAAGGCGGCTGGGCCGAAGTTGTAATCGAGTCTGGTTATCCGCCTCAAGAAAACCGCCCTTCG
>NZ_JALLJA010000020.1:0-124011 GCF_023242385.1 Pseudomonas sp. MWU12-2345 | reverse complement strand
TGTGGCGCGAAAATATCCGGTGTCAGGTCTCGCCTCCTATAGCGGCTGGTCAACCGCCACACCTACCTCCTTTTTTAAACTCATGCACCGATTTTTCGGGACAGCTGGATCAAGATTATTCAGAGCCATCAAAAACGGCCTTCTGTTTCAACATGGCCAACAACCTTTCCGCCGCAACTGACATTTGCCGACCCGCTCGGACCATCAGGTGTGCTTCAGCACTTTCGAATACTTCGCTGCGGGTCCTAAGCGCTACAAGCGTACCTTCCTCGATCTCATTGGCTACCGCGTGCGCGGACAGAAAGGTCACCCCGAGGTGGGCTTTTACATAGCTCTTCAGGGTGGCGATTGAGTTGGTGACCAGATTGGATTCGAATTGAATGCGGTCGTGGTATTGCGCCAGCTTAACCAGATTGCTTAAGCCAAAGCCGTTGGACATCAATCCTACCGGGTAGGGGCAAACATCACCCAATGCCAGCGGCTGCTTCTTCTCGGTAAGGGGGTGGCCGGGCCAGGTGATGACGCACATTGGCTGTTTGCGCAACATGACCGTACGCACGGCGGGATCGATAGGCGGACGGTATGCCAAGCCGATGTGAGCCTGATCACTTGCCAACATCCGCACTGTGTCGACGGCATTGGCGAACTCCAGAGTAACGACCAGCTTGGGGTGCTGCTGGCTGAAGTCCTGGAGCACCCAGCGGACTAATTCCTCGCGGAAGCCTTCGCCCGCAACAATGTGAATCTCACCTCTCTCCAGACCCTTGAGTTCAGAAATCTGAGTCAGCAGCAATGCTTCGCTTGATCGCCGCTCACGACAATGGTTGATCACCAGCTTGGCAGCCTCTGTCGGGACGATCCCCCTACCATGGCGCTGTAGGAGTTGCACCCCCAACTCGCTTTCCAATTGATGGATTTGCCGGCTGACAACCGAGGGCTCGATATTCAGACGGTCCGCGGCGCCTCGGATCGAGCCGGTTTCTGCAACCTCTGAAAAATAGTGAAGCCGACGTTCACTAAGGCCAATTTTTTGCAATTTAGGGCTCTCCTGTCTGTTGCTTTTAAAGCAACACTTGTCAGCGAATATAGCTATTGTTTGAAGTTTCTACCCTCCCCATAATCCCTGTCAATTGGGCGATGCCAAGCTCATTCAATCGACACAATAAAAACAAATGCGGAATTTGCGAGGACTTCAATATGGCTCAAGCGGCAATACGGATCACATCGATCCCCCTCGATGACCTCGCCCTGCGCAAGATGTATCGAAAAATCAGTTGGCGCCTATTACCTTTTCTGTTGTTGTGCTATGTCCTCGCCTATTTAGATCGGGTCAATATCAGTTACGCCAAGATTGCGATGCAACAGGAGTTCGGTCTGACCGATGCAGCTTATGGATTGGCGGCAGGGGTTTTCTTTATCGGTTATGTAATGTTCGAAGTGCCGAGCAATCTCTGGCTGGCACGAATAGGAATACGTAAGACGCTCAGTCGCATCATGTTGTTGTGGGGGGTGGCTTCAACCTCGATGCTGTTTGTCCATGACAGCTCTACCTTTTATGTCCTGAGATTTTTTCTCGGGGTGTTTGAAGCCGGATTTGCTCCGGGCATGATCCTCTACCTAACCTTCTGGTTTTCAGGCAAGCGTCGCGCTCAAGTAATGGCGTGCGTCCTTTTGGCAGGGCCAGTCTCGAACGTCATCGGTGGACCATTGTCGACCTGGATCATGGGGACTTTCGCCGACACTCATGGCTTGGCGGGATGGCAGTGGATGTTCATCCTCGAAGGGGCGCCCTGCATTCTTTTGGGTATAGCTGCGTTCTTCTTTTTGAGTGACTCGCCGGAACAGGCCAAATGGCTGAGCAAAGAAGAAAAACGTTTGCTGGCGAATGATCTGGAGCAGGTGCAGGTGTCAAAACAACACACGTTCGCTGCAGCCTTGAAGGATTGGCGAATTTACCTGATGGCCCTCATTTACTTCTGTCTGATCTGCGGTCTGTATACCGTCAGTTTCTGGTTGCCGAGCATACTGCGAGACGCTGGCGTAACGAATATTTTCGAGATCGGCCTCTATTCAATGATCCCTTACAGCGCCGCCATTCTCGCGATGCTTATCAATGCTCGGAGTTCCGATCGCCTGGGCGAGCGCCGCTGGCATGGCGCAGTGCCCGCCTTTCTGGGCGCAATAGGCTTGGTGCTGACCGGTTTCAGTTCCGGCAACCTGACGTTGGCGCTGTGCAGTATCACCCTCGCTACGCTATCCACATACGCTGCCTACGCCGTGTTCTGGGCTGCGCCCTCTAGCTACCTCAAAGATACTGCCGCCGCTGGGGGCATAGCCCTGATCAACAGCATCGGTGCCTTTGGTGGGTTTGTTAGTCCGTCTATCATCGGCGCCTTGAAGAACTTCACCGGCTCGTTTGCTGCGGGGATGGCCGTAATGGCCGCCCTTTTAGTGATCGGCGGTCTTTGCACGTTGACGTTGCGTTTACCGGCCCAGGCTCAACCGTAGGAGCTGGGGATGCGTCCCAACTGACAGCACTCCTGCACTTCATTATCCACCGCTAGGAACTCACTGTGATGAAGACTGAACCTCACTACTGCAACGTTGATGATTTACGCCCTCAAGTTGAGGAGCTGACACGTATTCGCCGCCATATTCACCAGCATCCAGAAATGGCCTACGAGGAGTTTCAAACCGCTAAACTCGTTGCAGAGAGCTTACGGGCCTGGGGGTTTAGCGTAACCGAAGGCATTGGTGAGACCGGTGTGGTAGGCAGCCTGACGGTTGGCACCGGCAAGAGCATTGGCATACGAGCGGACATGGATGCTCTGCCGTTGACCGAGCAGACCGGCTTGCCTTACGCCAGTGTCCATCAGGGAAAAATGCACGCCTGCGGCCATGATGGCCATACCGCCATGCTGCTTGGGGCGGCTGGATATCTGGCGCGCACACGAAACTTCCGCGGAACCGTGCACCTCTATTTTCAACCCGCAGAGGAGAAGGGCTTCGATAGCGGTGCGCAACGCATGGTAAATGATGGCTTGTTCGAACGCTTTCCCTGTGATGCCGTGTTCGGAATGCACAACCACCCCGGCGAGGCCCCGGGTACCTTCCTATTTAGAAGTGGACCGTTCATGTCGGCCAGCGACAAGGTCGCGATTACCATTTATGGTCTTGGAGGCCATGCGGCTCGCCCGCACCTTACGGTGGACCCGGTGGTAGTGGCTTCCAGCATTGTCATGTCGCTGCAGACCATTGTCGCGCGCAATATCAACCCTGTTGAACCTGCTGTGGTAACGGTCGGCTTGCTTCAGGCGGGGGTTGCTAACAATGTGATTTCCAGCAGTGCCTACCTTGAACTGAGCGTCCGCTCGTTCAGCAAGCTGGTACGTAGCCAGTTGAAGGAGCGCATCGAAGCGCTGGTCCATGCCCAGGCAAACAGTTATGGAGCAACGGTCACAATCGACTATATGGCGGGTTACCCGGTGATCGACAACAACCGAGTGCAAACCGAATTTGCTCTGCAAGTAGCACGGGAACTGGTGGGTGATGACCATGTGATTGCTCATGCCGATCAGCTTATGTCCAGCGAGGACTTCGCTTACATGCTTGAGCAGCGGCCAGGTTGTTTTTTACGCTTGGGCAATGGCGTTGGAGAAGATGGTTGTATGGTTCATAATCCAGCCTACGACTTCAATGACAAAAACTTGCCTATCGGTGCTGCCTACTGGGCGCGCCTGGTGGAACGATATCTAAACTAAATCAAAAAACCATGCCTGCCGTAACGTCGGACTCGCTTTTTTTGCCGAATACCGCGATCACTCTGGTTAGGTTTTTGCTCCCCGAAAGGGATCTCGATACTGATAGGCGTTGGTTGATCGGCCTGAGTTCGGGGCTTCAGTGTCATCGGAACGAAAGCCGGCAACGCTGGCGCCTGGCGATCACGGTAAGCAGGTATCCACTTTCTAACCAGGTTAGCGTTGATGCCGTGGCGTAGCGCTACGCTGGCCATCGACACGCCAGGTTGCAAGCATTCCTGGACGACTTGAGCTTTAAAGGGTTTGGGATAGGTGTTCCGGCAGGGGGATTGGCCGCGCCGGAGGTGTTAAAGTCCTGCCTTCGTTTTGAATTCTCCAAGGAAGTCGGCATGCCGGACGCGACCTCACTCAACCCCGCCTTCATGGTGGTGCAGAGCAACAGCCCCGAGGAACTGCGTAGCCTGGTGATCAACGTGATGCGACGTTATCCCCTGGCGCCCCTGGAGAACGAAATCGCCCTGGTGCAGAGCAACGGCATTGCCCAGTGGCTGAAACTCGCCCTGGCCGAAGACCCGGAAGGCGACGACCAGGGTGGCTGCGGCATCGCCGCCGCCATTGATGTGCAACTGCCCGGCAGCTTTATGTGGCAGCTCTACCGCAGGGTCCTGGGGCGCGACGAGATCCCGGCCAAATCCCTGCTCGACAAGGGCCCGCTGACCTGGCGCCTGATGCGCCTGCTGCCGGAACTGATCGACCAGCCGCACTTCGAGCCGCTGCAACGCTTCCTCACCCACGACACCGACCTGCGCAAGCGCTACCAGCTGGCCGAGCGCCTCGCCGACCTGTTCGACCAATACCAGGTCTACCGCGCCGACTGGCTGGAAGACTGGGCTGCCGGCCGCCATCAACTGCGCAGCGGTCGCGGCGAGATCAAACCGCTGCCGCCCGCCAATTGCTGGCAAGCCGAGCTCTGGCGTGCATTGCTGCTGGACGTCGGTGAGTCGGGGATGGCCCAAAGCCGCGCCGGCGTGCACCAGCGCTTTATCGAACGGATCAACCAGCTGCAAAGCGCACCACCAGGCCTGCCGCCGCGAGTCATCGTATTCGGCATCTCCTCGCTGCCCGCCCAGGCCCTCGAAGCCCTCGCCGGACTGGCCCGCTTCAGCCAGGTGCTGCTCTGCGTGCACAACCCCTGCCGTCATCACTGGTCCGATATCGTCGCCGACAAGGACCTGCTGCGTAACCAATACAAACGCCAGACCCGCAAGGCCGGGATGCCCCTGGCCCTCGACCCGCAAACCCTGCACCAGCACGCGCACCCGCTGCTGGCCGCGTGGGGCAAGCAGGGCCGCGACTATATCAACCTGCTGGACAGCTACGACGATCCCGCCAGCTACCGCGCGGCTTTCCGCGATGGTCGTATCGACCTGTTCAGCGACAGCACGCCGACAACCCTGCTCAATCAATTGCAGGACGATATCCTCGAGCTGCGCCCGCTCAACGAAACCCGCGAGCACTGGCCGGCGATCAACCTCGAGCACGACCCGTCGATCCGTTTCCATATCGCCCACAGCGCCCAGCGTGAAGTGGAGATCCTCCACGACCAACTGCTCGAACGCTTCAGTGCCGAGCCGGACCTGCGACCGCGTGACATCATTGTCATGGTCCCGGATATCGACAGCTACGCCCCGCATATCCGCGCGGTGTTCGGCCAGCTCGAACGCAACGATCCACGTTTTATCCCCTTCACCCTGGCCGACCAGGGCCAGCGTGGTCGCGACCCGTTGCTGATTGCCGTCGAACACCTGCTCAAGCTGCCCGATAGTCGTTTCCCGGTCAGCGAGATCCTCGACCTGCTGGACGTCCCGGCCTTGCGCGCGCGCTTCAATGTGCAGGAACGTGACCTGCCGACCCTGCATCGCTGGATTGAAGGCGCCGGCGTGCGCTGGGGCATGAACGCCGAACAACGCGCCGGCCTCGGCCTGCCCGATGCTCTGGAACAGAACAGTTGGCAGTTCGGCTTGCGCCGCATGCTGTTGGGCTATGCAGTCGGCAGTGGCGAAGCCTGCGAAGGTATCGAACCCTACGACGAGATCGGTGGCCTCGACGCCGCCTTGATCGGCCCATTGGTGGCCCTGCTCGACGCCCTGGAAATCGCCCACCAGGAACTCTCCGAGCCGGCACTTCCGCAACAATGGGGCGAGCGCCTGCACGCCCTGATCCAGTTGTTTTTCCTCGCCAGCACCGAACACGACGACTATCTGCTGATCCAGCTCGAACAGCTGCGCGCCGACTGGCTGGAAACCTGCGAAGCCGTCAACCTGCAGGAAATCCTGCCGCTGACCGTGGTACGCGAAGCCTGGCTGGCCGGCCTCGACCAGGGCCGGCTGTCCCAGCGCTTCCTCGCCGGCGCGGTGAACTTCTGCACCCTGATGCCGATGCGTGCGATCCCGTTCAAGCTGGTCTGCCTGCTGGGCATGAACGACGGCGACTACCCCCGTGCGCAGCCACCCCTGGACTTCGACCTGATGGGCAGCGACTACCGCCCCGGTGATCGCTCGCGACGGGAAGACGATCGCTACCTGTTGCTCGAAGCCCTGCTCTCGGCCCGGCATCAGCTCTATATCAGCTGGGTCGGTCACAGCATCCGCGACAACAGCGAGCGTCCGGCCTCGGTCCTGATCGGCCAGCTACGCGACCATCTCGCTGCGGGCTGGCGATTGCCGGACGGCGACGGTGAGCAACTGCTGCAAGCCCTGACCCAGGCACATCCGCTGCAACCCTTCAGCGCCCGTTATTTCCACGACAGCCATGCCGAATTGTTCAGCTATGCCCGCGAATGGCAGCAACTGCATGAGACCCAGGGCCCGAACGAAATCAGTGCCGAACTCGACGTCTACCAACAGGACGAGCCACTGACCCTGGCCCAGCTCCAGGATTTCCTGCGCAATCCCGTCCGGCACTTTTTCAGCCAGCGCCTGAAAGTCTTTTTCGAAGCGGCCCAGGCACCCTTGGCCGACGAGGAACCGTTCGTGCTCGATGCCCTGCAACGCTACAGCCTCAGCGACAGCCTGCTGCAAGCGGCGCTGCTCCAGGCGGACAACCCGGACGATGCCCTGCAGCACCAGGCCCGGCGGTTACAAGCCAGCGGCCTGCTGCCCATGGCCGGTTTCGGCGAATTGCTGCAACACGAACTGATCGAACCGCTGCCGGATTTGCTGCAACGTTATCAACAACTGCTCAGCCTCTGGCCGACCCCACTGACCAGTGCCGTGCCCGTCGCCTTCGACACCAGCGCCACCCGGGTGGAGGGATGGCTGAGCGGTTTGCATCAACGCAGTGACGGCGGCCTGCTCGCCGTGACCACCATCCCCAACAGCATCGGCTCGATCAAGACGCGCAAATGGCACCGTCTGACCAAGCCCTGGGTCGAGCACCTGATGGCCTGTGCCTGCGGGCTGTCGATGACCACGGCCCTGGTGGCCAGCGACGACACTCTGCTGCTGCCGCCGTTCGAAGCGCCGCGTGCCGCCGAGACCCTCGGCAACCTGTTGCTGGCCTGGCAGTCCGGCATGCGCCGTCCGCTGCCGGTCGCGGTGAAGACCGCCTTTGCCTGGCTCTCCCAGCCGGACCCGCTCAAGGCGCAGGACGCGGCGCGCAAGGCCTATGACGGCGACGGTGTGAACAGCGAAGGCGAGCGTCGGGAAAGCGCGGCCCTGGCCCGCCAGTTCGCCGACTACAACGCGCTGATTGCCAGCGAGGAATTCGAAGGTTGGTGCGATGCGCTCTATCGGCCGCTGTTCGAAGCGCCGTGGCGTTCCCTCGCTGCCGAGGAGGCGCGCTCATGACCGACAACAAGCCCCCCCTGGCGCTGGCCTTCCCGCTGCGCGGCAGCCAACTGATCGAAGCCAGTGCCGGCACCGGCAAGACCTTCACCATCTCCGCGCTCTACCTGCGCCTGGTCCTCGGCCATGGCGGCGAGGACTCGGGGTTCGGCCGCGAATTGCTGCCGCCGCAGATTCTCGTGGTGACCTTTACCGATGCCGCCACCCAGGAACTGCGCGACCGCATCCGCACCCGCCTGGCGGAAGCCGCACGGTTCTTCCGCGACGAGATCCCGGCCACCGATGCATTGATCGCCCAACTGCGTGACGAATACCCGGTCGAACATTGGCCGGCCTGTGCCAATCGCCTGGATATCGCCGCCCAATGGATGGACGAAGCGGCGGTATCGACGATCCACGGCTGGTGCCAGCGCATGCTGCGCGAACACGCTTTCGACAGCGGCAGCCTGTTTACCCAGACCCTGGAAACCGACCACAGCGAACTGCTGGGCGAAGTGCTGCGCGATTACTGGCGGCTGTTCTGCTACAAGATGCACGGCGATGCGTTGAACTGGGTCCGGGCCAATTGGGGCGGCCCGGCGACACTGTTGCCCCGGGTGCGGGCCCTGTTCGGCAGCGAGCGACGCAACGACAACCTGCAAGAGCCGGCCGAGCTGATCGAGGCCTGCATTCAGGAACGTCGCCAGGCCCTGGTGCAACTCAAGGCGCCCTGGCGACAATGGGCCGCTGAACTGCGGGATATCTGCCTGCAAGGCGTGGCGAACAAGACCGTCGACGGTCGCAAGATGCAGGCGCGCTACTTCGAGCCCTGGTTCGAGAAACTCAGCGCCTGGGCCGTGGACGAAACCCAGGAGCAACTGGATATCGGCACCGGCTTCAGCCGTCTGACCGCCGCGGGCCTGGCTGAAGCCTGGAAGGGTGAGCCACCGAGCCATCCAGCCCTCGACGCCATGGCTGGCTTGAAAGCCAGCCTCGACGCCTTGCCCACCCCGGATGCCGCCGTGCTCGAGCACGCCGCCCGCTGGGTCGGTGCGCGCTTCGAGGAAGAGAAGCGCCGACGCGCCGAGATGGGCTTCGACGATATGCTCCTGCGTCTCGATGCGGCGCTCCAGGCCGACGGCGGCGAGCGCCTGGCGAGCCTGATCCGTGAGCAATTCCCGGTGGCCCTGATCGACGAATTCCAGGACACCGACCCGGTGCAGTACCGGATCTTCGAGAGTATCTACCGCATCGAGGACAACAGTCCCGAGTGCGGCCTGTTTCTGATCGGCGACCCGAAGCAGGCGATCTACGCCTTCCGTGGTGCCGATATCTACACCTACCTGCGAGCGCGCCAGGCCACCCACGGTCGCCTGCATACCCTGGGTACCAACTTCCGTTCCAGCCAGGCGATGGTCACGGCGGTCAACCATGTCTTCGAGCGTGCCGAGCAGCGCGAGCAAGGACGTGGTGCATTCCTGTTTCGCGAAGGCGATGAGAACCCGGTACCGTTTCTGCCGGTGGCTGCCCAGGGGCGCAAGGAGGTCTTGCAGATCGACGGCCAGCCCGTGGCGGCGCTCAATCTCTGGCAGTTGGCAACCGAGCAGCCGGTGTCCGGCGCGTTGTATCGCCAGCAGTTGGCCGCGGCCTGCGCCACGCGCATTGTCGAGTTGCTCAACGGTGGTCAGCAGCAGCGTAGCGGTTTCGTCCGCGACGGCGTCCTCAAGGGCGTGCTGCCCTCCGATATCGCGATCCTGGTGCGTGACGGCAAGGAGGCCCAGGCGGTCCGTGGCGAGCTGGCCAGTCGCGGCGTACGCAGCGTTTACCTCTCGGACAAGGATTCGGTGTTCGCCGCCCAGGAGGCCCATGACCTGCTGGCCTGGCTCAAGGCTTGCGCCGAGCCGGATGTCGAACGTCCGCTGCGGGCGGCCCTGGCCTGCATCACCTTGAACCTGTCGCTGGCTGAACTGGAGCGCCTCAACCAGGACGAGCTGGCGTGGGAGGCGCGGGTCATGCAGTTCCGCCGCTACCGCGAGATCTGGCGCAAACAAGGCGTGTTGCCGATGCTCCGTCGGCTGATCCATGACTTCCACCTGCCCCAGGCGCTGATGACCCGCAGCGATGGCGAACGGGTGCTGACCAACTTGCTGCACCTGTCCGAACTGCTGCAACAGGCGGCCGCCGAGCTGGACGGCGAACAGGCACTGATCCGTCATCTCGGCGAGCACCTGGCGTCTTCCGGCCAGGCCGGTGAAGAACAGATCCTGCGCCTGGAAAGCGACGAGCAACTGGTCAAGGTGGTGACCATCCACAAGTCCAAGGGCCTGGAATACCCCTTGGTGTTCCTGCCCTTTATCTGCTCGGTCAAACCGGTGGACGGCAGCCGCCTGCCGCTGCATTACCACGATGCCGAGCGCAAGGCCCAGGTCAGCCTGAAGCCTACCGCCGAGTTGATCGCCCAGGCCGACGACGAGCGCCTGGCTGAAGACTTGCGCCTGTTGTACGTGGCCCTGACCCGGGCCCGGCATGCTTGCTGGCTGGGAGTGGCGGACCTCAAGCGTGGCAATCACAATGCCTCGGTGCTGCACCTCTCTGCCCTCGGTTATCTGCTCGGTGGCGGCGCTGTGTTGGGCGAGTCCGCGGGCCTTGAACGCTGGCTGCTGGACCTGCGGGAAGGTTGCCCGGCGTTGGGCTACGAATCACTGCCAGCGGCCACCGCCGAAGCCTTCCAGCCACCGCGCAACGAAGCTGTCTTGCTCGCCCCGCGCTTGCCCACGCGCAGTGCTTCCGAGTACTGGTGGATCGCCTCCTACAGTGCCTTGCGCATCGGTGAGGCGCAGAGTGCTGACACCGACGAAGCACCGGAAAGCCCCCAGGCGCAAAAGCTCTTCGACGACGAACGTCTCGATCCGGCCGCACCCCGCGACCTGGTGCCGAGCGGTAGCGATATTCACCGTTTCCCCCGTGGCCCGAACCCCGGCACCTTTCTCCACGGCCTGCTCGAATGGGCCGGTGATGAAGGCTTTGATGCCGACCGCACATTGATCGAAAAGGCCGTTGCGCCACGCTGCAATCTGCGGGGTTGGAAAGGCTGGATCACAGCCCTGAGCGATTGGCTCGCCGATCTGCTGCAAACCCCTTTGCGCCTGGGCAACGATCAACCGCCGGTGGTCTTCCAGGACCTGAAGGCCTACCGGGTGGAGATGGAGTTCTGGTTCGCCAGCCACACGGTGGATGTGCTCAAGGTCGACGAACTGGTACGCCGCCACACCCACGGCGGCGTCGCCCGGGCCAAGGCCGAGCCGGTCTCGCTCAATGGCATGTTCAAGGGCTTTATCGACCTGACGTTCGAACACCAGGGGCGCTACTACGTGGCCGACTACAAATCCAACTGGCTGGGCGCCGATGACGCGGCCTACACCGAGCAGGCCATGAACCTGTCGATCCTCGACAACCGCTACGACCTGCAATACGTGCTCTACCTGCTGGCCCTGCATCGCCAGCTCAAGGTGCGGCTGCCGGATTACGACTACGACCGGCATATGGGCGGGGCCTTGTACCTGTTCCTGCGCGGCACCCGGGCGCCGAGCCAGGGTGTGTTTTTCACCCGGCCGCCGCGGGAGCTGATCGAGCACCTGGACCTGCTGTTCCAGGGTAAACCGGTGCCCCGCGGCGAGCCCGTCTGGGAGCAGGGGAGTCTGTTATGAAACGTTCTTTTTCGGAAATCCTGCCGACGGCGCTGAGCGACGACAGCCTGGCTGAACTGACGCCCCTGAGCCGCGCGGCGGACTTGTTGTTGCTGTTGGAACGCTGGGTCGAACGGGGTTGGTTGCGGGCGCTGGACAAGGCCTTCGTGGCCTTTCTCCATGAACTCGATCCCGAGGCCGATCCGCTGGTGCTGTTGGCGGCAGCGCTGACCAGCCACCAGTTGGGCCATGGGCATGTCTGCCTCGATCTGTTCGCCACCTTGCAGGAGCCGGACTTCGCCCTGTCCCTGCCACCGGAAGGCGATGTGCAGGGCGGGGCGCTGCTGCTGCCGTCGCAATTGCTGGTGGCCCTGGACGGTGAGCACTGGTGTCGCTCCCTGCAAACAAGCTCGCTGGTGGCGTTGGCGGACGAGGTGGGTATCGAAGCGGCACAGCGTCCGCTGGTGCTCAGCGGGCGACGCCTGTACCTGCGCCGCTACTGGGCTTACGAACGGCGTATCGACGAGGCCTTGCGTCGGCGCCTGGCGGAACAGGAAGAGACCCCGGATGACCTGGCGCAACGCCTGACCGCACTGTTCGGCGCGGTGCAGCCCGGTGCGCTTATCGATTGGCAGAAACTCGCTTGTGCCCTGGCCACGCGGGGAGCATTCAGCATCGTTACCGGTGGTCCCGGCACGGGCAAGACCACCACCGTGGTGCGCCTGCTGGCCTTGCTCCAGGCGCCGGGGGTGGCGGCGGGAAAACCCCTGCGCATCCGCCTGGCGGCACCCACCGGCAAGGCCGCCGCGCGGCTGACCGAATCCATCAGTGCCCAGGTGCGCTCGCTGGAGATCGACGATGGCGTGCGCGGCAAGATCCCCAGCGACGTCACCACCGTGCACCGTCTGTTGGGCAGCCGGCCGGGCACCCGGCACTTCCGTCACCACGCCGGTAACCGCTTGCCGCTGGATGTACTGGTGGTGGACGAAGCGTCGATGATCGACCTGGAAATGATGGCTAATTTGCTGGATGCGTTGCCTGACCATGCACGACTGGTGCTGCTGGGCGACAAGGACCAGTTGGCCTCGGTGGAAGCCGGTGCGGTACTGGGGGATCTGTGTCGGGATGCCGAGGAGGGCTGGTACAGCGCGGGGACCCGTGGCTGGCTGCAAGCGGTCAGCGGCGAGGACTTGAGCGGCAGCGGTTTGCAGGAGGACCTGGACGACAGCCATCCACTGGCCCAGCAGGTGGTGATGTTGCGGCACTCCCGGCGCTTCGGCGAAGGCAGCGGTATCGGCCAACTGGCCCGCCTGGTCAATCGCCAGTCGGCGGACGAGGCGCGGGCGCTGCTGGCGGCCGGCAGTCACGCGGACCTGTTTGCACTGTCGCTCAAGGGCGAGCAGGACAGGCAGTTCGAGCGTTTGGTGCTGGACGGCCAGGGCACCGGCCCGAAAGGTTACCGGCACTATCTGGGGGTACTGCGTAGTCGGCGTCCGGATGCCGGCACCGATCTGGCGGATGCGCGCTGGACCGATTGGGCGCGCACGGTGCTCCAGGCTTTCGACGAGTTCCAGTTGCTCTGTGCCGTGCGCAAGGGGCCCTGGGGCGTCGAAGGGTTGAACCAGCGGATTACCTCGGCGTTGTTTGCCCATCGGCTGATCGACAGCGACCAGCATTGGTACGAAGGGCGCCCGGTGCTGATGACCCGCAACGATTACGGCCTGGGTTTGATGAACGGCGATATCGGCATTGCCTTGAAACTGCCGGAGCGCGACGGGCCCGAGGCCGGCCAGCCGGTATTGCGGGTGGCCTTCCCGCGTAATGACGGGCAGGGCGGGGTACGTTTTGTCCTGCCCAGCCGGTTGAACGATGTGGAGACGGTGTACGCCATGACGGTGCACAAGTCCCAGGGCTCGGAGTTCGCCCATACCGCCTTGATCCTGCCGCAGGTGTTGAACCCGGTGTTGACCAAGGAACTGATCTACACCGGTATCACCCGGGCCAAGGATTGGTTCAGTTTGATCGAACCCCGTGGCGGGGTGTTCGAAGAGGCGGTGGGGCGCAAGGTCAAGCGGCTCAGTGGATTGATGCTGGAGTTGGGCGCTGAAACGGGACTTTGAGAGCGCCACGAACCTTGTAGGAGCTGGCTTGCCAGCGATGAGGCCCGAAAGTCTTGCATCGACTATTCGGCCACCATCGCTGGCAAGCCAGCTCCTACAGGGACGGCGTTCGCTTCAGCTGGCCTGCGCCACGCTCGCTGTGGTAGCGGCTTCAATCCCCATGAACCGCCGCACCCGCTCACCCGCCGCCTCCTCGCGAATCGCCTGCGGGCTGGCGTCCAACTGCACCACCCCGTTCTCCATAAACACCACCCGATCGGAAATCGACATGGCGAAATCCATCTCATGGGTGACGATCAACATCGTCATCCCTTCATCCGCCAACTCGCGAATCACCTTCAGCACTTCCCCGACCAGCTCCGGGTCCAGTGCCGAAGTCGGCTCGTCGAACAGCATGATCTGCGGTTCCATCGCCAGCGCCCGGGCAATCGCCACCCGTTGCTGCTGACCGCCGGACAACTGGTGCGGGTACTTGCGGGCATGGGCCAGCAGGCCGACCTTGTCGAGCAAGGCGAGTGCCCGCTGTTCGCTCAGTTCGCGGGCCACGCCGTGGTAGCGTGACGCCAGGGTGATGTTGTCGAGAATGCAGCGATGGGGGAACAGGTTGAAGTTCTGGAACACCATGCCGATGCGCCGCACACCCCGACGAATCTGCGGGTTGTTCGGGGGATTGGCGGCGCTGATAAAGCCCTCGCCGAAGAGCACGATCTTGCCCTGGTCGATACTTTCCAGGCCGTTGACGGTGCGGATCAGCGAGGTCTTGCCCGAGCCGGACGGGCCGATAATGGAAATCACCTGGCCACTGCCGACCGCCAGATCAATGCCCTTGAGCACTTCGTGGCTGCCATAGCACTTGTGGATATTCTGCAGGTCCAGCGCCAGCGGAGCACCGCTGACCGACGGCGCGCGAGGTGGCGGGGTCAGCGTCGGCTGCGCGGCCCTGAGTCCGGCGATGGCGGTCTCATCGAGGGTTTGCGGCTTGCGCTGACCCAGGTCGAGATGCCGCTCCAGGCGTTGCAGGAGCCAACCGAACAGGCTCACGATCAACACGTAGTACACCGCCACCGCGCCAAGGGTTTCCATCACCAGGAAGTTCTGCGCATAGAGGCGCTGGCCGACGGTGAGCAGCTCGGTGAGGGAGATCACCGAAACCAGCGAGGTCAGTTTCACCACCGTGATGTATTCGTTGATCAGGGTCGGCAGCGAGATACGAAAGGCCTGGGGAATCACAATCAGCCGTTGCATCCCGAGCACGCCGATACCCAGGGCGCGGCCGGCTTCCTTCTGGCCCCTGGCGACCGAGATCAGCCCGCCGCGATGGATCTCGGCCATGTAGGCGGCTTCCGTGACCACCAGCGCGAGCAACCCGGAATAGAATGGGTCGGAGAGTACGCCGCCGGTGCTCGGGAACAGTTGTGGCAGGTTGTAGACGAAC
This sequence comes from Pseudomonas sp. MWU12-2345, assembly GCF_023242385.1. Classification (NCBI taxonomy): domain Bacteria; kingdom Pseudomonadati; phylum Pseudomonadota; class Gammaproteobacteria; order Pseudomonadales; family Pseudomonadaceae; genus Pseudomonas; species Pseudomonas sp. MWU12-2345. Next base: position 109,188 of record NZ_JALLJA010000020.1, on the reverse strand, counting down.
ACCACCAGCACCAGCAGCGGGATGCTGCGAAAGAACCAGATATAGGCCGCCGCCGGGAGGCGTAACCAGGCCGAGGCCGATAGCTTGGCCGAGGCCAGGAAGAAACCCAGCAACATGCCGATAAACCAGGCCAGGGCGCTGAGCTCGACCACAGTGACGCAGGCCTGCCAGAAGGCCGGCATCGAGAACAGCGAAAAGAAATAGGGCCAATCGAATTGCATAGATACCTCGGTGTTGCAATGGAGCGATTACTGAGCGATGACATCCTTGTGGGCGCGGTGCTTGGTCCGGGCGGCGTTCCGACGAAGAACGACGCTCCTGTGGGAGCGGAGCTTGCCCGCGAAGAAGTCGCTGCGGTCGTCCAGGCATACCGCGTCATCGTTCTTCGCGGGCAAGCACCGCTCCCACATTAAAAACCCCACAGGACTCAAGCCCTGTAGTGGACCTTACTCCGCCGCTTCCAGGCTGTACTTGCTCAGTATGGCCGCGTATTCGCCGCTCTTCTTCGTCTCCTCGAATGCCTTGAGCAGCGCCTGGTACGTCGCGTCATTGCCTTTCTTCACAAAGATCCCGAGGGTCTGCGGATAGACCAGATGTTCGCTGGTCACCACCACCCGGCCCTTGGTCTTCTCGGCGATCAGCTTGGCCGCGCCGGCAATTTCCACCTGCGCCTGGACGTTGTTGGACAGCAGCGCCTGGGTCACTTCCGGTGCCGAGGGATATTCATTCACGATGATTGCGCCCTTGCCCTTGGGCACACAGTAGTCGGTTGACAGCTTCTGGAGCTGTGCGACCCAGGTGGTGCCCTGTTCAAGGCCGATCTTCAGCCCGCAAAGGTCCTCCGGCGTGCCCGGTTTCAGCGTGCTGGCGCTGGGCACCATGATCGCCGCGCCGGTCTTGGCATAGGCAATGGTCATGGCCTGGGTCTGGCGCTCGGGGGTGATGTACATGCCGGAAATGATTGCGTCGTAGTGCCCGGCATTGAGGCCGAGGATCAGGCTCGGGAACTTGGTGTCGACGAACTGCGCCTTGGCGTCCAGGTGCTTGGCCAGGGCCTGGGACAACTCGGGATCGGAACCGACCACGTTCTTGTCGGCGTCATAGGACTCGAAGGGCGGGTAGGTGATTTCCATCCCGACCTTCAATTGGCCAGGGGTGGCCGTCGAGGCGAAGGCGGCACTGCTGCACAGCAGGCCGGCGGCGATCAGGGTCAGGCTGGTTGTTTTCTTATACATGCTCGGTGGCTCCGATATGAAGGCTGGGGTGTGAGGGCTGGGTCAGGACGGCTGCGACTGGTTTTTCAAGTGGCCGAAACTCGACGGCTTGCGAGCTTTTTCCGGCAGGGCGATCTCGCCGTTTTCCACGCGCTTGCGCAGGTACTGGTAGGTTTGCAAGGCCTGGCCGTACATGTGCTCGCCAATGGCGATCTGTTCGTAGTCCTGACCGGCCTGGGCGAAACCCGGCAGCGGCTGGATCAGGGTGTGGAAGTCGCAGGCATAGAACAGCGGGAAGGAATACCGCTCCTCGCTCACCGTGCGCACCCGGTGCGCGGTGGCGACAAAGGCCCCGGCGCTCATCACTTCGAGCATGTCGCCGATATTCACCACGAAGGCTCCCGGCAGGGGCGGCGCGTCGATCCACTGGCCCTGGTCGTTCATCACTTCCAGGCCCGGTTTATCCGCCAGCAGAATGGTGAAGCACTCGTAGTCGGTGTGGGCGCCGATGCCGGGGGCATCCTGGGCGGCACCGTCGAAGGGGTAGTGGATCAACCGCAGCTTCGATGGCGGTCGGGTGACCAGCGCATCGAAGGTGTTCTCTTCCAGGCCCAGGGCCAGGGCAAAACCGCGGAACAGCTTGCGACCGAGGGCGAAGACCGCCGCGTAATAAGCCTGCACCGCGTCCTTGAAACCGGGCAGGGTCGGCCAGTCATTCGGTCCCAGCAGCGGTGTGCCGGCCAGTACCAGCGGATCGTCCGCCGGTACTTCGAAGCCGATGTCGAAGGCTTCCTTGTGGTCCGGCTTGCCCTTGGCGTACACCTCTTCGCCTTCCGGGACAAAGCCCTTGTGGGATTCTGAGGTGCCGATGTAATGCCGCATCTTGGTTTCGAACGGCTGGGCGAAATAGTCCTTGGCCGCCTGGCGCAGGTTGTCGATCAACTGCGGATCGATCCCGTGCCCGGTGATGTAGAGGAAGCCCACTTCGCTGGCGGCGGCCCCCAGTTGCTCGGCCACCGCCAGCCGGTGTTCGAGCTCGACGCTGAACAGCCCGGCGATGTTCACCTGCGGAATGCTCTTGAAGTTGGCCTGGGCCGGGCTGTTGGGTGTGTTCTCAGGCATGACGCAAGCACCTCAGGGTTGGGTTGATTGGCTGAAACGCTGGAAATGTTCGCGCTCGGTCCGGGCCATCCAGACATTCAGCGACCACAGGTCGGCGACCGGCACATCGGTGAAGGGCAGGTGATGCAGGTAGCCGTCGGCACCGAACTCCGGGGTCAGCGTGGTGACCGTGTAGCCGCGTGCCTGCTGGGCCCGCCAGATGCTTTCCCAGTGGGCCTGGTGGAAGGCCAGCTCGCGGGCGTACTCCGGGGCGCCGGGGTGCGGCACCTGCGGGCCCTGGTCGTAGCCGACCCGCGCCTGGATATGGTGGACGCGTTCGACAAAGGCGCTGAGGTCATCGGCGGGATCGTCCAGCAGGCGTTCGCAGGTGACGATCCAGTGGCTGATGTCGCTGGTGAAGCGCAGGTCGGGCAGTTGCCGGATCAGTTCCAGGGTGACCCAGGGATTGAACAGCGAGCGCGAGCGATGGGTTTCAAAGGTGCAGAACTGACCGTGACGTTTCGCCAGGGCCATGGCCTGGCCGAAGAATTCCACCTGTTGCGCCAGGGGCCAGCGGTCGTTGCCGGCCAGCACATTGACGAAACGCGGTTGCAGCTCGGCGGCCCAGGCCAGTTTGCGGTCCAGGTCCTGCAGGTGTTCGGCGGGCGCGGCGGCCTGTTGGGGGAGCACGTCGTAGGCGGTGAAAACGGTGCTGATATAGCGCAGGTGGTTGGCCCGCAAAAAGGCGGCGAACTCGCGGCGTTCAGCGGCGTCCAGCGGCAGCCGCGCCTCCAGGCCGTCGAAGCCGGCGGCCAGCAGTTCTTCAAGGGCCTGGGCCTTGCTCGCGGTATAACCCCAAAGGGTACGGAAAATCTCCAGTTTCATCGGTGCGCCTCAACGAAGCCTTGAACGGTTCGATGCGCGTCACGGTGTGAGGCCGGGACGAGCGGTTACGGCAGTAACAGAGGGCGTTCGTCTAGCCAGTTCTCTGCGGAGCCGGTCTGACATCAGATCAGGGGAGAGCCTTCTCCCCTGCAGGAGCGTGGTGTCGATCTTAGGCAGCCCATGGCACGCAGAAGAATAGGAAAGCTCAAATCCATACTTCAGAGTTTTGTAAACCAATAGTTGGCTATCTAGTGCTTGAGATCCATCCTGGCGATTCAGGGGGTATGCTATTGTTTCGGCTTTATTCCTACGTAGTTTTAAGAGAATTCCTGCATGAACGTGGCTGTCTCGACGACAGGGCGATTTGGTGGGTGGAAGCCGTTCTGCCTGTCTGCCCTTCTCTGTTTGTCGACGCACATCAGCTTTGCCCAGGACGCCGTGCCCAGCGCCGCGGCCGATCAGCGTGCCCAGGCGGTCACCCAGGTGGTGCTGGGGATTCTCAGTTATGCGCGCTGGCCGGTGGAGCCTGCGCAACTGCGCCTGTGCATTGTCGGTCCCACCGAGTACACCGACGATCTGGTCAAGGGCACCACCCAGGCGTCCGGGCGACCGGTGTTGGTCCAGCGCCTGCTGGCGAGCAGCCCGACCCTCGGCAGTGCCTGTGATGCCGTGTATATCGGCAAGCTGAGCAGCGAAGAACGCAGCCAACTCTTCAGTGCCCTGAACGGCCACGCGGTGCTGAGCATCAGCGAAGGCGGCGATCAGTGCACCGTGGGCAGCCTGTTCTGCCTGCGGGTCGCCGATAGCCAGGTGTCGTTCGAGGTCAACCTCGACTCGGTCGCCCGCAGTGGCGTGCGTATTCACCCCAGCGTGTTGCAACTCTCGCGACGCCGGAGTCCCCAGCCATGATCGGCTGGCTCAGGTCCGGCACGCGCCCCAGCCTGCGTTCGGTGCTCGGGCGTGGGCATCTGCTGGCGGCCATGGCCGCCGTTGGCCTGGTGAGTGTTTCGTTGACCTTTCTCGGTGTGCTGGCCCTGCGGGTCTACGCCGACCACAATCTGCACCTGATCGCCCGTTCCATCAGCTACACCGTGGAAGCGGCGGTGGTGTTCAACGACAGCAGCGCGGCCACCGAGGCCCTGGCCCTGATCGCCGAGACGGAGGAGGTGGCCGATGCCGAAGTCTTCGATGCCCGCGGTCAATTGCTGGCGCGCTGGCAGCGGCCGGAAACCGGCCTGCTCTCTGAAGTGGAAATGCAATTGGCGCGGGCCCTGCTGGAACAACCGATCCGCCTGCCGATTGTCCATCAGGATCGCGAGGTCGGCAGCATTCGCCTGACCGGCCATGGCGGTAGCCTGTTGCGTTTCCTGATCAGCGGTCTGCTCGGCATCGTCGTGTGCAGCGTCCTGGCGGCGTGGCTCGGGTTGTACCTGGCGCGGCGCCTGCTACGGGGCATTATCGGCCCGTTACGCAGCCTTGCCGATGTGGCCCACGCCGCGCGTGTCGAGCGTGCCTTCGACCGACGTGTACCGCCGGCGCAGATCGCCGAGCTGGACAACCTGGGCACCGACTTCAACGCCCTGCTCGACGAGTTGGAGTCCTGGCAGACCCACCTGCAGAGCGAAAATGAATCCCTGGCCCACCAGGCCAGCCACGACAGCCTGACCGGCCTGCCGAATCGGGCCTTCTTCGAAGGCCGGCTGATGCGCGCCCTGCGCAATGCCGCCAAGCAGGGCGAGCGGGTCGGCGTGCTGTTTCTCGACAGTGATCGCTTCAAGCAGATCAACGACAACTTCGGTCATGCGGCGGGCGATGCGGTGCTGGTCGCCGTGGCCACGCGGGTGCGGGCGCAGTTGCGCGAAGAGGACCTGGTGGCGCGCCTGGGCGGCGATGAGTTCGCCGTGCTGCTCACGCCGGTGCACAAGATCGAAGACGCCCAGCGCATTGCCGACAAGATCATTGCCAGCATGGACGCCCCCATCCCGGTGCCGGGCGAAGCCCAGGTGCTGACCTCGCTGAGCATCGGCATCGCGGTTTATCCCGATCATGGCGCCACCCCGGGCACCTTGCTCAACGCCGCCGATGCGGCCATGTACCATGCCAAGCGCCTCGCCCGAGGCGGGCAGCACACGGCGGGGTCGGAGCACTCCGCCGCCATTGTTCAGACCAGGAGTTGAACCCTTGTACACATTGACCCGTCGGACCCTGCGTTTTTTCACCCTGGCCCTGTTTACCGCGCTGCTGGCGCTGGCCGGCTGCCAGACCGCGCCGCCCAAAGGCCTGAGCGCGGCCCAGATCGCCGTGCTCAAGCAACAGGGTTTCGAGCTGACGGACGAGGGCTGGGCTTTCGGCCTGTCGGGTAAGGTGCTGTTCGGCAGTGACCTGGAAGTGTTGAACAAGGAAAGCCACGATATCGTCGAGCGCATCGCCAAGGCGCTGCTGGGCGTGGGTATCCAGCGGGTGCGGGTGGACGGGCATACCGATGCGTCGGGCAAGGAGTCCTACAACGAACAGCTGTCCATGCGCCGGGCCAACAGCGTGGCGACGGTACTCGAGCGGTCCGGCATGAAACACGAGAATATCCAGTTGCGCGGCCTGGGCAGCCGCGAGCCGGTGGCCAGCAACGACACGGTGGCGGGGCGTACCGAGAACCGCCGGGTGTCGATTGTGGTGATTGCCGACTGAGTGCCGCAAGTCGCGTGAGCGTTGCCCGGGCGCGGCCTTTGGCAACGTGGCGAACCGCGCGATAGCGGTTGAAATAATTGGCTTCCATCCTTTCTCGATGCACCTGCATGGGGGTATAAGGATGGGCCCTCTCAGGAGGGAGTCGACTGAGAGGATGTTTTAATGCTTCAAGTTCAATGGGCCAGCCACGCTGCGTCTGTTCCCGCCACACTGTGGGAAAGCTGTTTTAGCGGCGTCGAAGGTCGTTGGTGGTATGAAGCCCTGGAAGAGGGCGGGCTTGAAGACCAGTTCGAATTTGCCTACGCCATTCTGGAGAAAGATGGGCAGCCGATCGGCTTGGCGCCCACGTTCATCATGAACGTGCCCATGGAATTGGTCGTTCCGCCGGTGATTGCCAAGATGCTCCGGGTGATCCCGACACTGCGTTACCAGCGCACTCTGTTCGTCGGTTCACCCTGTTCCGACGAGGGCACCATCGGTTTGCTGCCGGGGTATTCGCTGGCGGATATCCTCGGGCCGCTGCAAGACGCGCTGAGCTTGCGGGCGAAAGCCAAGAACGCGGCGATGACTGTCTGGAAGGATTTTGGCGAAGCCCAGAAAGCGGCGTTTGAAGGGCTGTGCGCAACCCGCGGGCTGTTTCCCATGGTGAGTTTTCCGGGCACGGCGGTCGAACTGGCCCCGGGTGGTTTCGAGGGCTATCTCAAGACCCTCAAGAGCCGTCACCGTTATCTGCTGAAAAAGAAGCTCAAACACGGTCTGGTGCCAGGAGCCCTGACGGTCCAGGTCGTGCAGCAACCGGATGAAGCAACGCTGCAAGAGCTGTACAGCCTCTTTCTGCAAACCTACGAGAAGGGCAAGACCAAATTCGAAAAGCTCACCTTCGAGTTCTTTCGCCAGATCGCCCTCAAGCCAGAGTCGCATTTCATCCTGTTGAGCGATGAAAAGACCGGCAAGATGGTGGCGTTCATGCTCTGCTTCCTGCTCGGTGACAAGGCCATCAACAAGTTCATCGGCATCGATTACCAGGCGGGCAAGCAACTGCATCTGTATTTCCAGCTCTGGGAGCAGGCGGTGAAGTGGTCCAGCAGTGTCGGTGCCACGCGCCTGGACAGCGGCCAGACCGGCTACCGGGTCAAGCGTGAACTCGGCCATCACCTGGTGCCGCTGGACTGCTATTGCCGTCATCGCAACCCGTTGCTGCATCGGGTCTTCGGCGCGGTGGCCAAGGGCATCACCTGGCAAAGCCTGGACCCGGATCTGCAGACCATGGCCGAGGAACAGTAGGCGCGGTTACTGGTGTCTCCACTTCAGGCGCGGCGCAACGCTGTGGTCCAGCGTTCCGAGAGGATCACCCCGCCGAGTGTCAGTGCCCCGCCCAACAGGTGATACCACGCCAATTCTTCGTGCAGCACCGCGGCGGCAATCAGCGCGGTGATCAGTGGCAGCAGGTTGAAGAACAGCGTGGTCCGGCTCGGCCCGAGGGTGGCCACCGAGCGCATCCACGCCAGCGGCGCCAGCATCGACGCCAGCAGGCAGGCATACAGCACCAGCCCGGCGTTGTGCAGGTTCGGCCCGATCTTCGGCGACATCCAGAACAGCGGGAACAGCACCACCACCGCCACCAGCACCTGCAGGTACAGCAACACCAGCGGTGGCAGGCGCAGTTGCCATTTTTTCAGCAGGGTGCTGTAGACCGCATAGGCCAGGGTGGCGATCAGCATCATTGCGTCACCCAGGTTCACACCGTGGCTCAGCAGCGCCGTGAGGCTGCCGGTCGACACCACCACCAGCACCCCGGCAAACGACAGCACCGCCCCGGCCAAGGCACCGGCGGTCAGGCGCTGGCCGAGGCTGAGGATCGCCAGGGTCAAGGACATCAAGGGCATCAACGACAGGATGATGCCCATGTTGGTGGCCGAGGTCAGGGTCGCGGCGAAGTACGCCAGGCTCTGGTAGACCGCCATGCCGAGCACCCCGAGCACGAAGATCCGGCCCAGGTTCGGACGGATCTGGCTCCAGTGGGCCAGCACCTGGCGAAACATGAACGGAGTGAACAGCAGGCCCGCCAGCAACCAGCGGTAGAAGCCGATCTCCGCCGGGAAGATCGCGCCGACCGCCATCTTGTTGACCACGGTATTGCCGGCCCAGATAAAGATTGCCAGCAGGGGAAACGCGTATTGCATAAGGGTTACAACCAGAATCGTCAATGAGGAGGGATTATCCTCGTGTCTGGATGAAAGCCTATACTTCGATCCGGTCAATTTGCGTTGGAATCCGGACAGCATGGGCAAGCACTACATCGACATCCCCGATTTTCCCTCTTTGCCGGCCTCGGTGTACTTCCGCTATGCCGAATTCGGCCCCGATCGCCATGCGGCAGCCCATTGTCATCCCTGGGGTTCGCTCGACTATGTGTCCCACGGTGTCATCCACTACGAAGTGGCTGGCCGGCGCTTCATGTCGCCGTCGCGCTATGCCTTGTGGATACCGCCGAACACCGTGCACAGCTCCCATAACGCCCAGGCGATTGTCTACCGTTCGGTGTACCTGGCCGAGGAGCATTGCCGCGATCTGCCCGCCGAGGCGAGCACCCTGGCCATCAGCGATATTCTCAAGTCGATCCTCAATGACTTCGCCCGGCGCGATGTGAAAATCCCCGACACCCCGGCGGATGTGCGCCTGGCGCAGGTGTTGGTGGACCAGTTGCACCAGGCCAGGGTGCAGCACTGTTACCTGCCGTATTCCGATGACCCGGCCTTGCTCAAGGTGCTGGAGGGCTTGCAGCAGGACCCGGCGGACAACCGCCCGCTTGTGCAGTGGGCCGAGCAGTTGCACGTCAGTGAGCGAACCCTGGCCCGCCTGTTCGTCCGCGAGTTGGGGATCGGCTTTGGTGAATGGCGCCAGCGCCTGCGCTTTATCGGCGCGCTGCAGGCCTTGGAAACCAGTCGCGGCGTGCAGGAGATCGCCTTCGACCTGGGTTACAGCACGGCCTCGGCGTTTATCGCCATGTTTCAGCGCCAGGCCGGGTGTTCACCGGAGCAATACCGGCGCCAGGCGCGCATGGCCTAGCCTGGCCTCGCTGGATGTGTAACAGCGTTTGTCTACACTGAAGGCATGCCGTGCCCTTCGGTACGGTAACAAGGAGAACACTCCATGAAGATGCTTCGTATCCCATTGTTGTTGATCGGCTTGTTACTTTGCTCGCAGGGGTTTGCGGCGACGGCTCAGCAAAGCAAGATGAGCACTTGCAACGCGGACGCCAAGACCCAGAATCTTGCGGGTGATGCACGCAAGGCCTTTATGAGCAATTGCCTGAAAGCCGCGCCTGCCGCTACTCCCGCGGTCACCCCTGCCGCCACACCGGCCATGCCCGCGAGCAAGGCGGCGACCATGGCGGCACCGGCCAAGGTGCTGACCCCGCAGCAGCAGAAAATGAAGGACTGCAACGCCAACCGGCCCCAGGGGCTCAAGGGCGATGCGTACAAGACCTACATCAGCAATTGCCTGAAGAAGAAGTAGTTTTGACGCTCTACCGGAGCAGGGTTTGCTCGTGATCCGGGCAAGCCCTGCTGCCGCGAAATTTCATGATGCTGCGTCGCCTGCCTGTCACAACTCTTCATTAAGATGCCAGGCCACCGTCCTTCTGGCGCCTGCCGCTGGTCCTCCCAAGAGAAGGCTGGCAGACTGCCTGTCTTTTAGCGCCGTTCTTTTTGAGGCTGTATGTCAGCGTTTTCCCAGCGTTATGTAGTCCTGGCCAGTTTGATCCTTGTTTTCGGTGGGTTGTTGCTGGCATTGCCGTTGCGGCTGCTGCCCAGTCTGCTGGCCGGTTTGTTGGTCTTCGAGCTGGTCAATATGCTCACGCCCAAGCTTGAGCACCTGATTGCCGGACGGCGTGCGCGCTGGCTGGCGGTGGCGTTGCTGGGCACCTTGATCGTCAGTGTGCTGAGCCTGATCTTTGCCGGGGCCATCAGTTTTCTGCTGCATGAAGCGGAAAACCCCGGCGCATCCCTCGGCAAATTCATGGTGGTGGTGGACAAGGCGCGCGGGCAGTTGCCGCCGTTTATCGACGCCTACCTGCCGGCCAGTGCGGCGGAGTTCCAGGTCGCTATCGGCGAGTGGCTGACCAAGCACCTGAGCGAGTTGCAACTGGTGGGCAAGGACGCTGCGCATATGTTCGTGACCCTGCTGATCGGCATGGTGCTGGGGGCGATCGTGGCCTTGCAGCATGCCTCCGACATCACCCTGCGCAAGCCCCTGGCGGCGGCGCTGTTCGACCGCCTGCGGCTGCTGGTACAGGCGTTCCGCAATATCGTCTTCGCGCAGATCAAGATCTCGGCGCTCAACACCGCGTTCACCGCGATCTTCCTGGCGGTGATCCTGCCGCTGTGCGGGATCAAGCTGCCGCTGACCAAGACCCTGATCGTGCTGACCTTCCTGCTCGGGCTGTTGCCGGTGATCGGCAACCTGATGTCCAACACCCTGATCACCATCGTCGGCCTGTCGCTGTCGATCTGGGTCGCGGCGGCGGCGTTGGGCTACCTGATGTTTATCCACAAGCTGGAGTACTTCCTCAACGCGCGGATCGTCGGTGGGCAGATCAGTGCCAAGTCCTGGGAGTTGCTTATGGCGATGCTGGTGTTCGAGGCCGCCTTCGGCCTGCCGGGCGTGGTGGCGGGGCCGATCTATTATGCGTACATCAAGAGCGAGCTGAAGCTGGCGGAGCTGGTCTGACGCGACTGGCGTCATCCCGTCAGGCTTGCCGGCGATGGCGCCGTGGACGGGCGCCGAAGGACCGCGTTGCACCACAGTCCTCGCTGTTTCAGCCGTAGCGCTTCTTCGCTTCGATCGCCAGACCGCTACCAATGCTGCCGAAGATATTGCCTTCCACATGGCGGGCATTGGGCAGCATCGCCGAGACGCTCTGGCGCAGTGCCGGAATGGCGCTGGAGCCGCCGGTGAAGAACACCGTGTCGACCTGCGCGACACCCACCCCGGCATCGCCGAGCAACTGGGTGACGCTGGTGCGGATGCGCTCCAGCAGGTTGTCGATGGCCGACTCGAACAGGGCCCGGCTCAACTCCACGCTCAAGCCCGGCTCGATGCGATCCAGCGGCACATGGCGCAGTGGGGCATGGGTCAGCTCGATCTTGGTTTCTTCGATTTCCATCGCCAGCCAGTGGCCGGCACGCTGTTCGATCAGCTTGAACAGGCGATCGATGCCGCCGGTGTCCTCGATGTCGTAGCGCATGCTGCCCAGGGCCAGCTGGGTTTTCTGCGAGTACACCGAGTTGATGGTGTGCCAGGTCGCCAGGTTCATGTGATGGCTGGTGGGCATATAGGCGCCGCTTTTCATCCGGCTACCGTAGCCGAACAGCGGCATCACGCCTTGCAAACTCAGCTGCTTGTCGAAGTCGGTCCCGCCGATGTGCACGCCGCCGGTGGCGAGGATATCGTCGTGGCGGTTGTCCAGGTCCCGGCGCTCCGGCGACAGGCGCACCAGGGAAAAGTCCGAGGTACCACCGCCGATGTCGACGATCAGCACCAACTCTTCACGGTCCAGGGTCGACTCGTAGTCGAAGGCGGCGGCGATCGGTTCGTACTGGAAGGACACTTCCTTGAAACCGAGCTTCTTCGCTACTTCCGCCAGGGTGTCTTCGGCTTCCTGGTCGGCGGCCGGGTCTTCGTCGACGAAGAACACCGGGCGGCCCAGTACCACTTGCTCGAACTCACGTCCTGCAGTGGTTTCGGCGCGTTGCTTCAACTGGCCGATAAACAGCCCCAGCAGGTCCTTGAATGGCATCGCCGTGCCGAGCACGCTGGTGTCGTGCTTGATCATCTTGGAGCCCAGCAGGCTCTTGAGCGAGCGCATCAGCCGGCCTTCGTAGCCTTCCAGGTACTCATGCAGGGCCAGCCGGCCATAGACCGGACGGCGCTCCTCGAAATTGAAGAAGAGCACCGACGGCAGGGTGATCTTGTCGTCTTCCAGCGCGATCAGCGTTTCCAGGCCGGGGCGTATCCAGCCGACGGTGGAGTTGGAGGTGCCGAAGTCGATACCGCAGGCACGGGCTGGAGAGGCGTTGTTCATGGTGTTCGGGTTCCGGTTGCAAAACGGCCGCGCAGTGTATGCCAGTCGCGCACGGATTCGAAGGCCGGCGATCCGTTAAATAGCGCTTCTTGTAACGGATTGGACTTGAAAGGTGGGCAATCGTCCCCAAACTTGCACTCATTGGTTCTGCCTGTTGCCATCGATGACAAGAAATTCCGGCAACGGCCGATAAACTTCTGCAGCGCCCCTGAGTCACAGCCTTGAGATCGGTCAATCTTTGTCGCGCCGATGCGCGCATGCTGTGTCTTGCCGAGCGGCGCGATATCGATAACGGATGGTGATCCTTAGATGGACTTCAAAGACTATTACAAGATCCTGGGTGTGGAGCCGACGGCGGACGACAAGACCATCAAGGCCGCGTACCGCAAGCTGGCGCGCAAGTATCACCCGGATGTCAGCAAGGAAAAGGACGCCGAAGCGAAGTTCAAGGACGCGTCGGAAGCCTATGAAGCGCTGAAAAGCGCCGACAAGCGCGCCGAATACGACGACTTGCGCAAATACGGCCAGCACGGCCAGCCGTTTCAGGGCCCGCCGGGTTGGCAGGGCCGTGGCGGTTTCGGTGGTGGCGGCGCGGACACAGGCGACTTCTCGGACTTCTTCAGTTCGATCTTCGGCTCGCGCGGCAACGGTTTTGGCGGTGGACAACCAGGCCGCAGCGCCGGCCGGCGAGGGCAGGACGTGGAACTTGAACTACCGATCTTCCTGGAGGAAAGCCTCTCGAACGAGTCGAAGAAGGTCAGCTTCCAGATTCCGCAGCACAATGCCGCCGGGCAGCATGTCAGCAACACCAGCAAGAGCCTGAACGTGAAGATTCCGGCCGGTGTCACCGACGGCGAGCGTATCCGCCTCAAGGGCCAGGGCGCACCGGGTGTCGGCGGTGGGGCAAATGGCGACCTGTACCTGACGATTCGTTTCGCACCTCACCCCAAATTCGATGTCGAAGGAGAGAACCTGATCATCACCCTGCCGCTGGCGCCCTGGGAATTGGCGTTGGGCGCGGAGATCGCGGTGCCGACCCTGACCGGCAAGATCAACCTCAAGGTCCCGGCGGGCAGCCAGAACGGCCAGCGTATGCGGGCCAAGGGCCACGGCCTGCTGAACAAGGCCGGGCAGCGCGGATATCTGTTCGTACAACTCAAGGCGGTGATGCCACGGCAGAACGACGATGCCGTCAAGGCGTTGTGGCAGGAACTGGCGAAAAAGGCCGCCTTCGACCCGAGAGAGCAATGGAGTAGCTAATCATGAGCAGCCCCTTGAACGTTCAACTGGATATGCAGGCTTTTTGTGAGGTGACCCAATTGCCGGTTGCCTACGTGATCGAAATCGTCGAACACGGCATTCTTGAACCTCAGGGGCGCTCGCCCGAGGCCTGGCGTTTTGGCGATGAAGCGCCGGGTATTGCCCGCCGCGCGGTGAAGCTGCATCGGGATCTTGAGCTGGAGTGGGAAGGCGTCGCCCTGGCGCTGGACCTGCTGGCGGAAGTGCAACTGCTGCGGGCGGAGAACCAGATGCTGCGCCAGCGCCTGGGGCGCTTTGTGCACGAGTGAATACAGGCCTGGGCCCTAGGCCCGAGAGATTCTGGGCAGGACCACGGTAAAACGTGTGCCGTCTTCGGCGCTGGAGCTGACCTCTATCGTACCCTGATGGGCCGTCACCACTTCCTTGGCGATATACAGCCCCAACCCCAGGCTGGTGGCGGTACCCGGCTGGCCGATCTCTTCATCAGCGCCGCGCACCAACGGATCGAAGATCGTCGCCAGGGCTTCCTGGGGGATCGGCGTGCCGAAGTTGTGCATGGTCAGGCGAACCCTGTCCGTGCCGCCGTCCAGGCTCAGGGTCAGTGGCCGATGGTTGGCACCGTGCTGCAAGGCATTGCCGATCAGGTTTTGCAGCAGTTGCTCGATGCGCCCGCGATCCCAGACCCCATGGACATCACCTTCCACCTTCAGCAACGGCAGGCAATCCGGCTGCCCGGCCCAGGCTTCATTGATGGCGGCTTTCGCCGCACTGCTCAGGTCCATCGGTGCCGGGTCGATGGGCAGGCTGCTGCCCAGGCGGCTGCGGACAAACTCCAGCAAGTCGCTGATCATGCTGCTCATATGACGGGTGCCACTTTTGATATTGGCGACATAGACCAGGCCGTCGGCATCGAGGCGGGTCTTGCGCACCAGCATTTCGGTGGACATGGTCACGGCCTGCAAGGGCGCTCGCAGGTCATGGCCGAGGATGGCGAGGAAAATATCCCGTGAACGGTTGACCTGCTCGGCGTAGGCGGCGGTGGATTCGGTCAGGGCTTCGTCGATGGCTTCGTTGAAGCGAATCATCTCCTGGAAATGTGTCAGCTCCGGCGACACCAGGCTATTGACCCAGCGGCGAATCACGCAGGCGCGCAGGTGACGGAACTCCGAGGTCATCTGCATCAGGTCGAAACCAGCGGTGTGGCGCAGTTCGCCGTGGCTGGCCGCCGCGATGTCCAGGCCGGGGCTGCTGTCCAGGCTGTCGCCCTTGGACTTAGCGGTCTGTTGGCTGGTGCTCTGGCTGGTTTCCATATCCCGGGCGGCGGCCAGCAGGATCGATTTGGCGTGGTCACGCAAGGCGACCCGGCCCATGGTGTCCGCCGCCGGGGTCAGGGTCTTGGCGAACTGTTCCCACTCATCGACGATGCTGTCGACCTGCTGCACGATAAAGGTTGATAGGTGCATGCTTGTTGCCTCGAAGGGAGGATCGCTCTTTATGAGGGCTAGCTTAGCGCTTTTCAGTCCCTTTTGAGGGGTGGGTTTCAGGTGGCCTGACTCATCTATACCTGTCATTTCTGACAGTAGACGCTACCTCCCGGCAGGCTTAGTGTGAATTCGTGCTGTATTCACTCAAAGCAGTACCTCTTCAAAGGAGCGACTGTCATGAACAAAGCAGATCTGTTGAGCAACACCGAAAGCCAGATCAACCAGGCGGCACTGAGCATTGCCGACGGGAAAAAGGATATGGCCAACGACAATGCCGTCGGCAAATTATTGTTCCTGTGTGCCTTGCATCGTGTGCTGGACGGCAAGCCCCATCCGGGTGACCTCGGGATGATGGATGGGATCAATGACTGCCTGCAGCAGTTGGGGCTGGTCGAGACGTCGAAAACCTTCTTTGCCGCCATCCAACCCTGACGGCCAAGCCATCCATGGCTGGCCTGGGCTCAGAAGAGGAAGTAGCGCTGCGCCATCGGCAGCACGTCCGCCGGTTCGCACCATAGCAGTACGCCATCGGCCTTGACCTGGTAGGTCTGCGGGTCGACGTCGATCTGCGGCAGGTAGTCGTTGTGGATCAGGTCGGTTTTCTGCACATCGCGGCAGCCTTTGACCACCGCAATTTTTTTCTTCAAGCCCAGGCTCTGGGGAATCCCCGCGGCCTGCGCCGCCTGGCTGATAAAGGTCAGGCTGGTGGCGTGCAATGAGCCGCCGTAGCTGGCGAACATCGGCCGGTAGTGCACCGGCTGCGGCGTCGGGATCGAGGCATTGGCGTCGCCCATCAGGCTGGCGGCAATCGCCCCGCCCTTGAGGATCAGCGTCGGTTTCACACCGAAGAACGCCGGGCGCCAGAGCACCAGGTCGGCCCATTTGCCCACTTCGATCGAGCCCACTTCATGGCTGATGCCATGGGTGATCGCCGGGTTGATGGTGTATTTGGCGATGTAGCGCTTGACCCGGAAGTTGCTGTTGCCGTCCCCGTCGCCCGGCAGCGGGCCGCGTTGTTTCTTCATCTTGTCGGCGGTCTGCCAGGTGCGGGTGATGACTTCACCGACCCGGCCCATGGCCTGGCTGTCGGAGCTGATCATCGAGAACGCGCCGAGGTCGTGGAGGATGTCTTCGGCGGCGATGGTTTCCCGGCGGATACGGCTTTCGGCAAAGGCCACGTCCTCGGCGATGCTCGGGTCGAGGTGATGGCAGACCATCAGCATGTCCAGATGTTCGTCGATGGTATTGCGGGTGAACGGCCGGGTCGGGTTGGTCGAGCTGGGCAGCACATTGGGGAAACCGCAGGCCTTGATGATGTCCGGCGCATGGCCGCCGCCCGCGCCTTCGGTGTGATAGGTGTGGATGGTGCGGCCCTTGAACGCGCCGAGGGTGGTTTCGACAAAACCGGATTCGTTGAGGGTGTCGGTGTGGATCGCCACCTGCACGTCGTACTGGTCGGCCACGCTCAGGCAGTTGTCGATGGCCGCCGGCGTGGTGCCCCAGTCTTCGTGGAGCTTGAGGCCGATGGCGCCGGCCTCGACCTGCTCGATCAGCGGCTGTGGCAGGCTGGCGTTGCCCTTGCCGGTGAAGCCGATGTTCATCGGGAAGGCATCGGCGGCCTGGAGCATGCGCGCCAGGTGCCAGGGCCCGGAGGTGCAGGTGGTGGCGTTGGTGCCGGTGGCCGGCCCCGTGCCGCCGCCGATCATGGTGGTGACGCCGCTCATCAGCGCTTCTTCGATCTGCTGCGGGCAGATGAAGTGGATATGGGTGTCGATGCCGCCGGCGGTGAGGATCATGCCTTCGCCGGCGATGACTTCGGTGCTGGCGCCGATGGCGATGGTCACGTCGGGCTGGATATCCGGATTGCCGGCCTTGCCGATGGCGGCGATGCGCCCGTCCTTGAGGCCGACGTCGGCCTTGACGATGCCCCAGTGGTCGATGATCAGGGCGTTGGTGATCAGGGTGTCGACGACCTCAGCGGCCAGCAGCTGGCCCTGGCCCATGCCGTCGCGGATCACCTTGCCGCCGCCGAATTTCACTTCTTCACCGTAGGTGGTGAAGTCCTTTTCCACTTCGATCCACAGTTCGGTGTCGGCCAGGCGCACCTTGTCGCCGACGGTGGGGCCGAACATGTCGGCGTAGGCTTGTCTGGAAATCTTCATTGTGGGTCCTTAAAAAAGGGCGAGCATTCATCCGGTGTCAGGCGAATTGGTGATGGCGAACTTGAGTCCGTCTTCGCGGGCAAGCCCTGCTCCTACAGATTTATGTCGTACGCAGAATTTGTATTCGACGCAGAACTGTAGGAGCAGGGCTTGCCCGCGAAGGCGTCGGTACAGGCAACACCTCAGTCAAGGTCGCCCATCACCCGCCCGGCAAACCCGAACACCCGCCGCAACCCGGCCAACTCCACCAATTCAACGTCCCGGCTCTGCCCCGGTTCGAAGCGCACGGCGGTGCCGGCGGGGATATTCAGGCGCATGCCGCGGCTGGCGGCGCGATCGAAGCTCAAGGCGTCGTTGGTCTCGAAAAAGTGATAGTGCGAACCGACCTGGATCGGTCGGTCACCGCTGTTCGCCACATTCAGGCTGAGGGTGCGGCGACCGACATTGAGTTCGATGTCGCCGGGCTGGATCTGATATTCACCAGGAATCATTCGGGTTGTCCCAGGGTCTTGAAGTAAATGGCGGTGGCCTTGTAGCGACCATCCGGTGTCGTGCAGTAGTTCGGCAGTTCGCCGACCCGGGTGTAGCCCAGGGCGCTGTAGAAGGCTTCGGCTTCGGAGCCGGCCTCGGTGTCGAGGTGCAGCAGGCCACGCTTGTGCTGTTTTGCCGTCTGCTCCAGGGCCTGGATCAGTTGCTGGCCGAGACCGCGATGGCGGGCCTCGCTGTACACCAGCAGCTTCTGGATTTCGGCGCGGTTCAGGCCGTTGGCCTTCTGGCACAGGCTCAGTTGCACGCTGGCCAGCACCTGTTCGTCACGCACCACCACCCAGAGCAGCAGGCTGCCGTCCTGCAGCGCGGTTTGCACCGTATCGAAGTAGTTGCGGGCCTGGCCGGCATCGAGATCGGCCATGAAACCTACACTGGCGCCGTGCCGAACGGCGTCAAGCAGCAAATCGATCAAACCCTGGCGGTAGTGCGCAAAGCTTTCGTTATTCACACGACGCAGTTGGGCGGCGTTCATGGCGGTTACTCCTGGTTGACGGCGGGCGGCAGGGCACCCGGATTCAGAGTCAGTTGCATAAAGGTCAGGTCCAGCCAGCGGCCGAACTTCACCCCCACCTGGGGCATCTGCCCGGTGATGGTGAAACCCTGGCGTTCATGCAGGCGAATGGAAGCGGCGTTACCACTTTCGATGGCGGCGACCATTACATGTTTGCCGCAGCCACGGGCGCGCTCGATCAGCACTGCCATCAGTTGCGGGCCAAGGCCATTGCCGCGCTGGTCGCTGCGCACATAGACCGAGTGTTCGACGGTGTGGCGGAAGCCCTCGAAGGGCCGCCAGTCGCCGAAGGAGGCATAGCCGAGCACGGTGTCAGCACTGTCGACGATCACCAGGATCGGGTAAGCCTGGCCTTGCCGGGCGCTGAACCAGGCCTGGCGATTGCCCAGGTCCACCGGTTGTTCGTTCCAGATCGCCGTGGTGTTGAGCACCGCGTCGTTGTAGATGTCGCGGATCGCCGGCAGGTCGGCGTGGACGGCATCGCGGATTACGTAGGACATGCTCGGCCTCAGGCGATGGGTTGGTGGACGGTGACCAGCTTGGTGCCATCGGGGAAGGTGGCCTCGACCTGGATCTCCGGGATCATTTCCGGGATGCCTTCCATCACTTGTTCGCGGTTGAGCAGGGTGGTGCCGAAGTGCATCAGCTCGGCCACGGTCCGGCCATCGCGGGCACCTTCCAGCAGAGCCGCCGAGATATAGGCCATGGCTTCCGGATAGTTGAGTTTCACCCCACGGGCCAGGCGCCGTTCGGCCACCAGACCAGCGGTAAAAATCAGCAGTTTGTCTTTTTCGCGGGGAGTCAGGTCCATGGTTCGGAGTCCGTTGGCAGGCAGTAAAAGAAGGTTGGCATATTCATGTGTTCCAGATCCTCGGCGGCACGGCCTCGCGCCCCAGCAGGGCCGGGCGCAATAGCCGCCACAGCTCGATCAGCCAGGCACGGGCATGCAGGGCCTCGCCGGCCAGGCAGCGGGCGACCAGCAGGCCGGGCAGTTGGGTGAGGTCGCCGCGCACCCGGGTCGGCACTGAACGGCAGCGTTCGAGCAGCTCGCTGTCGATCTCACCGGTCACCAGCAGGGTGGCGAAGACCGGTTGGCCGTCGAGGCCGATGGGCGAGTCGAGCAGGCCGTCGTCGCCCTGGATGCGTTGGCGTTCGTGCCAGAGCAGTTGGCCGTCGCGACGGATATCCAGCTGTGACTGGAAATGCCCGCGATCAAAGCGTTCACCGCTGGCGGGGCGCCCGAGGGCGACCATATCCCAGTAGAGCAAGCGGGCGTCGCCTTCAAGGTCAATGCGGGTGTTCAACTCGGCCTGGGCCGCGCTGAAGACGATGGTTTCCTGGGGCAGCCATTCCAGGGTCGCGCCGGCGGCGACCTTCAGGTCCAGGGTCTGGTAGGCCGGCCCGTTGGCGCGATACCACTTCGCGGCGCCGGGGCTGGTCAGTTGCGCCCAGGCATCGGTTTCGACGCGGGCGCTGATGGCCAGCCGGTCACCGCCGGCAATCCCCCCGGGCGGGTGGACGATAATGTGCTGGCAGACTTGCGGACCTTCGGCGTACAGGTGTTTCTGCACCCGCAACGGGCCCAGGTGGCGCCGGGTGACCGGGCGCGTGCAATCGCCGAAGCGGGCGTAGCCGAGTTCGAGCTCGGCGTGCCAGCTGGGAGTGAACAGGGCGTGAGTGACAGTTGAATTCATGGTTTCTAATTATCGTCGTGACGCTACAGGTTAGATCGTAACCAGTCCGCGCACACCTTCGGCTTCCATATTTTCTCCGCGACCTTGCTGGACAATCTCGCCCCGGGACATCACCAGGTACTGATCGGCCAACTCGGCGGCGAAATCGTAGAACTGCTCCACCAGCAGGATCGCCATATCGCCGCGGGCGGCGAGTTTCTTGATCACCGCGCCGATCTCCTTGATCACCGAGGGCTGGATGCCTTCGGTGGGTTCGTCGAGGATCAGCAGGCGTGGACGGCTGGCCAGGGCCCTTCCGATGGCCAGCTGTTGCTGCTGGCCGCCGGAAAGATCGCCGCCACGGCGTTGCTTCATTTGCAGCAGGACCGGGAATAGTTCGTAGATGAACGCCGGCACTTCCTTGGCGTCGGCGCCAGGGAAGCGCGAGAGGCCCATCAGCAGGTTTTCTTCCACGCTCAGGCGGCCGAAGATTTCCCGGCCCTGGGGCACGTAGGCAATGCCGGCGTGGACCCGTTGGTGCGGTTTGAGGTTGGTGATGGGTTTGCCTTCCCACTGCACCGCCCCTTCCTTGGCCGGCAGCAGGCCCATCAGGCATTTGAGCAGGGTAGTCTTGCCCACCCCGTTGCGGCCCAGCAGGCAGGTGACTTCGCCGACTTTCACGTCAAAGGACAGGCCCCGCAGGATGTGGCTGCCGCCGTAGTACTGGTGCAGTTTGTCGACTTGGAGCATGGTTGTATTCCTGAACCTGTGGTGTTTCGTCGATCGCTATCGCTGGCAAGCCAGCTCCTACAGGGGGGGCGGAGACACTCACTGCCCTTGTGGGAGCCGGCTTGCTGGCGATGGCGATGTCACATTCGCCGCCATCGTGAGCCGTGTTTTCATCGACCGAGGTAGACTTCGATCACCCGCTCGTTTTCCTGCACCTGCTCAAGCGAGCCTTCGGCCAGCACACTGCCCTGGTGCAGCACGGTGACATGGTCGGCAATCGCGCCGACAAAACCCATGTCGTGCTCCACCACCATCAGCGAATGCTTGCCGGCCAGGCTCTTGAACAGCTCGGCGGTGAACTCGGTCTCGGCATCGGTCATGCCCGCCACCGGTTCGTCGAGCAGCAACAGTTGCGGGTCCTGCACCAGCAACATGCCGATCTCCAGGAACTGCTTCTGGCCATGGGACAACAAACCGGCCGGGCGATTGACCGAGCCGGTCAGGCGAATGGTTTCCAGGACCTGGGCAATCCCGTCCTTCTGCTCACCGCTCAAACGCGCCCGCAGGCTGGCCCATACCGATTTGTCGGTCTTCTGCGCCAGCTCCAGGTTCTCGAACACCGTCAGCGCCTCGAACACCGTCGGCTTCTGGAACTTGCGGCCGATCCCGGCCTGGGCGATCTGCACTTCGCTCATCGCCGACAGGTCGAGGGTTTCGCCGAACCAGGCCTTGCCATGGCTGGGGCGGGTCTTGCCGGTGATCACGTCCATCAGGGTGGTCTTGCCCGCGCCATTGGGGCCGATGATGCAGCGCAGCTCGCCGACGCCGATGTACAGGTTCAGGTTGTTCAGGGCCTTGAAGCCGTCGAAGCTGACGCTGATATCTTCCAGGGTCAGGATGGTGCCGTGGCGGGTGTCCAGGCCGTCGCCCCTGGCCTGGCCGAGACCGAGGGCGTCGCGGCTGCTGCCGGCGTCCTTGTTGGGTTCGAGGATCGGTTCGAGCATGAATTCGGCGGTCGCGGTGACTCTCATTGTTCGCCCCTTTTCTTCAGCAGCCCGATCACGCCCTTGGGCAGATACAGGGTCACGACGATAAACAGCGCGCCGAGGAAAAACAGCCAGTATTCGGGAAAGGCCACGGTGAACCAGCTCTTCATGCCGTTGACCATGCCCGCGCCGAGCAGCGGGCCGATCAGGCTGCCGCGCCCGCCCAGGGCCACCCACACGGCGGCCTCGATGGAGTTGGTCGGTGACATTTCGCTGGGGTTGATGATCCCCACCTGCGGCACATACAGCGCCCCGGCCAGTCCGCACAACACGGCGCTCAAGACCCAGACGAAGAGCTTGAAGCCACGGGGATCGTAGCCACAGAACATCAGGCGGTTTTCCGCATCGCGCAATGCCGTCAGCACCCGCCCGAACTTGCTCCTGGCCAGGCGCCAGCCGCTGTAGAGGCTGGTCACCAGCAAGACCACGGTGGCGAAGAACAGCACCGCGCGGGTGCCCGGTTCGGTGATGCCGAAACCGAGGATGCTGCGGAAGTTGGTAAAGCCGTTGTTGCCGCCGAAGCCGGTTTCGTTGCGGAAGAACAGCAGCATGCCGGCGAAGGTCAGGGCCTGGGTCATGATCGAGAAATACACGCCCTTGATCCGCGAGCGGAAGGCGAAGAAGCCGAACACCAGCGCCAGCAGCCCCGGCGCCAGCACCACCAGGCACAGGGCCCAGAGAAAGTGGCTGGTGCCGGTCCAGTACCAGGGCAGTTCGGTCCAGGACAGGAAGGTCATGAACGCCGGCAGCTCGTCGCCGGACGCCTGGCGCATCAGGTACATGCCCATGGCGTAGCCGCCGAGGGCGAAGAACAGGCCATGGCCCAGGGATAGCAGGCCGGCGTAACCCCAGACCAGGTCCAGGGCCAGGGCGACGATGGCGTAGCAGAGAATCTTGCCCACCAGGGTCAGGGTGTAGGCCGAGACGTGGAACAGGTTCTCCGGCGGCAGCAGCGACAGCAGCGGCAGGGCCAGCAGCAGCGCCAGCACGATCGCGCCGACGGCAATGGTCAGGCCGGGCCCGGCTTTTTGGCTCGCGGTGAGCATCAGGGGCTGGTTCATCAGTCGATCACCCGTCCTTTCAGTGCGAAGAGTCCTTGCGGGCGTTTCTGGATAAACAGAATGATCAGCGCGAGGATCAGGATCTTGCCCAGCACCGCACCGATCTGCGGTTCGAGGATCTTGTTGGCGATGCCCAGGCCGAAGGCGGCCATGACGCTGCCGGCCAACTGGCCGACCCCGCCAAGCACCACCACCAGGAAGGAGTCGATGATGTAGCTCTGGCCGAGGTCCGGGCCGACGTTGCCGATCTGGCTCAGGGCGACGCCGCCCAAACCGGCGATCCCGGAGCCGAGGCCAAAGGCGAGCATGTCCACCCGTCCGGTGGGCACGCCGCAGCAGGCGGCCATATTGCGGTTCTGGGTGACGGCGCGGACGTTCAGGCCCAGGCGGGTTCTGTTCAGAAGCAGCCAGGTGAGGACCACCACGAACAGCGCGAAGGCGATGATCACCAGGCGGTTGTAGGGCAGGACCAGATTGGGCAGCACCTGGATGCCGCCGGAAAGCCAGGCCGGGTTGGCCACCTCGACGTTCTGCGCACCGAATACCAGGCGGACCAGCTGGATCAGCATCAGGCTGATGCCCCAGGTGGCGAGCAGGGTTTCCAGTGGTCGCCCGTAGAGATGGCGGATGATCGTGCGTTCCAGGGCCATGCCGATCCCGGCGGTGACGAAGAACGCCACCGGCAGGGCCACCAGTGGGTAGAACTCGATGGCCTGGGGCAGGAAGCGCTGGAACAGCAACTGCACGACATAGGTGGCATAGGCACCGAGCATCAGCATTTCGCCGTGGGCCATATTGATCACCCCGAGCAGGCCGAAGGTGATCGCCAGGCCGAGGGCCGCCAGCAGCAGGATCGAGCCCAGGGACAGGCCGCTGAAGGCCTGGCCGAGCCATTCGCCGATCATCAGCTTGCGTTTGACTTGCGCCAGGCTGGTTTCGGCGGCGGTGTGCACGCCGGCGTCGGCTTCGACCCCGGGTTGCAGCAGGCCTTCGAGGCGGGTGCGGGCCAGCGGGTCGCCACTGTCACCGAGCAGGCGCACGGCGGCCAGGCGGACGGCCGGGTCGCTGTCGACCAATTGCAGATTGGCCAGGGCCAGGCTCAGGGCGGCGTGGACATCGGTGTCGGTTTCGCCGGCCAGTTGCTGGTCGAGGAATTTCAGCTGCGCCGGCTTGGCGCTTTTTTGCAGTTGCTGGGCGGCGGCCAGGCGCACCTTGGCATCGGCGGCGAGCAGTTGCTGGGCGGCGACGGCGGTGTCGATCAGGCCGCGCAGGCGGTTGTTCAGGCGCAGGGTCTTGGTTTCGCCATTGAGGGTCAACTGTCCACTTTGCAGGGCGTTGATCAGCTCGATGCGTGCCGGTTCCGGGTGCGCGGCCCAGGTTTCCAGCAGGGCGGCCTGTTGGCTGGAGTCGGCGGCGACGAAGTCTTCGGCGTCCCCGGCGTGGGCGGCCATCGGCAACAGCAGTGCCAGGGCTAGGAGAAAGCGGTATAGGGCAGTGGGCATAGCAATGGCCTTGCATAAGACCTTGTAGGAGCCGGCTTGCCGGCGATGAGGCCCGCAAGTCTTGTATCGACCGTCCGGCCGCCATCGCCGGCAAGCCGGCTCCTACAAGGGGATTGGGTCGGCCCGCGAATACCTGCCGGGCCGACCGTCAGCGATTACTCAGTTGCTCTTCACCGCATAATCCGGCTTCTTGTCGTTGCCCGGGATAAACGGGCTCCACGGCTGGGCACGGATCGGGCCCTTGGTCTGCCAGACCACGTTGAACTGACCGTCGGCCTGGATCTCGCCGATCATCACCGGCTTGTGCAGGTGATGGTTGGTCGGGTCCATGGTCAGGGTGTAGCCCGACGGTGCGGCGAAGGTCTGGCCGGCCAGAGCTTCACGGACTTTGTCGACATCGGTGGACTTGGCTTTTTCCGCCGCCTGGGCCCACATGTGGATGCCGACGTAGGTGGCCTCCATCGGGTCGTTGGTCACGGCCTTGTCGGCGCCCGGGAGGTTTTTCTTCTTGGCGTAGGCTTTCCAGTCGGCGACGAATTTCTTGTTCACCGGGTTATCCACCGACTCGAAGTAGTTCCACGCCGCCAGGTTGCCCACCAACGGCTTGGTATCGATGCCGCGCAGTTCTTCCTCGCCCACGGAGAAGGCCACCACCGGTACGTCGGTGGCTTTCAGGCCCTGGTTGGCCAGTTCCTTGTAGAACGGCACATTGGAGTCGCCATTGACGGTGGAGATGACGGCCGTCTTGCCGCCGGCGGAGAACTTCTTGATGTTGGCGACGATGGTCTGGTAGTCGGCGTGGCCGAACGGGGTGTAGACCTCTTCGATATCCTTGTCCGCGACCCCCTTGGAATGCAGGAACGAACGCAGGATCTTGTTGGTGGTGCGCGGGTAGACATAGTCGGTGCCGAGCAGGAAGAAGCGCTTGGCCGCGCCGCCGTCTTCGCTCATCAGGTATTCCACCGCCGGGATCGCCTGCTGGTTCGGCGCGGCGCCGGTGTAGAACACGTTCGGCGACATTTCCTCGCCTTCATACTGCACCGGGTAGAACAGCAGGCCGTTGAGTTCCTCGAACACCGGCAGCACCGATTTGCGCGACACCGAGGTCCAGCAACCGAACACCACGGCGACCTTGTCCTGGGTCAGCAACTGCCGGCTTTTTTCGGCGAACAGCGGCCAGTTGGACGCTGGGTCGACCACCACCGGTTCGAGCATCTTGCCGTTGACTCCACCCTTGGCGTTGATCTCGTCGATGGTCATCAGCGCCATGTCTTTGAGCGAGGTTTCGGAGATTGCCATGGTGCCGGACAGCGAGTGCAGGATGCCGACCTTGATGGTCTCGGCGGCCTGGACGGTCCAGGTCATGCCCATGGCGGCAATGGATGCCGTCAGTGTGAAAGCCTTGATCAAGCTACGACGCTTCATTGGTGCGATCTCCAGATGTTCAAAGTTTTTTTGGTTGGCAGATGCAGACACTGAAGGGGCTTTTGCAAAGGCTGTGCCCAGTCGGGGAAAGGCAGGAAACCGTCGTGTTTGAGCGGTACTGGTCTGAACAGTCGCACCAAGCGGGGGCGACATGGGCGTTGCGGTGCGCAGAGAGTGCCAGATTGGTGCTGATACCGTCTTCGCGACGGTCCGGGGCTCCGACAAGTTCTGCTCCTACAGTGTCAGTGTCGAGCAACTATATTTGTGAACGACGCAGAACCTGTAGGAGCAGAGCTTGCTCGCGAAGAGGCCCTCACCGGCGCCGCATCAGCCCGATAAAAAACAACCCGCCAATGGCCGCCGTGGCCACCCCGATTGGCAAGTCTTCGGGCGCGATCAGGGTCCGCGCCGCGACATCGACCCAGACCAGGAACAGGCTCCCCAGCAGCGCCGACACCGGCAGCAGGCGCCGGTGTTCCGCGCCCACCAGGTAGCGGGCGATATGCGGCACCATCAGGCCGACAAAACCGATGGAGCCGCTGATGGAAACCAGCACGCCGGTCATCAGCGAGGCGATCAGGAATACCTTCAGACGCACATTGCGTGCACTCAGGCCGAGGGTCACGGCAGTCTGCTCGCCAGCCATAAGGGCGTTCAATGGCCGGGCCATGCTCACCAGCAGCACCAGCCCCAGCAGCACGCTCGCCGCCGGTATCGGCAGCAGCTCCCAACGCGCCAGGCCGAGGCCGCCAAGCATCCAGAACAGCACCGCGGAGCTGGCCCGATGATCGCCGAGAAACAGCAGCAGGTTGGCCAGCGCCATCATCACGAAGGACACCGCGACCCCGCACAGCAGCAGCCGGTCGCTCTCCAGCCGACCGTTGCGACTGGCGATGGCGAGCACCGCCAGCATACTGGCCAGGGCACCGATAAAGGCGGCGATGGGCAAGGTCAGCAGGCCGACGATCTCGCCCACATGCAGGACCACGATCACCGCGCCGAGGGTCGCCCCGGAGGTCACCCCGAGCAGGTGCGGGTCGGCCAGGGGATTGCGCGTGACCGCCTGCAAGACCGCGCCGATCAACGCCAGCCCGGCGCCCACCAGCACGCCGAGGAGCATGCGCGGTACGCGGATCAGCCAGACGATATGCTCCTGCCCGGCGCTCCAGTTCACCTCGCCCAGGCCCAGCGCCTTGTACGAGAGAATCCGCCACACGACATCCACCGGCACCCGCGCCGGGCCGAAGCCCAGGGAGAGGACGCAGGACAGCAGCAACAAGGCGCCGAGGGCGGCCAGCAACGAGCCATAGCGGCGATTCATCATTGCGGGTGGAAGGCCTTGGCGAGGGTTTCGATGGCCTTGACGTTATCGATGCCCGGCGTCGCCTCGACATAAGGGATGACCACGAAGCGCTTGTTGCGGATAGCGTCCACCGACTGCAGCGCCGGGTTGGTTTCCAGGAAGTGCTGCTTCTGCTCGGCGGTGACTTCGCTGTAGTCGACGATCACGATCACCTGGGGATTTTTCTCCACCACGCTTTCCCAGTTGACCCGGGTCCAGCTGGCATCGACGTCGTCGAGGACGTTGCGCCCGCCAGCGGCTTCGATCAGCGCCTGGGGCATGGCCAGGCGGCCGGAGGTCATGGCGCGGTCTTCGCCGCTGTCATAGAGGAACACTCGTGGACGGTCGGCCGGCAGGGTTTTCTGCACCGTGGCCACCCGCGCCCGCATCTCGCCGATCAGGGCATTGGCGCGGTCCTGCACGTCGAAGATCTTGCCCAGGTTGTGCAGGTCGTTGTAGGTGTCGTCGAGGCTGGCACCCGCGCGTTTCATCACGAAGGCACAGGACTCGGTCAGCTCGTAGACGTTGATGCCCAGGGGCGTCAGTGTCGCCGGGGTGAGGGCGCCGCCGACCGTCATGCCGTAGTCCCAGCCGGCGAAGAAGAAATCGACGTTGGCATTGAGCAGGGTTTCCACCGACGGGTACTTGGCCGCCAGTTCCGGCAGGCCGTCGAGGGTTTTCGCCATTTCCGGGGTGACTGATTTCCAGCCGCTGATCCCGCTATAGCCGGCCATGCGTGGCTTGAGGCCGAGGGCGAGCATCATCTGGGTCATGTTGATGTCATGGCTGACCGCGTGTTTCGGCGCCTCCTTGAAGGTCACCTCGCGGTTGCAGCTCTGGAGCGTCAGCGGGTAGTGCGTCGATTCGGCCAGGGCGGCCATGGACGTGAACAGTGAACCGAGGCAGAGCGCCAGGTGCCGTAGCTTCATGGTTGGGTTATCCAGGTGATTCGCGGGTAGCCGGAGAGTGGGTGGGTATCGATCAGCGCTTCGACGCCGAAGACTTCCCGTAGCAGCTCGACGGTCAGGACCTCGGCGGGTGTGCCGCTGGCGACGATGCGCCCGTGCTGGAGCACATACAGCCGGTCGCAGAAGGCCGCGGCGAGGTTGAGGTCGTGGATGCTCGCCAGGGTGCCGATCTTCAGTTGCCTGACCAGGCGCAACAGTTCCAGCTGGAAGCGCGGGTCGAGGTGGTTGGTCGGTTCGTCGAGGATCAGCAGTTGCGGTTGCTGGGCCAGGGCGCGGGCGAGGATCACGCGTTGTTTTTCACCACCGGAGAGGGTGGCGAAGGCGTGCTCTTCGAAGCCCTGCATACCTACTGATTCAATGGATTGACGAATCAGTCGGCGGTCGGCCTCGGTGTCGCCGTCGAAGAGTTTCTTGTGCGGGGTGCGGCCCATGGCGACCACTTCGTCAACGGTCAGGCCAAAGGCATCGGGGAATTCCTGGAGCACCACGGCGATGCGCTGGGCGCACCAGCGTGGCGATTGTTTCCAGACGTTCTGGTGTTCGAGCAGGACCTCGCCGTGTCCCGGTTGGCTGAAGCGGTAGGCGCAACGCAGCAGGCTGGTCTTGCCGCTGCCGTTGGGACCGATCAGGCCGACGAACTCACCGGCCGCCACCCGCAGGTTGGCATCACGCAGTTGAAACTGGTGTTGGCAGCGGTCATGGCCGGGAGGCGTCCAGGCGAGATCGGTGAGGGTCAGCGAGGTCATTTGTTACTCATTGTCGGGGGGAATACACGCAAAACCCTTGTAGGAGCCGGCTTGCCGGCGATGGCGGCCGAAAGACCGATGCAGGGCTCACAGGCCTCATCGCCGGCAAGCCGGCTCCTACAAGTTTGCGGCGCACATTGTTATATTGTAACAGTGTGCGTTTGCAATAGTTTCGCATTAAAAGCCTACAGATTCCCCTGTGCCGTGCCTCTCAACCTGTTCAGGTTGAAGATGAAGCGGACTCAGGTTCGCCCTTGAGACGCGACAGCAGCGCCCAGTCCAGCAGCCAGACGACCACCAGCGAAACACCGACCAAAGGGAACAGGATCGCCAGGGCGAACATGATCACCAGGGCGGTTTTCCAGCGTGGCAGATCGTGGCGCAGCGGCGGTACACCGAGGCTGCCTTGCGGACGACGCTTCCACCACATCACCACGCCGCTGACGGCACTGAGCAGGATCATCAGGCACACCAGCAACATGACCAGCTGGTTGGGCGTCCCGAACAGCTTGCCTTCATGGAGCATCACGCCCATTTCCGTGGCCCGGGCGACATTGCCGTAGTGCTGCCAGCGCACATCGGCCAGGACCCTGCCGTTGTACTGGTCGACATGCAGGGTGGCGTCGTTGCGCGGGTCGTCGGCGAACACGGCGATGGTGAACACGCCTTCGGCGGTGGTCGGCAGGGTGATGCTGTAGCCGGGTTCGACCTGGCGCGTGGCGGCGATGTCCACCACCTGTTGCAGGCTGATGCCCGGTGCTGCCGGGGCGCTTGAGGTGGCGCCGTGGTTCATGTGTTCGGCATGGTCGCCGGACATCGGCATCGGCGTGTTTTCCAGGGCCCAGGGCACGGTCTGGCGGGTCGCGTCGTTGAGGCTGCGGGCCTCGAGGTCGGACTTGGGCATGTTGTTCCACATGGCATCGGGAAACTTGTTCCAGACCTCGGCGTACTGCTTGCCCCAGACCCCGGTCCAGGTCATGCCGCTGAGCAGCATGAACAGCAGCAGCCCGGCGCCCCAGAACCCAGTGACGGCGTGCAGGTCGCGCCAGACGATGCGTCCGCGCTGGCTCAGGCGTGGCCAGAGCACGCCGGCACTGGAACGGCCCCGTGGCCACCAGAGATAGAGGCCGGACACCACCA
This sequence comes from Pseudomonas sp. MWU12-2345, assembly GCF_023242385.1. Classification (NCBI taxonomy): domain Bacteria; kingdom Pseudomonadati; phylum Pseudomonadota; class Gammaproteobacteria; order Pseudomonadales; family Pseudomonadaceae; genus Pseudomonas; species Pseudomonas sp. MWU12-2345. The sequence goes on along the minus strand of NZ_JALLJA010000020.1, from coordinate 79,620 downwards.
GCATCACGCCCCAGCCGGCGGCCAGTTCCACCAGGCGATCGCCGAGGGTGCCGATCATCAGTTCGCCGTGCAGGGCGCGGGCGACGGCTTGCAGATTGAGCTTGGCATCCTGCTCGCCGAGTATGTTGCCGCGATAGGGGTCGAGGAACACGTTGAGCTCGCGACCGTCGCGAATCAGCACGAACTGAGCGCTGCGTTCGGCGTTGATCGGCGGCAGGTACTGTTTGATCCGCACCTGTGGATAAGCCATCTCGATGCGGCGCATCTGATCGTCGGCGTTGAGGCGGTGATGACCGGCCTGGACCGTTATCAGGTCGCTGTACAACAGCGGGTCGAGTTGCGGTTTGAACAGGTAGATGATCCCGGTCAGGGCCAGCAGGACCATGAACGGCGCAACGAACAGCCCGGCATAGAAATGCCAGCGCCAGGCCAGGTTGTAGAAGGAGATTTTAGGTTGGCTCATCAGGAGCGCTCCGCAAGGTATCAGTCATTGGATATACGGTGACAGTGCGGCGAGCGGGCTTGTCGGGACGCCGCTCGCCACAGTTACGGTTAGAAACTCATATCCACCTTGGTCCAGAACGTGCGCCCCGGTTCGTTGATGGCTTGCGGGTCATTGGCCGGGTAGCCGAACCCGGCGTTGCCCGCCAGGTTCAGGTGCTCGGCGTATGCCTTGTTGAACAGGTTGTCGACGCCGCTGCTGAGCTTCACGTGGCTGTTGATCCGATAGGCGCCGTTGAGGGAGAACACGCCGAAGCCGGCACTTTTGGAAAAGTCCTTGCCGACCACATTGCCCTCGTTCAGATCGATGCGGTTCTGTCGCGCAACCACTCGCCACAGACCTCCGGCACTCCAGTTGTCGCGGCTATAGGTGAGGCCCAGGCGGGTGTCCAGGGGCGGCATCTGCGGCAGTGCCTTGCCGTCGCTGGTGTTCTTGCCCCAGGCATAGGCCAGGCTGGCATCGGCTTTCCAGTTGGCCGTCAGCCGATAGGCCGCGCCGAGCTCGCCGCCCATGATCCGCGCGTCGATATTGCGCGCCTGGGAGGTCGTGCCCATCATTCCCGGCTGGTAGTTGAACAGGATGAAGTCACGCACCTGGCCGACATAGCCCGAGGCCCAGGCCTCCAGGTCCTCGGTCTTGTACTGCAGGCCGACATCCAGCTGGGTGGTCTTCTCCGGCTTGATGGCATCGAAGGCGTTGAGCGAACCACTCGGGCCCTGGTCGGGGGAGAACAGTTCCCAGTAGTCCGGGAAACGTTTGGCGTGACCGAGGCCGGCGTACAGCGTGGTCGGGCTGTCGGCCAGGTCATGCTCGTAGCGCATGAAGCCACTGGGCAGACTGTCTGCACGGGTCTGGCCGGCGGTCGGATTGGGCTGGGCGCTCATCCCGGAACCGATGTGCTGGCGAAAGTCCTTGGCCGAGGCGCGGTCCAGCCGCGCGCCGCTGATCAGGCGGTCACGCTCGGCGGCGTACCAGATCAGTTCGCCGAAGACGCCGTAGTTGTGGAACTCGGCATCCCGGTTGCGTGGCAGGCTCTCGTAAGTGTCGATGCCCATGCTGCTGCGCTGGCGGTGTTCGTCGGTCTGCCCATCAAGGCCGCCGATCAGTTGCCAGTCGGCCCAGCGCCAGGTGGCCTTGAGTCGCGCGCCGAGGGTGCGGCGGTCGACATTGGAGGCCATGGGGCCGGCCATCATCCCGGTGCCGGAGGGCTGGCGCAGGCTGTAGTTGTCCATCACATGGTCGGCGTAGTTGTAGTAGACCTGGGCCTCGAGCTTGTCGAGCACTTCGCCGAGGTTCGACCTTTCAAAACGCAGGCCGAGGCTTTCGCGCTTGAACTGCGAACCGTCCATGCCGCGCCCGGCGTAGCGGGCTTCACCGTCGCCCTTGCCGGCGGTCAGTTCCAGCAGGGTGTCGGCATCCGGCGTCCAGCCCAGGGCGACGTCGCCGTTCCACTTGTCGTAGCGCGAGGGCACGCGGTCGCCATTGCCGTCCTTGTAGTCGCCCGCACGGGCCTGGTTGCCGATCGCCCGGACATAGCCCGACGGACCGCCAGCGGCGGCATCGACGACTTTGTCGAAACGCCCGTTGGAGCCGGCCAGCACGCTGGCATTGACCCGCGTGCCGAGTTCGCCGAAGTGCTCCGGCTCACGGTCGAAGAGGATGGTCCCGGCCGAGGCGCCGGGGCCCCAGAGTACGGTTTGCGGCCCTTTGATCACCGTCAGCTTGTCGTAGGTTTCCGGGGAAATGTAGGAGGTCGGCGCGTCCATCCGGCCCGGGCAGGCGCCGAGCATCTGGCCGCCATTGGTGAGGATGTTCAGCCGCGAGCCGAACATGCCGCGCAGCACCGGGTCGCCGTTGGTGCCGCCATTGCGTACCAGGGCAAAGCCGGGGATGGTCTTGAGGTAGTCGCCGCCGTCACTGGCGGGGACCGGCTGGCGCGGGTCCTTGGGATCGGTGATCACCGTCAGCGGCGAGCTGGGGGCGATGGCGGTAATCACCGTTGGGGCGATTTCCCGGGCGGACTCTTCCGGCGAGTCGACGGCGAAGACGGCAGGGGCGAGCAGGATGCCGCACATCAGCGTGGTGCCCTGGCGCAAGCGGGCGCGGGCCTCGTTCAGGGCGAACGGGGAAGACGCCCGGGCAGCGCGCAGGCGAGTGTTTACAGTGGACATAAGCGTTCCATCATTCAAGCGAATACAACACGGCAGCCGCTTTGGAACTGCGGGTTACAGTCCAGGCGGGCCGCGTGAGAGGGTAGTGGGTCGCTGCTTAATGGAACGCGGGCGGGGCGCGGGTGCGAGCACCGGGAAAGGTGGTTTGCCGGGCATGGCCCAGGCGGGTCAGGGTGGCGACTGCGGTCGTCGGCCTGGGGCCGTCAAGGGCGGCGAAACTCAGGTTCTGCGGCAGGGCCGGGCAACTGAACAGCAGGGTGCAATAGCCGCATTTTTCCCATAGCGCATGGTGCTCGGCTCTGGGGGCGTGGTGCTCGTCGGCGCTGGGCGCCATGGCCTCGCCTGCCTGCCCGGGCATCTCCATCGACATGTCCATGCCCATCGACATGGGCATGCGGTGATCCATCGGCATCGCCTGGGAAATCAGCGGTCCGATAAAGATCATCAGCATGGCGAACAGGCTCAGCCAACTGCCGCGTACTTGGGCGCGGGAGCGGGGTGACCTGAGGCGTGCGGCGTGCATGGCGTTCACGGGCGTCGTCGATTATTGAGCGTGCGCGTGGTCCATATGCATCTCATCCGACCCGGCAGGCGGCTGTTTCTGTACCGATACCTCGACGGTCACATCGCCGGCCTTTGCAAAGTGCAACGTCAGCGGAAAGTGCTTGCCATCCTGCAAGAGGCTGCGGTCCTTGAGGTCCAGCAACATCACATGAAAGGCCATGGGGGCGAACTTCACTTCACCGCCGGCGGGTATGTCGACGCTGGCGACTTGCTGCATTTTCATCAGGTCGAGCTGCATCACATGTTCATGCAGTTCGGCCTTGCCGGCGATGGGACTGTCGACGCCGGTCAGGCGGTCGGCCGTGGTGCCCGGGTTGTGGATCACGAAATAGGCCGCCACCGTCGGGGCGTTGGGCGGCAGTTCCTGGGACCAGGGATGGGTGATGCTCAGGTCACCGGCCTTGAATTCATGGGCATGGGCAAAACAGGCGGGCAGCAGCAGGGCGGCCAGCAACAGGGCATTCTTGAACATGGTGGTTCTCCATAACGATTCATGACGCACACAGACTGTGGGTGTGAATCAGGCTAGCGGAGAAGCCCTGGGATTGAGCGAGGGCCATTGCTGGCGTGGGGTGGGGAGGTCGATCTGGGTGGCGGGGCGTGCCGGCTGGGTTTCGTCCTGGGCCACCGGCAACTGTGGAACATGGCCGGGCAACGCCAGCAACGAGGCGAAGCCCGCACAGCACCAGCAGTGCTGCATATTGGAATGCTCATCGTTTTGCGGGGCTTGCTGTTCCAGCTTGCCGAGGTCGATGGCTACCAGGCGGGTGCCACTGGCCGAGCAGAAACTGCCCCACAACAGTTGCTCCGCGATCGAGTCTTGCGAGGCTTGCGCCATGGCTCCGGACATCGGCATGGCGAGCAGATTGAACAGCACTGCAAAGCAGGCGATCCAGGCAATGGCTAGCCGTTGTCGGGGCATGGAAAGGATTTCCGTGAGTGTTTTCAAACAGATGGGTTATTTAGCCTGAACGTCCTTCATAAGTAAAAGCGCGAGCTGCGGTGAAAGGTCGCAAGCTTGTGTAGGCTTTGTCGGTGATTCTTGTGCACAAGCGTAGCAGGATGCCGTCACAGGGTCGGAACGGCATGGACCTCAATCTTCACGCCCAGGGTGGCGCGAATCACACTGAAGATAGCGGCCAGGTTGTCCATGCTCGGATTACCCTTGGCCGAGAGCATGCGGTGCAGGCTTTTGCTCGGCTTGTCGGTTTCCTTGGCCAGGCCCTCGAAGCCGACGGTGGCGTTGACCAGATCACGCAAAATCACCCGTGCAATCTCTGGCTCGCCATTGAGAAACAGGGTGGCGGCTTCATCCAGCAGAGCCTGGGCGAATGCCGGGTCACGCTGTGCCCGCTCGGCGATGGTCTGTTTGAAGCTGCGAGTAAGGGTCATGAGATTTTTCGACATTGATCATTGCGCTTTGAAGGTAACCTTTAGGTTACTTTTGTGGCAGATACTTTGCCAACGCAGCAAGTGTTTCAGTGAGCGTCTGGAACTCCCGGTCTACCGGCGGCAATGCCGGGCGCTGGAGAATCAGCACCGGTATCCCGAGTTCCCGGGCCACCTGCAACTTGGGTTCGGTTGCACTGCTGCCGCTGTTCTTGCTGATCAGCACGTCGATGGCGCGGCGCTTGAACAAGGCGCGCTCGTCTTCCAGCAGGAACGGGCCGCGTGCGCCGATCACTTCGCAGCGGGCATTGCCGGGATACTCGTCGAGGGCACGCAGGGTCCAGAATTGCCCGGAGGGAATTTCTTCCAGATGTTGCAGCGGCTCGCGGCCGAGGGTGAACAGCGGGCGCTGGAAGGGCTTGAGGGCTTCGACCAGTGCGGCCCAGTCGGCCACTTCGCGCCAGTCGTCGCCAGGTTCCGCAACCCAGGCCGGACGCCGTAGCGCCCAGCAGGGAATACCGCTCAAACGCGCGGCCGTGGCGGCGTTGCTGCTGATTTGCGCGGCGTAGGGATGGGTGGCATCCAGTAGCAGGTCGATGCCTTCTTCCTGAATAAATTGCGCCAGGCCCTCGGCGCCGCCATAACCGCCGACCCGGACCTGGCACTGCAAGTCCGTCGGTACCCGCCCGACTCCCGCCAGGCTGTAGATATGCTCGGGGCCCAAGGTCCGGGCAATCGCCAGCGCCTCGGTGACGCCGCCAAGCAGCAACAGGCGTTTCATAACTGCACTCCGGCATGACCAACGACACCGCCCTGGCGGTCGATGGCGAAGACTTCCACTTGCACTTGCCTGGGGACCACGCTGCGGGCGAAGTCGCGGGCGCGCCGGCAGACCGCATCACCCAGGGCGATGCCCGCCGCGCTGGCCATGGCCAGTGCCTGCTGGCTGGTATTGGCCTGGACAATCGCGTCCTGCAAGGCCTGGTCGGCGCCGACCTCGGCCGCCCATTCGGCCAGTTGCGGCAGGTCGATGCTTGAGTGCCGGCTGTGCAGGTCCATATGCCCGGCCGCCAGCTTGCTGATCTTGCCGAAGCCACCGCACAGGCTCAGTTTGTCCACCGGGACCTTGCGCAGATGCTTGAGCACGGCGCCGACGAAGTCGCCCATTTCGATCAGGGCGATTTCCGGCAGGTTGTAGACGCGGCGCATGGTGTCTTCGCTGGCGTTGCCGGTGCAGGCGGCGATATGCAGGTAGCCGTTGGTCTTGGCGACATCGATGCCCTGGTGGATCGAGGCGATATAGGCCGCGCAGGAAAACGGCCGGACGATACCGCTGGTGCCGAGGATCGACAGCCCGCCGAGAATCCCCAGGCGCGGGTTCATGGTTTTCAGCGCCAGGGCCTCGCCGTCGCGGACATTGACGGTGACCGAGAAGCCGCCGGTGTAGTCCAGTTCAGCGGCCAGTTGTAGCAGGTGTTCAGTGATCATTCGGCGCGGCACCGGATTGATCGCCGGTTCGCCGACGGCCAGGACCAGGCCGGGGCGGGTGACGGTGCCGACGCCTTTTCCGGCATGAAAACGTACGCCGGGTTCGGCGATCAGCCGCACTTGCGAGTAGAGCAGGGCGCCATGGGTGACATCCGGGTCGTCGCCGGCATCCTTGATAGTGCCGGCCTCGGCGCCGTCGTCATGGCGGCGACAGAACTCCAGGCGCATATCCACACGCTTGCCCTTGGGCAGGGTGATCTGCACCGCATCGCAGCTGATGCCGCTGAGCAGCAGGCGTGCCGCCGCCAGGGCGGTGGCGGTGGCGCAGCTGCCGGTGGTCAGGCCGCTGCGCAGAGGGGCGGGCTGTTCGGCGGTTTCATCGCGCATGACGATTGCTCTTTGTAGGAGCGAGCTTGCTCGCGATGGTAGTCCAGGCACCGCTGGGTATCAGGCTCCCCGCGTTATCGTTGACGCCCGTCGCGAGCAAGCTCGCTCCTACAGTGTCTGAGGGGTTCAAGGCTTGACCACGTCGAGCAAGGTGATCGGCAAGGCCTGGCGCCAGGTGTCGAAATCCCCCAGCGGTTGGGCCTGGGCAATGTGAATGCGGGTCAGTTCGCCGCCATGGACCTGGCGCCAGTTCATCAGCAGCATTTCACTTTGCAGGGTCACGGCATTCGCTACCAGTCGGCCTCCCGGCTTGAGCTGCGCCCAGCAACTGTCCAGCACACCGGGACGGGTAACGCCGCCACCGATAAAAATCGCATCCGGCGGCTCCAGTCCTTCCAGGGCCTCGGGCGCACTGCCGCGAATCAATTGCAGGCCCGGCACGCCGAGGCTGTCCCGGTTGCGCTCGATCAAGTGTTGGCGCCCGGTATCGGCCTCGATGGCGATGGCCCGGCAACTGGGGTGGGCGCGCATCCATTCGATACCGATGGAGCCGCTGCCCGCGCCGACATCCCACAACAGTTCACCGGGCACCGGGGCAAGGCGGGCCAGGGTGATGGCACGGACATCGCGTTTGGTCAGTTGTCCATCATGCTCGAAGGCGCTGTCCGGCAGCCCGCCGATACGCGACAGACGTGGCGTGCCTGGAGCGGCCAGGCATTCGATGGCCACCAGGTTCAGGTCAGCCACCGGCGGGTCGCTCCAGTCATCGGCCAGTCCGTCGATCCGCCGTTCCACGGGGCCACCGAGGTGTTCCAACACGCTGATCCGGCTCGGACCGAAACCCCGTTCGCGCAACAGCGCGGCAATCGCGGCGGGACTCAGGCCGTCATTGCTCAGCACCAGCAGACGCACACCGCTGTGCAGATGGGCATTCAGAGCCGCCAGCGGACGGGCGACCACCGAGAGCGTCACCACATCCTGTAAGGCCCAACCCAGTCGGGCAGCGGCCAGTGAACAGGAGGACGGCGCGGACAGCACCTGCATTTCCTCGGTGGTCACTCGCCGCGCCAGACTGGCACCGACGCCGAACAGCATCGGGTCGCCACTGGCCAGCACGCAGGTCGGCTCACCGCGCAGGGCCAGCACGGGCTCCAGGGAAAACGGGCTCGGCCAGTCCAGACGCTCGGCGCGGACGGAGTCCGGCAGCAGGTCAAGCTGCCGTTGGCCGCCGAATACCCGCGAAGCTGCCGACAGAGCTGCCTGGGCCTGCTGACCCAGGCCACTGAAGCCGTCTTCACCGATTCCCACGATTGTCAGCCAAGGCACCATCTAAAATCCTCAAAACACAGCGGTTCCGACGGGCAGGCTTTTCATGCCATCGGACAAAGCAGGCATAATACCGTGCCTTCGAGGGCGAAATGCTCTTCGATAACAGCCTATACCTTTCCTTTACTGCCGGTTGCCCCTTGAACCAACGCCCGCCCGCCACTGCTATTCGCCCCTCGGCCTGTCCGGGGTTGCTGCGTATCGTCCCGGCGCTGGACGGCGGTATCTGCCGGATCAAGCTGGCCGGCGGGGTGATCGGCAGCGCCCAGGCCCAGGCCGTGGCCCGGGGGGCCGCACGTTATGCCGGTGGCGTGATCGAGGCCACCAACCGGGCCAACCTGCAGATTCGCGGTATCGGCGAGCAACAGGCAGCGTTGATCGACGAATTGCTGGCCGCAGGCCTCGGACCGACCACGCCCGCGGGCGATGATGTACGCAACCTGATGCTCAGTCCGGGCGCGGGTATCGACCGTCAGTTATTGATCGATACCCGGCCCCTGGCCGAGCAGATCCTGGCGAGCTTGCAGACTCATCCACGCTTTCATGAGCTGTCGGCCAAGTTCGCGCTGCAACTGGATGGCGGCGAAGCCCTGGCGATGCTGGAGCATTCCCATGACCTGTGGCTGTCGGCGTTGCTGCTGGACGATCAGCCATACCTGGCATTCGGCCTGGCCGGCTGTCCGGCCGATGACCTGCCCCTGGCCGCCGTGCCCCTGGCCGAAGGGCATTCGCTGGTGGTGGCGGTACTGGAGCTGTTCCTCGACCTGGCCCGTCCCGAACAGACACGCATGCGCCATCTGCTGGCTGAAGTCGTGCCCGCTGAGTTTCTTGCTCGGTTGACCCTGCGCCTTGGCTTCGAACCGGCGGCAGTCCCATCCTGGCACCGACCAGCCTCTCCCGGTCTGCTGCATATCGGCACTTATCCACAGCGCCAGCCGGGGCGTGTGTACGTGGGGGCTGCGACGCCCCTGGGCCGACTCGACGCTGCGATGCTCGACGGCGTGGCCCGACTGGCCAGTGAGTTCGGCGATGCCAGCCTGCGCCTGACACCCTGGCAGAGCCTGTTGCTGCCCAATATCCGTGCCGAAGATGCGCTCACCGTTACCACCCGGCTGCAACACCTCGGCCTGTTATGCGACGCCGCCGACGCCCTGGCGCAACTGATCGCCTGCACCGGCTCGGCCGGTTGCGGCAAGGGCCTGGCCGACACCAAGGCCGACGCCCGCCGCCTGGCGCTGCATCTGCAAGACCAGCCCCAGGGCGTGCACCTTTCCGGCTGCACGCGATCCTGCGCGGCGGCCCATGTCGCGCCCGCCACCTTGCTGGCGGTTGCGCCCGGCCATTACGACCTCTATTTCCGCGATGTCGCGCACCCGGGCTTCGGCCGGCTGCACGCCCGCCACCTTACTATTGATGCGGCGGGCGCCCTGCTGGCAGCCCGCTCACGGAGCAACACCGATGATTGATTACATCCGCGACGGTCAGGAGATCTATCGCAACTCCTTCGCGATCATTCGCGCGGAAGCCAACCTGGCACGGATTCCCGCGGATCTGGAAAAGCTCGCGGTGCGGGTGATCCACGCCTGCGGCATGGTCGATGCCATCGACGGCCTGCAGTTCTCCCCAGGTGCCGGCAAGGCCGGGCGCGAGGCCCTGGCGGCCGGCGCGGCGATTCTCTGCGATGCGCGGATGGTCAGCGAGGGCGTGACCCGTGCGCGCCTGCCGGCCAACAACCCGGTGATCTGCACCCTGCGTGACGAGCGCGTGCCCGAGTTGGCCCAGGAGCTGGGCAATACCCGTTCGGCGGCGGCACTGGAGTTGTGGCGACCCCATCTGGAAGGCAGCGTGGTGGTGATCGGCAATGCACCGACGGCGCTGTTCTACCTGTTGGAAATGCTCGATGCCGGCGCGCCGAAACCGGCGTTGATCCTCGGTTTCCCGGTGGGTTTTGTCGGTGCCGCCGAATCCAAGGCGATGCTCGCGGCCGACAGCCGCGGCGTGCCGTTCGTGATCATGCAGGGGCGGCTCGGTGGCAGCGCCATGGCCGCCGCCGCCGTGAATGCCCTCGCTACGGAGATTGAATGATGCAGCAGCCTGGACGTCTGATCGGCCTCGGCGTGGGCCCCGGTGACCCGGAACTGATTACGGTCAAGGCCCTGCGCCTGCTGCGCGAGTCGCCGGTGGTGGCGTACTTCGTCGCCAAGGGCAAGAAAGGCAACGCGTTCGGTATTATCGAGGCGCACTTGCAGGAGGCCCAGGGCCTGCTGCCGCTGGTCTACCCGGTGACCACCGAGGCACTGCCCGCGCCCCTGTCCTATGAGCAGGTGATCAGCGACTTCTACGACGAAGCCAGCCTGGAAGTGGCCGCGCACCTGGAGGCCGGCCGCGATGTGGCGGTGATCTGCGAAGGCGATCCGTTCTTCTACGGCTCCTACATGTACTTGCACGATCGCCTGGCCGAGCGTTATGAGACCGAAGTGATTCCCGGCGTGTGCTCGATGCTCGGCGGCGCCTCGGTGCTCGGCGTGCCGCTGGTGTACCGCAACCAGAGCCTGTCGGTATTGTCCGGTGTGCTGCCCCATGACGAACTCAAGCGCCGCCTGGCCGACGCCGATGCGGCGGTGATCATGAAACTGGGGCGCAACTTCCCCAAGGTTCGCCAGGTGCTGGAAGAGTTGGGCCTGGCCGACCGGGCGCTCTATGTGGAGCGCGCGACCATGGCCAACCAGAAAATCGTCCCGCTCGATAAGGTCGAGCCGATGTCCTCGCCGTACTTCTCGCTGATCATCGTGCCCGGCGAACGGTGGCAGGGATGAGCCGCGCGCAACCGGCCATTGTCATCCTCGGCAATGGCAGCCTGGCGACGGCCCGGCGGCTGCAACAGATCTATCCGGATGCGCTGGTCTACGGACTGGCGGAGCGGGTCGACGGTGCGGATCGGCTGTATCAGGAGTTTGGCGCGACCCTGCGCCAGCTCTATCAGCAGGACACCCCGATCATTGCCCTGTGCGCCGCCGGTATCGTGATCCGCACCTTGGCCCCGGTGCTGCTGGAAAAAGGTGCCGAGCCGCCGGTACTGGCCGTGGCCGAGGACGGCAGCGCCGTGGTGCCGCTGCTGGGCGGACTGGGCGGGGTGAATGTCATGGCCCGGGAAATGGCCGCCGGCCTCGGTGTCGCGGCGGCCATCACCACCAGCGGCGAGCTGCGTTTCGGCACCTGCCTGCTGAACCCGCCGAGCGGTTATGCCCTGGGCGACCTGGAACTGGGCAAGCGTTTTGTCTCGGACCTGCTGGCCGGTGAAAGCGTGCGCATCGAAGGCGCGGCACCCTGGTTGGCGCAGGCGCATTTGCCGGAAGACCATCAGGCGCGCCTGTCGATTCATGTCGGCAGCGCCGAGCGTGCGCCGGCGGCCAATGAGTTGCTGATTTATCCGCGTAGCGTGCTGGTGGCAGTTGCGGCCCGTGTGCCGGAACTGGCCAGAGCAGTGCGCGATGCCTTGCACGGCGCAAACATCGCCCGCCAGTCGCTGGCCTGCCTGTTGGCGGCGGACAGCGAGATGGCCAATCCCGCGTTGCGAGAAGCGGCTGTCGAGTTGGGCGTGCCGTTGCGGTTTGTCGCCTCGACCGGTTCTGTCGCTGAAATGGCGCAACAGGCGATACCGCAGTTGCTGCCGCCGATCTCTGTCGGTGAGGGCTTGGCGATCGCGGTCGCCAGTCAGCCACTGGAGCCTGAGCGCATCGGTCGTCCTCGCGGGCGGCTGGCGGTGATCGGCCTCGGTCCCGGTGCCGCCGAACTGATGGTGCCGGCGGTGAAGGCCGAATTGGCCAAGGCCAACGACGTGCTGGGTTATGAAACCTACGTGCGCATGGCCGGTCCGTTCCGTGCGGATCAGGTGTTGCATTGCACCGATAACCGCGAAGAGATGCAGCGTGCCCGACACGCCTTTGAACTGGCGGCCGAGGGGCGTTCGGTGGTGGTGGTGTCATCCGGTGATCCAGGCGTATTCGCCATGGCGGCGGCGGTGCTCGAAGCCCTGCATGAGTCCACTGACCCGCGCTGGCACAGCGTCGATCTGGAAATCCTGCCGGGGGTTTCCGCCTCGCTGGCGACGGCGGCCCAGGCCGGTGCGCCGCTGGGGCATGATTTCTGTGTAATGTCGCTCTCGGACAACCTCAAGCCCTGGAGCATCATCGAGAAGCGCCTCGACCTGGCGGCCCAGGCCGATCTGGCCCTGGCCTTCTACAACCCAATCTCGCGCTCGCGGCCCTGGCAGTTGGGCCGGGCCCTGGAGATCGTCGCCGGGCACCGCACGGCGCAGACGCCGGTGGTGCTGGGACGGGATATCGGTCGGCCGGGACAGACCTTGCGGGTGACCACATTGGGTGAGCTGACGCCGGACCAGGTGGACATGCGCACCATGGTCATCATCGGTTCGTCCACCACCTGTGTCTTTCCCCGTACCGAGGGTGGCGAATGGGTCTACACCCCGCGCTGGTACGGTGAGAAGCCACGGTCTTGAGGGGCTGCGGGCTCAAAAAGGACGGCGTCTATAATTCTCTATAATCGTCTATAAAAGACTATAAAGGCACCAGATACCCACGCACCCCGGTAAAGATGATCTGCGCCGCCAGGGCGCAGACGAACAGGCCCATCAGGCGGCTGACGATCTGCAGGCCCTGGTCGCCGAGGATGCGTTCGATCCGGTGGGACAGGTACAGCACCACGCCGACGGTCAGGCTCGCCAGCGCAATGCTGACGATGGCCGAGAGCTTGTCGTCCCAATGCGGCTGGCTGACCCCCATGACCAGCAGTGCACCGATGGTGCCGGGGCCGACGGTCAGCGGGATGGTCAGCGGGACGATAGTCACGTCCTGCTGCAGATTATCGGTCTGCACCGCCGATTTACCCTGGGCCATGCCCAGCGCCGAAATAAACAGCACGCTGCCCGCGCCGATGCGGAAGGCATCCACGGTGATGCCGAACACGCTGAAGATCACCCTTCCGAACAGATACAACAGCACGCTGGACACCAGCGTCGCCAACGCGACCTTCCAGGCCAGGCGTCGCCGCTCCCTGCTGGAGTAACCACGGGTCAGGCTGATAAAGCAGGACAGGACGAAGAACGGGCTGTAGAGCACCAGCATCTTCAGGTAAACGCTGAATAACACGTGGAGCATGGTGTGGGCTCGCAACGGAGGAGGGCGACGGCAGTCTATCAGGGGTTGCGTACGCTGTCGGCTTTGTCCGGGAACGGGCCGGGCGGATTCTCACGGGGCGGTTTTCTGTCCCGATGTCAGGGCGTCGGAACCTGGGCCTGCTGCTGCGCACGTTCGGCCACCCAGTGCTCCACCAGCTCACGCAACTGCGACAGTTCCACCGGCTTGGCCATGTGCCCGTCCATCCCGGCCTGGCGCGCGCGCTCCTTGTGCTCGGTGAGAATGTGCGCGGTCAGTGCCACCACCGGGGTGCGTACCCGCTGGTTGCCGACTTCCCAGGCACGTAGCTGCTGGGTGGCGGAAAAACCGTCGAGGATCGGCATCTCGCAGTCCATCAGCACCAGGTCGTAGCGCTGGGCTTTCATCGCCCGCAGGGCCTCTTCGCCGTTGCTCGCGGTGTCGGGCTTGAGATTGAGCTTGCCGAGCATGCCGCGTATCACTTTGGTGGAAATGCTGTTGTCCTCGGCCACCAGGATACGGAAGTCGCTCGGTACGGTGATCGGTTCCACCGGCTCGGGACTTGCTGTTGGCGTCGGTGCTGGCCCGTGCCCGTGTCCTGGCCCTTTGTCGCGTTGGGCCAGTTCGTCGGCCAGGGTGGTCTTGAGGGTGTAGCCGGCCACCGGCTTGGCGAGGATGCGCTTGACCCCGGCATTGCGCGCGATGATCTTGCTCGGCGCGTTGCTGATGCCGGTGAGCATGATCAGCAGGATGTCGTGGTTCAGGCTCGGGTCTTCCTTGATCTTCGCCGCCAGCTGCATGCCGGTCATGCCGGGCATGTTCTGGTCCAGCAGCACCGCGTCGAAGTAGTCGCGCAGGTGGGCCTTGGTCCGCAGCAGCGCCAGGGCCTCCTTGCCCGACGGCACGGCACTGACGTTCAGGCCCCAGGCGCTGCATTGCTGTACCAGCACCTTGCGGCAGGTGTCGTTGTCGTCGACCACCAGGACCCGCGCACCGCGCAGCGGACCGTCGAGGTCGGAGGTCGGGTTCTCCAGGTGCAGCGGGTCCAGCGGCAGGGTCAGCCACAGGGTGCTGCCCTGGTGGGTGCCGCTCTTGATGCCGAACTCGCCTTGCATCAGTTGCACCAGCTGGCGGGCGATCACCAATCCGAGGTTGCCCCCCAGGCGGGTGGCGGCGAGGAAGTTCTTGCTCTGCAGTTCGGCGTGGAGCAGGGCGTCGCGTTCTTCGTCGCCCATCGGCACGCCGCTGTCCTGGACCGCGATGCGCAGGCGCGGCTGGCCGCTGCGTTCGTCGAGGGCGACGACAATCAGGATCTCGCCCTCGTCGGTTTTCTTCAGGGCGTGTTCCAGCAGGCTGAGCAGGGTCTGGCGCAGGCGCGTCGGGTCACCGCTGATCACCCGCGGCACTTGCGGTTGGATAAAGCTGATCAGCTCGACATTCTGCTGCTCGGCCCGGGCCCGGAAAATACTCAGGCAGTCATCGATCAGGGCATTGAGGTCGAACTGCACATCATCCAGTTCGATCTGCCCGGACTCCAGCTTGGAAATGTCGAGGATCTCGTTGATCAGGGTCAGCAGCTCGTTGCCGGCGCTGTGGATGGTCTGCACGTAGTCGCGCTGCTTGACCGACAACGGCGTGCCGAGGAGCAGTTCGGTCATGCCCAGCACGCCGTTCATCGGCGTACGGATCTCGTGGCTGATCTTCGCCAGGAACTCGGCCTTGGCGGCGATTTCCGCGTTGCTCGCGGCCAGGTCGCGGCTGAGGCTGAATTGGTCTTCGGTGATGCTGCGACGGCGTTCGCCCAGGGCCACGCTCATCAGCAGGCCGCTGATGCAGATAAACACCAGCAGCGCGATGATCAGGCCTTGTGGCGCCACCAGGGTCAGCCCCAGCAGCGCGGGCAGGATCACCAGCGTACCGATGTTGAAGATCACCATGGCCACCACGAACAGCCGCGCCGGACGGTAGCCCTTCTGCCAGTGATAGGCGGACACCAGCAGGATGCTCAGGCTCGCCAGGCCCACCAGGCCGTAGGTCATGATGTTCAGGGGCAGGGTGTCGACGAACAACAGCAGCAGGCCGCCGAGGCTGATGACCAGGATATCGCCCAGCAGCAGCTTGTTCAGTGGGTGCGGGCCCAGCTGGGAAAAGAACGAGTAGGTGAACATCAGTCCGCAGGGCGCGGTCAGCAGCAGCGCCACATAGGAGGCGGGGGTCTGCGCGCCATGCCAGTCAGGCATCCAGGGACCGATCAGGTTCAGCAGGAACAGCGCGCTGAGCAGCAGGAAGCCTTCGCAGGCCGCCAGCCACAGGCTGCTGCGCGAGCGGGTATAGGCGAAGCGGATCAGGTTGTGCAGGATCAGCATCGTCAGGCAGCCGAAGAGCAGGCCATAGAGCAGTGACTGGTTCTGGTCGGCGGCGACCGCGATAGCCGGCTCCAGGGTGATGTGCGGGCGAAGCTCGTGCTTGGAGACCAGCCGGAGATAGATATCCAGCGGCCGGGTGCTTTGCACCAGTGGCAGCATGAAGTCACTGCTGGGCAGCGGGCGTTCGGCCTGGGGCAGGTCGTTGCCGGTGCGCACCTGGGCGATCAGGTTGTCGCCGTCGAGGGTATAGAGATCGAGGCGCGCCAGGTCGGGGGCGAAGACCCGCAGGACTTGTTCATGACTGCCCGGTTGCAGGCGAAAGCGCAGCCACAAGGCACCCTCGGGCTGGGCGGCGGTCAAGCGTTCGAGCTCGACCGGACTGAATTGGTTGGTGAAGCGTGAAGAGCGGATATCGCTCAATTGCAGGTCGGCCTGGTCGTCAAGCAATGACGCCCAGCCAATGCCTTGCGAGGCCTGGGCCGGAGCAAGGCAGAGCAGGGTCAGCAAGCTGACAGTGAAACCTATGGCGATCCTGAGCCAGCGCACGGCGAAATCCCTTCGTAGGTTGATGCCCGGTGATAACTATGCGCAGGGCTGGAATAGTTCGGCAAGGGCTGACGGCCCTTGCCTATCCCTTCGGATAGTTTATTCCTTTGAGTCTGCGCGTTCGCGTGCAATTGCACGATAGCCGATGTCGCTACGGTAGAAGCAGCCGTCCCAATCAATCTTAGCTGCGAGCTTGTAAGCTTGCTGCTGTGCGGCGTCAACGCTGTTGCCCAGGGCGGTGGCGCAGAGCACCCGACCGCCGGAGGTTACTACCTGGCCGTCCTTCAGTGCAGTACCGGCGTGAAAGACTTTGCCTTCCAGGCCCGCGGCCGCATCCAGGCCGTTGATCACTGCGCCCTTGGCGTAATCGCCAGGGTAACCGCCGGCCGCGAGGACGATGCCCAGGCTCGGACGCGGGTCCCATTGTGCTTCGATCTTGTCCAGGGCCTGGGCCAGTGCGGCTTCGATCAGCAGGATCAGGCTCGATTGCAGGCGCAGCATCACCGGTTGGGTTTCCGGGTCGCCGAAGCGGCAGTTGAACTCGATGACTTTCGGGTTGCCGGCCTGGTCGATCATCAGCCCTGCATACAGGAAGCCAGTGTAGACGTTGCCTTCGGCCGCCATGCCGCGCACAGTGGGCCAGATCACCTGGTCCATGACCCGCTGGTGCACTTCGGCGGTGACCACTGGCGCCGGCGAGTAAGCGCCCATACCGCCGGTGTTCGGGCCGCTGTCGCCGTCGCCGACTCGCTTGTGGTCCTGGCTGGTGGCCATGGGCAGGACGTTCTTGCCGTCGACCATGACAATGAAGCTGGCTTCTTCGCCGTCGAGGAACTCCTCGATGACCACCCGCGAACCGGCTTCACCGAAAGCATTGCCGGCGAGCATGTCGCGTACGGCATCTTCGGCTTCACCCAGGGTCATGGCGACGATCACGCCTTTGCCGGCGGCCAGGCCGTCGGCCTTGATCACGATCGGTGCGCCTTTTTCACGCAGATAGGCCAGGGCTGGCTCGATCTCGGTGAAGTTCTGGTAGTCGGCGGTAGGGATCTTGTGGCGCGCCAGGAAGTCCTTGGTGAAAGCCTTGGAACCTTCGAGCTGGGCGGCACCGGCGGTCGGACCGAAGCAGTCCAGGCCACGGGCACGGAACAGGTCGACCACGCCGGCCACCAGCGGCACTTCCGGACCGACGATGGTCAGGGAAACGTTTTTCTCGGCAAAGTCCGCCAACTGCTCAAGGGCCAGGACGTCGATGGCGACGTTCTCGCACTTGGCCTCGATGGCGGTGCCGGCGTTGCCCGGGGCAACGAAGACTTTCTCGACACGCGGGTCCTGCGCCACTTTCCAGGCCAGGGCGTGTTCACGGCCACCGCTGCCGATGATCAAAACATTCATTTCAAAAACCTCGATGACGCTGAATTCTGGGAGAACTGCGACGCCGCCGTTCTGTAGGAGCAGAGCTTGCTCGCGAAGGGGACCTTGAGGTCGCCAAAGGCTTCGCGGGCAAGCCCTGCTCCTACAGGTGAGCGGCGTTTACACACTTGTCTTTAGTGACGGAAGTGGCGCATGCCGGTGAACACCATCGCGATACCGGCTTCATCAGCGGCAGCAATCACTTCATTGTCACGCATCGAGCCGCCCGGCTGGATCACCGCGGTGACACCGGCCTTGGCCGCATTGTCGAGACCGTCGCGGAACGGGAAGAACGCGTCCGAAGCCATGACCGAGCCCTGTACCTGCAGGCCAGCATGCTCGGCCTTGATTGCAGCAATACGAGCGGAGTTGACGCGGCTCATCTGGCCGGCGCCGACACCGATGGTCTGGCGGTTCTTGGCGTAGACGATAGCGTTGGACTTGACGTACTTGGCGACTTTCCAGGCGAAGATCAGGTCGTGGATCTCTTGCTCGGTCGGTGCGCGCTGGGTCACGACTTTCAGATCGTCGCTGCCGATCATGCCGATATCGCGGCTCTGCACCAGCAGGCCACCGTTGACGCGCTTGTAGTCCCAGGCCGGGGCGCGGTTGGCGTCCCACTGGCCGCAGACCAGCAGGCGCACATTGACCTTGGCGGCCACGATGGCGCGGGCTTCTTCGCTCACGGAGGGGGCGATGATCACTTCGACGAACTGACGCTCGACGATGGCCTTGGCGGTTTCGGCATCCAGTTCGCGGTTGAAGGCGATGATGCCGCCGAAGGCCGATTCAGTGTCGGTGGCGTAGGCCAGTTCGTAGGCCTGGCGAATACCGCCTTCGGCGTCCGGGCTGACCGCCACGCCGCACGGGTTGGCGTGCTTGACGATAACGCAGGCCGGCTTGACGAAGCTCTTCACGCACTCCAGCGCGGCATCGGTATCGGCCACGTTGTTGTAGGAGAGTTCCTTGCCTTGCAGCTGGGTGGCGGTGGCGATGCCGACTTCGGCGGGCTTGGCTTCCACGTAGAACGCCGCGCTCTGGTGCGGGTTCTCGCCGTAGCGCATTTCCTGGGCCTTGATGAACTGGCTGTTGAAGGTCCGCGGGAATTCGCTGCGGCCTTCTGTGCTCAGGGTCTCGGCGGCCTGGTTCACGGTGCCCATGTAGTTGGCGATCATGCCGTCGTAGGCGGCGGTGTGTTCGAACGCCTTGAGCATCAGGTCGAAACGCTGGGCGTAGGTCAGGCCACCGGCCTTGAGGCTTTCCAGGACCTGGGAGTAGTCGCTGGCGTTGACCACGATGGCCACGTCCTTGTGGTTCTTGGCCGCCGAGCGGACCATGGTCGGGCCGCCGATATCGATGTTTTCGATGGCGGTCGGCAGGTCACAGCCAGGTTTGTTGATGGTGGCTTCGAACGGGTAGAGGTTGACGGCCACCAGGTCGATCGGCTTGATGCCGTGCTCGTTCATGATGGCGTCGTCGATGCCGCGACGACCGAGGATACCGCCGTGGATTTTCGGGTGCAGGGTTTTCACCCGGCCGTCCATCATTTCCGCGAAGCCGGTGTAATCCGCGACTTCCACTGCGGCTACGCCGTTGTCCCGCAGCAGCTTGAAGGTCCCGCCGGTGGAGAGGATCTCCACGCCCAGGGCTTCCAGTTCCTTGGCGAATTCGAGGATCCCGGTCTTGTCGGAAACACTGATCAAGGCACGGCGGATCGGCAGGCGGGTGGTCTGGTCGGTCATCTCAATTTCCATCAAAAGCAAAGGAGTCAGCAAAAAAGGCGACCGGTTCTACGCGGGCGCCTTTCTGGTTTGATTGAATGCTTACAGCAAATCGTACTGTTTGAGTTTCTTGCGCAGGGTGCCGCGGTTCAGCCCGAGCAGCTCGCTGGCCTTGGTCTGGTTGCCCTTGACGTAGTTCATCACGCTTTCGAGCAAGGGCGCTTCGACTTCCGAGAGCACCAGGTTGTACACGTCCGTGACGGCCGCGCCCTCAAGGTGGGCGAAATAATTGTGCAGCGCCTTCTCGACACTCCCGCGAAGGGTCTGGCCTTCTTCGCTCGGCGTGTTGAGGTGCTGTTTCAAATTGACGTTGTCGCTCACGGGCGTTGTTCCACTCACTAAAGTCTCGGTCATCATCGTCATGCGGCCACCCCTCTCCCTTCCCCTGTTACCAGGCTCTTGTAACGCTCGGCGAAAAACTGACGAACGTTGGCGCACTGTGCTTCCGTTTCTTCCACACGATTGAAGTGGGCGCGAAACTCCTTGGCGCCCGGCAAGGTTGCGAGATACCAGCCGACGTGCTTGCGGGCGATACGTACACCCATCACCTCCCCATAGAAGGCATGCAACGCGGCCAGATGCTCTAGCAGAATACGTTCCACCTCGAACAGCTCCGGTGCCGGGAGGGTTTCGCCGGTACGCAGAAAATGCTCGATTTCAC
Source organism: Pseudomonas sp. MWU12-2345 (assembly GCF_023242385.1). Classification (NCBI taxonomy): domain Bacteria; kingdom Pseudomonadati; phylum Pseudomonadota; class Gammaproteobacteria; order Pseudomonadales; family Pseudomonadaceae; genus Pseudomonas; species Pseudomonas sp. MWU12-2345. The sequence continues at coordinate 59,852 of NZ_JALLJA010000020.1, read as the reverse complement.
GAAAAATCCATGGCCGCCCCTGGGCGGCCCGGCCGATCAACAGGCCATCGGCACCGGTCGCGTGCAGCACGTGCCGGGCTTTCTCGGCCGAATCGATGTCGCCGTTGGCGAAGACCGGGATCGACACCGCCTGCTTGATCGCGGCAATGGTGTCGTACTCGGCTTCACCGGTATACAGGTCGGCACGGGTTCGCCCGTGCACCGCCAGTGCCGTGATTCCCGCCTGTTCGGCAATTTTTGCCACCGTCAGGCCGTTCTTGTTCGCCCGGTCCCAACCGGTGCGGATCTTCAGGGTGACCGGGACGTCCACCGCCGCGACCACGGCGTGGAGGATCTCGCTCACCAGTGCTTCGTCTTTCAGTAACGCGGAGCCGGCGGCCTTGTTGCAGACCTTCTTGGCCGGGCAGCCCATGTTGATATCGATAATCTGTGCCCCCAGCTCGACATTGGCCCGGGCCGCCTCCGCCAGCATCTGTGCGTCGCCACCGGCGATCTGTACCGAGCGGGGCTCGGGATCGCCTTCGTGGATCATGCGCAGACGCGATTTGCGGCTGTTCCACAAGCTCATGTCGCTGGTGACCATTTCCGAGACTACAAGACCCGCGCCCAGGCGTCGGCACAACTGACGAAAGGGCTGGTCGGTGACGCCCGCCATGGGGGCGAGAATCAAGCCGTTCTGCAATGTATATGGGCCGATGCGTACCGCCGACATAGGACTTCCCTGTTGTGGGGCCGGATCATGAGAGTTCGAAAAAGGGTTGGCATGATACCCGCTCTCGATGACTGGATAAAGGCAAAATTGGATAAAATCTGAACAGTTATTCGCTTATCGCTGGCGGTTTGGTTGCCGCCAGAAAACTGCCGCCCCGCCGGGCAATGAGCGCCGGGTTACTCGGGCGAGTGGAAGCTCAAGCTGTAGTTCACGGCCTTGGCGCCCGGGTCGAGGATGTCCAGGGCGATATGGATCGGTGTCTGTGGTGGCATTTCACCCTGGCCGGCCAGGTCGCCGCTCAGGTACTCGGCGGGTTTGAAGCGACGGCTGGCGATCAGATGGCCGTTGAGATCGGCGAAGCGCAGCTCCAGCAGCGGAAAGGGCTGGGAGAACGGCGCGCGGTTGTAGATGATTGCATCCACCACCAGGGCGCCGGCGAAGTCCGGGTGGCTACGGACCACCAGGTTGCTGCTCTTGATTCGGGCGATATCGACTTTTGACGGCACCTTGCAGCCGATTTCCGGGCACAGTTGCTGGAACCAGGGGCGGTACTGGTCCTGGCGCGCCAGTTCGTCGAAGTGATAACCGACGTATTGGCCGACCAGGGCGCCGGCGGCCAACAGTACCAGCAGCAGCCAGAGCAGGCGCCGGCCCCAGGGTGAGCGGCGGCGTTGCCAGTCGAGCTGGATCGGGTCGTCGACCAGGTCCAGCAGCACGTCGTCGTGCAGGCCGGGCTCGTTGCGCTCGCGCTTGGCCTTGGGTTTCCTGTGTTCTTCTTCGGCGGGCGCATCGTCGGCCGGTTCAGGGGCCGGTGGGGCATGGAAGGTGTCGTCTTCCAGCTCATCGTGCTCAAGCTGCAGGCGCGGGACTGGTGGTTCGTCGTCCAGATCGGCGAGATCGAAGGACAGCGAAGGCTCGGTGCGCGCTGACTTGGGTTGTTCTGGCTTCTTTTCCGGTGCCTTGGCCGGGGCTGTTTCGCCCTCGTCGGCCAGGGTGGCGTCGACAGGCTTGCCCGGCGGTTCGCTGAACAGGCTGTCGGGCCATTGCTCTTCTTCCGTGTCCGGGCCGTCGCGGCGGGCGCTGAGGGACTCGCCCTTGCCGCCGCGGTCCTGGCCGAACGCCTTGGTTGGCTGGATTTCCCGCTGTTCCAGGCGCGCCAGTTCTTCGTCCAGGTCGAGGTTGTCCAGGTCCAGCTCTTCGGCCGACCATTGTCGCTGGCTGATGGCCCGTGGCTGTTGCGGCGGTTCTGGAGGCGGTGGCGGCGGTGCGGGTGGTACTGGCGCCGGCACCGGCTTCGGCGCTGGCGCGGCAACACCGGCGGCGCTCGCCGCTTCCCGGGCTGCGCGTTGTTCGAGCAGTTGTCGCGCAGCGTTGAACACCTGCAGGCAGGAGCCGCAACGAACCACACCACGGGCCACGCTCAATTGAGCGTGGCTGACGCGGAAACTGGTCTGGCAATGCGGGCACTGGGTGACGAAGCTGTCGGTCATGCGGCGATCCGGTTCATGCAGGCGCCCATTCTAGCGCCGACGACCACTGATGCGCACCCAGCCATCGCGATCGGCAATCGGGTCGAGATCGAAGTCCTGGGCATAAGCAGCAGCGACTTGCGCGCCCTGTTCGGCGAGGATCCCCGAGAGCGCCAGGCGACCGCCGGGCTTGACCAGGGTGGACAGTTGCGGTGCCAGGGACACCAGCGGGCCGGCGAGGATATTGGCCACCAGCACGTCGGCCGGGACCTGGGGCAGGTCTTGCGGCAGGTACAGCGGGAACAGCGCCTCGTCGATATGGTTGCGCCCGGCGTTATCGCGGGAGGCTTCCAGGGCCTGGACGTCGATATCGGTACCGACCGCTTCCTTGGCGCCCAGCAGCAGGGCGGCAATCGCCAGGATCCCCGAGCCGCAGCCGAAGTCCAGGACGTTGCAGTCCTTGAGGTCCTGGCCGTCGAGCCATTCCAGGCACAGCGCGGTGGTCGGGTGGGTGCCGGTGCCGAAGGCCAGGCCCGGGTCGAGCAGCAGGTTGACCGCTTCCGGTTCCGGCGCGGCGTGCCAGCTCGGGACGATCCACAGGCGGCGGCCGAAGCGCATCGGCTCGAAGTTGTCCATCCAGCTGCGTTCCCAGTCCTGGTCCTCGATCACTTCGCTGTGGTGCTCGGGCAGTGGTGCGCCGGTCAGCAGTTCCAGGTGTGCGAGCACGCTGGCCGCCTCGGTGCCGCCTTCGAACAGCGCCAGCAGGTGGGTGTGGGACCACAGCGGGGTGGTGTTGAGTTCCGGTTCGAAGATCGGTTGATCTTCGGCATCCATGAAGGTGACCGAAACGGCGCCGACTTCGAGGAAGGCGTCTTCGTAGGTTTCGGCTTGTTCCGGGCTGATGGCCAGGCGTACTTGCAGCCAAGGCATGGCGGGGCACCTTTGCAAAAATGGAGTGTGCAACCGCGGGGGCTGCGAGAAACGCGCAAGTCTACTTGAGCAGCGCCTTGGGCGGTATTCAAAAACAACAAGGCCGCAATTAAGCGGCCTTGTCTATGGGATCACGCACTCACTGGTTGGCGAGCTTGTGTTCCAGGTAGTGGATGTTCACACCACCCTTGCAGAAGCCTTCGTCGCGAACCAGGTCGCGGTGCAGCGGGATATTGGTCTTGATCCCGTCCACCACGATTTCGTCCAGGGCGTTGCGCATGCGCGCCAGGGCTTCGTCACGGTCCTTGCCGTAGGTGATCAGCTTGCCGATCAACGAGTCATAGTTCGGCGGTACCGCATAACCACTGTACAGGTGCGAGTCGACGCGAACGCCGTTGCCGCCCGGTGCGTGGAAGTGCTTGACGGTGCCCGGGCTCGGAATGAACTTCTTCGGGTCCTCGGCGTTGATCCGGCACTCCAGGGCGTGACCGCGGATCACCACGTCGTCCTGGGTGTAGGACAGCGGGTTGCCGGCGGCGATGCTGAGCATCTCCTTGACGATGTCGATGCCCGTGACCATTTCCGATACCGGGTGTTCCACTTGCACGCGAGTGTTCATCTCGATGAAGTAGAAGTTGCCGTTCTCGTAGAGGAACTCGAAGGTGCCGGCGCCACGGTAGTTGATGTCGATGCACGCCTTGACGCAGCGGGCGAAGACTTCCTGGCGGGATTTCTCATCGATGCCCGGGGCCGGAGCTTCTTCCAGTACCTTCTGGTGGCGACGCTGCAGCGAGCAGTCGCGGTCACCCAGGTGAATGGCGTGGCCCTGGCCGTCGGACAGTACCTGGACTTCCACGTGACGCGGGTTGGTGAGGAATTTTTCCAGGTACACCATCGGGTTGCCGAACGCTGCACCGGCTTCGGTGCGGGTCAGTTTGGCCGAGGAGATCAGGTCTTCTTCCTTGTGCACCACGCGCATGCCGCGACCACCACCACCACCGGCGGCCTTGATGATCACCGGGTAGCCGACTTCACGGCCGATGCGCAGGGCTTCTTCCTCGTCTTCCGGCAGCGGGCCGTCGGAACCGGGAACGGTGGGGACGCCGGCCTTGATCATGGCGTGCTTGGCCGAAACCTTGTCACCCATCAGGCGAATGGTGTCGGCTTGCGGGCCGATGAAGGCGAAACCGGATTTCTCGACCTGTTCGGCGAAGTCGGCGTTTTCCGCGAGGAAGCCGTAGCCCGGGTGGATCGCCGTGGCACCGGTCACTTCCGCGGCCGCGATGATGGCCGGGATGTGCAGGTAGGACTGGGCGGCAGGCGCCGGGCCGATGCACACGGATTCGTCCGCCAGGCCCAGGTGCATCAGCTCCTTGTCGGCCTTGGAGTAGACGGCGACGGTCTTGATCCCCAGCTCCTTGCACGCGCGCAGGATCCGCAGTGCAATTTCACCGCGGTTGGCGATCAGGACTTTTTCCAACTTCGCAGGATTCGACATCGTTGGCTCTCCGCGCTTCAAACGATGGTGAACAGCGGTTGGTCGTACTCAACCGGCTGGCCGTCTTCGACGAGGATGGACTCGATCACACCGCTGGTTTCAGCTTCGATGTGGTTCATCATCTTCATGGCTTCGACGATGCACAGGGTGTCGCCTTTCTTCACGCTCTGGCCGACTTCGACAAACGACGGGGCGGCCGGCGAGGATTTGCGATAGAAGGTACCGACCATCGGCGAACGGGCTACGGTGCCGTTCAGCGCCGGGGCGGCTGCAGCGACCGGGGCCGCTGCCACTGGGGCGGCAGCCGGAGCGGCGGCGACCGGTGCTGGCATCGGTGCCGGAGCGTAGTACTGCTGCGCCGGGGTCTTGCTGTGGCGGCTGATGCGTACGGACTCTTCGCCTTCCTTGATCTCGAGCTCGTCGATACCGGATTCTTCCAGCAATTCGATCAGTTTCTTAACTTTACGGATATCCATTAATCGTCAACTCCCAAGGGTCGGTCAGGGGTGTTTAGCCTGTGATTCAAGCTGTTCCAGGGCGGCCTCCAGGGCCAGTCGGTAACCGCTGGCGCCAAGGCCGCAGATCACTCCCACAGCAACATCTGAAAAGTAGGAGTGATGGCGGAAAGGTTCGCGTTTGTGCACGTTCGACAAATGCACTTCGATGAATGGGATGCTCACCGCCAGCAACGCGTCACGTAATGCGACACTTGTGTGTGTAAAAGCCGCTGGATTGATCAGTATGAAGTCCACGCCTTCGCCACGGGCCGCGTGGATCCGGTCGATCAGTTCGTACTCGGCGTTGCTTTGCAGGTACAGCAGATGGTGCCCGGCCTCGCGGGCCCGGCGTTCCAGGTCCTGGTTGATCTCGGCCAGTGTTACCGCGCCGTAGACACCCGGCTCGCGGGTGCCGAGCAGGTTCAGGTTGGGTCCGTGCAGAACCAGTAGGGTCGCCATCGGTTGTTCCTTGTTATTCACGTGCAGTTGTCGGTGCGGGCCGACTATGCCGGAAAGCTTTGGCGACTGTCCAGTTACCTGCAATAGCCAGCACGATGTCCGATGTTCGCGCGAAGTTTATGACTGATTTGTCGGATCTGGTCATTCGTCGCGGCAACAGGTTCGACGAAGTTCGCCGCAGCGGTTTCGCCGATGCCCCCCGCAGTGGCGATTTTGCCGCTGTCGCGGGTGAGGGCACAGGGGGGAGGCGGTGTGTGTGGCGCCCGGTCAGACGCGGAAGGCCTGCACGGCGGTACGCAGCTGTCCGCCCAGCACCAGCAGGTGTTCGCCCTGGCTGCGGCCTTCGCCGATGCGCAGCAGGTTGTCGCCGCCCAACTGGTGAATACGTTCGCTGTGATCGCGGATTTCGCTGACGGCGCCGCTTTGCTGGGCGGTGACATCGGCGATGCGCACCGCGGTCTCGGCGATGGTCTGGATCGCGCCGACGATCTTGTCCAGTGCGCCGTCCGCCGCCTGGGCCTGGCCGGCCGTGGCCTCGGCATGTTCGACCTGGGCACGCATGCCTTCCACCGATTGCCGCGCGGCGTTCTGCAGGCCGGCGATCAGGGTCTGGATCTCGCCCGTGGCCCCGGCCGTGCGTTGCGCCAGGCTGCGCACCTCTTCGGCGACCACGGCGAAACCACGGCCCATTTCCCCGGCACGAGCGGCTTCGATGGCGGCGTTGAGGGCCAGCAGGTTGGTCTGGTCGGCAATCGAGCGAATCACCGTGAGCACGCCGCCGATGGTCGCCGACTCCTCGGCGAGTTTCTCGATCATCTGCGCATTGCCCTGGACTTCCCCCACCAGTGCGTGCAAACCGGTGAGGCTCAGGCCGATGACTTTTTGCCCATGTTCGACCGCGCTGCCAGCGCTGCGGCTGGCATCGGCGGCCTGGCTGGCGTCGCCGGCGACTTGCTGGATGGTGGCTTCCAGTTCGCCCAGGGCGTCGCGGATCTGCGCGGTATCGCCGGCCTGGCGCTCGGCGCCGCTGTGCAGGCCGCCGCTGAGGTCGGCGAGGGCGCGACTGCTGCCGGCGACTTCCTCGGCGTTCTGCCGGATAGTGCCCACCAGATCCACCAGGTAGGCGCGCAGGCGGTTCAACGAGGCTTCGATATCGTGCAGTTCGCGGTTGGTCTTGCCCAACTGGATATCCCGGCTGAAATCGCCTTCGGCCCAGGTCGAGAGCGCCGGCGCGAGGTTGGTCAATACCCGCGACAGCTTGCGTTGCAGGGTGTCGATCAACAGGGCGATCAGCAGGATCAGACCGATCATCAGGCCCTGCATCATCCGCACGTCGCCCTGGATCTTGCCATGCTGGGCGCGGACTTCCGGCTCCAGCCCGGCAATCGCCTGCTGTACGGCGCTGATCTTGAGGTGGGTCGCCGCCGCCAGGTCCGAGCGTTTCTGGATCTGCTCGCGGGTGCGGTTCAATTCCGCCGGGTAACGGGTCAGCAGGCTGTGCAGTTCGCGCTTGAGGTCGACGCCGGTGTCCTGGACCACGGCCTTTTCGGTGTTTTCCAGGCCCATCATGGCGCTGAAATCGTCGGTGCTGGACTCACTGCTGGCGGTCACGCCGAGCAAGGGCAGGGCTTCGAGCTGCTCGGCCTGGCCGCGGATGCTCGCCAGTTCGCGTTCGACATCGGCGGCCAGTTCGCTGCGTCCGCTGCTGACCAGCTTGTCCCGCGCCAGGCTCAATTTGGCCAGGTGCGATGAAGCGGTCAGCAACAGGGGCAGGTAGGCGGCGGCTTCCGGCGTCTTGGCCTGGGTGGCGTATTGGCTCAGTTGATCGAGGTTGCCGCCCAGCTCGCGTTCGGCCTGGAGCAGCAGGGCCTGGGGGTCGCCAGCCAGCTTGCCGGCGGCGAGCAGGTCGGTCTTGCTGAAGTCGTTCAGGGCGGCCAGGCTCGGGCGCAGGGTCGCGGTCAGGTCCGTTGGCAGGGCATCGAGCTGCTTTCCCAGTTGCTCGATGGCCTGGCCCGCGCTGCTCAGGCGCAAGGCGTCGCCGCTGCCCAGGTAATCTTCGATATTGCGCGCCGCCTGGTTCTGGAACTGTTGCGACAGGCTGAGGTAACGCTCCATCAGTTGGTAGGGACGTTCCAGCGCCTGTTGCGACCACCAGAGCGTGGCTCCGAGCGCCAGGCAGACGGCGACGAGCAGCAGGGTGTTGAGGTTGGTCAGCAGTTTCAGGCGCATTCAGGATTCTATCCACGACAAAAAGTGGTAAGTACCTGAAGTTATTGCTGTTTTGTTACAGGGTCATGACTGAGTCGGTGGAGTCCGATGAAAAGCTGGCACTTTGCCTTGCCGCTTGCACGCGATTGCGGCCGGCATGTTTGGCGCGGTAGAGCGCTTCGTCGGCCTGGCCGGCCATCATCAGGCTGTCGGAGTCGGCCTGCAGTTCCACCACCCCGGCGCTGAAGGTGCACCACAGATCCTGCGGTTGCGCCGGGTAGTGGATTTCGGCGAAGCGCTGGCGAATTTCATCCAGCACTTTATAGGCCGACTCGATATCGGTGTCGGGCATGACGATGGCGAACTCTTCGCCACCATAACGGCCGATAAAGTCGGTCTTGCGCAGGCGTTGTTTGAGAAACAGCGCCAGGCTCTTGATCACCCGGTCGCCCATGGGGTGACCGTGGCTGTCATTGACCCGCTTGAAGTGGTCGATATCGAGCATTGCGAAGCTCAGCGGCTTGCATTCGCGGCGGGCGCGGAAGCTGCAGTCTTCGAGCAGTTGCAGGATATGGGTGTGGTTGTACAGGCCGGTGAGGCTGTCACGGACCATCCGCGCCTTGAGGTTGCGGGCGCGGGCGGCGCGGTTGCGCACGGTGGTGATCAGGTGACGCGGCTTGATCGGCTTGGTCAGGAAGTCGTCGCCGCCCTCGCTCATGGCGTCGAGTTGCTTGTCCAGGTCGTCCTCGGCCGACAGGTAGATGATCGGCACGCTGACATAACGGTCGTTGTGGCGGATCACCTTGGCCAGTTCCGTGCCGGTGCAGGCCGGCATGTACATGTCGAGGATGATCAGGTCGGGCTGGAAGTCCGCCAGTTCGGCCATGGCCTGGATCGGATCGATCAGCGTGCGGGTGACGATCCCGGCGCTGTTGAGCAGGCGTTCGGTGTGCAGCGCCTGGGCCCGCGAGTCGTCGATGATCAACACCTTGTACGGATCGTATTGGGCGACGCAGGTGAGGACCTCGATTTTCTCCAGCAGGCTGGAGGCTTCCAGGGTCCCGGTGAGGAACTCCTGGCCGCCGGCGCGCACGGCGGCCAGGCGGGTCGGGGTGTCGGTTTCGTGGAGGCTGAAGAACAGCAACGGCAGTTTCTGCTCCAGACCCAGCTGCGCTTCGGCAGCCAGGTGCAGGCCCATGCCGGCGCCGCTGAAGTCGACGTCCATGACAATGGCCGAAGGCAGGCGCTCGGCCATCGACGAACGGAACGCCGCGACACTGTCCAGCGACTGGGCGCTGAGACCGAAGAATTCCAGCTGCTTGGCCAGGCGCTCGCCGCGGTCGTGGTCCTGCAGCATCACGTAGACCGGTTTGCGCAGTGGCGGCAGGAAGGTCTGTTCGAGCTGGTCGCCATGGCGCAGGCCGGTGCGCGACAGGCGCTGCATCAGACGATTGAGTTCGCTGATCAGGCCGCTGCTCAGACGTCCGCGGTTGGCCTCGACGGCGACCAGGGATTCGCTGATATGGCGGGCCAACTGGGTATGTTCGGGTTGTTCGAAGCGTTCGGCGAAGCGCAGCAGGCGCAGGTTGGCTTCGCTCAGTTCGGACATGTCGATGCTCGACCATTCGCTGCGTTGCAGGCGTTGCCAGATCTCAAGGATTTGCCGGGCCTGGTGGATGACCCGCTGGGCAAAGTGCTGCTTGAGGCGCTCGCGGCTGGGGTCTTCTGGCTCGGTCATGTCCTGACTACTTAGTGAGGGGAACGGCTGGGGTCGACTGATGGCTCTATGCTAGCAGCTCTTTTCGTCAATGGCGGTGTCATCTGTCAATTAAGCTGATTCATTTGGTGACCCATGAGTTTCGCTGTTTCGGATCCCACAACAAGACCGGAGAGGTCGTATCGAGGAGGCGTCCTGCCGGGGCTTGATTTATAGTGCTCGCACGGATGGCAACGCTGCCGTGCCCTTGACCTTGCGCAATGACAGGAAAGGCACGATGGAGCAGGGTTGTGGTCGAACCGATGAATTCAGGAAAAGGATAGAGCCATGCTGGACTGGAAAAAACGCCAAGACAGCGCGCCGGAGCGCGCCGCCGAACCCAAGTCGGCGACCCGCGGTTATTTTCGCGGGATGCTGTTCAGTCGAGCACTGGCGACCCTGCTGGGCTTGTACCTGCTGACCACGATCCTGATCGGCTGGTACTGGAGCCAGGAGCCGGCGCTGTTTCCGGTGCAGCAGAACGCACAGATGGCCGCCGAGAAGGAAGGCCGCAAGATGGTGGTGGGCTACACCACGGTGGAAACCCTCAAGACCGTGGCCGGCACCTTGCTCCACAAGCCCGGTGGCTACCTGTCCAACGACCGCTTTCCGCCGGGTATCTGGCTGGACAATATTCCCCACTGGGAATACGGCGTGCTGGTCCAGGTTCGCGATCTGACCCGCGCCCTGCGCAAGGACTTCGCCCGCTCCCAGTCGCAATCGGCTGAAGATGCCGACCTGGCGAAGGCCGAGCCGCGTTTCAACTTCGACAACAAGAGCTGGATGCTGCCGTCCAGCGAATCGGAATATCAGGAAGGGATCAACTCCCTGAGCCGCTATCAGGCCCGTTTGTCCGATCCGAACCAGAGCAACGCGCTGTTCTATGCCCGCGCCGACAACCTGAACAACTGGCTCGGTGATGTGGCTACCCGCCTCGGTTCGCTGTCCCAGCGCCTGTCGGCCAGTGTCGGACGGGTCAAGCTCAACACCGCGCTGAAAACCGAAAGCGTGGTCCCGGGGCAGGTGCCGCAGGTCGACGAGGAAATCGTCGAAACCCCGTGGTTGCAGATCGACGACGTGTTCTATGAGGCCCGTGGCCAGGCCTGGGCGCTGTCGCACCTGCTGCGGGCCATCGAAGTCGACTTCGCCGACGTGTTGGCGAAGAAGAACGCCACGGTCAGCGTGCGTCAGATCATTCGTGAACTGGAGGCCTCCCAGCAGCCGGTCTGGAGCCCGATGATCCTCAATGGCAGCGGCTTTGGCATTCTGGCGAACCACTCGCTGGTGATGGCCAACTATATTTCCCGGGCCAACGCGGCGGTGATCGATTTGCGTCAACTGCTGAACCAGGGTTGAACCATGGATAACGCTTCGAAGGAGGCCCTGCATCGCGCCGCCTCCGATGCCGAGCAGATCGCCTGGGTCGACGCCGATGACCAATTGCTCGGCGCCCTGGCCCGAATCGAGTTGCGCGAGCGCGGCCTGATCGGGCGCGGCACCTATATCCTGCTGTTCAACTCCGCCGGTGAGCTGTGTGTGCACCGGCGTACCTTGAGCAAGGCCATCTACCCGGGTTACTGGGATGTGGCCGCCGGCGGCATGGTCCAGGCCGACGAAAGTTACGCCGAGTCCGCCGCCCGAGAGCTGGAAGAGGAGCTGGGGGTCAGTGGCGTGCCGCTGACCGAACACGAGCACTTTTTCTTCGACCAGCCGGGTAACCGGCTCTGGTGCGCGGTGTTCAGCGCGGTCTGGGACGGGCCGCTGCGGCTGCAGCCTGAAGAGGTCCTCGAGGCGCGTTTTGTCCCGGTGGACCAGGCCCTGCGCGAAACCCTTGAAAAGCCCTATTGCCCGGACTCCCTGGCAGCCTTGAAGCGTTATCTGCAATAACACCGTAGCGACGTCGCAAAAGCTTCATCAATTGGCGCTGTTTGGCTATTGGGCCGGGGGCCTTTTGCCGTTACACTGCGCGACTTTCAAAGCTGCGGCGGCGTTGCCCGCCGCAGTTGCGCTGCCCCTGCCTGAGTGGGGCTTCGCGGTCGCAGGCCCCTCCCGGGGGTGTGACCAGTCTTTAGTCCTCCCAAGAGGATTGCCGGTGGCCAAAAAAGCCGCATCCTTCGCCGCCCTCGGTGGCCTGGTGTTTTCCACCGACGCAGGTCGACATTGCCCGGACTGTAGCCAGCCGGTGGCGTCCTGTATCTGCAAACAAAATGTGCTCCCAGCCGGTGACGGTATTGCCCGCGTGCGTCGCGAAAGCAAGGGCCGTGGCGGCAAGACGGTAACCACCGTCACCGGCGTGCCCTTGGCCGAAGACGCCCTCAAGGACCTGGCGACCGCGTTGAAGAAACGCTGTGGAACCGGTGGCGCCTTGAAGGACGGGGTGATCGAGATCCAGGGCGATCACGTCGAGTTGCTGCTGGCCGAGCTGGAAAAACACGGTTTCAAGGCGAAGAAGTCCGGCGGTTAGCAGCCTCTGTGAAAACCACCGTGAAGTTGACCCGCCGGCCCGGATAAACGAAGCCGGGCTGTCGTCCCCATGGTTTTCACAGAGCCTGTTCCCGAACAGTTTCTAAACTCGGTGCTGGATCCAGGGTCTTACCCCCTTGTATGCAGGCGAATCGTCATTTTCATTCTTTAGACTGCGCGCAGCCTGGACCCAGGTGGCGCTATTTGACTTCTTTATAGGGGACTTCGATGTCCGTACGACGCACACGCAAAGACGATGGCAGCCAATGGACAGTTGCGGACAGCCGCAGTGTTTATGGGATTCGCCATTGGGGGGCCGGGTATTTCGCGATCAATGACGCCGGTCGCGTCGAGGTTCGTCCGAACGGCCCGAGCAGTTCGCCCATCGACCTCTTCGAGCAGGTCGACGAACTGCGCAAGAGCGGTTTGTCCTTGCCGTTGCTGGTGCGCTTCCCGGATATCCTGCAGGACCGCGTCCGTCAACTGACCGGGGCCTTTGACGCCAACATCGAGCGTCTGGAATACCAGAGCAAGTACACCGCACTGTACCCGATCAAGGTCAACCAGCAGGAAGCGGTGATCGAGAACATCATCGCCACCCAGAACGTCTCCATCGGCCTGGAAGCCGGCTCCAAGCCGGAGCTGCTGGCGGTGCTGGCCCTGGCGCCGAAGGGCGGCACCATCGTCTGCAACGGCTACAAGGACCGTGAGTTCATCCGCCTGGCGCTGATGGGCCAGAAGCTCGGTCACACGGTCTTTATCGTGATCGAGAAAGAGTCCGAGGTTGAACTGGTGATCGAAGAGGCCGCGGCCCTCAAGGTCAAGCCACGGATCGGCCTGCGGGTGCGCCTGTCGTCCCTGGCCTCGAGCAAGTGGGCCGATACCGGCGGCGAGAAGTCCAAGTTCGGTCTCTCGGCGGCGCAGTTGCTGTCGGTGGTCGAGCGCTTCCGCGACGCGGGCCTGGACCAGGGCATTCGCCTGCTGCACTTCCACATGGGCTCGCAGATCGCCAACCTGGCGGACTACCAGTATGGTTTCAAGGAAGCGATCCGCTACTACGGCGAGCTGCGCAACCTCGGCCTGCCGGTGGACCATATCGACGTCGGCGGCGGCCTGGGGGTGGACTACGACGGTACCCACTCGCGCAACGCCAGCTCGATCAACTACGACATGGATGACTACGCCGGTGTCGTGGTCGGCATGCTCAAGGAATTCTGCGATGCGCAGAACCTGCCGCATCCGAACATCTTCTCCGAAAGCGGCCGTTCGCTGACCGCCCACCACGCCATGCTGGTGGTGCAGGTGACCGACGTCGAGAAACACAACGACGACGTGCCACACATCGACAACCCCGAGAACCTGCCGGAAACCGTGCAGTGGCTGGTGGAACTGCTGGGGCCGACCGATATCGAGATGGTCACCGAAACCTACTGGCGCGCCACCCACTACATGAGCGACGTGGCCACCCAGTACGCCGACGGCAAGCTGACCCTGGCCGAGAAAGCCCTGGCCGAGCAATGCTATTTCGCTGTGTGCCGGCGTCTGCACAACTCGTTGAAGGCCCGCCAGCGTTCGCACCGCCAGGTGCTCGACGAACTCAACGACAAGCTGGCCGACAAGTACATCTGCAACTTCTCGGTGTTCCAGAGCCTGCCGGATACCTGGGCCATCGGCCAGGTCCTGCCGATCCTGCCGCTGCACCGTCTCGACGAAGAACCGCTGCGCCGCGCCGTGCTGCAAGACCTGACCTGCGACTCCGACGGCAAGATCAAGCAATACGTCGACGAGCAGAGCATCGAAACCAGCCTGCCGGTGCACGCCCTGAACGAGGGCGAGGACTACCTGCTGGGGATCTTCCTGGTGGGCGCCTATCAGGAAATTCTTGGTGACATGCACAACCTGTTCGGTGACACCGACTCGGTGAACATCTACCAGAACCCGGATGGCAGCGTTTACCACGCCGGTATCGAAACCCATGACACCATCGAGGACATGCTGCGTTATGTGCACTTGTCGCCGGAAGAACTGATGACGCACTACCGCGACAAAGTCGCCAGCGCGAACATCAGCGTCAAGGAGCGTACCCAGTACCTGGATGCCCTGCGTCTGGGGTTGACCCGCTCTTCGTACCTGTCCTCATAAGGCGACGCCAATAGTTCCCAGGAAATTGCCTTGTTTGAGTTTGGTTTTTTCTTGTGGTCCTGTAGGTAATGTCCTTTTGTGAAAAACCCACCCTTCGCGGTGGGTTTTTTATGCCCTGAAATCAAGATGCTGGCTTCTCATGTTCCGTGTTTTGCGTAGGTCTTTTCTCTAACACTACTTCAGCCCTCTACTCGGCCTTGTCTCTCGGCGAGAATCCCAGGTCGGTGCCACGTATGAGGAAAGCCAATGTTCGATCCAGTCAGCGAGCCGTTTTTTCGGCTGGATGTAGCGGGCTTGTCCCATCCCCTGATTGTCACGGCCTTTAGCGGCGTGGAGGCGATCGACGAACTGTTTGCCTTCGAGCTGGATGTTCTCGACGAGGAAGGCGAACTGGACCTGGCCGGGTTGATGTACCGCAGTTGCTACCTGGCGCTGGGGACTGAAAACGCCGGGTTTCACGGGCAGATACAGGGCGTCAACCTGACGCTCCGGGGGTTGCCGCGGGGCCATTGTCGCCTGTCCCTGGGGCCGCGCCTGGGTTGCCTGGCGCAGCGTGTGAGCCGGCGTCTGTTCCAGCACTGCTCGGTTCCGGCGATCATCGCCCGGGTGCTTGAGGAGCATGGCCTGGGCGACGATGTCGTGCGTTTCTCGCTCAAGGGCCACTATGCCCGGCGTGCCTATTGCGTGCAGTACGAAGAGTCGAACCTGGCATTTGTGCAGCGGCTCTGCGCGGAAGAGGGCATCCACTATCATTTCCAGCACAGCCGGGACCTGCACTTGCTGGTCTTTGCCGATCACCAGGGGGCGTTTCGGCGTACCCCGCGGGCGCGCTTCGCCCATGAGACGGGTCCGGGCGTGCTGGATTTTTTCGTCACGCTGGCCGATGGCAGTCGTCGGCGTGGCGGCCGTGGGGCCCAGGTGGCGGAGGGCGAAAGCGATCTGCCCGGTCTGGCCAGTGGCGCGTATCTGCCTGTTTCCGGCCACCCTTGCGCGGCGTGGAACCGGTTGTGGCTGGTCACCCGGCTTCGCCACCGTGGCGACAGCCTGCCCGGTGGGGCCGCGGACGGCGGGCCTCGGCTGCGTTATGGCAATGCCTTTGCGGCGACTTCCTGGGAGGTGGCGTTTCGTTCCTGGCGGCGCTGGCCCAGCCCGGTGTTATCGGGGCTGTTCCGGGCTCAGGTGGTCGACGCCGACGAGCAGGGGACCTTTCGCGACCAAGCAGGACGGGTGGCGGTGCGCATCGACGCCTTTTCCCAGGGCTGCGCTGCGCCAGCGGTGCCTTGCTGGCTGCCGTTGGCTCGCTCTCTGCAACATGAGTGCGAAGAGCTGACCGTGGGGACCGCGGTGTGGGTGCGTTTTCAGGACGGCGATGCGCAAGCGCCGCGAATTGTCATGCGTGGCGATGTCCAGTTGCCGAGGCCGCTGCCCGCTGGCGCGCAACGTCTGCACCGGGACCCGATTTTCGAATCTCTGCACGCCGGTTATCCGCTGGTGCTGTTGTGTGGGCAACCCATGGGCGGCGGCGAGCGTCACTGCGCGGTGCGGGATTGCGTCTGTCGGGGCGCACTCCCGCGAAGGGGCCTGCCATGAAGGCGACGGACGATTGCAGCCAGTGGTTGCTGCTGGATGTGCCCGGTGCGCCGGAGGTGCTCGAGGCGCTGAAGGAAGGTTACGCGCACTATCTGGCTTACAACCTGTTTGAGGGCTCGCCGTTTCAGGGCCAGGGCGAAGTCGCCCCGCGCCTGCTGCAACTGGCCGAAGGTTGCCCGTTGAGCCGCCTCAGCCAGGCCAACCCGAGTCTCTGGCCCGGTTTGTTCCTGCACACCCGGGCGCCGGTGCAGGCGTTGCTGACCCACCTGCGACAGATACTGGTGGTGGGTTTCGACGAACAGCATCGGGGCTTGCTCAGCTACTACAACCCGCAGACCGCCAGCTATTTCTTCGACTCATCGGACCCGCGCGAACTGAGCGGCTGGCTCGGCCCCATCCGCTGTCTGTACTGGTATGGTGGGACCTGGGCGGACCGGGCCATTGGCGGCGTCGGCTGGCAGCAACTGTTCAACCCCGGGCTCGAGGTGGCCGGTCTCGGTGCGCCACCGGTCCTGAGCAGCCACCAGCAGCGCCGCCTGCAGACCTGCCTGCTGGAGCGCCACGCCTACCAGTGGAGCCGCTGTAGCGGACATGAATACGACCGGACCTGGTGCCATGTGCAGGAGGGCATCGCCCAGGGCTTTCGCGAGTACGGCCTGCTCGATGGCTGGCTGCATCTGCGTGCGGAGTATCCGGCGGCGTCCATTCCGGCCTGCCTGGCGGGAGACTCTCCCGGCGAGCGCCTGGAAAACCTGCGCCAGGCCTGGAGCAGTAGCCCTGATTGAGCCTAGGATGTGGCTCAGTGCGCGGCCTGGCCGAACCAGCCGTCGTTGCGCCGCAGTTTCACGGCGTAGAGCCCCAGGGTCAGGCTGCGCAGGGCCATGAACAGCAGGAAACTTATCCACAGGCCGTGATTGCCAAAGCGGCTCAGGAACCAGGCACAGGGCAGACTGAGGAGCACGCTGAGCAGCATGCTGTCGCGCATCTCCCGGGCGCGGGTGGCACCAATGAACAGGCCGTCGAGCAGGTAGCTCCAGACCGCGATCAGTGGCAACAGCGCCAGGTAAGGCAGGTAGCCGAAGGCAATCTCGCGCACGCTGGGGATATCGGTCTGCAGGCTGACGAACAGGTGCCCGCCGAGCAGGAACAGCAATGCGAAGCCCAGGCTCGCCAGCAGCGACCAACCGGCCGCGACCACCAGGGAACGCCGCAGGGTATCGCGATCACGGGCACCGATGGCATGACCACAGAGCGCCTCCACGGCGTGGGCGAGGCCGTCCAGGGCGTGGGCGGTGAGCAGCAAGCCGTTGAGCAGCAGTGCGTTGGCCGCGACGGTGGCATCGCCCAGGCGTGCGCCCTGGACGGTGATCAGGAAAAACACCGATTGCAGCGCCATGCTGCGAATGAAGATATCGCGGTTCACCGTCAGCAACGGGCGCCAGCTCTGCCAGCGCCGCAGTGCCGCCCAGGCGATCTGCCCGGGGTAGGCGCGCAGGGCCTTGCCGGTCAGGCTCAGGCCGAGCAGGGCGCCGGTCCATTCGGCTATCACCGAGGCCCGGGCCGAACCGACCACGCCCCAGTCCAGCCCGAGGACGAACCACAGGTTCAGGGCAATATTCACCAGGTTGGTGGTCAGCAAAATGGCCAGCGGTGCGCGGGCGTTCTGGGTGCCGAGGAACCAGCCGACCAGGGCATAGCTGGCCAGCGCCGCCGGCAGCCCGAAGAGCCGGATGTGGAAGAAGTCCAGGGTCAATTCGTGCAATTCGGGCGAGGGTTGCATGAAGGTCAGCGCCAGTTGGCTGAACGGCACGGCGATCGCCCCCAGGAACAGCGCCAGCACCAGGCTCAGCAGCAAACCTTGGACGAGCACCTGGCGCAAGGCCGCGCCGTCTCCTCGTCCGGCGGCCTGGGCGGCAAAACCGGTGGAGCCCATACGCAGGAAGCCCATGGCCCAGGCGAGAAAGATATACAGGCTGGCGCCGACCGCCACCGCACCGAGCTGGTGGGCGTGGGGCAGGTGGCCGATCACGCTGCTGTCGACCAGCGCCACCAGGGGCACGGAAATATTCGACAGGATCATGGGGGCGGCGAGTGCCCAGACCCGGCGGTGAGTCGGGCGGTCTCGCCAGTCAGCGATCAGGGGGGACATGCGGGCTCCTTGAAAGAGCGGGCATTGTAGCGATTAGTGGACCACCCAGCTCAACAGCCAGAGCCCGAGCACCAGCCAGATGATGCCGAGGATGATCGAGGCCCGCATAAAGGCGCGGACCGCCGAGTAGAGCAGCATCAGGCCGAGGATCAGGATCAGGATGCTGAAGAACGAGGGGCTCATGCCCAGGGAGCGGGCGAAGCCATCGATAAAGTTGCCGCCGGCATGGGTCAACGCGTGGAAGAAGCCGCTGAGGCCATCAATGATAAAACGAATCACCGAGCCTAGCGCCTGGCCCAGCCATTCAAAAAAACTTTCTACCTGCATAGGTACCCCTGATGAATATGCCGACTGATGCGCCGCACTCGCAGGGAGCAGGTTTTACAGGCCCCGCCTGAGGTTGTCCAGACGGTGCATCAAGAGGGGTTGACCAGATGCATCCTGGGCTGTGGAAACAGGTTGTTGAGGGTTTCCAGCAAGCGCACGTGATAGATGGGTTTACGGAACAGGTCCAGCACCTGGAGCCTGAGCATATCGCTGACATCGTCCATGTCGGCGTGGCCGGACGTGACGATGACGGGCAGGTGCTGGCGCGAGGTGTGTTCACGCAGACGTTTGATCAGCGACATGCCGCTTTCTTCCGGCATGCGCAGGTCGGTGATCACCAGGGCGATATCCGGATGATGGGTCAAGTGCGAGAGCGCCAGCTTGACGGAGGTGGCGGTGAAGCAGCAAAAGCCTTCGCCCTCCAGCAATTCGGCCAGTTCGAGCAGGGCGTCCTCTTCGTCGTCCACTAGAAGGAGCTGTTGCCGTGGGGGGGAAGAGGCGTTCATGGGACCATACCTGTCGTTGAGTCGTCTTGAAACTCTAGCTCCCTATTAGAGACTCTGGAGGGGGAAGTTCGTCAAGTCCCTATACCGGTTTGAATTGCGGTGAAGATCGACTTCACCTTGGTGCTGATAGGGTCCATGAAAATCCCGATCACCGCCGCCACCATGGCCGCGACAATCGCGTATTCGATACCCGAGGCGGCTTCTTTGTCTTCGGCAAACAGCTGGGCTTTTATGAACAGCCTGAGGACGATATTCAGCAACATCTGGCTTCTCCTTGCGCCTGAAAAGCGCTGTGCAGCGGTCGTGCGGCGTGATTTGCCTACCTTTAAAGCATTGTCAACAAAACCGCCCTCTACAACTGTAAGAACGGATTAATCACAAAGAATTAGTTTTTGGCCTGGCGTTGAACACTCAGAATTTATCCATCCGAACGAGGGGATATTTGGCGCTCGGTAATGGCGTTTTGTCCTAGCTGCGCTACCGTCCAATAGCGAAATAGTTGATGTTTATCGCTGCCTGATTGCGAATGGGTCATGGCCTCGGGTCTGGCAGGAAAGGGAGAGCAGTCGTGAACAGTCGCGTTACCATAGGGTTGGCCGCCCTGTTTTTGGTCGCAGCCATTGTGGTCGGTTACTGGGGGTTGAGGCTGAGTCGTCAGCCGGTCCCCGTGGCGCCTGCCGATGCAGCGGTAGTCGCGCCTGTGGAAAAAAACGCGGGGGGGGCCGAGGACGCGCTGCGCCAGCCGGTGGTGGTGTTGGCCCACGATGTTCCCCCTTTTGTGCCCCTGACGGCGGCCGATCTCACCGTCGAGCGGCTGCGTACCGCACCGGCCGGCAGTCTGAGCTCGCTGCAACAAGCCATGGACCGTATACCCTGGCGGCCCTTGAAGGCCGGCACCTGGCTCAGCGACGAGAGTTTCGAGGCCGGCGGCCCCCTGGCGCGGATGATCCGTCCCGATGAGCGCGCCCTGGCGGTGGCGGTGGATGAGGTTGTCGGCGCCGGTGGCCAGTTGACGCCGGGAGACTACGTCGATGTCTTGTTGTTTCTGCGTCAGGACGCCAGTAACCCGCAGCAGTCGGCCCAGGTGGTGGTGCCGGCGATGCGCCTGCTCAGTGTCGGCGACCAACTCGGGCTGACCAACGATGGTTTGCCGGCCACGCCGTCGTCCGCTGCCGACGAACGCCTGCACCACTCCCCGAGCCCCGGCAACGCCCGTACGGTGGTGCTGGCCGTGCCGCAAGTGCTGCTCAGCCGCCTGATGCTTGCCACCCAGGTCGGTACGTTGCGCCTGGCGGTGCGTAGCGCCGACGAGCATCTGCTGCCGCGCTACTGGGCCGGAGAGAGCGCCGCCGCCAGCGTCGAAAGCACCAATCACAGCCTGTTCCAGTTCAACCAGTTGGCCCTGGCTGGTGTGCCCAGGGCCCAGGCAACGGCGGCTCCCGGTGCGGCGAAAAGCCGGGGCGTCGAAGTGATCCGCGGTAATCAAGTCAGCCAACAAACGCCCTGATCTGTCAGCAAGGAAGTCGCGGATGAGCCGATGTGTGCCGAGATTCAAACCCATGATCGGGGCCCTGCTAGTGGGGAGCTTGGGCTGGAATGTCGCCCTGGCGGCGTCGAGCGGTTGTGCCGGCCTGGGCCCGTTGCCCGCGGTGCTGGAAGTCGGTGAAGGCCTGCAACAGGAACTGCGCTCGCCAGTCGCGATCACCCGCCTGGCGGTGGGCGATGCGAAAATCGCCGATGTGCACCCCAACGGCAACAATGCGTTCCTGCTCACCGGCATGGCCCCCGGCGCCACCAGCCTGATGGTCTGGACCGCCTGCGCCAGCGAGCCGCGCCAGAGCATGGTGTTCGTCCAGGGCAAGGCCACGGCGAGCTTGACCGCGACATCCTTGTCGCCCTCGATGGACCCGTCCCTGCCGATCCAGGTGCAGACCGATATTCGTTTTGTCGAAGTCAATCGGACCAAGCTCAAGGAGGCGGGGACAGCGATTTTTGGTCAGGGTGGCAACTACCTGTTCGGCTCCCCGGGCACGGTACTGACCAATGCCAGCACCGGCGCGGTCTCCGGTGGACTGTCACCGGACAACACCAGCTTCAACATCGGTTTCGGCGGCGGGCGAGTCAAGGCCTTGATCAATGCCCTGGAAGGCAGCGGCTTCGCCTACACCCTGGCGCGTCCGAGCCTGGTGGCCTTGAGCGGGCAGAGCGCGAGTTTCCTCGCCGGCGGCGAGATCCCGATTCCGGTGCCGAGTTCTGGCAGCAACACTGTCTCGATCGAGTACAAGGAGTTCGGTATTCGCCTGACCCTGACCCCGACGGTGATCGCTCGCAACCGTATCGCCCTGAAAGTGGCGCCCGAGGTCAGTGCGCTGGACTACAGCAACGCCGTGACCATTTCCGGTACGCCGGTACCCGCGTTGACGATCCGCCGCACCGACACCAGCATTTCCCTGGCCGATGGCGAGAGTTTTGTCATCAGCGGCCTGATCAGCACCAGCAACAGTTCGCAGATCAACAAGCTGCCGGGCCTGGGCGACATTCCAGTGCTGGGGGCGTTTTTTCGCAACTCGAGCATGAAGCGCGAGGAGCAGGAGCTGTTGATGATCGTCACGCCGCACCTGGTCCAGCCCCTGGCGGCGGATGCCCGGTTGCCCAGCCTGCCGGGGGAAAAATTGCGCGAATACGATCCGAACTGGTTCCGCCTGTTCTTCCTCGATAACGGCAACTACGATCGCCGCAGCGGGTTATCAAAATGAGCCAGAGCCTGAGCCAGACCTTTCTGGCAATCACCCGCAACAGCACTGATCTGGAGTGGCTGCAGGGCGCGCTGGCGCCCCTGGGGCAGGTGGTCAGCGCCGGCGGCAGCCTCGACGAGTTGCTCTCGCTGGTGGATGTCACCTTTGCCAGCCTGATCTTTGTCGGCCTGGACCGGGAAAACCTGGTGGCCCAGAGCGCCTTGATCGAAGGGGTACTGGAAGCCAAGCCGATGCTGGCGATCGTCGCCCTCGGCGACGGCATGGATAACCAGTTGGTACTCAATGCGATGCGCGCCGGTGCGCGGGATTTTGTTGCCTACGGTTCGCGCTCCAGCGAAGTGGCCGGCCTGGTGCGGCGTCTGAGTAAACGCCTGCCGGCGGTGACCCCAAGTGCGGAACTGGGTGGTTTCACCGTGTTGTATGGCGCCCAGGGCAATGCCGAGGGCGCCTTGCTCGCCAGCCATCTGGCGCTGGTGGTGCAGAAGAGCGGCCAGCAGACCCTGTTGCTGGACCTGGGCCTGCCCCGGGGCGACAGCCTGGCGCTACTGGGCCTGGAAAGTTCGTTCCATTTCGGCGATGCCCTGCGCCATCTGCGCCGCCTCGACGCGACCCTGATGGACAGCGCCTTTACCAGTGCTGAAGGGGGCCTGCGCATCCTCGCCTACTCCAGCACCGACGAACCCCTCAAACGCACCAGTGCGGCGGAGTTGTACATGCTGCTCAGTGCCCTGCGCCAACATTTCCAGCATATCGTCGTCAACCTGGTGGGGCAGCCCGACAGTGAGGCCTTGCGGACCTTTGTCAGCCACTGCGACAAGTTGCTCTGGTACACCGATCAGAATGTGCTCGATTGCCGGCGCAGCCTCGCGGTGCTCAATCTCTGGCGGGAAAAAGGCATGAAGCTCGATCACGCCCGATTGCTGGTCGACCGCTACCTGCGCGGTGTTTCGCCCGACTCGGAAACCCTGAGCAAGACGTTCGGCCTGGAAGTGATTGCCGTGCTGCCCTACAACCCGGACGTTCGCCTGAATGCGAAGAACCAGGGCCAGACTCTGTTCGAACTGTCACCCCGGGAAGCCCTGACCCAGGGCCTGAAAACCCTCGGCGAACGCCTGGCGAAACGTTCCCTGGGCCTGACCAAGACCTCCGAAGGCTGGTTCAATCGCCTCTGGGGGCATAAGTAATGGCGGAGAAACTGTTCGGCGGGCAGTCCCGCAGCGGGACTGGCAATAGCGATCATGACGGCCTGAAACTGGTGCTGCATCGCTACATCATCGATGCCATCGAGGAGTCGGGGAAAAACCTGCTGGAAGGCTCGCGCCAGGCCCTGGCGCAGTTTGTCATCGACAAGGTCGGCGAGTATGTCTCGCGGCTGCACCTGGCAGTGTCGCGGTATGAGATGGAACGGCTGGCGGAGGAGATCGTCGACGAGCTTACCGGTTTCGGGCCGCTGGAGGTCCTGCTGCGCGACAGTTCGGTGACCGAGATCCTGGTCAACGGCCCGCACCGGGTGTTTATCGAACGCGACGGTGTCCTGCACCAGAGCGACCTGCGGTTTATCGACGATCATCACGTGGAGCGGGTTATCCAGCGGATTCTCGCGCCCCTGGGCCGGCGCCTGGACGAGTCCTCGCCGATGGTTGATGCGCGGATGCCCGATGGTAGCCGGGTCAATGCCATTATTCCGCCGATCGCCCTCGACGGTCCGTGCCTGTCGGTACGGAAATTTCGCAAGGACATGCTCAAGAGCAGCGACCTGATGGCAATGCAGACCATCGACCAGTCGATTTTCGAGTTTCTCCAGCTGGCCGTGGGCAAGCGCTGCAATATCCTGATCAGCGGCGGTACCGGCACCGGCAAGACCACCCTGCTGAATATCCTCAGCCAGTTGATCAACCCCCATGAACGGCTGGTCACCATCGAGGACGTGGCTGAACTGCAACTCAACCACCCCCATGTCGTGCGCCTGGAAACCCGCCCGCCGAATGCCGAAGGGCATGGCGAAGTGAAGTCCAGCGACCTGATCCGCAACGCCCTGCGGATGCGCCCCGACCGGATCATCCTCGGTGAGATTCGTGGTGTGGAGGTGCTCGACGTGCTGACGGCGATGAACACCGGCCACGACGGCTCAATGAGCACCGTGCATGCGAACAACGCCCAGGATGCCTTGCTGCGCCTGGAAACCCTGGTGGGTCTGACGGGACGGCAGATCGGCGAAAAGACCCTGCGCCAGATGATCTGCGCGGCACTCGATGTAGTGATCCAGTTGACCCGCCTGCCCGACGGCCGTCGTTGTGTCAGCGAAGTGGTGGAGGTGCTGGATGTGCGCGAGGACATCTATGTCACCAATACCCTGTTTCGCCTGGGTCGGCGCAACGGCTTTGGTTTCCTGCGCGAGGCGGTGAACCCGGGTGGTGAGAAGCTGCGCCGTGACTCGCCCTTGTCCTTCGGTTGAGGAGGGGCGCCGATGTTAATTCCCCTGTTGCTCTGGTTGATCAGCCTGGTATTGCTGGGGCTGTCGATGCGTTTGTTCTACATCAGCCTGCGCAAGACCGGTCATGAACGGGTGCTGAGCCGCCTGGGCCAAGGGCAGCCGGTCCTGGCGCCGACGACCCACACCACGAAGAACCACCTGGATCGGCTGTTTGTGCGCGCCGGCCTGAATCGCCCCGGCGAGCGGCAAGGCTTGTGGCTGGGGATCTGGGCGCTGCTGGTGGCGCTCGGCGCTGTGCAGGCCGCTGGCATGGGACTGTTGCTGATGCTGGTACTGCCGCCCCTGGCCTTGCGTCTGTATCTGGCCTGGCGCTATCGGCGTCGTTTGCGGCGGATGGTCGAGCAACTGCCTTCGGCGCTTGATCACGCCGTGCGCAGTCTCAAGTCGGGGCGAACCCTGGCCGATGCGCTTATGGGCGGTGTCGAGGCCTCAACCGATCCGCTGCGCGAGGCCATGGGGCGGGTACGACGCAATGTCGAGCTGGGGGTCAGCCTGTCGGATGCCGTGCACGACTTTGCCCAATTCTATGAGCGCGACGAGTTCCGTTTCCTGGCCCTGGGCTTGAAGGTCAACCACCGGTATGGCGGCAACGCCAGCGAGTTGCTGGAAAACCTGATCAAGCTGATTCGCGAACGCGAGCAGGGTGACCGGCAACTGCGGGCGATGACCGGGGAAACCCGCATGACCGCCGTGGTGCTGGCGTTGCTGCCGGTGGGCATGGCGGGCTTCTTCCTGGTCTCCAACCCGGGCTACCTGATGCACATGTGGGAGGACAACAGCGGCCAGCATATGCTGCTGATGGCCGTCGGGTTACAGGTGTTCGGTTGCCTGGCGCTTTGGCGCATGTTGCGGAGCGTGTGAGATGACGATCCTGGCCAGTGCCCTGCTGCTCTTCGCCGCCTTGACCCTGGCGGCTGGCCAATGGATGCAGCGACGTCGGCGCAAGCGTGCCGTGACCCGGCGTCTGCAAGGTCATATGAGTCGCGACAACCGTTTCGGCAACCTGCTGCGTCGTTTGGGCGAATCCCGTTTCGGCCAGCACTTGATCAGCATGGATAACGAAACCCTGGTGCTGCTCAATCGTGTGGGTTGGCGCAAGGCCAGCCAGCGTTCGTTGTTTGCCGCCAGCCAGATCGCCACTCCGGTGCTGGCGCTGGGGATAGTGTCACTGCTGGAAGGGTGGCTCTTCCCTGACACCACCTCGCCCTGGATCGCGCCTTTCCTGGCCCTGGCCGGTGGCTATCTGTTTCCCAAGCGACTGTTGGTGGTGCTGGCTCGGCGTCGGCAGAAGCAGGTGGTCCAGGAGATATCGACCTTCATTCCGTTGCTGCGCATCCTGTTCGAGTCGGGCATGGCGGTGGAACAGGCCTTGCGGGTGCTCTCCCAGGAGGGTCGGGAGCTGCTGCCGGTGGTGACCGGGGAGCTGCGCCTGGTACTGGCGCGGGTCGATTCGGGGCTGGAGTTGGGAGAGGAGTTGAACAAGGTGGCCGGCCTGTTGGAGGTGGACGAGTTCGACGATATCTGCGTGATCCTCCATCAGTTGATCCACCAGGGCGGTGGGGCGATGAAGTCGTTGCTGGCCCTCAAGCAATTGCTTGATGACCGGCGCTTGACCCGTCAGCAGGAGTACATCTCCAAACTGTCGGCAAAGATGTCCGTGGTGATGATGGTGTTTCTGTTTCCAGCATTGTTGATTGTCCTGGCGGGGCCGGGTTTTACCGCCCTGGCCAAGGCGTTTGGCGCATCCTAGGGAGTGGTTGGATGAAGGTATTGATTGCCGCGGTGGCGTTTCTGACGCTGGCCGGTTGTGCCGGGGATGGTCGTGCGCCCTGGACCGCACTGATGGGGACCGGGGGCAGTTGCGCCAAACCGGACGCCGACCAGGAGCTGTCCCTGAACCTGGCGGATGACATGGCCAATGAGGGCAAGCTGCACGCCAGCCTGGCCAACCTGCAGAACCTGCCGGAAAGCCTCGACGCCGTGCGCTTGCGCAAGGCCCGGGTCTATCGGCAGTTGGGCCGTAGCGAGGCCGAGCCGCTGTATCGCAGCCTGCTCGGGACTTGCCTCGCGGCCGAAGGTGAGCATGGCCTCGGGCAACTGGCGGCGGCGCGCAACGACAACGGCCAGGCCATGGCGCATTTGCAGCGGGCGGCGCGCCTGGCGCCGACCGACGAGAAGATCCGCAACGACCTGGGGGTGGTCTATCTCAACCAACTGCGACTGGAGGATGCCCGTTTCGAGTTTCTTACCGCCATCGAACTCAAGCAGTCCGATCCCTTGGCGTCGGTGAACCTGGTGAGCTTGTTGCTTTATCAGGACAACTGGAGCCAGGCCGCTGAGCTGGTCACCCGGATGAACCTGAGCCCCGGGCAGTTCAGCGAGGCCCAGGCCCGGGCCCAGCAGCTCAAGAGCGGCGGCGGAGCGGGTAGCCGGCCCGCCAGTGACCGGGTGGCGGCAAGGGAAGAGGCGCCTGCCGCTGCGGCAAGCGTGCGTTGAATCGACATCAAGGAGGTCGGGATGAAACCATACAAACTCTGTGGCGTGGCGTGCCTGCTACTGTCGTTGGCGGTCCAGGCGGTAGAGCAGAGACCGTCTTCGCCCTATCAGAAGGAGACGGAAAACTGGTTGCAGCTACAGGTGGCGGGAAAGCAGCAGAGCTCGACGCCCCAGGTCGCCACGCCGAGCGAACGCGAGCAAAGCCTGCAACGCTGGCTGGACAGCTACAAACATCCGATTCCGGAATTTTTCAAGCAGGATGCCGGCGGGTCGTTGAAGAGCAATTAAGCGGACAGGATGCAAGCAGCAGGGCTTGGTGGCGATGGCGGCGGTGAATACAACATCGTTATCGCTGGCAAGCGGATGCCTGGCGGGATCAGTGCTCGGTGATCCCTC
Source organism: Pseudomonas sp. MWU12-2345 (assembly GCF_023242385.1). Taxonomy (NCBI): domain Bacteria; kingdom Pseudomonadati; phylum Pseudomonadota; class Gammaproteobacteria; order Pseudomonadales; family Pseudomonadaceae; genus Pseudomonas; species Pseudomonas sp. MWU12-2345. Next base: position 33,004 of record NZ_JALLJA010000020.1, on the reverse strand, counting down.
TGTGGCCGACCCTGGCGGGCGACAAGGCCAGTGCCAGTTGGGTGCGGTTGTGCATATGGGTCAGGCGCAGCACCTGGGACACATAGAGTTTCACCGTGTTTTCGGTAATGCCCAGCTCACAGGCGATCTGGTAGTTGGTCTGGCCCTTGCCCACCAGCCGCGCGACGTCCAGTTGGCGCGGCGATAGCTGGCTGACGATTTCGGGCAGGATCTGTACCGAGTCGGGATCGGCTTCCTCGCTGCTGTCGGCAGGCGAACCGCTCCGGATCCTGTTCAGGTCCTGGTACAGGTCGTCGATGGATTCGGCGAGGAACTGCAGCTTCTGGTTCAGATGCCCGAGGCTGTCGGTGCGTTTGCGCTCGGCGAGTGCCTTGTCCTGGCGATGGATGCCCTCGAGCAGTTCGTGCAGATCCACGGGCTTCTGGTAGTAGTCGGCGATACCAGCGCGCAACGCCTTGATCACGTCCTGCTTGTCGGCCCGCCCGGTGAGCATGATGGCCTCGAAAGCCCGATGTTTCCCGGCGATCTGTTGCAGCTGGCGCACCAGTTCGATGCCGTCCAGCTCCGGCATCTGCAGGTCGCAGAGCACCAGGCCGATCTCGCTGTCTTCGCTGAAACCTTCAAGCGCCTGCCGACTGGACAGGCAAGGGACGCAACGGTAGCCGTTGCTTTCGAGAAACTCGCAGATTTCTTCGACGATCGGTGGTTGGTCATCCACCACCAGTACTTTTACTTGAGAGACAAGCTTGTTCACGCGCGACTCCATGCTCTACCAGCCAATGACTACGAGCTCCTTGCCCACGCGCGCAGTTTCGCAGGGCTTGTTCCTCAAAAGTAGACGCACTTTGCCACTCTGTACATAGTGCTACTACTAAAGGGAGTTGATCGACATGCCGAGCAGGCCAATCAGCAGGAATGGCGCGAAAGGGCGTTTGCCCAAGGTTTCCGGGGCCAGGTGGTGCAGGCTTGCCTGCGTTCCTTGCCCCAGTAATGGCCACACTCGGGGGGCCAGCCAGTGCCAGAGCAGCATCGCGGCGCCGGCGCCGATAAAGGTGCCGAGCAGGGTCGACGGCTCGCTGGCCAGTGCCAGCGCCGACAACAGCTTGACGTCTGCGGCACCCATGCGTCGGGTGGCGTAGCCGGGCAAGGTCAGCAGCAGGGCCAGGAGCAAGGCGATGCCGCCCTGGGCGGCAGGCGCCCCCAGCCAGGTGCTGCCGGTCCAGAGCAGATAGATCAGGGCCAGCACCGCGCTGCCGAGGGTCAGGCTATTGGCGATTTGCCGGTGGCGCAGGTCCTGGGTGGCACAGAGTGCTAACCAGGCCGCTAGAACAAGGCTGTGCATGGGCTAAAAAACGTCTCTTCCCGGCGAATGATTCTATGCTGATAGCAACGTGCAGTTGTCAGGGTAGACCTTGCCATGAGCCCCAGCCTCCCCCGAAAGCAAAAAGGCGCCGCCGCCATCGAGTTCGCCCTCGTGTTCCTGATTTTTTTCGCGGTGTTCTATGGCACGGTCAGCTACTGCCTGCCGCTGCTGATGGTGCAGTCGTTCCATGAAGCGACGGCCGAGGCCTTGCGCAGTAGCGTGGCGGTCGACCCGGTGGCGGCCGGAAGTGGCTATACCGCTCTGGTCCAGACCACCGCCGTCCAGGCGGCCGCCAACCGGTTGACCTGGATTCCCAGCAGCTTCAACTTCACCGCCGCCAACAATATTACGGCGCTCTACTCGGGCGGTATCCTGAAGGTCACCATCACGTACCCGACATCCCAACTGCGTAATGTCCTGCCGTTTCTGGTGTTACCTGGCATCGGCACGGTGCCCAGCCTTCCCGCGAACCTGACGGTCATCTCGAGTCTGCAATTTTGAGCGCAGGGGACAAGCTGTTCGGGCGCTTGCTGGGGCGCGGCAGTGAGTCGCCGCCCGAGCCCATGCGCCACTTGCCCGCCCCGGCCTTCGGCTTGCTGCTGCGGCTCGATGACGAGGGCCGGGTCTTGAGCGTCGACGGTCCCTTGCGTCATGACCTGGCGCCGCAGGCGGCAGGCTGTGAGTTGCGTAACCTGTTGCTGCTCTCCAGTCGCTTGTCTGTCGAAGGCGTGCCGGCGGATTGGCTCGGCCAGAGCCTCGACCTGGACTTCAGTGGACCGGCCGGGCAAGTCCTGCATACCCGCGCCTGGGTCCAGCCCGGCAATCCCGGCTGGTGGTTGCAGGCCCTGGACATCGGCGACCTGCTTGAGCACAACCTGCGCTCATCTTTGCGTGAGCAGCTGCAGCAGGTCGCCGGGCAGATGAGCGAACAATTGCGCCTGTGCAGCCTGGCACGTCTGCCCCAGGTGCTGAACGAGCAGTTGCAGGGCCTGTCCCAGCGCTGGCGGATTCCCTGTGTTGCCCTGGCGCTGCTTGACGAACATCAACAGCAGTGGACGGTGCACAGTCAGTATCGGGCCCATGACGCTCCGGCCCTGTGGCAGACCGGCCAGGCCCTGGGCAGTGGCCTGGACAGCCTCAGCGGCATGGTGCCGCTGTACTTCAACGCGCAACAAGGCCTCAGCGGGCATCTGCGCCTGCAAGGGGTGATGGGCAACGCCGATGGCTTGCTTATTCCTTTTTGTGATGACCATGGGGTGGCGGCGTGGTTGCTCGCCGGTTTTTACCCGGCCCGTCAGCGCGCAACGCAGTTGGACGACCGTGACTGGCTGCAACTGGCGGCGGCCCTGGCGGCGCCGTTGCTGGCGCGCCTGCGCCAGCAGGTTCATCACCATCAACTGGAGCGCCTGGAGGTGCTGCAAGGTTTGTTGGGCACCGGCTGGTGGGAGTGGACGCCGTCCCTCGACGAACTGCAACTGGCCCCGCAACTGGTGCAGGAGTTGGGGCTTGAAGCGTTGCACGGGGTGGTGTCGCTGGAAGGTTGGCTGGGGTTGTTCCACGCCGCCGACCGCCAGGAACTGTCCAGCCGCATGTACGACTTGCAGCAGGGCAAGGCGCTGCTGCTCTGTGTCCGCCGGCATGCCGAGGACCCGCAGCAGGCCCCTCAGTGGTATCGCCTGCAGGGTCAGGTGCTGGGTGTTGGTGACAGCTTGCGGATCATTGGTTTCATGCTCGACATCAGTGACGTCAAGAACCAGGAGCAGGCCGCCGCCGCCGCCCATGCCCGGCTGGACAACCTGATTGCCAGCTCGCCGGCGGTGATCTATGTACAGCGTTATGTCGAGGGTGCCTTGCAGCCGGTGTTCTTCAGCGACAGCCTGTTGCCGCTGCTGGGCTGGACCCTGGCCGACTGTGCCGATGGCAGCCTGGCGCAGTGGATTCATCCCGAGGATCGCGACCGTTATTTCGAGCGTACCCGCCAGTTGCTGCGTAAAGGCAACGTCAGTTGCCGTTATCGGCTCCGGGACAAGGGCGGTGCCTATCACTGGATGCTGGATGAGGCCCGGCTGTTGCGTGATGACCTCGGCTTGCCGGTGGAAGCGGTGGGGCTGTGGCTGGACATCACGGAAGCGACCCTGGCCGCCGAGCAGATCGAGAAGAGCGAGGAGCGCTATCGCATCCTGGTGGAAGATTCGCCGGCGATGATCTGTCGTTACCGCCCGGACCTGACCCTGACCTTCGGCAACAAGCCGCTCGCGGTCTATCTGGAGTGTTCGCCCGAGCAATTGCCGGGGGCCAACCTGGGCAACTGGCTGTCGCCCGAGCAGCGCGCGGCGTTTGTCCAGCGTCTGTCCCTGTTGACTCCGGAGCTCCCGGTGAGTACGGCGGAAATCAGCCTGCAATTGCCCGGCCGCGAGCATGCCTGGTGGGTCTGGTCGGATCGCGGGGTGTTTGACGCGCAAGGCCGGCTGGTCGAGGTGCAGGCGGTGGGACGTGATAACACCGAGGTGCGGCGTTCCCAGCAGCAACTGACCCAGAGCGCGAAGATGGCCACCCTGGGGGAAATGGCTACTGGCCTGGCCCATGAGATCAACCAGCCGCTGAACGTCATGCGCATGGCCATCGTCAATGTGCTCAAGCGCCTGGGCAATGGCGATGTGCAGGTCGACTATTTGCAGGACAAGCTCAATCGCATCGACGCCCAGGTCCAGAGGGCGGCGCGGGTGGTCGATCATATGCGGGTGTTCGGTCGCCGTTCGGAAATCGAGCAGGCGCCGTTCAATCCTGCACAGGCGGTGGAAGGCACCTTGTCGTTGCTCAGCGAAGGGATGAAGGGCAAGGGCGTGGAGCTGCGGGTGGCGCCCATCGGGTTCGAGGTGCAGGTGCGGGGTTTTGTCGACCAGTTGGAGCAGGTGCTGATCAACCTGATGGTCAATGCCCGGGATGCCTTGTTGAGCAAGCGTGAGAAGAACCGCGATTTCGAGCCCTGGATTGCGCTGACCGCCGAACGTGATGAGCGGGCGGTGCGCTTGTTTGTCGAGGATAACGGCGGCGGCATCGATCCGCGGTTGCTGGAGCGGATCTTCGAACCCTTCTTCACCACCAAGCCGATAGGCGTCGGCACCGGGTTGGGCTTGTCGGTGAGCTACGGGATTGTCGAGAACATGGGCGGGCGCCTCAGCGTACGCAATGGCGAGGCCGGGGCGCGGTTCTGTGTGGAACTGCCGATCGCTTCAGATCACCAGGTAGGCCTTGCCGGTCTGGCCGCAGGTGAGGTGGCCGTCGACGGAAATCTGTCCGACAGTGATCCCCAGCCCCGCCAATAGCGTGTTGATCAGGCTGTCCAGCAGGGGGCTGAGCAGGCCGCTCAGGGTTGAGGCCAGAGTGCTGATCACGCCGTTGAGGGTCGTCGTGAGGAGCGTGAAAACCGCTGTCAGGAGCGTTGGGGCGGTGTAAGTCGGTGGATAGGTCGTCAGCTGTATGCCATTGACGGATTGAGCCAGGCTGGCGATGGGATTGGACATCGACAGGGTGTAGGGCGGATAGGCGGGCGTTGGCGTCACATTGACATCGGGTGGATTGATAAAGGTATTGGTGCCGGTTGTTTGCAGCGCCGGGCTGCTGATCATCAGGGATGCGCCGCCGGCGGAAAAAGGTGCCGTTGCCGTGCCGATGGATACCAACGTGAAGGGTGTTACGGTCAGCGGTGTGGTGTTGGTCGCCCAGTCCGAATTGATATTGCCCACCCGCAGGTAGGCGGTATCGGTGGTGGCGCTGATGGACAGGCTTTTATTGGTGTCGCTGACGCAGGTGTAGCCCGTGACATAACTGCTGCCGCCACCGGCTTCAAGGCTGATGTCCAGGGTTGGATTGGGAAGTACATGCAGAGTCAGTCCCAGCAGTCCGGTACCGGCTGAAAGCAGCCCTGTCACTACACTCAATAAATTGGTCACCAATGACAGATCAAGGGTCACCAGTGTGCGGATCTGTGCCGTGCGCACATAGATGCCATTGGGGCCTGTCGGGTTGAGCGCGGCGAGGGCCGGGTTGCCGATCGCGGAGAACTGCGGTGCTTGAATCACCTTGGTCTGCACCGTCGCCCCCACTCCCAAGCCCAGCAGGCTGACGGGCAGATTCACCGCCAGGCCGTTCTGGTTATTGGCCACCTCGACAATCGCCTGGAGTAGTTGGAACAGCTGCAGATTGGCATTCAGTACCGAGGTCGGCGTGAGCGTCGACAGGTTGAGAAAACTCCCCAGTTTGATGCTTCCGGCCGTTTGCGCGGCGACTTTCAGGTTGCCCAGCGCGGTCAGCACGTCGGCGCTCGCGCCATTGGCCTGGGAGACGGTGATAGCGGTCTGGATCAACTGCGTGACGGTGGCATTGGTGGCGAGCAATTGGGTGTAGTTACCGGCTGTCACGTTAAGGTCGATGGCCAGTTGTTGCAGGTAGCCGAGCAGGCTGATGTTGGTGCTGAGCAGGCCGTTCCAGCCGGCCGCGGTGATATTGATCGAACCGCCGAGCAAGGGCCCCATGACCCCGTTGAGCAGGTTCACATTGGCGACGGTGCTGCGGATGCTCAATTGCGCGGTGGGCGGCAGGGGCGTCGCGGCCACCGCCGTTGCAGTCAATTGGGAATTCGGATTGAAGGTGCCGGGCGACACCAGGGAGTAGATCCCGGCAGCGATGCTGGTGGGCACGGCATGGGTGGCGACTACCTTGATGGCCGAGGATTGCGTGGCATCCACGGCAAAGGTGCGCAGGTTATTGGCCCCGGTCACCAGGGTGCCGCAGGTCGTGGTCAAGGTGTTGCCGGTGCCGACCGTGAAGGCGTTGCGGCTGGCACTTTGGGTCGCGTAGCTGGCGGCGCTCAGGCCGGGCAGGCAGGTCCCCGCGCGGCTCACCGCTTCCAGCGCCGAACCGTCGGCGATCCGTTGCAATTTGCGTTGTTCGAGGTAGAGCCGGCCGGTATCGACCACCACCACCATCAGGAGCAGGGCCAGGCCGAGGGTAAGGGCCGCCATCAGGCCAATCGCCCCGCGTTGCCCGGACGGGCCACGAAAACCGACGACACGACCGGGGAAAGACATCGAGCACTCCCTTGCTGGCCGCTGGCCGAGCGCTTACTTTGCAGTGTTGTCTGCCAGTGTAGCCAAGGTTGGGCGATTCGATAGGACCCCTGCAGGCGCCGTCGGTCGACGCGCTACAGGGGCGGGAATGTTGCGGCGAACGACTATTTCGGCGGATACGCGCTCATCAACTTGGCCACCGCCTGGTTGATCGCCGCGCTGCGCTCGGCGGGTGTCGAACCGTTGTTGACCATCTGTTCGGCGCTTCCACGCCAGACCAGCTTGCCGTCCTTGCCATCGAGCAGGTCGATCTGGATCGTCGCGACCTGATAGTCGACGCTACGGGTTTCGGTGTAGCCCGGGCCGCCCCAGAAACCGCCTTGCCAAGGGCCACCCCAACCGCCGCCGTAGCTGGTGCTCACCTGCTGCTGGCGGTTGTCGACGATCAGGTACGCCTGGACCTTCACATCGGCCTTGCCGCCGGCCATGACCGGGCGCAAGCCGCGCTGGTCCAACTGCTCGCCGACCGCCTGGCGAATCCGCTGTTCGGTGATATCGCTCTTGATCCGCGGATCGTCGGGTCGGTACTGCAACGCGGGTTCTTTCCAGCTCCAGCTGCGGTAGCCGGCGAAGTCGCGACTGGCGTCGAAGTCATGGTTGACCTGGGTGGTTTCGCAGGCGCTGAGCAGCACGGCAAAAACCACTAAAGCGAGACGGCGGAACATGATTTTTCTCCGGAGGGGGTCTAGCTGGGTGGATAGCTGGCCAGGGCTTTGCCCACGGCCTCGCGCAAGGCATCCGCGCGTTCGAGCTGATTGCCCTGGGTGCCGGTTTCGGCGCTGGCGCTCCAGACCGGTTGGCCGGTGCCGGCGTCGAACAGGCTGATACGCACCACGAGCACTTGCACCTCGTAGGTGCGCACGATCGGGGCGCTGGGGTACATGCCATAGCGGTAGCCATAAGGGCCGCCGGCATAACCGTAGTCTTCCTGGACCTGGCGCAGGCGTTTCTCCACATGCAGGTCGGCGCTGACCCGCAGGTCCGGCGGTGCCGTATCGCGGCGTGGCCGCAAGCCCTGTTGTTCGAGGGCATTGCCGACCACTTCGGCCAACTGCGCCGGATCGGCCCAGGTGGTGCCGGCGGGCAGCCGGTCATTGCTCCAGGCCCAGGTGCGGTAGCGTCCATAGTCCCGTGATGGCGCCGGGTAGGCGCTCAGGTCCGGGCCATGGGCGACCTGCGCCGGGGCCGGCGGCAGGGGCATGGAACTGCTGGTGTAGGGGTTGTTGCTCTGGCAGGCAGCCATCCCCAGGCACAGCGCTAGCAGACAAAAACGGCGACTCATTGCATCCTCCGTATTCAGACCGGACGGCAGATCCAGTGCAGGTAACGTCCCAGTCCGGCAAAACCGGGATGGCGACGGTGGGCCAGTTCCATTTCCAGCAGATCCGCCAGGGTGGCGCGGGCCTGGAATTCAACCGGCATGTAGTCGTGGAAAACCCGCACGCCACTCTGGGTTTCGACCCGCCACAGACCTTCAAGTTGCGCCGCCAATTCCCGTGGATCAAGGGGTTGTTGCGGGGTCAGGCTCTGCTTTTCGCCGGCCATGTCGTTCTTGCGCATCTTGCGGAAATGGCCCTTGAGCAAGTTGCGATAGATCAGTGCATCGCGGTTGTAGAAGGCCAGGGACAGCCAGCCATCGGGCTTGCACAGCTGGTGCAGCACCGGCAGGATCGCATGGGGTTCGGCCAGCCATTCAAGCACGGCGTGGCAGAGCACCAGGTCATAGGGTTCGGTGAGCTGGCCGAGCAGTTCCTGCCACGGTGCCTGGATAAAGGTCGCGTTTTGTCCGGCCTCGGCAAAGCGCTGGCGTGCGCCCTCGAGCATCGGCTCGGCGGGTTCGGCGAGGGTCACCTGATGACCGCGCTCGGCCAGCCACAACGACATATGGCCCAGGCCCGCGCCGATATCCAACACCCGCAACGGGCGCTGCGGCAGGCTCTCGGTCAGGTCTGCCTGGAGCACGGCGAGGCGGATCGCGCCCTTGGCCCCACCGTAGATTTTTTCGGCGAAACGGGTTGCCAGTTGGTCGAAATGACGGTCGCTCATTGGGCGAAGCGCCGTTCGCTGTCGGCCAGCTTGGCGCGGACCACTTCGTTCATGTCCAACCCCAGTTCGCTGCACAGCAGGAGCAGATAAAGGACGATATCGCCGACTTCCTGTCCGGCATGGGCGAGCTTTTCCGGTGGCAACTGGCGCGATTGATCCTCGCTGAGCCATTGGAAAATCTCCACCAGTTCGGCCATCTCCACGCTGGCGGCCATGGCCAGGTTTTTCGGGCTGTGGAAAGTTTTCCAGTCGTTGCGATCACGGATGCCGTGCAGGCGTTGGGTCAGTTCGTCGAGGTTCATGCGGGTGTTCTCCTTCAAGGCGTCTAGCTTCCGGTGGATGAGAACGGGAAGCAAGGGCCTTGCTGTAGGGATAACACCTGGAGCCGATGAAATATTCGTCAGGGCGGGTAGGTGTGGTGTCAGGCAATGGGGCGCCAACGGCCGCTCAGATGTTCCAGTCCCTTGGCCCCGGACAATTTGAACGCGCCGTTCGAGCCCGGTGCACTGACCCACAGGCCGACTTCGCCGGGCAGGCGCACCGGTCTTCTGAACGCCACCTCGATCTCGATATTCGCGCTCGGCAGGTGCTCGTGCAGGGCCGCGAGGATCCGGGCCTTGTTCCACAGGCCATGGGCGATGGGCCGGGGGAAACCGAACAGGCGGGCGCTCAGGGCCGTCAGGTGGATCGGGTTGTAGTCGCCGGAAACCCTGGCGTAGCGCCGACCGATATCCACCGGAACCTGCCAGTGCGTCAGCTCGCTCAAGGGCGGGACCGGGGCCTTGGTTTTCCGTGGTGGCTTGGCGTCCAGGGTGACGCCCCGGCAGAGCAGCCGGCTTTCAGCCTCCCAAAGCGGCCCGAGGGCATCGTCGATCTCGGTGAGCAGATCGAAGGTCGCGCCCTGGACATGAGGCTGCAGGTTACGCACCTGCACACCGATCCGCAGATTGCCCATGCCGCCCAGGGGCCGCAGCAGGCGGATACGGTTGTTCAGGTGAACCAGGCCCGGCAGCGGAAAGGGAAACTCCTTGGCCGTCAGCAACTGCAGTTGCAGGGGCAAGGCCAGCACATGGGGATAGGTCGCCGGCATCGGGCTGCCCTCGGCAAAGCCGCAGACCCGGCGATAAGCGGCCAGGCGCCGTTCATCGACGGTCACCCAACTGCGTAGCCCCTGCTCAGGCAAGTGTTGGCCCGCGATGATGCGTCGTGTCGCGGCGCGCAGGTACAGCGCGGGCAAGCTCGGCGCGGCGGTCAGGTATTGCCAGTTCACGGGCATGAGCAGTCGCTTTATTTGTGGGAAAAAACTTTCATGTTTATAGGCTGTATCTCGCACAGGATAGGGTTTATTCGTTGCGCCGTGTTGCTTTGCTGCTAGAAGCGAACCACTGTCGGGCGCTGATGGCCCGCGGCATTGTCAGAAACGATGGCTTGGCCTAAGGTCGCAGCCTGAAAGCTGTCTTGCGATACAAGGTCTATTCATGCCGACTAACGGACAACGTGGTCCCCAACGACAGATTCCGCAACTGGCGTCCCTGCCGCGCCCGTTGTATGCCCGGGCCGAGAGTCTGAGTGCCGGGTCGTGGACGCCGCGTCACCGGCATGACTGGGTGCAGTTTTCCTATGCCATCAGCGGGGTGCTGGGGGTGCATACCGCCGAGGGCAGCTTCTTTGCGCCGCCGCAATGGGGTGTCTGGATTCCGGCGGGGCTGGAGCATGAGGTGGTGACCTCGATGCGCGCGGAAATGCGCAGCCTGTATGTGCGCCGCGAGGATTGCCAGTGGGCACCGTCGCGTTGCCGGGTGCTGGAGGTCACGCCGCTGGCCCGGGAGCTGATCAAGAGTTTCTGCCTGTTGCCGGCCGATTATCCCGAGCAGGGCGGCAGCGAGGGGCGTTTGGTGCAGGTGTTGCTGGATCAGTTGGCGGGGCTGCCGGAGGTGGGGTTTTCGCTACCGCTGCCGCGTCATTCGCGCTTGCTCGACTTGTGCAACGAACTGATTGAGAACCCCGAGCTGGGGGTGACCCTGGGGCAGTGGGCCGAGCGCCTGGGCATGTCGGAAAAAACCTTGATGCGGTTGTTTCAGCGTGAGACCGGCTTGAGTTTTCGGGGCTGGCGCCAGCGTGCCCGATTGCTCTCGTCGCTGGGGACGTTGGAGGCGGGGGACAGCGTGACCCGGGCCGCGCTGTCCTGTGGTTATGACTCGACGTCGGCGTTTATCGCCGCGTTCAAGGGCTTGTTCGGTTATACGCCGGGAGAACTGTTCCGCCACTGAGTACCGCAACAGACTCAAGAACACCACCCAGCTGTAGGAGCAGGGCTTGCCCGCGAAGCTTTTGGCGGCCTCAAGGGCCTCTTCGCTGGCAAGCCAGGCTCCTACAGGTTATGCGGCGTGCTCAAGATCTGATCAGGTCCGGAAGCGCTTGACCAACGCATCCAGCTCACTGGACAGCCCCGCCAGACCCTGGGAATCGAGCCGCGCCGAGTTCGCCAGTTCCGCCACCAACTGCGCATCGCCATGGATCTGGCTGATATGCCGGTTGATGTCTTCAGCCACATGGTGCTGTTCTTCCGCCGCAGTGGCGATCTGGGTGTTCATGTCGCGGATCACGTCCACCGACTCGCGGATCTGCCCGAAACTGGTGCGTGCCAGGCCGATACGGTTCACCGATTCCTGCGATACCTCAAGGCTGGCGTGCATCTGTTGGGCGACCTGACTGGTGCGCTTGGCCAGATTGCCCAGCAGGCCGTCGATCTCCGCCGTGGAGTCGGCGGTGCGCTTGGCCAGGGCCCGCACTTCGTCGGCGACCACCGCAAAACCACGGCCTTGCTCACCGGCCCGGGCCGCTTCGATGGCGGCGTTGAGTGCCAGCAGGTTGGTCTGTTCGGCGATCGAGCGGATGGTGCCGAGAATCGACTGGATATTGTTGCTGTCGGTCTCTAATTGCTGCATCGACTGGGCCGACTGGGAAATTTCATGACTCAACTGGTCGACGCTGCTCACTGCCGCATCGATCTGTTGCTGGCCTTCGCGGGCCTGGCGCTGGCCGCTGTCGGCCGATTCGGCGGCCTGGCTGCAGGAGCGGGCGACTTCGTTGGCGGTGGCGACCATCTCGTGGAAGGCGGTCGACACCATGTCCACCGCTTCGCGCTGGCGCCCGGCGGCGTCGGCCATGTCCCCGGAGACCCGGGTGGAATTACGCGACGAATCGAGAATCTTGTTCGCCGACTGACCGATGTGCTGGATCAGGCTGCGGATCGCACCAAGGAACTGGTTGAACCAGTTCGCCAGTTGCGCGGTTTCGTCGCTGCCACGGATCTGCAGGTTCTGGGTCAGGTCGCCTTCGCCCTGGGCAATGCCTTCCAGGCCGCTGGCCACGCTGCGGATCGGCCGCACGATAAGGCTGGCGAAGCTGGCGCCGACAATGGCGAAGATCACCGCGAGCACGGCGGCGATGATCGCCACCAGCCAGGTCAACTGGTTGGCCGAGGCCATCACTTCGCTCTGCTTGATCAGGCCGATAAAGGTCCAACCCAACTGCTCGGACGGCCAGACATTGGCCATGTAGTGTTCGCCGTTGATATCGACTTCCACCAGGCCCTTGCCGGCCTTGGCCAGGTCCGCATAACCGCCACCGAGACTGCCCAGGGCCTTGAAGTTGTGCTCAGGCTGCTTGGGGTCCACCAGCAGGTTGCCACTGTTCTCCATCAGCATCAGGTAGCCGCTTTCACCGAGCTTGATCTGCTTGACGATCTCGGTGAGCTGCTTGAGGGTCACGTCGACACCGATGACACCACCCTGGGAGCCCAGCTTGTTGTCCACGGTGCGCACGGTGCCGATCATCACGGCGTCGTCGGCAGCCCAGTAGTAGGCGGAGGTCCGCAGGGTCTTGCCGGGATTGGCGATCGCGGTCTTGTACCAGGGACGGACACGTGGGTCGTAGCTGGCCAGTTTCGGGTCGGCTGGGGTGGAGACGTAGCCGCCGTTGCCAACGCCGTAGGACACATAGGAATAGGCCGGATGGGCCAGTCTCATGCCCTCAAGCAGGTCGTAGATCTGTTTGTCCTGCTCGTTCAGAGGCGTTTGCGCTGCATCGGCGCTCATGTAGCTCTTGAGCACACCATCGGAATTTTTTATCAGCGGCTGGGTTGTCAGGTATTCGACGTTCTGGCTGACGCCGTCAAAAAACAGCTGCATGGCGTTGCTGACCTGGCGGATCTCCCGGCCACTGCCATCGACAAAGTTGCTGCGGGCTTCACTGCGCAGGTTCAGTACCACCAGGGTGGCAACCAGCACCACCGGCAAACAGGCGACGATTGCAAACGCCCAGGTCAACTTTTGCTTGATGTTCATCCGCGCTCCAGATTTTTCTTGTAGACCCCAGACGTGCTGATCACGTGTGGTCGGTATAGGGCAGCTGTGAAAGTGGTGCCGAAAATCCGTTTCGCTGGCGGCGTAATGATTGTCCGACAAAAACGCCTTTGTCCTAGAGCGCTTCGGCCGGCGCGGAAAAAAGTTGAGGTACAGGGCGAATATTCTGATTTTTTCTGAGCATCAGGCTGTCGGCCTCGGTCAGAAAAGGCAAGGTGCTGCGTGAACAATAGCTTGATAATCGTCAGCTATTCTTTGGAGTCGCGGCTTTCATCTGGCCGGTTCGTCGGAATAATCTGGCACATTGAGTGCATTGGAGAGTATTCGAGGTCGGCATCCTCTCCCCGCTGTGAGAGGATTGCCGTATAACGAGTGACATTCGCGTGTTTGGCAATAAAGGACCCACAATAAAAGCTGATGAAGACTCCAAAACGCATTGAACCCCTGATCGAGGACGGTCTGGTCGACGAGGTGCTGCGCCCACTCATGAGTGGTAAAGAGGCAGCGGTTTATGTGGTGCGCTGTGGCAACGAGCTACGTTGCGCCAAAGTCTACAAGGAGGCGAATAAACGAAGTTTTCGTCAGGCGGCCGAGTATCAGGAAGGCCGCAAGGTGCGTAACAGCCGGCAGGCCCGCGCCATGGCCAAGGGCTCCAAGTTCGGTCGCAAGGAGACCGAGGACGCTTGGCAGAACGCGGAAGTGGCGGCGTTGTTCCGTCTGGCCAGCGCTGGCGTACGGGTGCCCAAGCCGTTCGACTTCCTGGAAGGCGTGCTGCTGATGGAGTTGGTGGCGGACGAGTACGGCGATGCCGCACCGCGCCTCAACGATGTGGTGCTGGAGCCGGATCAGGCGCGCGAGTATCACGCGTTCCTGATTTCCCAGATTGTGCTGATGTTGTGTACCGGTCTGGTGCACGGTGACCTGTCGGAGTTCAACGTGCTGTTGACGCCACAGGGCCCGGTGATCATCGACCTGCCCCAGGCGGTGGATGCGGCGGGCAACAACCACGCCTTCAGCATGCTGGAGCGGGACGTCGGCAACATGGCCTCGTACTTCGGGCGTTTCGCTCCGGAGTTGCGGGACACCCGTTATGCCAAGGAAATGTGGGCGTTGTTCGAAGCCGGCACCTTGCATCCGGGCAGCATTCTGACGGGTGAGTTCGACGATCCGGAAGAACTGGCGGATGTCGGCAGCGTGATGCGCGAGATCGAAGCGGCACGTTTCGAGGAGGAGCGCCGGCAGGCAATCCGCGCGGCGGATGACAAACCGCCGAGCAAGGCTGAAGAGCCGCCTCCGCCTTGGATGCAGCAGTGATCGCTTGAATGAAGAATCCGGCCTCGGCCGGATTTTTTAATGGCAGCAACCGCCCGATGCCAGGTCCTTGAGGATCGGGCAATCGGGCCGCTGGTCGCCGTGGCAGTGCTCCACCAGGTCCTGCAAGGTGTCGCGCAGGCTGGCCAGTTCCTCGATCTTGCGGCTCAATTCCTCGATATGCTGGCGGGCCAGGGCCTTGACGTCGGCACTGGCGCGCTGGCGGTCCTGCCAGAGGGTCAGCAGCTTGCCGACTTCCTCCAGGGAGAAACCCAGGTCCCGGGAACGTTTGATAAAGGCCAGGGTGTGCAAGTCCTGCGCACTGTACACACGGTAGCCGCTGTCCGTGCGGTTGGCGGCCTTGAGCAGGCCGATGGACTCGTAATAACGGATCATCTTCGCGCTCAGGCCGCTCTGGCGGGCTGCTTGGCCGATATTCATGACAACTCCTTCAGTCGAGGTCTTTGGGTTTCCAGGTCTTGAGCAGCAAGGCATTGCTTACTACGCTGACGCTGGACAAGGCCATGGCCGCACCGGCCAGTACCGGATTGAGCAGGCCGAAGGCGGCCAGGGGAATGCCGATCAGGTTATAGACGAAGGCCCAGAACAGATTCTGGCGGATCTTCCCATAGGTCTTGCGGCTGATTTCCAGAGCCGCTGGCACCAGCCGCGGATCGCCGCGCATCAGGGTGATGCCCGCCGCGTGCATGGCGACATCGGTGCCGCCACCCATGGCAATGCCGATATCGGCGGCGGCCAGTGCCGGGGCGTCGTTGATGCCGTCGCCGACCATTGCCACCACACCGTTGCGTTTCAACTCGGCGACGATGGCGGCTTTGTCCGCCGGCAGCACCTGGGCGTGAACATCGTCGATACCCAGGGCCTCGGCGACCACCCTGGCGCTGCCACGGTTGTCGCCGGTCAGCAGGTGGCAGCTGATCTGCCGGGCCTTGAGCTGTGCGATGGCTTGCAGGGCGCCGTGCTTGAGGGTGTCACCGAAGGCGAACAGGCCGAGCACCCGTGGTTGCGGGCTTTGCTCGATCAACCAGGACAAGGTCCGACCTTCTGCTTCCCAGGCGCTCGCGGACTCGGCCAATGCGCCTGCGTTCAGGCCGCTTTCATCCAGCAGACGCTGATTGCCCAGGGCCAGGGCGCGTTCGTCGAGGCGACCGGCAATGCCGCGCCCACTCAGCGCGCGGCTGTCACTGACATCCGCCAGGACCAGGCCGCGTTCCGCGCAGGCGTCCAGCACCGCCTTGGCCAGGGGATGTTCGCTGCCGCGCTGGAGGGCGCCGGCCAGTTGCAACGCGTTGTCGTCGTCACCGGCCGTGGTGATCAGGTGGGCGATGCGCGGTGCGCCGGAAGTCAGGGTGCCGGTCTTGTCGAAGACCACGGCGCTGACTTCATGGGCGCGCTCCAGGGCCTCGGCGTCCTTGATCAGAATGCCATGGCGCGCGGCCACGCCGGTGCCGGCCATGATCGCCGTCGGAGTCGCCAGGCCCAGGGCGCAGGGGCAGGCAATCACCAGCACCGCCACCGCATTGATCAGCGCGGTCTCCAGCGGCGCGCCGTGCAGCCACCAGCCGATCAGCGTCGCCAGGGCCAGCAACAGAACGGTCGGGACAAACACCTGGCTGACCTTGTCCACCAGTTTCTGGATCGGCGCCTTGCCGGCCTGGGCGTCTTCCACCAGGCGGATGATCCGCGCCAGTACGGTCTCGGCACCCAGCGCCCGGGTTTTCACCAGCAACCGCCCTTCGCCGTTGATGGCCCCGCCAGTGACCGGGTCGCCGGGCTGCTTGGGCACCGGCAGGCTTTCGCCGCTGATCAGGGCTTCATCGGCGTGGCTGCGGCCCTCGACCACTTCGCCGTCCACCGGAAAGCGTTCGCCGGGTTTGACCAGTACCAGGTCATCGAGACGCAGGGCACTGATGGCCACGTCCTGCTCGCGGCCGTCGATCACCTGGATCGCCCGCTCCGGACGCAAGGCTTCCAGGGCGCGGATGGCGCTGGCGGTCTGGCGCTTGGCGCGGCTTTCCAGGTATTTGCCGAGCAGCACCAGGGCGATCACCACCGCCGAGGCTTCGAAGTACAGATGGGGCATGCTGCCGGGCGCGGCGTTGGCCCACTGATACAGGCTCAGGCCATAACCGGCGCTGGTGCCGAGGGCGACCAGCAGGTCCATATTGCCGGCCCCGGCCTTGACGGCTTTCCAGGCGGCGACATAGAAGCGCGCGCCGAAGATGAACTGTACCGGCGTGGCCAGGGCCCATTGCAGCCAGGCCGGAAGCATCCAGTGGTAACCCAGCGGCTGGGCCAGCATCGGCACCACCAGCGGCAGGGCCAGGGCGATCGCCAGC
Organism: Pseudomonas sp. MWU12-2345; assembly: GCF_023242385.1. NCBI lineage: Bacteria > Pseudomonadati > Pseudomonadota > Gammaproteobacteria > Pseudomonadales > Pseudomonadaceae > Pseudomonas > Pseudomonas sp. MWU12-2345. The sequence goes on along the minus strand of NZ_JALLJA010000020.1, from coordinate 16,428 downwards.
AGCAGGGACAGGCGTTCACGGTGCAGGCGCCGTTGCTGGTCCTGGGCGACGGCGGCCTCGCTTTGCCGCAGGCTGGCGCGGTAGCCGGCGCCGGTGACCGCGGCGATCAGCACGCTGGAGTCGACTTGGCCCAGCAGATCCAGATGGGCCCGTTCGCTGGCCAGGTTGACACTCACGTTCTGCACGCCGGACACCTTGCTCAAGGCCCGCTCGACCCGGCCGGCGCAGGAAGCGCAGGTCATACCGCCGATCTCCAGTTCCAGGCTGTGGGTGGGCACGCTGTAACCGGCCTGCTCGACGGCGCGCAGCAGCGCCGGCAGGCTATCGGCGGGGGCCTGGACGCGGGCCTGCTCGGTGGCGAGGTTGACGCTGACGGCACTGGCGCCGGCGACCTTGCTCAGGGCGCGTTCGACACGGCCGGCGCAACTGGCGCAGGTCATGCCGGCGATCGGCAGGTCGAAGAGGGTGGAGGCGAGCATGGGCAATACTCCTTGAGAAGTTGCCCCAAGGATCAACCTTGCCCCCTTGGCAAGGTCAAGCCCTTATTGATAACCCAGCGGTGCCTGTTTCAGGCGCAGGCCTTCCGGGCCGCCGACGATGGAGAACTTGCGCACATCGCCGCCGTTGAGCTTGATCACCTGCTCGGGGGTGGTCAGCATGCCGGCTTCGCAGCCTGGGGTCTGTCCGGGCAGGAATTTCAAGCGGATCGAGACATTGCCTGGCGGCAGGTTGAAGGAGCTGGACTGCTCCTGGAAGAGACGGCCGGACAGTTGATCCTGCAGATAGATGCCGATCTCGCAGGAAGTGGAGACTTCCAGGCGCTCGCGCGAAATGATCAGGACGGCATAGTTCTCTCCGGCCGCAGTGGCGAAAGGGCTCGCACCGAAAATGCTGAGAAGGCCGAACAGGCTGAATGCTGACCAGCGCATGGCTGAATCTCCTACGGTTTGATCGTCGATGCCGAAGCTTGGCGCAGGCTTGCGTTAAATGCCAGCCCGGCAGTGTCATCAGGAACTTGACCTTGCCACGGTGGCAAGCTTGAGACTGCCCATATTCCCCCATGAAAGGAGCTGTGTCATGCAAGTCTTCAATGTCCAGGGTATGTCCTGCGGTCACTGTGTACGGGCCATTACCCAGGCGGTCCAGGCCCGCGATCCGGCGGCCGAGGTGCGGGTCGACCTGGCGACGAAGGAAGTCGGTGTCAGCAGCCGGCTGTCGGCGGAGGAAGTGCTCAGCGCCATCAGCGAAGAAGGTTATGAGGCGAAGCTGGCCGGTTGACGCGGATTCGGTTTTTTTAATAGTTAGCGACCTATCAGATTGTTCTAGGCCTCCTCGCGCCGCTAGACTAGCGACCCGCGCCGATCTTCCCTGGACACCTGATGAACCTGCGAACCATCCTGATTCTTGGCGCCCTGAGCGCCTTCGCGCCCCTGGCCATCGACTTCTACCTGCCGGGCTTTCCGGCCATGGCCACTGCCTTCGGGACCGATGAAAAACATATCCAGCTGACCCTGGCGGTGTATTTCCTTGGCCTTTCCATCGGCCAGTTGGCCTACGGGCCAGTAGCCGATCGTTTCGGTCGGCGGGTGCCATTGCTGGTGGGGGTGGCGCTGTTCACCGTCGCGTCCCTGGCCTGTTCCTTTGCCCCGAGCCTGGACTGGTTGATTGCCGCGCGTTTCGTCCAGGCCCTGGGCGGCTGCGCCGGGATGGTGATTTCCCGGGCGGTGGTCAGCGACAAATGCGACGCGGTGGGGTCGGCCAAGGTCTTCTCACAGCTGATGCTGGTGGTGGGACTGGCACCGATCCTGGCGCCGATGCTCGGCGGCGTGCTGGTCAACCTCTATGGCTGGCATTCGATTTTTGTCGCCCTGACGATCTTCAGTGCCCTGGCGGCCATCGCTGTGATTCTCGGCCTGCCCGAGAGCCTGCCGGCCAATCAGCCACGTCCGCCGTTGTCGGGGGCGCTGCGCCAATACGGCCGCTTGCTGGGCGACCGCCTGTTCCTCGGCCACGCCCTGACCGGCGGCATCGCGATTGCCGGGATGTTTGCCTATATCGCCGGTTCGCCGTTCGTGTTCATCAAGCTTTATGGCGTACCGGCCGAGCACTACGGCTGGTTGTTCGGCACCAACGCCGCGGGCTTCATCCTGACCGCGCAGGTCAATGCGCGTCTGCTGGCCAAGCGTGGTCCGGCCTTTCTGCTGGTCCGCGCGGTGTGGGTCTACCTGGTGGCCGGCCTGACACTGCTGGCGATCAGCAGCCTGCACCCGCAACAGCTGTGGCCATTGCTGGTGCCGCTGTTCATCTGTATTTCCAGCCTGGGCTGTATTTTGCCCAATGCTTCGGCCTGTGCCATGAACGGCCAGGGCGCGCGCGCCGGCAGCGCATCGGCAACCCTGGGTTGCCTGCAGTTCGGCGTGGCGGCGGCGGCGGCCTCATTGGTCGGCGTGTTGCACGATGGCAGCGCCGTGCCGATGGCCCTGGTCATCAGCTTGTGCGGTGTGCTGGTGGTCACGCTGGCCATGTCGACTCGCCGCGTACACAACGCACGAGTCATCCAGGGCTAGGTTCCCGACGCGGGATTAACCGACGGCGCGTTGCCTGTGTTCGGGGAAAGCGTGGGGGGCCAGCAGCCTGCTTTGCAGAGTGGCGACAAAGGCACGGGCTTCAGCTTCGCTACGGAAGGTCACCACGTGCTGGTCCAGGCGGACCTGCCATTGATTGCCGTGGGGCCTGGTCAGTTCTTTAAGCAGTATATTCATTGCGCACTTCCTCCTGTTGGTAACGGCTCATTCTCTGTTGCTTGAAAATGACTGCGATAAAACCAAAACAGCAGTGAGGGTACGAGTGTAGCGCTGATTTCCTGCTTTTAGATGACCAGGCTCAATCATCTGACTGGTGGTTGCTCAGAAGCCTTCCAGCACGATCTTGCCCTTGGCCTTGCCGCTTTCCAGAACCCCATGGGCACGGCGCAGGTTGGCGGCATTGATCTGGCCGAAGTGCTCGCCCACCGTGGTTTTCAACACACCGGCATCGATCAGTTCGGCGACGCGGTTGAGCAGGTTGTGCTGTTCGATCATGTCGTCTGTCTCGAACATCGAACGGGTGTACATGAACTCCCAGTGCAACGACAGGCTCTTGCGCTTGAGCTTGCTGATATCGAGGCTTTTCGGGTCGTCGATCAGCGCCAGCTTGCCCTGGGGCTTGAGGGCTTCGACCAACTGGTCGAGGTGGCTGTCGGTCTGGGTCAGGCTGGCGACGTGGGTCACGTGCACCTGGCCATGGGCCTTGAGTTCTTCGCTCAGCGGCAGGCTGTGATCGATCACCAGGTCGGCGCCCAACGCCGTGACCCAATCCTTGGTTTCGGCCCGTGAAGCGGTGCCGATGACTTTCAGGCCGGTCAACTGGCTGGCGAGCTGGGTCAGGATCGAACCGACACCCCCGGCCGCGCCGACGATCAGCAGGCTCTGGCCCTGATCGGCTTTGTTCTCGGCGATCTGCAGGCGCTCGAACAGCAGCTCCCAGGCGGTGATGGCGGTCAGCGGCAAGGCGGCGGCTTCGGCAAAACCCAGGCTTTTCGGCTTGTGCCCGACAATGCGCTCGTCCACTACGTGCAGCTCGCTGTTGCCGCCGGGACGGGTCAGGGAGCCGGCATAGAAGACCGGGTCGCCAACCTTGAACAGGCTGACGTCGTTGCCCACCGCCTTGACCACACCGGCCACATCCCAACCGAGCACCTTGGCTTCGCCGTTTTCAGGCGGCATGAATTGACGGACCTTGGTGTCCACCGGATTGACGGAGATCGCCCTGACCTCCACCAGCAGGTCACGGGGACCGGCGACCGGGGCGGGCAGTTCGATGTCTTGCAAGGACAACGGGTCGTTGACGGGCAGGGACGCGTAGAAGGCAATGGCTTTCATGGGAAAACTCCAGAGGGCAGTGATTTCGATGGGGTCATGATTGGCTATTTCACTTGAAGATAAAACCGGCTAAAACAGCAGTCTCTTTCAATATTTTTTTGATAATGCCGAGGCCACCATGTTGCGTTTCGATGACTTGCAGTTGTTTGTCCGTGCTGCCGACCTGGGCAGCCTGTCGGCGGCGGCGCGGGTCATGGACATGTCGGCGGCGGTGGCCAGTGCGGCCTTGAAGCGGATCGAGCAGCAACTGGGCGCGCGCCTGCTGGCACGCTCAACCCGCAGCCTGAGGCTGACTGCCGAAGGCGAGGGCTTCCTTGAATATGCCCGGGGGGCGTTGAGCCAACTCGATGAGGGCCGCCGTCTGCTGGCTCGCGGCCAGGACCAGGTCAGCGGCGTCTTGCAGTTGTCGGCGCCCTCGGACTTCGGGCGCAACCTGCTGCTGCCCTGGCTGGACGAGTTCCAGTGCGAGCACCCGCAACTGACCGTGCGCCTGCTGCTGGGCGACCGTATCGCCGATCTGTTCCGCCAGCCGGTGGACATTGCCTTGCGTTATGGCGAGCCGGAGGACTCCAGCCTGGTGGCGCTGCCCGTGGCCCCGGACAACCGCCGGGTGCTGTGCGCGGCACCCAGCTATCTGGCGCGGCACGGCGAACCTCGCACCTTGGCGCAACTGGCGCAGCACAACTGCCTGCTCTACATGTTGAGCAGTCGGGTGCATGACCATTGGAGTTTTCACGACGGCAAGCGCGACGTCGGCCTGACCGTCAGTGGCGATCGCTTCAGCGACGATGCCGATGTGGTGCGGCGCTGGGCCGTGGCCGGGGTCGGTATCGCCTACAAATCCTGGCTGGATGTGTCGGCCGATGTCCTCGCGGGACGCTTGCAGGTGCTGTTGCCGGAGTTGCGCTGTGAGCGTGCTCCGCTGAATTTGTTGTGCGCCCATCGCGCTCAATTGAGTAAGCCGGTGAATCTGCTGCGCGAGATGTTGAGCCGGCGGTGCGCGCAGCTGGGGCGACTGGCGCCGGTTTCCCGGTCATGAGACACGCGGATCCCGAAGAGGTTCTGTTACAACCCGTTCAGGAATAAAGGTCGGCTCCGCGCACATTGTGGTTTAGGCTGAAGACATTGGATCCAATATCCTTTTGGCGAATGAAGAATTTTGTTTCATTCGCCACCGTTGATTGCCGAACGACGAAAAAATCGCCCCTTTTTTGGCATTTTCGCGTCTTGGCTTGGGCGGGATTACTCCTCAGTATGCCCCGTGTGCGTTCGATCAATGTTTCAACAGGGAGTGAAGACATGGAATATGCACCTTGCGTCAGTCAGATTGCCACGTTGCTTGCAGACCCCAAGCGCAGTGCAATGATGTGGGCGTTGTTGGATGGCAGCGCCCGGGCTGCCGATGAGTTGGCCCTGTGCACGGGCCTGTCGCTGTCCTCGGCCAGCGCCCATCTGGCGCGCCTGAGTTCAGGCGGCCTGGTCCGTATCGAGGAGCGCGGGCGCAAGCGCTTCTTCCGCCTCGCCGCCCCGGAAGTCGGCACGGCGGTGCAGGCTCTGGCCAGTGCTTCATTGGCCAGTGCACCGCTGGCGATGGCCCATGCGGTCAAGGCCATGGCCCCCGATGCCGACGCCTTGCGGCATGCCCGGGTGTGCCACGATCACCTGGGCGGTGAGTTGGCTTGCGAGCTGTACCAGCGCCTGCTGGGGGCGGGCTGGGTCGAACAGCAGGAACTGCGGCTGCGGGTCACCAGCAAGGGCGCGGCGCACCTGGCCGAGCGCGGCCTGTACATCCAGGCGTTGGCCCATGGGCAGCGTGAGATCGCCTGTGTCTGCCACGACCTGCAACGTCGCCCGCATCTGGGTGGCGCGCTGGGCGCCGGGCTGCTGCAACTGTTCCTGCAATCCGGTTGGCTGGCCTTGCGGGAAGACTCCCGGGCCTTGCAGGTGTCCGCGCTCGGGCAGCGGCAGATCGACAAGCTGGCCAGTGAAATCGAGCTCGAATTGGCCGGCTGAGCCCCGGTAGCCTGCCGCACGGATGCGGCGGGCGTCGCGCAAGACTGCAAACAGGTCGTATCCAGAAACAAGCCCTCCTGACGATACCGCACACTCGATCGAAGATTCGAATCGAGGGATATCCCATGGAAGTTCAAGGCTACAGCGCGGCGGAACGACTGGAACGCTTGCCCATCAGCGGTTATCACCGGCTGATTTTCATCATCATCGCCCTGGCGTTTTTCTTCGACTCCATGGACCTGGCGATGATGACTTTCCTGCTCGGCTCGATCAAAGCCGAATTCGCCCTCAGTAGCGCCCAGGCCGGTCTGCTGGCCAGTTCGAGTTTCTTCGGCATGGTGGTCGGGGCTTCGTTGTCGGGGATGCTGGCCGATCGTTTCGGGCGCAAACCGGTCTTCCAGTGGAGCATCGTGCTCTGGGGCGTGGCCAGCTACCTGTGTTCCACCGCGCAGACAGTCGAGACACTGACGCTGTTTCGCATCCTGCTGGGGTTCGGCATGGGCATGGAGTTTCCGATTGCCCAGTCGATGCTTTCGGAACTGATTCCGGCCAAGCGCCGCGGGCGTTATATCGCGCTGATGGACGGCTTCTGGCCCCTTGGTTTTGTCGCGGCGGGGGTGCTGTCGTATTTCCTCCTGCCGCTGGTGGGCTGGCGGGACATCTTCCTGGTGCTGGCGATACCGGCGGTGTTTGTCCTGGCGATCCGCTTTTTTATTCCCGAGTCGCCGCGTTGGCTGGAACAGGCCGGGCATCATGGGGCGGCGGACAAGGTGCTGGGGGATATCGAGGCGCGGGTGCAGGCCTCGCTCAAGCGCACCTCGCTGCCGATTCCGCTGCGTCTGCCCCGTGGCGTGGACCGCGCGCCGAGCTTCTTTTCGGCCTTTCAACAATTGTGGTCGCCGCTGTACCGCCAGCGCACGATGATGATCTGGAGCGTCTGGTTCTTTGCCTTGCTCGGTTTCTACGGCCTGACCTCCTGGCTCAGCGCCTTGCTGCAGCAGTCGGGGTTCGCGGTAACGCAGTCGGTGTATTACACGGTGCTGATTTCCCTGGGCGGGATTCCTGGGTTTCTGATGGCGGCCTGGCTGGTGGAGCGCTGGGGGCGTAAGCCGGTGTGTATCGTGACCTTGCTCGGTGGCGGGGTCATGGCGTTTTTCTACGGGCAGAGCGCGGTGTTCGGCGGCAATGTCGGCTTGCTGGTGGGCTCGGGGTTGTTGATGCAGTTCTTCCTGTTCGGCATGTGGGCGGTGTTGTACACCTACACGCCGGAGTTGTACCCGACATCGGCGCGGGCCACGGGTTCCGGTTTTGCTTCGGCGGTGGGACGGATTGGCTCGTTGCTCGGGCCGCTGGTGACCGGGTTGGTGTTCCCGGTGACGGGGCAGGGTGGGGTGTTTGCCCTGGGGGCGTTGTGCTTCGCGATTGCGGCGGCGCTGGTCTGGCGCTTCGGCATGGAAACCAAGGGCAAGGCGCTGGAGGAGTTGAGCGAGGTGGTATAAGCGCAGTGGCGTCGAGCGCAAACAGGGAGTACGACATAACTTTGTAGGAGCAGGCGGTCCGGCGTCCCGGCTTGCCCGCGAAGCTTTTGGCGATCTTGCGGCCCCCTTCGCAGGCAAGCCTTGCTCCTACAGTTCGGTGTTGTTGCTCAGGCCGGGTTTATCAAGGCTTGACCAACCGTGCATCCAGGCTGTTCTGCGCCAGGCGCTGGGCCTGTTCCTTGGTCATGCCCAGGTCGGTGTACAGGGCGTGGAAGTTCTCGGTCACATAACCGCCAAAGTAGGCCGGGTCATCGGAGTTCACCGTGACCTTCACGCCGCGTTCGAGCATGTCGAGGATGTTGTGCTGCGACATGTGGTCGAACACGCAGAGCTTGGTGTTGGACAACGGGCAGACAGTCAGCGGGATCTGCTCATCGATGATCCGCTGCATCAGCCGCTCGTCTTCGATGGCACGGACACCATGGTCGATACGCTGGATCTTCAGCAGGTCGAGGGCTTCCCAGATGTACTCCGGCGGACCTTCCTCGCCGGCATGGGCGACGGTCAGGAAACCTTCGCCACGGGCACGATCGAAGACCCGCTGGAACTTGCTCGGCGGGTGGCCCATTTCCGAACTGTCGAGGCCGACCGCGACAAACGCATCGCGAAACGGTAGCGCCTGGTCCAGGGTCTTCTGCGCTTCGTCTTCACTGAGATGACGCAGGAAGCTGAGGATCAGGCCGCTGCTGATGCCCAGTTGCTGTTCGCCGTCCTTGAGGGCCGCGGCAATGCCATTGAGCACCACTTCGAAGGGGATGCCCCGGTCGGTGTGGGTCTGCGGATCGAAGAAGGGTTCGGTGTGGATCACGTTCTGCGCCTTGCAGCGCAACAGGTAGGCCCAGGTCAGGTCGTAGAAATCCTGGGAGGTGCGCAGCACATCGGCGCCCTGGTAGTAGAGGTCGAGGAATTCCTGCAGGTTGTTGAAGGCATAGGCCTTGCGCAAGGTGTCCACATCGTTCCACGGCAGGGCGATCTTGTTGCGTTCGGCCAGGGCAAACAGCAGCTCCGGCTCCAGCGAGCCTTCCAGGTGCAGGTGCAGTTCTGCCTTGGGCAGGGCATTGAGCCAGTCGTACATGGTCTTTTTTCTCATCAGGTGCAGTGGGTGGACATTCTACAGATGTCTGTCGAAACACTGGCTAAATCCGCTGCGGGAGCAGCCCGTCGGCGCTCCTGCAGGGGTTGTTGCTTACCAGGGAATGGTCTCGCCCTTATAGTTGATGAAGTGATGCCCGCCCCGGCCGGAATAGGCATTGACCTGATCGATCAGGCCGCGAACGCTGGTGGCCACGTCGATATCCGCGTCTTCGCCGCCCATGTCGGTTTTCACCCAGCCCGGGTGCATCGACAGGACGGTGAAGGTCGGCGCTTCGATTTCGCTGAGGAAGGTGCTGGCCATGGAGTTCAGTGCGGCCTTGCTCGCCTTGTAGAAGGCCAGGTTCGGTGCGTCGGGGGTGGTCACGCTGCCCAGGCCCGAACTCATGAAGGCGACTACGCCATTGCCCGGGCGGATCTGCCCGACGAAGCGCTGGGCCAGGGCCACGGGGGCGACGGCATTGGTCATGAACAACTGGCCGATCTCGCTCAGCGAGGCATTGCCCGGTCGTTGATCGTCAGGCCCCTTGACGCCGGCATTGAGGAACAGCAGGTCGAAGACCTGGCCTTCCAGACGTTGCGCCAGCGCGACCACCGCCGCGTGATCGTCCATGTCCAGGGCTTCGATACGGACCGGTCCGACGGCCTTCAGGGCATCGGCCTTGTGGACATCGCGCACGGTGGCGGTCACGTCCCAGCCGTCGGCCAGCAGTTGTTTGGCCAGCCCGAGTCCAAGGCCTCGGGAAGCACCGATGATCAATGCATTCTTACTGCTCATGAGCAAACTCCTTGTCAGATGAAAGTCCGGTTCTCAGAGGACAACTTTGCTGCAGGCGATGCTGCAGTTCCAAACGCAACTCACCCAGGTCGGCGATGCGTGCTTCGATCAGCGTGAGCTTGTCTTGCAGCAGTTGCGTGACGGCGCTGTCGGCATCCGGCGCATGCCACACGCCGGCGACGCTGCTGCCGATTTCCCCCAGGCTGAAACCCAGGCGCTGGGCGGTCTTGATGTACTGCACCAGTTGCACCATCTCGGGAGGATAGTTGCGATAACCGTTGGCGCTACGTTGGGCCACGATCAAGCCGCGCTGCTCGTAGAAACGCAGGGTGTCGCAACTGACGGTACAGGCACGGGCCAGTTCACCGATACGCATGCTGTCTGTTCTCTGGAAAGGCTTGACCTTGGAGCATACTCCAGGCTTTAGCCTCTGTGTTCCTTGAATCGCTATGGAGATGCCTTATGTGGAGCACAGCGCAGTACCGTCGACTGGTCCGGGCCAGCGGTTGGTATGACTTGATCGTGACGGCGGCCTTTGTCACCCCCTGGAGTTTTCTCGCCTTGCATGCTGCCCTGCTGGCGCTGGCCGCCGCGCTGAACCTGCCGGGAAGCTTTCCGCCGTTTGCGCCTGTGCACCTGCTGATGGCGAACTTGTTGGGCTCGATCGTCTGCGTCTGGGCGGTATTGCGTATCCGCGATCCGCAACAGACATTCGGCCGCTATGACGCGGCGGGCCGGATGCTGTTCGCGACCTGGCAGGCCTACGCCCTGAGCCAGGGAGCGAGCATGATCATTGCCGTGTTCCTGTTCTTTGAACTGGCCTGGGGGATCGCGCAGTTGTTGCCGGTGCGCGGAGCGTCCAATGAAGCCATATTGGTCAGTGCGGGCTGATCAAAAAACGATCAATTTCGCGCAGGCGTGGCTGGATCGGCTACCCGGCCACCCTTGCACGGCTTATCCACAGGTTGCTCCACAGTATCTGTGCGCAAGCTTGCAGCATGGGTATAAAGGCTATCGGGCTATTTTCAAAACGCGATAAACCCGGGTAACTCGCTGTTTACTGGACGATTTTGCGCCGTTGGCGGGTGATTGGACAAAAACTGATCAGCGGCCGCAAAGCCACGTTGCAGAAGGGTTACAGCGGGATGTGCTCAGGTTATCCACAGTCGGGTGCACAGTGACTGTGGGCAACCGGCGGGGCTGTGAACAGAGGCCGGTTACGCCTCTCGCTGCAGGAGAATGCGGCCGCGGCTGAGATCGGCCAATTGCCGTTGCAGGGTATCGATCTGCGCTGCGCCCACCGCCAACTGGAGTTCCACGCCATTGGCGGTGAACTGCTCTTCCAGGATCAGGCCGCCGAGTTCGGCCACCCGTAGCTTGACCAGCGCCAGTTCGCTGAAGCCGCAGGCGCAGCTCAGCGCGACCCGGCTGATCAGCGGCAGTCGTTCGGCATTTTGCAGGCACTTGTTGGCGCCGCCGCCATAGGCACGGGCCAGGCCGCCGGTGCCCAGTTGGATGCCGCCGTACCAGCGAATGACCAGTACCGCGACCTGGTCGCAGTCCTGGGCCTCGATGGCCGCCAGGATCGGCCGGCCCGCGGTACCGCCGGGTTCGCCGTCGTCACTGCTGCGGTACTGGTCGGCGAGCTTCCAGGCCCAGCAGTTGTGGGTGGCATCCAGGTCGCTGTGTTGCTCGATAAAGGCCTGGGCTTCGGCGACGCTGGTGATCGGGGCGGCGAGGGTGATAAAGCGGCTTTTGCGAATTTCCTCGCGGTATTCGCAAAGGCCGGCAAGGGTAAAAGGCATACGGGATTCGGCTTCAGTTCAAGAGGATCAGAGCGGCGGCGTCAGGCCGCAGCCCTTGAGGATAATGCGGATCAGATTGTTGCCGGCGTCTTCCATGTCCTGCTTGGTCAGCCGCGGGCGGCCGGTGACGCGACAGATCTGGGTGGCGAAGTCGGCGTAATGCTGGGTGCTGCCCCAGAGCAGGAAGATCAGGTGCACCGGATCGACCGGATCCATCTTGCCCGCATCGATCCAGGCCTGGAACACATTCGCCCGGCCCTGGAACCAGGCGCGGTAGTCCTGGTTGAAGTGCTCGGTCAGGCATTCGCCGCCGCTGATGATTTCCATGGCGAAGATCCGCGAGGCCTGTGGCTGGCGCCGGGAAAACTCCATCTTGGCGCGGATGTAGCGGGCCAGCGCCTGCGCCGGATCGTCATCGACACTGAGGTGGTTGAAGGTGTCGTCCCACTGTTCGAGGATATTGCTCAATACCGCGATATACAGGCCCAGCTTGTGGGTGAAGTAATAGTGCAGGTTGGCCTTGGGCAGTCCGGCGTTCTGGGCGATGGTGTTCATGCTGGTGCCTTTGAAGCCATGGCGGGCGAACTCGTCTTCGGCGGCCTTGATTATCGCTTCCTGGTTTTTCTGGCGAATTCGGCTGGCGGGCTTTCCGGCGTGGGCAGGGGCTTCAACGGTCATAGGCAGTTCCGAACGGGTCTGTGGGTGCAACCCGTGCACAGATAGCGTACCCAGGGGGTTGAGACAAGTCCTGTCATCATATAAAGCCTGGATCCGGGCCGATTCTGTCGCTTTCGGGGCAACTATTCGCGGCAGTGGCTTGGGCACGATATTTTGCTGGCGCCGGCTTGTTGGCGAAGAGGCCCGCAAGCCAGTTCAAGATTGCGCAAGGCTGTGGATATCTCAGCGGGTTGCCGCCAGGCTTTCCAGGAAACTTTCCAGCACCAGGTGTGGGCGCCGCCCTTTACGTGTCACCGAAGCCAGGCTCAGGTCATAGAAACGGCTGCCGGCCTTGAGGGCGCGCAACCGACCTTGCTGGACCCAGAGATTGGCATAGTGATCAGGCAGGTAGCCGATATAGCGCCCGGTCAGGATCAGGAACGCCATGCCTTCGCGGTCCGAAGCACTCGCGGTGCAATTGAGCGCCTGGTAATGCGCCTGGATCTCGGCCGGCAGACGGAAGGTCGGAGCGATGGCGTCCTGGGCATTGAGCCGTTCATCGTCCAGTTGCTTGTCGTCCACATAAAACAGCGGATGTCCCACCGCGCAGTAGAGCAGCGAACGTTCGCTGTACAGCGGTTGATACTCCAGGCCCGACAAGGCGCTGGCTTGGGGCACCACCCCGACATGCAGGCGGCCGTCGAGCACGCCTTGTTCCACTTCGTTGGGGGCGATCATGCGAATCTGGATCTGCACATCCGGCCCGCGTTCCTTCAATTGGGCCAGTGCATGGGTGATGCGCATATGGGGCAGGGTGACCAGGTTGTCGGTCAGGCCGATGGTCAGCTCTCCACGCAGGTGCTGGTGCAGGCCGTTGACTTCGGTGCGAAAACTTTCCAGTGCGCCCAATAGCTGCAACGCCGAGTGATAGACCTCGCGACCTTCCTCGGTCAGTGAGAAACCGGCCCGTCCACGTTGGCACAGGCGTAGCCCGAGACGTTGCTCCAGATCGCTCATCTGCTGGCTGATGGCCGAGCGGCCGATACCGAGCACGCTTTCCGCGGCGGAAAAACCGCCGCACTCCACCACGCTGCGAAAGATACGCAGCAAGCGGATATCAAAGTCGCTGACTTGCGCCAGGGGATCGGGGCGGCGGCTGCTCATGGCTGGGTCATATTGTTTAGTGGTCTGCTGACTGAACATTAGAAAAGTTGGATTTCACCGACTTTATCGCCATGGCAATTTAGCTGCAAGAACGCTTTCAACTCCTGCGCCGCTTATTGCCCTGTGAGGTTTCGCCCATGAACATGCCTGAACACGCTCCCGGCTCCCTGGCCAGCCAGCTCAAACTCGATGCCCACTGGATGCCCTACACGGCCAATCGCAACTTCCAGCGCGATCCGCGCCTGATCGTTGCCGCCGAAGGCAGCTGGCTGATCGATGACAAGGGGCGCCGGGTCTACGACTCGCTGTCCGGCCTGTGGACCTGCGGTGCCGGGCACACCCGCAAGGAAATCCAGGAAGCGGTGGCCAAGCAACTGGGGACCCTCGATTACTCGCCGGGCTTTCAATACGGTCACCCGCTGTCGTTCCAGCTGGCGGAGAAAATCACCGCGCTGACGCCGGGCAACCTGAACCATGTGTTCTTCACCGACTCCGGCTCCGAGTGCGCCGATACCGCGGTGAAGATGGTGCGGGCCTACTGGCGTCTGAAAGGCCAGGCGACCAAGACCAAGATGATCGGTCGGGCCCGTGGTTACCACGGGGTGAACATCGCCGGTACCAGCCTGGGCGGTGTCAACGGCAACCGTAAACTGTTTGGCCAGGCGATGATGGATGTCGACCATCTGCCCCACACCCTGCTGGCGAGCAATGCCTTCTCCCGTGGCATGCCGGAGCAGGGCGGTATCGCCCTGGCCGATGAGCTGCTCAAGCTGATCGAACTGCATGATGCGTCCAATATCGCGGCGGTGTTCGTCGAGCCCATGGCCGGTTCCGCCGGTGTGCTGGTACCGCCACAGGGCTACCTAAAGCGCCTGCGGGAAATCTGCGACCAGCACAATATCCTGCTGGTGTTCGACGAAGTGATCACCGGCTTCGGGCGTACCGGCGCGATGTTCGGCGCCGACAGCTTTGGCGTCACCCCGGACCTGATGTGCATTGCCAAGCAAGTCACCAACGGCGCCATTCCTATGGGGGCGGTGATTGCCAGCAGCGAGATCTACCAGACCTTCATGAATCAGCCGACCCCCGAGTACGCCGTGGAATTCCCCCACGGCTACACCTACTCGGCACACCCGGTGGCGTGCGCCGCAGGCCTGGCGGCACTCGACCTGCTGCAAAAGGAAAACCTGGTACAGAGCGTGGCCGAAGTCGCGCCGCACTTTGAAAATGCCTTGCACGGTTTGAAAGGCAGCAAGAACGTGATCGACATTCGTAACTACGGTCTGGCCGGGGCGATCCAGATCGCTGGCCGTGACGGCGACGCCATCGTGCGTCCGTTCGAAGCCGGCATGGCCTTGTGGAAGGCCGGTTTCTACGTGCGCTTCGGTGGCGACACCCTGCAGTTCGGCCCAACGTTCAACAGCAAGCCGCAGGACCTGGATCGTCTGTTCGATGCGGTCGGCGAAGTGCTGAACAAGCTGGACTGATCCTTCTATATAGAAGACCAACACTATTTCCTGGCAGGAGCGAGGCGACTCGCTTCTGTACGTCCATGTTCTGGAGCCCCGCAATGAGCGCAATTCAACATTTGATCGACGGCCAACTGGTCAGCGATTCCGGTCGTACGGCCGCCGTATACAACCCGTCCACCGGCCAGGTTATCCATCAGGTGCCGTTGGCGGATCGCGAGACCATTCAGCAGGCCATCGATTCGGCCAAGGCGGCTTTTCCGGCCTGGCGCAATACACCACCGGCCAAGCGTGCCCAGGTGATGTTCCGCTTCAAGCAACTGCTGGAACAGAATGAGGCGCGTATCGCCCAACTGATCAGCGAAGAACACGGCAAGACCCTGGAAGATGCCGCCGGTGAATTGAAGCGTGGTATCGAGAACGTCGAGTACGCCTGCGCCGCGCCGGAAGTACTGAAGGGTGAATACAGCCGTAACGTCGGTCCGAACATCGACGCCTGGTCCGATTTCCAGCCGCTGGGCGTGGTGGCGGGGATCACGCCATTCAACTTCCCGGCGATGGTGCCCCTGTGGATGTATCCGCTGGCGATCGTTTGCGGTAACTGCTTTATCCTCAAGCCGTCCGAGCGTGATCCGAGCTCGACCTTGCTGATCGCCCAGCTGTTGCTGGAGGCCGGTTTGCCCAAGGGTGTGCTGAACGTGGTGCATGGTGACAAGACCGCGGTGGACGCGTTGATCGAGGCGCCTGAGGTCAAGGCCTTGAGCTTTGTCGGCTCGACTCCGATTGCCGAGTACATCTATGCCGAAGGCACCAAGCGCGGCAAACGTGTCCAGGCGCTGGGCGGAGCGAAGAATCATGCGGTATTGATGCCGGATGCCGATCTGGACAACGCGGTCAGTGCCTTGATGGGCGCGGCCTATGGTTCCTGCGGTGAGCGTTGCATGGCGATCTCCGTGGCTGTTTGCGTGGGCGACCAGGTGGCGGACGCGCTGGTGGCCAAGCTGGTGCCACAGATCAAGGCGCTGAAGATCGGTGCGGGTACTTCGTGTGGTCTGGATATGGGGCCATTGGTCACCGGTCAGCACCGCGACAAGGTCAGTGGCTATATTGCCGATGGCGTGGCGTCGGGCGCGCAGTTGGTGGTCGACGGTCGTGGCTTGAGCGTCAAGGATCATGAGGAGGGCTTCTTCCTCGGTGGTTGTCTGTTCGATCGCGTGACGCCTGAGATGCGCATCTATAAGGAAGAGATCTTCGGGCCGGTGCTGTGCATCGTCCGGGTCAACAGCCTGGAAGCGGCCATGCAACTGATCAACGATCACGAATACGGTAACGGCACCTGCATCTTTACCCGTGACGGTGAAGCGGCGCGTTTGTTCTGCGACGAGATCGAAGTGGGCATGGTCGGGGTCAATGTGCCGTTGCCGGTGCCGGTGGCTTATCACAGCTTTGGTGGTTGGAAGCGTTCGTTGTTCGGCGACCTGCATGCCTATGGTCCGGATGGCGTGCGTTTCTATACCCGGCGCAAGGCGATCACCCAGCGCTGGCCGCAACGTGCCAGCCATGAGGCGTCGCAGTTCGCGTTCCCGAGTCTGTAAACAAGGTCCGTATAGGCGTCGTCTATACGGGCCTCTTCGCGGGCAAGCCCTGCTCCTACAGTCCTCTGTCGTTCCCCAATTTTGTATACGACGCAAACCTGTAGGAGCAGGGCTTGTCGGATCGCCGCACCGCCGCGAAGAGGCCAGTTCGAACACCGCAAAACCTGGGGTTTCTATACCGTTTTCCACGCTTATGACAGAAAAGTGAAAATAAGCGTTGACGGGAAATTCCACGGCTCTATAATTCGCCCCACTCCGGCGCAGTCGAAACGGAAAAGCCTTTGAGATTCAATGAGTTACAAAGGTTTTGGGAGTTTTGGCAGGCGGATCGCTTCAGTTCATCGAAGTGTGGAAGTAGCTGAAAAGGCAGTGTGTTTTCGCCTCTTCAGCGGTTCGA